>NZ_KQ969549.1 GCF_001578935.1 Streptococcus oralis | reverse complement strand
CCCTATCTCAGGCGGGGTGACTTCCTTGGTACCGACAGGATGGCCATAAGGATCTTTCACAGACTCGATCCGCTTATAGCCAATCTTGTTAGTTGTTTTATACTTTTGAATGTTAAGGGCTTCAAGTTTGGCTCCTACCTTGTCCATAGCCTCATAGAGTCGAAGTTGTTCCAGTACTATAGCTCCCTGCTTGAGCATTTGTG
>NZ_KQ969548.1 GCF_001578935.1 Streptococcus oralis | reverse complement strand
CTCTGGTAACTCTTCGGCTACTGCTGCATCTGAGCCGTTGACGCCTCCGTTAAACTCTGGTAACTCTGCCACTGCTACATCTGAGCCATTGACTCCTCCGTTAAACTCTGGTAACTCTTCGGCCACTGCTGCATCTGAACCATTGACGCCTCCGTTAAACTCTGGTAACTCTTCGGCCACTGCTGCATCTGAGCCGTTGACACCTCCGTTGAA
>NZ_KQ969547.1 GCF_001578935.1 Streptococcus oralis | reverse complement strand
TAATTTCCATAGCCACTGCTAGAGACTGTGGCATTTTCAGTGAGGCCCGTTATAGCTTGTTTCATCGTCTTCCAGGTCGATGAATGAAGTTCTACGTCTTTTGTCATTGGTCACCTCGCGGAATGATTCCCAGAGTTTCTAAGTTTTGTACGAGAGCTGGATCAGCAACAAGACCATTTATAAAATCATCTCTAAGCTTGGTATCTTGTTCGAT
>NZ_KQ969546.1 GCF_001578935.1 Streptococcus oralis | reverse complement strand
CGCTTGAGCTGACTGAGGCGGACTGGCTCGCACTCGCTGAAGCGGATTGGCTGGAGCTGACTGATGCTGATTGACTCGAACTTGCCGAAGCAGACTGACTTGAGCTTACAGACGCTGATTGGCTGGAGCTTACTGAGGCTGACTGACTTGCGCTCGCTGATGCAGATTGACTCGAACTCACTGAAGCAGACTGACTTGCACTCAATGATGCGGATT
>NZ_KQ969545.1 GCF_001578935.1 Streptococcus oralis | reverse complement strand
AATAACCGTCCTTGTATAGTAGGAGATTGGTTGAGTAGTCATTCATCAGGTTGACCAGAGTCTGAAGGAGAGTCCCATGCACCTCTACTAGGTAGGTGCGCATGCTAGAGATGGCCTGACCTTGGAGATTTTTATTGTTGATGAAGTCTGTCATGGCCTTGTTTAGGCTAGCGACCGACTCTCCCCAAGCATTTATCGTCTTTTGACTTTCCACCTGAACAGAGGTGATATCATCAAATTTTATATT
>NZ_KQ969544.1 GCF_001578935.1 Streptococcus oralis | reverse complement strand
TCTTTATCGGTTACAGTTACTGTTGAGCCGTTTGTTACGACTTTGTTTTCTTCACCCTTAGAGTCTTTCTCACCAACGTTTGTCACTTCCACTGTGCCATCATGTTTGACTTGGAAAGTGATATCCGTTACTTTGAGGTAACCGTTGGAGCGGCTTCCTCATGGAAGGTGTAAGTACCTGGAGCCAAGTTGAGATCTTTAGACTTACCAGCTTCTGATGTCCAGCTTTCTACGGCTGTGCCTTCTGCCTTATCG
>NZ_KQ969543.1 GCF_001578935.1 Streptococcus oralis | reverse complement strand
TTGGAGGATTACCCAAGTCCGGCTGAAGGGAACGGTCTTGAAAACCGTCAGGCGTGTAAAAGCGTGCGTGGGTTCGAATCCCACATCCTCCTTTTTATATTAACGCGGGATGGAGCAGCTCGGTAGCTCGTCGGGCTCATAACCCGAAGGTCGTAGGTTCAAATCCTGCTCCCGCAATTTGGCTCGGTAGCTCAGTTGGTAGAGCAATGGATTGAAGCTCCATGTGTCGGCGGTTCGATTCCGTCTCGCGCCATATTTT
>NZ_KQ969542.1 GCF_001578935.1 Streptococcus oralis | reverse complement strand
TTTAGCGGGTGTAGTTTAGTGGTAAAACTACAGCCTTCCAAGCTGTTGTCGCGAGTTCGATTCTCGTCACCCGCTTTGAACTTTGTTCAATTACCAAGTTTTTTAAACTTGGGCGCGTAGCTCAGGTGGTTAGAGCGCACGCCTGATAAGCGTGAGGTCGGTGGTTCGAGTCCACTCGTGCCCATTTATGAATATGGTCCGTTGGTCAAGGGGTTAAGACACCGCCTTTTCACGGCGGTAACACGGGTTCGAATCCCGTACGGACTATTTA
>NZ_KQ969541.1 GCF_001578935.1 Streptococcus oralis | reverse complement strand
CCACCATTTGATCCAAAACGGTCAATCACTTGTCCAGCTTTTAAATTGGCTGGTTGTGTAATGGGGTTACCGGCACTATCTAAAACAAAGCCATCTGTTCCTGGTGGTGGCCATTTAATGTTACCCTGTGCATCCACAAAGTCCCTAGAACGAACAGGAACTTGTTTCCCCTCAAAGACATCTGCTGAAAGATAAGCACGCTTTCCATTTGGCATTGTTATCCGCTCTGGGAAATATTTCCCTTGTTGTGTGTACTCTTTGCGAAGGTAGTTATCAAACTTCGAACTCTCCCTCGCAAGCTTGCTTTCTTCCAGATTTTTCAGAATCTGCTCTCTGTTGTACTT
>NZ_KQ969540.1 GCF_001578935.1 Streptococcus oralis | reverse complement strand
AAAAACTGGGTGGAAACCCAGTTTTCTTAATTTTCTTGGACTAGAAGATTGTATGAAATCAGAAAAATACTGTAATTAGAGGAAGTTGTAATAAAAAGTATCGTCCTCTGACAATTTTTCTAAAAATTCTGTAAGGTTTTTGGATATCTCTTCATCATAATAATAAATCTTGCCACTATTATCTGAACCGAAGCCAATTGATATCAGGGCAGATTCATTTGCTTCAAAGAAGACTATTTTATCTTTTTCAAATTCATCATATATTTCAATATCCGGATAAAATTCAAAATCATTTTGTCTCAATCTAAAGTCTAAAACAGACGCTGGATCCATAATTCGATTTATGTTT
>NZ_KQ969539.1 GCF_001578935.1 Streptococcus oralis | reverse complement strand
CGCTCAACACGACTCTCCATCTGCTGGGTCGCCTGTTTGTAGGCTATCGCAAAGCGTTGAACAGACTTGAGTTTGGCAAAATCTCCTGACTGATAAGTCCCTACCGTACGTGTCTTCCCTGCGTGCTCTGCGACCAAGGCCTTGGTCGCAGACAAGAGTTCCTTAAAGGCGACCAAATCCTGACTCGCATGATTACTTTCATACTGAGTGATGGAGGTATCCAAGTTCTTGAGCTGGTTCATGAGGAAGTTATAGTTCATGACTGTACTGGTATGACTGCTTCCTTCGTAGCTCACCAAGTCCGAAATCTTGTCCTTGGTCGTGTTTAAGAGCTCAATCTCGTTCTTTAACTTAT
>NZ_KQ969538.1 GCF_001578935.1 Streptococcus oralis | reverse complement strand
TTTCGCAAAAGCACTGAGATTATCTGCTAAATGAGATAACTTCCCTCCTTCAAATGGAATAGTGCCTGTCACTGGTTGTAGTTGTTCTAGGGAGTTCAAACTAAATCTCTGAGCTGCTTCACTTAGAACATTATCCGCATGGCGTAAACCATCGCTTAGAGCGTCTGCTGAATTCGATAGAATCTTACTTGGTCGGAGATTGTCAAGCTGTTTGCCATAGGTTTTAATTTGGGAAAGGACATTATCCCCCAAGCCCTTAGCATTCTTCAAGATACCTTTGAAACTATCTAGGTTCCTAACTCCTTGTTCCAAGCCTTCCTTCACTGCTGTTTTGATACTAGTCTTAACAGCGGTGAG
>NZ_KQ969537.1 GCF_001578935.1 Streptococcus oralis | reverse complement strand
TTCTTTCTCGATAATCACAGACTCCCCCTGAGCCTGCAAGGCTGCAAACATCAAGGCTGACTTGACTTGAGCAGAGGCGATTGGCAACTCATAGTGAATAGGTGTAAGGTTTTTCGTCCCTTTTAGGTGAAGAGGGGGCAGGTCTCGCTTAGTTTGCCCCGAAATGCTAACACCCATTTTTTTCAATGGAATCGTCACACGATCCATAGGACGTTTAGAAAGACTATCGTCTCCAAACATCTTTACTTCGAAGTCTGCACCAGCAAGTACACCTGAGATCAGGCGAATCGAAGTGCCAGAATTTCCCATATCAAGGGCATTTTGTGGCGCTTTTAAGCCATCCATTCCAACACCTTGAATGGTAATAACCCCAT
>NZ_KQ969536.1 GCF_001578935.1 Streptococcus oralis | reverse complement strand
GAGCTTTTCAAAATCTTGTGCAATGAAACTCATCTTCATCTCCCGATTGAAACAGTCACTCCCCTAACTGTTTCAACGTCCCAAGACATAATCTCTGGAAGACGAGAAAAATCATGTTTAAAACAGAAGCCATCGAGCTTACGAATGACAGTTGAAGTTGAAATGGCCATCTGACGGGCAATATCAGTCATAGAAGTCTTTTCAATCAACTTTTGCGCAATTTTTTGATTGATAATACGAGGAATTTGATGATTTTTCTTGACGATAGAAGTCTCAGCGACCATCATTTTCGAACACTGATAGCACTTGAAACGACGCTTTTTCAGAAGAATTCTGGTAGGCATACCAGTTGTTTCAAGGTAAGGAATCTTAGAAGGTTTTTGGAAGTCAT
>NZ_KQ969535.1 GCF_001578935.1 Streptococcus oralis | reverse complement strand
TGTACAAGCAGCTCAGGAGCGAGACAAAGTCCGTTTTGAAGCCTTGGCTCGATCAGATAAGGGTTGGAAAGACATGGCTGTTAGCGCATTGACTATCATTGTCGGAGTGACAGCCATCGTAGTTACATTGGGCTCTGCGACTCCTTTAGTTGTTGCAGGCGGTATCGTGGGTCTTGGGACAACAGCCTATGGGGCGTCTAATATGTATGAGGCTGATCAGGATATCAAACTTGGGAATGCAGGGGATATTCAGACTAAAGCAGGAAATCCCATCAGAGATACGCTTTTCATGGGGAATGACAAGCTGTATCATGATGTTGGAAATATCTTTACGACAGCGAGCGCTATCATGATTCCCATAGGGCAGACCCAGAGCGTTGTCAAGGGCTTGACCCAGTTTGC
>NZ_KQ969534.1 GCF_001578935.1 Streptococcus oralis | reverse complement strand
TCGCAGAACCCATGGTTCCTACAATCGCAAGAATCCCTATCGCAGCTGTCAGTACACCAAGACCCAGGTCTATCCAACCCTTCTTGGCACGATCCTCCGCAGCCAAAGCTTCAAAACGAGCCTTGTCCCGCTCCTGGGCGGCTTTCACTCGCTCAACGCGACTCTCCATCTGCTGGGTCGCCTGTTTGTAGGCTATCGCGAAGCGTTGAACAGACTTGAGTTTGGCAAAATCTCCTGACTGGTAGCTTCCCACCGTACGTGTCTTCCCTGCATGTTCTGTTATCAAGGCCTTGGTCGCAGCTAGAAGTTCCTTAAAGGCGACCAAATCCTGACTCGCATGGTTGCTTTCATACTGAGTGATAGAGCTATCCAAGTTCTTGATCTGATTGAGCAGAAAGTTATAGTCC
>NZ_KQ969533.1 GCF_001578935.1 Streptococcus oralis | reverse complement strand
CCTTATCTCAGGTGGGGTGACTTCCTTGGTACCGACAGGATGGCCATAGGGATCATTCACAGGCTCGATCCGCTTATAGCCAATCTTGTTAGTCGTTTTATACTTTTGAATGTTAAGGGCTTCGAGCTTGGCTCCTACCTTGTCCATAGCCTCATAGAAGGGGCGGTCGATTTTCTTATTGATGTAGGTGTTCACATTCTCGGCATACCGCTCTAAGGTAGAGAGTTTAGCTTGCAGAGTTTGTGCAGTGCTGGTTTCATCGTGATAAGTATAGGAAACAACACCGTCCGTATCCTTTTCCTTGATGAGTTTCTGGACCTTCTCAGAAATCTTGACCAGTTCCTCCACTCGTTTGGCAAATCCGGTCGAAGCTGTTCCAGTACTATAGGCTCCTGCTTGAACATTGGTA
>NZ_KQ969532.1 GCF_001578935.1 Streptococcus oralis | reverse complement strand
GTAACTCATAGCACCTCCCTACTGCAAGCCAGGAAACAGGTTTTGTCCCAATACCGTATCTGTACGGGCCAACTCTTTCCCTGTGCCTGCCATCAAGGCGATATCTGTCTCCAGCAAGGTCGCATAGGTCTTCACCAGCGAGTGAAGTTCATTGAATTGTTCCTGATACAAGTCCAATCCTTTCGATGTGGCTGTCGTATTAAAACTTGGTTTCCCAACTCCTGCCAAACTAGCCTTGGCCTTGGATAGACTACCGATGTGTGAGTTAAACAGAACCTCGGATAATTGAATCGTTCCATACATGACCTTTCCCCTCCTTCTAATGCAATAGCTTCTCGATGAAATTTCCCAGATTGTTAATCTGACTTTGACACCAGCCAATAATACCGTTTTCTTCATTCTTTAGGTTCTCTAACCTAGTGATTTCATCACAGATGGC
>NZ_KQ969531.1 GCF_001578935.1 Streptococcus oralis | reverse complement strand
AAACTTACGCTGATGACTAGCGATGGTCGCGTCTAGGGTTTGGAAGAAGTTGCCGATCCGTTCCTGCTCGGGAAGGGTGGGTATGTAACTGCTAAAATTTTCTACGGATGATTTGGAAATATTTAACTGGGACATCCCTGCTCCTTGAGATTTAAAGTAATATTGATTTGCGTTTATATATGAGTATAGGAACTGTGAATTTGAATTAAGTTTTGGTCTTAACAATGCAACCCGCTGATTCAGGACAAATTTATTACTTTCAGGTATAATAGCAACTCTTCCAAGTAGATTTCCATTGCCTACATCACTTAGTATCATGACTAAATCTCCTTTTTCAAGGGTCTCATCAGCCTTATCAACAAACTTACCAGAACGCTTTAATCCACCATCTATACTAATTGAATTTAAATTAATTAATTCGTAACTACCGGAATCAGATTGTCTATCCTCATATCCTTTACCATTTTTATAATCTGTAACCTCAGACAACTTACGCTGTTCCCAA
>NZ_KQ969530.1 GCF_001578935.1 Streptococcus oralis | reverse complement strand
CGTGTTTTCTTCTGTCCCACTTTGGGGGTGCAGTGCCTTATTCATAGTTTTACTATTCGTATTCATCACATTAGGAGGTGTTTTTATGTTTAGTATGTTAGGGAAATCTCAAGAAGAACGTCGAAATAGAGAATATGAAGTTAGTTTGGTTAATGCGCTAAAGAATTCCTACCAAGGGATTGAGGAGATTAAGATTTCTAATCCAGAATACACAAACCCTCCGGGTTCGTGGTCTTGTGATGTAGAAATCAAATTTAAACATGAAGAAAAAATTAAGTATGGTGTTGGATATTCTCTAGACACTGAAGAAATAACAGATGCTTCATTGGAATGGGAGAATAGAGTAAAAGATAGACAATTTTTAAATGAAAATAAAGGTAAAACTGCTTCAAAAATTAGGATAACTTATTCTAATAATGATGAAGGAGAACAATAATGTCATTTAGTTATACAGATAAACAGCTTAATAATTTAAATAGAGATACTGCAGTTTACAGTGTGAATTCTGAGTTTGCTAGACG
>NZ_KQ969529.1 GCF_001578935.1 Streptococcus oralis | reverse complement strand
TTTTTTGAAGTTTTCAAAGTTCCGAAAACCAAAGGCATTTCGTTTGATGAGTTTAATGAGATTATTGGTCGCTTCTAATTTTGCGTTGGAATAAGATAACTGAAGAGCGTTGACGATTTTCTCCTTGTCCTTGAGAAAGGTTTTAAAGACAGTCTGAAAAAGAGGATGAACCTGCTTTAGATTATCCTCAATAAGTCCGAAGAATTTCTCCGGTTCCTTGTTCTGAAAGTGAAAAAGCAAGAGCTGGTAGAGCTTGTATTGGTGTTTCAAGTCTTCTGAATAGCTCAAAAGCTTGTCTAGAATTTCTTTATTCGTCAAGTGCATACGAAAAGTAGGGCGATAAAATCGTTTATCGCTGAGTTTACGACTATCCTGTTGAATGAGTTTCCAGTAACGTTTGATAGCCTTGTATTCATGGGATTTTCGCTCAAATTGATTCATGATTTGGACACGAACACGACTCATAGCACGGCTGAGATGTTGGAGTAAAACAGTCCAGTGGACTGTTTTAGCCTGAGTTTAGAAATATAATAACGAAGGGTGAAAACGATCTAGAACGATTTTAGCACATGGAAAAAGCTGTTTAGCTAAGGCATAGTAGGGACTAAACATATCCA
>NZ_KQ969528.1 GCF_001578935.1 Streptococcus oralis | reverse complement strand
AATCGGGAAGACAGGATTCGAACCTGCGACACCTTGGTCCCAAACCAAGTACTCTACCAAGCTGAGCTACTTCCCGCGTTAAATAAAAAAATGCACCCTAGAGGAGTCGAACCTCTAACCGCCTGATTCGTAGTCAGGTACTCTATCCAGTTGAGCTAAGGGTGCTCATCATTATATGCCGAGGACCGGAATCGAACCGGTACGATCGTTACCAATCGCAGGATTTTAAGTCCTGTGCGTCTGCCAGTTCCGCCACCCCGGCCTCTCTAAGCGAACGACGGGATTCGAACCCGCGACCCCCACCTTGGCAAGGTGGTGTTCTACCACTGAACTACGTTCGCATCGACCTCTTATTCTATATAAAAAAATGCCGGCTACATGACTTGAACACGCGACCCTCTGATTACAAATCAGATGCTCTACCAACTGAGCTAAGCCGGCTACTTTCTATTATGCGGGTTAAGGGACTTGAACCCCCACGCCGTTAAGCGCCAGATCCTAAATCTGGTGCGTCTGCCAATTCCGCCAAACCCGCAAATATGACCCGTACTGGGCTCGAACCAGTGACCCATTGATTAAAAGTCAATTGCTCTACCAACTGAGCTAACGAGTCTAAAATAACTTCCGTTATCTTAAACGGTCCCGACGGGAATCGAACCCGCGATCTTCGCCGTGACAGGGCGACGTGATAACCGCTACACTACGGGACCT
>NZ_KQ969527.1 GCF_001578935.1 Streptococcus oralis | reverse complement strand
TCGACAAAGTAAGTCTTATCAAGCTAGTGGAAGAGTATAAGAAAACGTGCCCTGTATCTATTATTTTAGAGTGTTTCGGAGTCAAACGCTCCACCTTTTATCGCTGGAAACAGGAGTGTAAGAATTCTCAGAAAAGAGACGAAGTAGCAGATAAAATCGAACAACTCTGTATGGCAAATCGCTTTATTTACGGCTATCGAACCATCACTCGCTTACTAAAGAAAGTTTATAACCTCGTCGTTAATCGCAAGAAGGTCTATCGTATTATGAAGGAAAAGGGATGCCTTTGCCGTGTCCGTCCCAAGAAGGGACCTAAATTAGGGATGCCTTACCATGTAACAGACAATAAGCTGGATCGTGATTTTCAGGCAGACAAGCCTATGGAGAAGCTTGTCACAGACATCACCTATCTCTATTTTGGAAACTGTAGACTTTATCTATCTTCGATCATGGATCTCTATAATCGTGAAATAGTAGCTTATACCATCTCCGAGTGCCAAGATACAGACTTTGTGCTCGACACACTTAATCAACTTGAGCTACCTCAAGGGCTACTTTTACACAGCGACCAGGGATCTGTTTATACTTCAAAAGCCTACTATCAAGCTTGTACAGAAAAAGGCATCACCCGCTCCATGTCCCGAAAAGGAACACCAGCAGATAATGCCTGTATCGAATGGTTCCATTCTGTTCTCAAGTCTGAAACCTTCTATCTCCATAAGTGGAGAAACTTGACTAAAGATAGTATAACAGAAATTGTCAAAAATTACATCATATTTTATAATAAAACTAGAGTTCAACAAAGATTAAACGACCTGTCTCCTGTAGATTACAGAAAACTGGCCGCTTAAA
>NZ_KQ969526.1 GCF_001578935.1 Streptococcus oralis | reverse complement strand
AACTGCCCCCCAAAAGTTAGACAGAAAAATCTAACTTTTGGGGTGTTTTTATTATGAAATTAACATATGAGGATAAGGTTCAGATCTATGAACTTAGAAAGCAAGGTCAAAGCTTCAACCAACTTTCAAAAAAATTTGGTGTAGATGTCTCTGTACTAAGATACATGATGAGATTGATTGAACGTTATGGAATAGAGGTCGTTAGAAAAAGGAAGAATCATTATTACTCTCCCGAACTAAAACAAGAGATCATTGATAAAGTTCTGCTTGAAGGTCGTTCACAAAGAAGTGTAAGCCTTGATTATGCGCTCCCAAACCAAGGGATGCTTCCAAATTGGCTGGCACAATACAAGAAAAATGGGTATACTATTGTTGAGAAAACAAGAGGGAGAGTACCTAAAATGGGACGTAAACGTAAGAAAACTTGGGAAGAAATGACTGAGTTAGAGCGTCTTCAAGCAGAAAATGAATACCTGAGAGCGGAGAATGCTGTTCTAAAAAAGTTGAGAGAACTCCGATTGAAGGAGGAAAAAGAGAAAGAAGAAAGACAGAAATTGTTCAAGAATTAATCACTGAGTTTTCGTTAGATATTCTTCTAAAAACCATTAAACTCGCTCGTTCGACCTACTATTATCACTTGAAACAGTTAGACAAACCAGATAAGGATCAAGGGCTTAAAGCTGAAATCCAATCTATTTTTACCGAACACAAGGGAAATTATGGTTATCGTCGGATACATTTAGAATTAAGAAATCGTGGTTATGTGGTTAATCACAAAAGAGTCCAACGCCTGATGAAGGTTCTTGGTTTAAGTGCTAGAATTCGTCGTAAACGGCAGTATTCTTCATACCAAGGAGAGGTTGGTATGAAAGCCGATAACCTTATTCAACGCCAGTTTGAAGCTTCAAAACCAATGGAAAAGTGCTATACAGATGTGACAGAATTTGCCATTCCAGCAAGCACTCAAAAACTCTACTTATCACCAGTATTAGATGGTTTTAACAGTGAAATCGTTGCTTATAATCTTTCTACGTCGCCGAATTTAGTACAAGTAAAAGCCATGCTAGAACAAGCTTTTACAGAGGACCATTACGAAAATACAATTCTCCACAGTGACCAAGGATGGCAATATCAACATGATTTCTATCGTCATTTTTTAGAGGAGAAAGGAATCCAACCCTCTATGTCACGTAAAGGCAATAGTCCAGACAACGGTATGATGGAATCCTTCTTTGGAATTCTTAAGTCTGAGATGTTTTATGGTTATGAGAAGACGTTTCACTCACTTGAGCAATTGGAACAAGCTATTGTAGACTACATTGATTACTACAACAATAAACGAATTAAGATCAAACTAAAAGGACTTAGTCCTGTGAAGTACAGAACTAAATCCTTTACTTAAATTATTTGTCTAACTTTTTGGGGTCAGTACA
>NZ_KQ969525.1 GCF_001578935.1 Streptococcus oralis | reverse complement strand
TTCCATATCTCACAGGGGGCAACCCCCAACTACTTCCGGCGTTCTAGGGCTTAACTGCTGTGTTCGGCATGGGTACAGGTGTATCTCCTAGGCTATCGTCACTTAACTCTGAGTAATACCTACTCAAAATTGAATATCTATCAAATACCAAGTAAACCTCACACTTCGTATCCTCAGTTACTTTGGATAAGTCCTCGAGCTATTAGTATTAGTCCGCTACATGTGTCGCCACACTTCCACTTCTAACCTATCTACCTGATCATCTCTCAGGGCTCTTACTGATATAAAATCATGGGAAATCTCATCTTGAGGTGGGTTTCACACTTAGATGCTTTCAGCGTTTATCCCTTCCCTACATAGCTACCCAGCGATGCCTTTGGCAAGACAACTGGTACACCAGCGGTAAGTCCACTCTGGTCCTCTCGTACTAGGAGCAGATCCTCTCAAATTTCCTACGCCCGCGACGGATAGGGACCGAACTGTCTCACGACGTTCTGAACCCAGCTCGCGTGCCGCTTTAATGGGCGAACAGCCCAACCCTTGGGACCGACTACAGCCCCAGGATGCGACGAGCCGACATCGAGGTGCCAAACCTCCCCGTCGATGTGAACTCTTGGGGGAGATAAGCCTGTTATCCCCAGGGTAGCTTTTATCCGTTGAGCGATGGCCCTTCCATACGGAACCACCGGATCACTAAGCCCGACTTTCGTCCCTGCTCGAGTTGTAGCTCTCGCAGTCAAGCTCCCTTATACCTTTACACTCTGCGAATGATTTCCAACCATTCTGAGGGAACCTTTGGGCGCCTCCGTTACCTTTTAGGAGGCGACCGCCCCAGTCAAACTGCCCGTCAGACACTGTCTCCGATAGGGATAACCTATCCGGGTTAGAGTGGCCATAACACAAGGGTAGTATCCCAACAACGTCTCCTTCGAAACTGGCGTCCCGATCTCGTAGACTCCTACCTATCCTGTACATGTGGTACAGACACTCAATATCAAACTGCAGTAAAGCTCCATGGGGTCTTTCCGTCCTGTCGCGGGTAACCTGCATCTTCACAGGTACTAAAATTTCACCGAGTCTCTCGTTGAGACAGTGCCCAAATCATTACGCCTTTCGTGCGGGTCGGAACTTACCCGACAAGGAATTTCGCTACCTTAGGACCGTTATAGTTACGGCCGCCGTTTACTGGGGCTTCAATTCATACCTTCGGATTACTCCTAAGCACTCCTCTTAACCTTCCAGCACCGGGCAGGCGTCACCCCCTATACATCATCTTACGATTTAGCAGAGAGCTGTGTTTTTGATAAACAGTTGCTTGGGCCTATTCACTGCGGCTGACCTAAAGTCAGCACCCCTTCTCCCGAAGTTACGGGGTCATTTTGCCGAGTTCCTTAACGAGAGTTCTCTCGCTCACCTGAGGCTACTCGCCTCGACTACCTGTGTCGGTTTGCGGTACGGGTAGAGTATGTTTAAACGCTAGAAGCTTTTCTTGGCAGTGTGACGTCACTAACTTCGCTACTAAACTTCGCTCCCCATCACAGCTCAATGTTATAGATATAAGCATTTGACTCATATCACACCTCACTGCTTAGACAGACACTTCCATTCGTCTGCTTTAGTTAGCCTACTGCGTCCCTCCATCACTACATACTCTAGTACAGGAATATCAACCTGTTGTCCATCGGATACACCTTTCGGTCTCTCCTTAGGTCCCGACTAACCCAGGGCGGACGAGCCTTCCCCTGGAAACCTTAGTCTTACGGTGGACAGGATTCTCACCTGTCTTTCGCTACTCATACCGGCATTCTCACTTCTATGCGTTCCAGCACTCCTCACGGTATACCTTCTTCACACATAGAACGCTCTCCTACCATACCTATAAAGGTATCCACAGCTTCGGTAAATTGTTTTAGCCCCGGTACATTTTCGGCGCAGGGTCACTCGACTAGTGAGCTATTACGCACTCTTTGAATGAATAGCTGCTTCTAAGCTAACATCCTAGTTGTCTGTGCAACCCCACATCCTTTTCCACTTAACAATTATTTTGGGACCTTAGCTGGTGGTCTGGGCTGTTTCCCTTTCGACTACGGATCTTAGCACTCGCAGTCTGACTGCCGACCATAATTCATTGGCATTCGGAGTTTATCTGAGATTGGTAATCCGGGATGGACCCCTCACCCAAACAGTGCTCTACCTCCAAGAATCTTTATGTCGACGCTAGCCCTAAAGCTATTTCGGAGAGAACCAGCTATCTCCAAGTTCGTTTGGAATTTCTCCGCTACCCACAAGTCATCCAAGCACTTTTCAACGTGCCCTGGTTCGGTCCTCCAGTGCGTCTTACCGCACCTTCAACCTGCTCATGGGTAGGTCACATGGTTTCGGGTCTACGACATGATACTAAAGCGCCCTATTCAGACTCGGTTTCCCTGCGGCTCCGTCTCTTCAACTTAACCTCGCATCATATCGTAACTCGCCGGTTCATTCTACAAAAGGCACGCTCTCACCCATTAACGGGCTCGAACTTGTTGTAGGCACACGGTTTCAGGTTCTATTTCACTCCCCTCCCGGGGTGCTTTTCACCTTTCCCTCACGGTACTGGTTCACTATCGGTCACTAGGGAGTATTTAGGGTTGGGAGATGGTCCTCCCAGATTCCGACGGGATTTCACGTGTCCCGCCGTACTCAGGATACTGCTAGGTACAAAGATTATTTTAAATACGAGGCTGTTACTCTCTTTGGCTGATCTTCCCAAATCATTCTTCTATAATCTTTGAGTCCACATTGCAGTCCTACAACCCCGAAGAGTAAACTCCTCGGTTTGCCCTTCTGCCGTTTCGCTCGCCGCTACTAAGGCAATCGCTTTTGCTTTCTCTTCCTGCAGCTACTTAGATGTTTCAGTTCACTGCGTCTTCCTCCTCACATCCTTAACAGATGCGGGTAACAGGTAGTACCTGTTGGGTTCCCCCATTCGGAAATCCCTGGATCATCGCTTACTTACAGCTACCCAAGGCATATCGTCGTTTGTCACGTCCTTCTTCGGCTCCTAGTGCCAAGGCATCCACCGTGCGCCCTTATTAACTTAACCTTATTTTTGACCTTTCAGTCATAAACTCTTTTAATACTACAGCGTTTCGGTTTATTTTCTTGTTACTATTTGATATAGATATTCAATTTTCAATGTGCATTACTTGGTGATCTCTCACCAATGGAGCCTAGCGGGATCGAACCGCTGACCTCCTGCGTGCAAAGCAGGCGCTCTCCCAGCTGAGCTAAGGCCCCACAAGACCTCTCAAGACTAAACAAGACCAATGTGCAGTTCCTTATCCTTAGAAAGGAGGTGATCCAGCCGCACCTTCCGATACGGCTACCTTGTTACGACTTCACCCCAATCATCTATCCCACCTTAGGCGGCTGGCTCCAAATGGTTACCTCACCGACTTCGGGTGTTACAAACTCTCGTGGTGTGACGGGCGGTGTGTACAAGGCCCGGGAACGTATTCACCGCGGCGTGCTGATCCGCGATTACTAGCGATTCCGACTTCATGTAGGCGAGTTGCAGCCTACAATCCGAACTGAGACTGGCTTTAAGAGATTAGCTTGCCGTCACCGGCTTGCGACTCGTTGTACCAGCCATTGTAGCACGTGTGTAGCCCAGGTCATAAGGGGCATGATGATTTGACGTCATCCCCACCTTCCTCCGGTTTATTACCGGCAGTCTCGCTAGAGTGCCCAACTGAATGATGGCAACTAACAATAGGGGTTGCGCTCGTTGCGGGACTTAACCCAACATCTCACGACACGAGCTGACGACAACCATGCACCACCTGTCACCTCTGTCCCGAAGGAAAACTCTATCTCTAGAGCGGTCAGAGGGATGTCAAGACCTGGTAAGGTTCTTCGCGTTGCTTCGAATTAAACCACATGCTCCACCGCTTGTGCGGGCCCCCGTCAATTCCTTTGAGTTTCAACCTTGCGGTCGTACTCCCCAGGCGGAGTGCTTAATGCGTTAGCTGCGGCACTAAACCCCGGAAAGGGTCTAACACCTAGCACTCATCGTTTACGGCGTGGACTACCAGGGTATCTAATCCTGTTTGCTCCCCACGCTTTCGAGCCTCAGCGTCAGTTACAAGCCAGAGAGCCGCTTTCGCCACCGGTGTTCCTCCATATATCTACGCATTTCACCGCTACACATGGAATTCCACTCTCCCCTCTTGCACTCAAGTTAAACAGTTTCCAAAGCGTACTATGGTTAAGCCACAGCCTTTAACTTCAGACTTATCTAACCGCCTGCGCTCGCTTTACGCCCAATAAATCCGGACAACGCTCGGGACCTACGTATTACCGCGGCTGCTGGCACGTAGTTAGCCGTCCCTTTCTGGTAAGATACCGTCACAGTGTGAACTTTCCACTCTCACACTCGTTCTTCTCTTACAACAGAGCTTTACGATCCGAAAACCTTCTTCACTCACGCGGCGTTGCTCGGTCAGACTTCCGTCCATTGCCGAAGATTCCCTACTGCTGCCTCCCGTAGGAGTCTGGGCCGTGTCTCAGTCCCAGTGTGGCCGATCACCCTCTCAGGTCGGCTATGTATCGTCGCCTTGGTGAGCCGTTACCTCACCAACTAGCTAATACAACGCAGGTCCATCTGGTAGTGATGCAATTGCACCTTTTAAGCAAATGTCATGCAACATCTACTATTATGCGGTATTAGCTATCGTTTCCAATAGTTATCCCCCGCTACCAGGCAGGTTACCTACGCGTTACTCACCCGTTCGCAACTCATCCAAGAAGAGCAAGCTCCTCTCTTCAGCGTTCTACTTGCATGTATTAGGCACGCCGCCAGCGTTCGTCCTGAGCCAGGATCAAACTCTCATTAAAAGTTTGAGTTCTCACTCATTTCTGTCACTGACAGATTTATTGTTTTTTCATTGTTCAGTACTATAACATCTGTTATAGTGCCCTGCACATTGGTTCGTCTTGTTCAGTTTTCAAAGGTCTTTGTCACTTATTCTCTCAAGCGACAACTATATTAGTATATCACAGCCATCTGTCTCTGTCAACAGATTTTTTAAACTTTTTTCAAGTTTTTTTAACCGCAATACACCATAGTCCGTACGGGATTCGAACCCGTGTTACCGCCGTGAAAAGGCGGTGTCTTAACCCCTTGACCAACGGACCTTGAGCTTTTCAACTCTTTCTATTATACCTACTTTTTTACCTTTGTCAAGAACTTTTTT
>NZ_KQ969524.1 GCF_001578935.1 Streptococcus oralis | reverse complement strand
ACCTCTTTACCGAAATTCTGAAAAGATTAGGGAAAGTTCTCTCAGGAGAGCTTTACGTCCTCTAAAGACTTCTCCTCCCATTAGACGATCTATTAATTCTTGTTTTTCCATACTCTGCTTTGATTTGTAATTCTTTAGAAGTTCGTGAAAGAGATAATAATCGTCCATCCTGAGTCCTTTTTCTCCTAAACGATGGCTAATCTCACTCACCTCTTCATAGGGTTCTTTGTCAAAACGGCGCTTGTGGCTTTCCTGTTTACGGATGTAATCTAGAATACGATTTCTAAATTTTGTTTTAAAGCAGACATATAGTTGATGGCGCTCGCCCTCTAGTAACTCTGGGTTGCGACTCACCAGCTCATACAGACATAACATGCCTTCCTGGTCCCAGTCCTCTTTCTCCCACAGATGCAAATGATAATCTTTGCGACACTTATGGACGATTCCCTTACTTTCTTCATATAAGTCTTTTAGATTCATAGACCTCTCCTTTCTGCCATTAGTTTAGCAAAATGCGCGAGCCCCTGGGTCTATTTCCTCTATTCTATACTTCTTCCTCCCTCAACGGCACATAAAAAGAGAGGCAAAGCCTCTCTGGGGTTATAGTTCTGCAATTTGGTTGAGATTCACTTCTGCAATCGTATCATTACCAAACATAGAGATAATCATCTTCACTTTATTGTTATCAATTTCGGTAATTTTACCTGTGTAGTCTGCAAAAGCGCCATCAATGATGCGGACTGTCTGGCCAACTTCAACATCAATATCGAACTCTTGAACAGTTTGTCCCATTGAAACCAGAATATCACGGATTTCTTGTTCCAATAGTGGAGTTGGTTTTGATCTGTTACCGTGTGAGCCGACGAATCCTGTTACGTTAGGTGTGTTTCGAACGACGAACCATGCTTCATCGGTCATGACCATTTCTACAAGGACATAACCTGGAAAGCGATTCTCTTCAACTTCCTTTTTCTTTCCATTTTTCTCAACTTGCACGGTTTGTGTTGGAATCTCAACGCGTAGAATATTATCCAACATGTTATATGTTTGTGCACGTTGCAATAGATTTTCTTTTACCTTATTTTCATAGCCAGAATAAGTTTGTAGAACAAACCATCCCTTGTCAAAACTATCCATGATATTTCCTTTCATACATATATAGAAGAAAGCTAGCAGAAGTTCTCCACTTTTCTTCTAAAAAATGTTAATAAATCGAATCAAACCTGAAACAATCAACTGGTCAAAAATGTAAATGATGACCACAAAGAAGGCTGTGTATTCCATAATAGAGCGAAAATCTCTCCAGCTTTCTTTGCGAGTTGGCCAAGTTGTTTCTTTAAGAAGTTTAAAAATATCCTTAATAAAACCCATCGTTCTCTCCTATCTCGTTTCTCTATGTGTCGTATATTTTCCACAATGTTTACAAAATTTATTTACTTCTAGTCGTGTTGGCTTGGGGTTCCCACTAATTTTGATTGAGTAATTCCTTGAACCGCAAACTGCACAAGCTAGGCTTGCTTTTTTTAGTGCCATAACGCCTCCATCTTATCTATTATAACAAGAAACCTAGGCTTTGACAAGCCTCTTAACGAAAGAGATTGACGAAAGAGTCCCAGATTGTCTGGGCTTTTTCTTTTATCTTTGCATCCGAAATCGCACGTCCCGCTTCGTCTACAAGATTTTGAGCTCGGCTACGAATATCTTCTAGCGGATCCTCGGACTGGTTCGTTTCATTTTCAACAACCTGCTTTTTCGTATTTTCAGGTTCAATCCCATTTTGTTTATAAGCATTCTCAACTGTAAAAGTGCTACCTGGAGTGTATGGCAAAATGGTATTAGCCATACTTCTAAAGACATGGGCTGCTCCATTTGAGGTCGAACCTGCTAGATAATGGTTCTCATCCGTCGTCGGGAAGCCGAGCCAGTGGGTAATTACCACATCTGGAGTATAACCAATCACCCACTGGTCACTGGTATATTCTGGGTTGAAAACAGCTTCAGTCGTACCCGTTTTACCAGCCATAACGTAATCCGCTGGTGACGAACTAATTCCTGTACCATTGGTAAATGTCCCTAGCATCATACTGGTCATTTTATCAGCTACAGACTTATCAATCACTCGTTTTTGAGAATTTTTATGACTCTTGATGAGCTGACCACTGGCATTTTCAATACGAGTGATAAAATGCGCTTCAGGCATCAGACCTCCATTAGCAAAGACTGCATAGGCTTGCGCCATCTGGAGAGGATTCGTCTCCACACCTCCACCAAGAGCAACTCCAAGAACTCGATCAACATTTTCCATATTCAGACCAAATCTCTCCCCAGCATCAAAAGCTTTGTCAATACCTAATTCGTTTACAGTCGCAACAGCAGGTAGGTTGAGTGATTCCGCCAAGGCCTGATACATAGGTACTTCTGGAGATGTCTTAATACCTGCATAGTTGTCTACTTGATAACTGTTGTACTGCATCGTATGATTATCCAATTGCTTGTTCAAGGCCCATCCTGCTTCTACTGCGGGTGTATAAACGACTAAAGGTTTAATGGTTGAGCCTGGGCTACGCTTAGACTGAGTGGCATAGTTAAAATTACGGAAACCTGGTTTGTCATCACCAGCTACACGACCAACAACTCCACGCACTCCACCGGTCTTGGGTTCTAGAGCGACACTACCTGATTCGGCATGCGTTCCGTCTTCTGCTGTTGGAAATAGCGAAGTGTTTTCGTAAATAACCTGCATGTTTGCTTGGTAGTTTTGGTCAAGCTCTGTATAGATGCGATAGCCGTTGTTGACAATCTCTTCCTCTGTGAGATTATACTTGGAAACTGCTTCGTTGACAACTGCATCAAAATAGGACGGGTAACGATAATCTGAAACCTTGCCTTCATACTTATCTTGCAGTTGAGAAGCCATATCTACTCCAGCCGCTTCGGTTTCTTGATTTTTATCAATATAACCCGCCGCAACCATATTTTGCAAAACAGTATCCCTGCGGTTGGTCGAAGTCTCAACAGAATTTAGTGGATTATACAATTCTGGCCCCTTGAGCATCCCTGCTAGAGTTGCCGCCTGATCAAGCGTTAGTTGTGAAGCCGATACACCGAAATATTTCTTACTCGCATCTTCAACACCCCACACCCCATTTCCGAAGTAGGCATTATTGAGGTACATAGTAAGGATTTGCTCCTTGCTGTATTTCTTGGTCAACTCTAAGGCAAGGAAAAACTCCTTGGCCTTCCGTTCAACGGTCTGGTCCTGGGAAAGATAGGCATTTTTCGCCAACTGTTGAGTGATGGTGGATCCCCCTCCAGAACGACCCGCTGTAAGGATAGCTAGAAAGAAACGACCGTAGTTAATCCCATCATTTTTATAAAAGGAACGGTCCTCTGTCGCGACGACAGCATTTTGCAAGTCTTTACTGATATCTGTCAGTTCAACATAGGTTCCCTTTTGGCCTGATAGGGCTCCTGCCTCTTTTTCTTCGCGGTCAAAAATCAGAGTTCGCGTTTTCAAGGCATTTTGCAAGTCATTGACATTGGTCGACTTGGCTATCGCAAATAGGTAGGTTCCTACTAGCAAACCTGCACTTAACCCTAAAATGATGACGATCTTTGTCAGATGATAACGACGCCAAAATTTCCGAATTGGACCTACTTGGGACAATTTTTTTCTATCGCTCCGTGAACGACGCATGCTAGTAGAATCAGACTCCGCCGATTCACTCGTTTCTTTTTTAAAGAGAGAAAGAAACTTCTCAAATAATTTATCTAATTTCATGCGTTTATTTTATCATCTTCACCATGGGAACTCAAGAATTTAGCTACTCCCTATCCAAATAGGGCTTTTTTTGTTACAATATCTGTATGCAATTCACATTTACATTACCCGAATCCTTGCCTCAAATGACGGTCAAACAATTCCTAGAGGAACAACTCCTCATCCCTAGAAAAATCCGTCATTTTTTGAGAATAAAGAAGAACATCTTAATTAACCACGAAGAGGTTCACTGGAACGAGATGGTCAAACCAGGTGACATTTGCCAGTTGACTTTTGACGAGGAAGATTATCCCAAAAAAGAAATCCTTCGGGGCAATCCAGACCTCGTTCAAGAGATTTACCAAGACCAACATCTCATTATCGTCAACAAGCCAGAAGGAATGAAAACTCACGGAAATCAACCTGGTGAAATCGCCCTTCTCAATCACGTCTCTGCCTACGTTGGCCAAACCTGTTATGTCGTTCATCGTCTGGATATGGAAACAAGCGGTTTAGTGCTTTTTGCTAAAAATCCTTTTATCTTACCCATCCTCAATCGTTTGTTGGAAAAAAAGGAAATCGCTCGTGAGTACTGGGCACTTATAGAAGGGCGAGTAGAGAGTAAAGAACTTGTCTTTCGAGATAAAATTGGTCGTGATCGACACGATCGTAGAAAAAGAATAGTCGATGCAAAAAATGGACAATATGCTGAAACACATATCAGTCGATTAAAGCAATTTCCAAATCAGACTACCCTTGTCCGTTGCAAACTAAAGACCGGTCGAACGCATCAGATTCGTGTTCACCTTTCTCGTCATAAGCACCCTATCCTGGGCGATCCTCTCTATAACTCTAGTTCAAAAGTAAGCAGGCTCATGCTCCATGCCTTCCGACTTTCCTTTACTCATCCACTCACCTTAGAACAATTGAGTTTTACTGCCCTCTCGGATACTTTCGAAACAGTATTAAAACAAAATGGATGACACTATCATCCATTTTTCTATACAAAAAAGCAAGACCAGAAGGCCTTGCTTTTATTGACTCAAGAATTATTTAGCGATTTTTGCAAAGTATTCAAGAGTACGTACAAGTTGTGCAGTGTATGACATTTCGTTGTCGTACCATGATACAACTTTAACCAATTGTTTACCGTCAACGTCAAGAACTTTAGTTTGAGTTGCGTCAAACAATGAACCGTAAGACATACCTACGATATCTGAAGATACGATTGGATCTTCTGTGTAACCGTATGATTCGTTTGAAGCTGCTTTCATAGCTGCGTTCACTTCATCAACAGTAACGTTCTTTTCAAGAACTGCTACCAATTCAGTAACTGATCCAGTTGGAGTTGGAACGCGTTGTGCAGATCCGTCAAGTTTACCGTTCAATTCTGGGATTACAAGACCGATAGCTTTAGCAGCACCAGTTGAGTTAGGAACGATGTTTGCTGCACCAGCGCGAGCACGACGAAGGTCACCACCACGGTGTGGTCCGTCAAGGATCATTTGGTCACCAGTGTAAGCGTGGATAGTAGTCATCAATCCTTCTACAACACCGAAGTTGTCTTGAAGAGCTTTAGCCATTGGAGCCAAGCAGTTTGTAGTACATGAAGCACCTGAGATAACTGTTTCAGTACCGTCAAGAACGTCGTGGTTAGTGTTGAATACGATTGTTTTAACATCGTTTCCACCAGGAGCAGTGATAACAACTTTCTTAGCTCCACCTTTAAGGTGTTTTTCAGCTGCTTCTTTCTTAGCGAAGAAACCAGTTGCTTCAAGAACGATTTCTACACCGTCAGTAGCCCAGTCGATTTGTTCTGGATCACGTTCAGCAGAAACTTTAACGAATTTACCGTTAACTTCGAATCCACCTTCTTTAACTTCTACAGTACCGTCGAAACGACCTTGAGTTGTGTCGTATTTCAACAAGTGTGCAAGCATAACTGGATCTGTAAGGTCGTTGATGCGAGTAACTTCAACACCTTCTACGTTTTGGATACGGCGGAAAGCAAGACGACCGATACGTCCGAAACCGTTAATACCAACTTTAACTACCATTAGTGATTTCCTCCTTATGAAAATCATGAAAATTTTATTGTGAAAAGAGTAACTTGAATCACTACAAATCACCTTTCAACAAACCTATTATATAACTATTTGAGTTTAATTGCAAGTACGGGCGTTGATTTTCTCTCCTGCTTTTCTACTTTTTCTCCCCCCTTTTTATTCATCCATTCTTTTATTTCCAAAGCATATCTCTAGAATCTTTTATAATATCTGCATATTCTCTTCATTATCAAGGTGAAACTACAATTTCAACTCTTTCAGAGTTTACAAAAAAGAGACAGGATTACCCCTGCCTCTAGGCTGATAAACGATTATTTACGACGTCCTGGACGTTCTGCGTAACCATAGTATGCATCTGCCATGATTTCTTCCATGTCAGCTACCATCGGCAAGCGTGGGTTTGCAGGTGAACATTGGTCTTCATAAGCAAGCAAGGCAATTTCATGCAAGCTGTCTTTCCAAGCTTTTTCATCAATTCCAAAGCCTTTGAAGTTCATTGTGATTCCAACTGCTTCACCAAGATCGTAAACTGCTTTGGCATACGCTTCAACCGCTTCTTCTGGAGTTGAGTGAGGCAATCCAAGCATTTTCGCGATGTCTTGGAATTTCTCATCAGCTTTCCAGTAGTTGTACTTAGGCCATGTAGTTGTCTTAGATGGGCGAGTACCATTGTAACGGATAACGTATGGAAGCAAGATTGCATTTGTACGTCCGTGAACAGTATGGTGAACACCACCAATCTTGTGGGCCATTGAGTGGCTCATACCAAGGAAGGCATTGGCGAAGGCCATACCAGCCATTGTAGACGCATTGTGCATTTTCTCACGAGCTTCTGGATCAGCTGTCTTAACTGATTTTTCCAACCATTCAAAAACAAGTTTGATTGTTTGAAGGGCGATACCGTCTGTGTAGTCGTTAGCAAAGTTTGAAGTGTAGGCTTCAGTAGCGTGAGTCAAGACGTCCATACCTGTATCTGCAGCGATGAAGTCTGGAACTGACTCAACCAAAGCAGGGTCAACAATGGCAATAGTTGGTGTCAATGAGTAGTCAGCCAATGGGTATTTGCGGTTGTTTTTCTTATCAGAGATAACGGCAAATGGTGTTACTTCTGAACCTGTACCTGAAGTTGTTGGGATACCGATGTACTTCGCTTTCTTACCAAGTGATGGGAAGCGGAAGGCACGTTTACGGATGTCCATGAATTTTTGAACCAAGTCACGGAAGTCGATTTCTGGTTGTTCATAGAAGAGCCACATTACTTTGGCCGCGTCCATCGGAGAACCACCACCAAGAGCGATAATGGTATCCGGTTCAAATGCTTTCATCACTTCGGCACCACGTTCTACAGTTGTGATGTCTGGATCTGGTTCAACATCTGAGAAGACTTGGATCGTTACACGGTTACTACGTGCATTCAATTGATCGATAACACGTTGAACAAAGCCAAGTTTTTCGATCGATTTGTCTGTAACAATCATAACGCGTTCAATATCTTCACATGTTTGAAGGTATTGGATAGAATTGCGTTCGAAGTAAATTTTTGAAGGAACTTTAAACCATTGCATATTATTTCTACGTTTCCCTACTTTCTTTATGTTTAGAAGGTTGATCGCACTTACGTTATCACCGACTGAGTTGCGTCCGTATGAACCACATCCAAGTGTCAGTGATGGGATGAAGGCATTGTATACGTCACCGATACCACCGAAAGTAGATGGAGAGTTCCAGATAATACGCATTGCTTTGATTTCTGTACCAAAGCGTTTAGCAAGAGCTTCATCTTTTGTATGGATAGCTGCTGAGTGACCAAGTCCGTTAAACTCAACCATTTGACGAGCTTTTTTAAGACCGTCTTCTGTATCTTCAGCTTTTAGGACAGCGATAACTGGTGACAATTTTTCACGAGTCAATGGTTCTTTTGGCCCTACTTCTGCACATTCTGCAGCCAAGATGTTTGTTCCTTCTGGAACGCTAAATCCTGCTTGTTCAGCAATCCATGCTGCTGGTTTACCAACGATGTTTGCATTTAGTTTAGCACCTGCACAGTTTTTGCTGTTAGCTTTCACGCCAAAACAGAATTCTTCAAGAAGTGCTTTTTCTTTCTTGTTTACAAAGTAAGTGTGGTATGATTTGAATTCTTCTACAAATTCGTCATACACTTCTTTATCAATGATAACTGCTTGTTCTGATGCACAGACCATCCCATTATCAAATGATTTAGACATAACGATGTCATGAGCAGCTTGGCGAAGGTCAGCAGATTTTTCTACATAGGCAGGAACGTTTCCGGCACCTACCCCAAGAGCTGGTTTCCCGCATGAGTATGCAGCTTTAACCATAGCATTCCCACCAGTTGCGAGGATAGTCGCAACACCTTCATGGTTCATAAGTGCTCCAGTTGCTTCCATAGATGGCTCTGTAATCCATTGAACACAGTTTTCAGGAGCACCAGCTGCAATGGCTGCATCACGAACGATTTGTGCAGCGTGAGCTGATGATTCTTGAGCTGATGGATGGAAAGCAAAAACGATTGGGTTACGTGTTTTCAAGGCAATGAGTGATTTGAAAATCGCTGTTGAAGTTGGGTTTGTTGTCGGAGTGACACCACAGATTACCCCGACAGGTTCCGCAATCTTTGTCAAACCTGTAATTGGATCATCTTCGATAACTCCAACTGTTTTAACTCCACGCATATTGTTCACTACGTGTTCGCAGGCAAATAGATTTTTTGTCGCCTTATCTTCAAATACTCCACGACCAGTTTCTTCAACTGCATGTTGTGCAAGGATACCGTGCGCGTCAAGTGCGGCAACCGAAGCTTTTGCCACGATGTAGTCAACTTGCTCTTGGTTCAACTTGCGCATTTCATCAAGCGCAACCAAGGCTTTTTTCACGAGACCGTCGACATGCTTTTCAGCAGCAAGTTGTTTTTCCTCTGGTGTTACTGTTTTTTTATCAGCCATATTATCCTCCATAGCCTTTAAGGATATTATCCTTTGTTAATTTTTTCACAAGTTTATTATAACTCTTTTTTTATGCTTTGTAAACAGTTTCATAAACATTTCACAAAGAAATTTTCTAAGTTTGTGATTTTTTCTCAATATAGCTACACAAGAGAGTTTTGACTGGACGATTGTGAAATTATGAAAAATATTTTTTTATTTCACAAAGTTTTTCTAGTTGATAGTTAGTTATCGAACCCAAGTGTAGAAAGCGTTTTCTTTTTGATTTTGAAAAATAGCCTCCTCATCTGGAGACTACTGTTTTTGCTGAAAAACGCCTTGTTTAAAGGTTCCTTCATAGACAACTTCTTGCTCTGTTGTCAACCTTCCTTGACCTTCAGCCTGACCATTTACAAAATCACCCTCGTATTTCCAGCCAGATTTGGACTGGAAGGTTCCTTTACCATTGAAAGCCCCATTGTTGAAATCACCTGTATATTGGTCTCCATTTTCAAAGGTCAGGGTTCCTTGACCATTCATTTTCCCACGTACCAAGGTGCCATCATAAACAAGAGCTCCACCATCAAGTGTCAGGACACCCTTTTTAGGCGTATTTAGCAGAAATACCGAAAGAGTACAGAGTGCTATTACAACTACTGCAATGAGCTCTAACCTAGGACGAGTTAGGTAAACTCTACACTTCTCATAAAATTGTTTAAGCTTTTCCATTATCACTCTCTTTTTCTAATCGATCTAGCCAGCGTTGACATCCACTTGTGATACGAGCATAGGTTTCCTCAAAATCTCCTGTATACCAAGGATCTGGGACACTTTCAGATGCAAAAGAGTAAATCTTGTACTGTAGTTCCTGAGGACACATGTGACGCAGATCTGAAACGTTTGAAGCATCCATACCGATAATGTAATCAAACGATTCAAAGTCTTCCCTGCCAATCTGAAGTGATGTTTTATCTTTGTCATACGGAATCTGATATTGCTGGAAAATTCCTTGCGTTCCCTTATGAATCGGATTGCCATGTTCCCATGATGACGTTGCACGACTCTCAACGTGGTAATCGCTCGTCATGGACTTCATCACAAACTCTGCCATGGGGCTACGACAGATATTTCCTAGGCAAACAAATACTATTTTTTTCATCCCTTTTCCTCTCGTCTCATAGAAAAACGGGAGTGACAGGTCCCGTTTTATTCTTCGATTGCTCCGCCTTCGTCAACAACTGTTCCTTCTGGTGTCACAGCTTCTTTGAGTGGCAAAACGGTCTTAATTGCAGCCAATTCAAAGGTCAAATAAACGCCATCTACATCCAGTACGATTGTACCTTTCTCAGTATCTACTTCATCAACTGTTCCGTAAAGCCCACCAATTGTAATGACTTCATAGCCTTTTTGAAGCTTGTTCAAGCTTTCCATACGCTTTTGTGCTTGTTTCTTTTGAGAACGTTGCATAAAGAACATCAAGGCCATCATACCTACAAGCATGATTAAAAAAGTAATATTTGGATTCATTGTTTTCTCCTTTGTCTTTTACATAGGACTACTATATCAAATTTCAACTGTTTTTACAAGATTGTACCTTGCTTTTATGGTTATAAAAAATCAGAGTTTCCACTCTGATTTTTGTGATTATTTCAAGTTTTGAACGACTTTGACTAGATTTTCAACTGTAAATCCATACTCTGCCAATACTTTTGGTGCTGGAGCAGATGCTCCGAAGGTATCAATACCGAGAACTGCACCATCAAGACCAACATATTTGTACCAGTTTTGAGTTGCACCCATTTCAACTGCAACACGACGGCGAACTGCATTTGGAAGGATTTCTTCCTTGTAAGCCGCATCTTGTGCGTCAAAGACATCTGTTGATGGCATGCTGACTACACGGACTTTTGCAGCTTGACTAGCCAATTCTTTGGCAGCTGCGACAGCTAGATTGACCTCTGAACCTGTAGCAATCAAGATTGTATCAAAGTCGGCTGCATTTTCATAGACAACATAAGCACCTTTTGCCACTTTGTCAAAGTCTGTTCCTTCTTCGACAGTCAAGTTTTGACGGGTCAAGACAAGGGCAGTTGGTGTTTTCTCACTTGTCACTGCAAGGTACCAAGCTGCTTGAGTTTCACGAGCATCTGCTGGGCGGAAAACATTCAGATTTGGCATGGCACGAAGACCTGCTAAGTGTTCAACTGGTTCGTGAGTTGGACCATCTTCACCAACTGCAATCGAATCGTGGGTAAAGACATAAGTCACAGGAAGCCCTTGCAAGGCTGACAAGCGGACAGCTGCCTTCACATAATCAGAAAAGACGAAGAAGGTTCCACCATAAACACGAAGTCCACCGTGAAGAGCCATCCCGTTCAAGATCGTTCCCATAGCAAATTCACGAACACCAAACTGAATATTGCGGTTCAAACGATTAGCATCATCTTGAAGTCCATCCGTTTTGATGTAAGTCATGTTTGAGTGAGCGAGGTCAGCTGATCCACCTAGGAAGGTTGGCAACTTGGCAGCTACAACGTTCAAGGCATCTTGACTTGAGTTACGGGTTGCTTGAGAAAATCCGTTTTCTAAGGCTGGGAAGTCTGCTGCAGTCACTTCAACTGGATCACGTCCGTCAATGATGGCTTCTACTTCTGCAGCCAATTCTGGATGTGCTTCTTTATAGTCAGCAACTAATTTTGTCCATGCTTCATAGGCTGATGCGCCACGGTCTGCAACATTTTCTTTGAAATCAGCATAAACTTCAGCTGGGATTTCAAATGGCTCATAGTCCCAACCGAGCGCTTGGCGAGTTGCTGCAGTTTCATCTGCTCCAAGAGGAGCACCGTGTACGGCATTAGTTCCTTGTTTGTTTGGTGAACCGTAGCCGATCACAGTCTTCACTTCAATCAAAGATGGTTTGCCTGAAGCTTTAGCTGCTTCAATAGCCGCATGGATTGCTTCCAAGTCTGTTCCATCTTCAACCAAGGCAGTATGCCAACCGTAAGCATTGTAACGATCACGAACACTTTCAGTAAAGGAATCCTTTGTCTCACCATCCAAGTTGATGTCATTTGAATCGTAAAGCACGATAAGCTTGTCTAGTTTTTGCAAGCCTGCGTATGAAGCCGCCTCACTTGAGACACCTTCCATCAAATCTCCATCTCCACAGATAACGTAAGTATAGTGGTCAAAGATGTTATAGCCTTCGCGGTTATATTTGGCTGCTAAGAAACGTTCTGCTTGGGCAAAACCAGTAGCAGTAGAAATCCCTTGTCCTAGAGGACCAGTTGTAGCATCCACACCAGCTGTATGACCAAATTCTGGATGACCTGGTGTTTTAGAACCCCATTGACGGAAGTTTTTTACTTCATCCAGGCTAACATCTGCAAAACCAGACAAGTGCAAGAGAGCATACAAGAGCATCGAACCATGCCCAGCTGACAAGATAAAGCGATCGCGGTTAATCCAGTTTGGTTGAGCTGGATTGATACGAAGTTGTTTTGTAAAGAGGCTATAAGCCATTGGAGCTGCTCCCATAACCACACCTGGGTGACCTGAGTTGGCTTTGTTGATAGCGTCAATACCTAGGAAACGAATTGCATTAACAGATAGATTTGACATAGAATTTCCTTTCTATTTGAGGTGATTATTGGATCACACATTCTATTTTACCATTATATGAAAATTATCCGTATCGTGCAACATACGGATAACCTCCAGAAAAATTTTTTATATTAAAGCAAGGCTTTAAATTGGATATTCGATTCTTGCTCGAAGCAATCATCAAAACCACGTGGGTGGTGGTACTCAATCAAGTCTTTATCTTGTGGGTAGGTATATTTACCTCCAACTTCCCAGATAAATGGATGGAATTTGTATTGCAAACGGTCTTTACGCATTCTCCACAATTCGAGGATTTCATCTGTTGAAGCCATAAAGTTAGACCAGATATCATAGTGAACAGGGATGATGACTTCTGCACGCAAGTTTTCAGCCATGCGAAGAAGGTCTACAGAGGTCATCTTGTCTTGGATACCAACTGGGTTTTCACCGTAGTTGTTCAAGGCAACATCAATCTTGAAGTCTTTTCCATGTTTAGCAAAGTAGTTAGAGAAGTGAGAGTCTGCACCATGGTAGATGGTTCCACCTGGTGTTTCAAAGACGTAGTTCACTGCTTTTTGAGCCATTTCTTCGTCTGTAACTGCAAGACCAGCTAGTTCGCCACCTGTTTCGTCAGCACCATTGACTGGAAGAGTCACCAAGCAGGTACGGTCAAAGGATTCCACTGCGTGGATCTTCATGTCTTTAAGTTCAATGGTGTCCCCTGGTTTTACAACGATGATGCGTTCTTTTGGAACACCCCAACCTTCCCAGATACGACCACAGTGGTAAGGACCGATGAATTTGACATGGTCTAATTTTGGATTGTTAAGAATAGCTGCAGCTGTATAGGGATCGATATGATCGCTATGGAAGTGAGATACGAGGTAGTAGTCCAATTCGTTGATGGCAAATGGATCGATAACCATTGGTTGTACGCGCAAGTTTGGTTGCAATTTGCGAACTCCAGCCATGTTGGCCATTTGGTGACCGCGAACCATATCTTTTACTTTTTTAGTGGATTTTCCACGGTTAGACCAAAGGTCCATGACCACGTTAGCTCCACCTGGTGTTTTAATCCAGGTTCCACAGTTTCCAAGCCACCACATGGCAAAGTTGCCTTCTGGCACTACTTCTTCTTCAATTTCTTCATTGAGCCAGGTTCCCCATTCTGGGAAAGTAGCTAAGATCCAAGATTCTCTTGTAATTTCTTTTACGTTTGGCATGATAGTCCTCCTTATGAATCCCTGACTTGGGACACTTATCTTGTTTTGATACATTTAGTATACTCCCTTTTGGGCTACAAAAAAAGACCAAGAAAAACACAGGTTTGTGTTCATCATTGGACTGTCTATTAGATTTACTCATGAAAAGATTGGAAGAGTAATTCTCGATTAATCAAGCCTTGAAGCTCATCTTGAAGCTTCATTACAGTCTGCTTGTCAGAAATATAAGACGCAAGAAGATTGGAAAGTTCATCACGAAAACTCTTCCCATCCTTTCTGAAAACATTATGTTTTAAATAATCTACAATCTGTAAAATGTCCTCTGTTTCAAGAATAGGATTCACTTTTAAAATTGGAAACTTACTCTCCAGATGTTCATTCGTTGTGATGATTAAATCAACCTGAGCAATATCCTCCACACTTTTGAACTGCTCAGTAGTAAAAACTGCCCCAATTTGTTCGTTTGGAAGATAAAAACGACATTGTTTAAGTAGGAGTTTGGATACACCAACTCCCTCATCACAAATAAGGTAAATTTTCTTCGAGTTGACTTGATCCGACGGAGTGTATCTTAAAAATCCTCCTATATGGATTGTTAAATATGCAATCTCATCATCTGTTAAACTTACAAACCAAGCCTCTTCTAAAATTTTTGAACATTTCCTTGTAACAATAAAAAGATCTAGATATTTGGAGCGAATTTGCTTTGTCAATGGATTTTTAGAAAAAATACCATAGGTCTTACGAAACAAGAGCGCCTTGCAATGAATTAATAAATTACGAAGTAAATTATCCTTATTTTCGATTTCCATTTTCATTTGAGATTCGAAGCACCATATAAAATCTTCCAAGGCGACTTTCAACTGATGAAAGTCCTCACTTTCTGCATGAACATCTCTATCTTTTCGATACGAAAGCAAAAGAACAGCTATTAGAGAGATTTTAAGCTCTGATAAAGAAATACCAAAAGTATCAAAAAGTTGCAACCCCAGCTTCTGGGATACACGATATTCTATCCGTTTACGAATTAAAGAAAATTCTTTTTCAATATCGTGGTGTTTTTCTTTATATCGGGCAACATTATCACACCCCAAGAGAAGGTAGGGTAGAACCTGTAACATAAATGTCACCTCGTGATGATTGATTTTTTTCCCTAAACCTTGTTCAACTACAGGAACTTGCTTCTTTAGAAAATAATTTACCTTCTCCGACAAGAGAAGTTCACTTTGAAGGCGCTCTTTAATTTTTTCTTCAACAATTGAAACAAACGCTGAACTTCCTTCTAAAAAAATGTGATAAAGGAGAGATTGAAGATATTGTATTTTATTGAGTGAATGAGCTTGAAGATAGTAACCTTGTGATTTACTAACCTGCAAAGTAACTTGGTACTGCTCTAAACTTAACTGATAACGGATTGTATTCAGATCATTTAATACGGTATTTCGGGAAACCTCAGTTAGGTCCATCAACTTTTCAATTGTGATACGTTCCTTGGCAACGCCTATAAATAAAAGCATTAGTTGCATCCGCTCTTGTCCACTCATAACGTAGTCATAAGGATTGACCTCAGATAGTAGTTTTCTACAAGCAAATTTTTGTGATGTAGATAAACAAATACCTACTCGTGGTAAACTTATGATGTAAAGTTGTGGATCTTCTAACTCATCATTAATTTTGTCAATGTGATAATAGACTTTTCTCCTTGATTGGCCTAGTTCTTTGGAAATTGTCATGATTGTTTTAGGTGTTTCCTGGTTTAAGAGATAGAGTAATAACTCGCAACTCGTTTTATCTAATACCATTGCTCTCCTCCTATCGTTCGGAATTGATTAAAGAACAGTTCATATAGTATCACTTTTATATTATTGTTTCAATTCTAAACCTATTTTGAGAATCTATTTCAAATTTTCGACAAAAGGGAGGCTTGGAGAATACCGAGCCTCTTTTCATTTTATTTTTGGCCATAATAAGCATTTGGACCATGTTTACGGAGATAGTGTTTGTCCATTAAGTATTTAGGTGCTTCTTCTACCCGTGGATTGATCTGTTCGGTGAAGCGAGCCATTTTCGCTACTTCTTCTAAGACCACACTATGGTAAACAGCTGCCTCTGGTGTTTTACCCCAGGTAAATGGACCATGATTGCGGACAGTGACCCCTGGCACTGCCATCGGGTCAATCTCCCGTTCCCGGAAGGTTTCGATGATGACATTTCCAGTTTCGAGTTCGTAGGCAGTATTAATCTCATCAGCTGTCAGCGAACGAGCTGCAGGAATGGGACCGTAGAAATAGTCCGCATGAGTTGTTCCGTAGAAAGGAATATCGCGACCCGCTTGAGCCCAACCGACAGCTTCAGTTGAGTGAGTGTGAACAACTCCCCCAACTTCTGGAAAGGCCTTGTAGAGGGCTACGTGAGTTGCCAAGTCAGAAGAAGGATTGAGGTCTCCTTCGACTACCTTTCCATCCAAATCAGTGACCACCATATTTTCTGGCGTTAATTTTTCATAGTCAACGCCACTTGGTTTGATGACGATATAACCAGCTTCCCGGTCAATAGCCGAAACATTTCCCCAAGTGAACTTAACCAAATCGTGTTTTGGAAGAGATACATTAGCTTCACAAACACGTTTGCGTAAATCTTCTAGTAACATTAGCGTAATCCCGCCTTTTCTATCAATGGGTAAAGGAAAGCTTGAGCTTCTTGAATGGCTTTTTTGGTTTCCTCTACAGTTTCACAATTTTCAGACCACATTTCGATCAAGAAAGGTCCCTTGTAGTTGGTTTTCTTGAGCACATCGAACATACCTTCCCAGTCGACACTTCCCTGACCAAATGGAACATCACGAAATTGTCCTTTGGAGTTTTCCGTCACAGGATAGGTATCCTTGAGATGGAGAGCCGCTAGGGACTGGTGACCTAGTAGAAACTCGCTATAGATGTCATTGTGCCAGGCAGATACATTACCTGTATCTGGATAGACAAAGAGATAAGGAGAGCTGATCTCTCTTTCAACTGCCAGGTATTTCTCAATGCTATTGATAAAAGGATCGTCCATGATTTCAATAGCTAGAATCACTTGGGCTTCTTCGGCCCAGTCACAAGCCAGGCGCAAGTTTTTCAAGAAGCGCTCTCTAGTAGTTGGTGATTTTTCTTCGTAGTAGACATCATATCCCGCTAGCTGAATCACTCGAACCCCCAAGTCTTGGGCTAATTCGATACAAGCCTTCATGGTTTCAAGAGATTTTGCTTCCAAAACAGGATCGTTGGAACCTAAAGGATAGCGACGATGGCCTGAAAAGCAGATAGAGGGAATGCGAACACCAGTTTCATAGATGGCTTTGACCAGTTCCAAACGTTCTTCCTTGGTCCAGTCCAAACGGGCCAAGCGGGCATCCGATTCATCCACAGACATTTCCACAAAGTCAAATCCTAATTCCTTGGCAAAGGCTAAGCGTTCTTTCCAAGTGAAATGCTTAGGGGTTGCTTTTTCATAAATTCCGATTGGACGTGCCATAGCCTACCCCCAGATACGTCTGATTTCATCCTTGAAGGCACGCGCAGCTGCAGCAGGATTTTCTGCCTCTGTGATGCCACGACCTGCAATGAAGGTAAAGACATCCACTCCTTCAAAGAGTTTCAAGGTATCCACATCTAGTCCTCCTGTAACGGATACACGGAAGCCCATGTCGATCAATTTCTTAACCTTATTCAGATCTTTTTCACCCCAAGTTTCTCCTGCAAGGAGGGCATCCCGTGATTGGTGATAGATGGCTTGAGAAATACCCGCATCTAACCAGGTTTGGGCTTGTTCAAAGGTCCAATCTCCGTAAAGTTCGATTTGGATTTCTCCGCGTTCACCACGTTCTTCGGTGATGGCTTTGAGAGCTGCCTTCATCGTTGGAATGGTCGCACAGCAGATACAAGTCATCCAGTCTGCACCTCGTACTGCATTGTTTTTAGCTACAGTCCCCCCAGCATCGGCACATTTGGTGTCCGCAACAATGATTTTGTCTGGGAAAAGGCTCCGCAAAACTTCTACGAGTTCGCTTCCCACCTGTAGCAAGCAGACCGTACCGGCCTCGATCACGTCTACTTCGTGACCAACTGAGACAGCAGCTTTAATCGCTCCTTGAAGATCTGAATGGTCAAGGGCAACTTGTAAATTTGGAATACGTTTTGTCATGGTTTCTTCCTCTTAGCTTTCTAAGTCAAGTCCTTCAAGATAAGGACTGTTTTTGGATTCTTCGATAAGGGCTAATACTTCTTCTTCAGACTTGCAAGCTTCTAAGCGGGCAATAGAATCTTCCAATTCAAACAAGGCGATAATTTGCGGAATCGCAACACTTGTATGAATTTGCGAGCTGGTTGCTGCAAGGGCTAGCAAGACCGTTACTTCCTTGCCATCTGAGAAGGTGACAGGCTCTGTCAAGGTAATGAAAGAAAAGGCATCTCTTTTTACCCCTGCCTCTGGTCTAGCGTGAGGCATAGCCATTCCCGGCATGAGAATGTAGTAAGGGCCATATTCTTCAGTTGATTCAATAATAGCATCGTAGTATTCTGGTAAAACTGCACCACTTTCAACCAAAGGATCAATAGCTAATTTAACCGCTTCTTGCCAGCTACTTGCTGAAAGTCCGAGGCGAATAGAATTGTTTTCTGTTAAAGCTTGTTTTAAATTCATCTTTTGTCTCCTACTATGGGGAAAGTCTGGAACACATGCCCCAGACCCCCTCTTTTTTTATAATGCTTGGCTCAATTTTTCTGAGATTTCTTTGTCATCCATGAGGTTGTCAAGACCAATCAATTTTCCATTTGTCCGTCCGTCTAGTTCATGGATAAGGTGAAGAGAGGCGATGACGATATCGTAGCCTGATGCTAAACTTTTTGCTTCTCCGACACTGCAAGAGTTAACGGTGAAGTCAGATTGGCCGAGATTTCTAAGAGCATTTTCAACTTTCATTTTGATCACCATTGATGATCCCATGCCATTCCCACATGCTGCTAATACTTTAACCATGTTATTTTCTCCTTTTCTAGATTCTATGCTTCTTCTTGCACTTCGCCATTGTAATATTTATCTTTATCTTTAGCTTTTGCAAATTGCAATTGTGGAATGACTAAGAAGAACAAGCAAACCAATACAAATCCGATGATACCAAGGTATTTGAAGATGTATCCAAATCCAAGCCATGGGAATTCAAAGTCGATATTTCCATGGTAACCGCCATAAGATGCTAGATCAAGCAAGCCTACACAGAGGGCACCCAAGGCAACTTGAAGCACACCTGAGATGAAGGAAAGACTAAGCGCTGCTTTCCATCCACCGCGTTTGTCGGCGTAAACTGCGATGGCTGCATTGTCAAAGAAGACCGGTACAAATCCTGTGATGATCAGAACTGGGCTCTTGAAGAGAATCAAGAGAACGATGGTGATCAACTGACCGATCAAACCAAAGGCAAATCCTGAAAGTACTGCATTTGGTGAACCAAATCCATAAGAAGCTGCAACGTCGACCGCCGGGAAAGATCCAGGCAAGAGTTTGCTTGAGATTCCTTGGAAGGCATTGGTCAATTCAGAAACGAACATTCGAACCCCTTGCATCAATACAAAGAGATAAACTGAGAAGGTGAAGGCTGTTTGGATGATGTACATGTAGAAGTCTTGTTTAGCTGGGTTAAACAAAGTACCTGATGTGATAACTTCTTTATTGGCCATTACATCTGGACCCAAGATCAAGAGGATAATTCCGAAGAAGACGAGCATCAAAGTTGCAGATGCAATGACTGTATCGTGGAAGATAGACAAGAACTTAGGAAGTTTCAAGTTGTCCAAGTTTTCTTCTTTTTTACCAAATTTGCTTGCAACTTTATCTACAAACCAGATAGCAAATTGTTGTTGGTGACCGATGGCAAAACCACCACCACCTGTCAAGCGTTGAGTTGCTTCAACAGTCATATTTGAGCTGACTGCCCAGTAGAGACCACAGATAACACCGATGGCTAATGTTCCCCAAGCATTGCGAAGTTGTGGAACCAAGAACAAGACCATCAAGGAAACTGTTGCTGCTTGTTGCACCATGATGTGACCAGTGATGAAGAGGGTCCGAACTTTGGTGAGTTTGCGGAAAGCAACGAGTAAGATGTTAATCCCAAACCCAATCAAGAGAGCAGTTGTCGCAGTTCCCACAAAGTCTGGGAAGTCTGCTGCGATTTTATTATTGGCTGCTGCAAGACCGAAGTAAGGGTCGATAACAGCCGCACCAATTTGGAATTTAAAGTTGAGGGCTGCAAGGATGGGACGGAAGGTTGTGACCAAGCCTCCTGCACCAACGTTAAGGAGCATATAACCGACTGTCGCTTTGACAAATCCAGCATAGACATCATGAGCTGGTTTTTTTAAAAGCGCATAGCCGATCAATACTAAGAGACCGACGAAGAAGGCTGGGTTCTGCAAAATATTGCTAGAAAACCAGTTTAGAACACTTGAAATGACTTCCATAATTGTTCTCCTTTTGAATTGTTTTTGTAACTTCATTATATAATCTGAAAGCGCAAACAAAAAGACCAAGAATTACACAGCGAACTGTTCACTCTTGGACTGTATGATGAATAATAATTTGTTAAAAGTCTATCCTCTCGTCACTTCATAGTACGGGAGCAAGCGAGTATAAGCGCCTTCTAGTTTCTCCAATATCGATTCTACTGACTGATTTTCAATAAAGGAAATATCTGACTTGACCAAGGCTTTACGGACTTCCTGACTTCTCACCTTCTCGCGTAAAGTACGACGGTTCTCCTCAGTAGCCTCCATCTTATGATTTTCCCCATTTGAGTAGACTAGATAATAGATTCCTTCTACCACTGGAATTTCTAAAACCTTGGCTTGCTTGCCTAAGGTCTGTTCGTCTTTCTTACGCTCGATGAAACTGACTTCCAAAGAAATCCCAAAGTCAGCAGGTGTTCCATACAAACGAAGAGCCATCATAGGTTCTGTCACTTGTCCATCTCTCTGTAGATAAGCCCAGAAATGCGGTCGCAAACGCTGCGCTTGGTTCATCCACTGACTAGTCTGTTGGAGTTGCCATTCTGGATGATTGGCTTGAAAGGTTTTAGCCAGTTCTGTGAAAGCCTTTCGGGCTTCTTGACCTTTTTGCCGCAAGACCGACATCTTTTCTCTTTCATCGCCAGCTTTATCAGGATTACGGTACTGGACTCCTGCAAATGATAGGTATTCTCTAACTGCTTTCAGCATATCTGAATCTTTCCTTTCCTAGCAAAAAATCAGGATGAACCTGATTTTGCTTTGCTTATTCTGCATCTACGACAACATAGCGATTTGGCTCGTCACCTTCAGAGTAACTCGTCACGCCATCCATGCGTGAAATAATGCGATGGATAATCTTGCGTTCGCTATTTGACATTGGATCTGTTTGTTGGCTACGTCCTTCTTCTAAAACGCGAGTCGCCAATTTTTGAGCGTAGGTTTGCAAGACTTCTGCACGGTGCTCAACGTAATCATTGACATTGATTGTGATGTAGAAGGTTCTTGAATAGCGATTGTAAAGGTAATTTTGCGCTAACAGCTGAAGAGCTTTCAAGACTTTTCCGTGGTAGCCGATGATACGACCTGGCTCGTTAGTGTCAATTTGAAGATTGATAGTGCGGCGATTGTAGTCGCTTGAAATCGTCCCTTCAACATCCATATCATCCACAATGGTTTGAACGTAGCTAGCTACTTCAGTTGCCACTTGTTCGATGTCATAACTTGGTTCTACTTTCAAGCCTAAATCTTCCAAAGATTGACTTGTTGCTTCCTGGGTTTCAGTTTCTTTTTCTGGAGCAGATTCCACTTCCTCGGTAGTATCCTCTGGTTCCAATTCATTTAAAATTGAAATATGGCCTGTTTCTTCCAAAATCGTGCTGGCGTGCTTTTCATTTTTCAGGATTTCAGCCTTGACCTCTTCAGAAACACCTTGACCTTCTTCTTCAATCTTCTTGATCGCTTCAACTACATGCCCCAAATCAACAGTTGCTTCACTTACTGTTTTCACGGGTTCATTTTTTTCATTAACTTCTTTTGGAACACCCTTGACGGCCTGCTGATTGGCTTTGATTACTGTCGTTTCACTAATGGCTTCGATATCAACTTGAGCTGGCTTCTTACCAAACAAGCCTAAGAATCCTTTTTTCTCTTTCGAAACAACCTTGATGTGGGCCTTCATTCTTGGAATATTTAATTCTTTCAACCCTTTTTGGATTGCTTCTTCAACCGTTGAACCTGTAAATAATACCATTACCAGATTCCTCCTTATTTTTTCTTTTTCTGTGCTTTTTTCAAGGCTTTTCTCTTCTTGCCTTCCAAATCCTTCTCTGCTTGCGCCACTGCTTCTCTTTCAGCGATAATCTTGAAAGGATTGTTCAAGAAATAGGTTTGCAGAACTTGGTAAGCATTGGATACAGCCCAGTACAAGGCTACACCACTTGGGGCGGAGATGGCAAAAACAAAGATCAATACAGGCATACCATACATCATCCCTGTCGTAGCTCCACTTTTTTCGGATAAAGCTTTATTTGATAACCAGCTACTCAAGAAGGTAAAGACTGCCGCCAAAATCGGAAGGACAAAACTGGTATCCACTCCTCCCAAATTAATCCATAAAAAGTGACCTGTTTTCAAAAAGTCTACTCGACTCAAGGCTTGAAAGAGCGCCAAGAGAACCGGCATTTGTATTAAAATCGGCCAGAGAGAGGATGAATGTTTGATTCCTAACTCTTTATAAACCTTGCGCATCTCCTGGTCTAGCTGGGTTCTACTTTCCATATCACGACCCGGATATTGCTCTCGCAAAGCCTTGATGCGCGGTTGAGCCTCTTGCATTTTTCTAGAGGCAACCATCTGTGTCTGAAAGACCGGCAATAAAATCGTCCGAATCAAAATCGTGAAGAGGATAATCCCCACTCCGATACTAATGTCAAAGGACAAAAAGCGGATAATTTCAGCAAAAAAATAGACGAATTTGCTCCAAAAGTCTGTCGAATCTGCTGTTATATCGCTAGCTGTACCATTTGTTGCACAGGCTGTCATGATAAACAAGGACAAGCCCAACAAACTAGTCAACTGTAGTTTCTTTTTCACTCCCATTTCCTTCCTGGTAAATCTTTGATAACTTTAATACGTGGAGTAGGTTTTTCTCCATCTCTGCATATTCTAAGGTTTCCACCCCTTTTCGGGCAATTACGACAAAATCAACATGCTCTACTAAACTCCCTTTTACACTTTGTAGAATGTGCCGGATTCGTCTCTTAATTTGATTTCTGGTAACTGCATTCCCCAGCTTTTTGCTGACGGACAGTCCTACTCGAAAATGGTTTTGCTGGTTTTCCAATTGGTAGACAACAAATTTTCGATTGGCAAAACTTGTTCCGTCCTTGAAAATCGCCTTAAAATCTTTCTCTCTTTTTACACGAAAGCTTTTCTTCAAAACTCAACTCCATCTATTAAATTACTACTATTATACCATATTTTTTGAAAAAGCCAATAACAGCAAGGTTTTAGACATTTTCTACATAAAAAAAGCTGGAAAATCTCTTCTCCAACTTCTTTCTACAATCAAATTTTACGTGTATTTACTTATTTTTTCAAGCGCTCAACATCGCGTGCAATCACCAATTCTTCATCTGTTGGAATAACCAAGACACGGATTTTCGCTGCGTCCGTTGAGATGTCTCCCGTTACGCCAAAGACGTTCTTTTCTGGATCCACATCACAACCAAACCAAGAGATACCTGAAATGACATCCTCACGAACCAAAGCTGCATTTTCACCGATACCTGCTGTGAAGATAATCGCATCTGCTCCATTTAGGACTGCAAGGTATTGGCCGATATGTTTTTGGATACGATCGACATACATTTCATAAGCCAAAGTCGCATCATGGTCTCCTGCTTCCATGGCAGCAATCACATCACGCATATCGCTTGACTGACCAGAAACTCCCATGAGCCCTGATTCACGATTGAGAACGCGACTAATATCTTCAGGGGTATTGAAATCCTCTGTATATTGCATGAGATAAGGGATGATAGCAGGGTCAATATCTCCTGTACGAGTTCCCATCATCACACCGCCGAGTGGTGTGAATCCCATAGAAGTATCCACAGACTTCCCACCCTTAACAGCTGTGATAGAAGCCCCGTTACCAATATGGCAGGTAATCAATTTCAAATCTTCTATAGGACGGCCCAGAAGTTTCGCTGCTTCTCCTGCAACAAACTGGTGGCTTGTCCCGTGGGCACCATATTTACGAACCTTGTTATCTGTGTAGTATTTAGTTGGTAGAGGATAGCGATAAGCCTTCTCTGGCATGGTTGTGTGGAATGAGGTATCAAATACGACAACACTGGTAATATCTGGCAGCAGTTCCTTAAATGCGCGAATTCCAGCTGCGTTAGCTGGATTGTGAAGAGGAGCCAAGAGTCCCAATTCCTCAACTTTTTCTAACACATCCCCCTCAACAACTGTTGATTCCTTGAAATATTCACCACCTGCAACGACGCGGTGTCCGACACCTGTAATCTCATCGTACCCTTTGATAATGTCAAAACGAATCAAGTCATCCAATAAAATTTTAACGGCTTGTGTGTGGTCTTCAATATCAAGAATTTGTTGCTCCGAACGACCGTCAAATTTTACAGTTGAAATTGAATCTTTCAAACCGATACGTTCAATCAAACCTTTCGCCAAAACTTTCTCTTCTGGCATTAAGTATAATTGCCATTTTAAACTTGAACTTCCTGCATTGATTGCAATTGTTTTTGTCATAACAAGACTCCTCTTTTAAGCGTTTTCATCTATTATAACAAAATCTATTTTATATTTCAGTACCTTGAGTCCATTTTTGAAAATTTTCTTTAAATTTCATTAAAATACTTGCATCTTGCAAACTAGCAAGTGGATAAACAAAAGGCTCTACCGCTACTTCTCTTTTTTTCTGTAAGACAAAAATACTTTTAGCTTGGCTTGCAGTTGAGAAAATATCCTCTGGCAGAGCGATGATAGCAGCCAGACTCACTTCGTCTTTGAGCCACCCTTTTAACAAATCACTTTGAGGGCTGGTCAATAAATCACTCGGAGCTAGAAAAATAGCATAGCCATCTGACTTAAGGTACTTGAGGCCTTGTTCCATCAGCAAATGGTGGGCATAGGTATGCTCTTGACTAGAAGCCACTTGATAGCGAGAAGCGATGGCATCGTCTGGGTAATAGCCTACAGGCAAGTCGCTGATGACCACGTCGCTTTCTTTAAGCATTTGCGGACGAACAGCATCTCCTTGGACAAATCCAGCCTGTAAACCAATCACATCTGCTATACTGGCTGCCAAATCAATCAGCAAGTCATCCACTTCGATTCCCAAGTAATCTACTTTTTTAGCGAGAGAAGTCAAGAAAGTAGCCCCCAAAATCCCCATACCAGAGCCTATTTCGAGGATGCTAATTTCCTCTTTGTGAAGCAACTCTTCTACAACAAGTACCAAGAGGAGGGAGATGGCATCTGGTGTAAACTGGTGATTGGCCTGTAAAGGTTCCGTTTGTCCTGCCTTCATCAAGAGAAACTGGTAAGTCTTGAGCCACTCTTCCTTGCGAAGTGCTAAGCGTTTAAGGGCTTGATTGTTCTCTTTGACCTGTTCTAGTTCGGTCTCGCCATCTAGGTAGATACTATTTTGCTCTACCAAGGCATCATAAAAGTTGGTCGCCAAATCACTTTGGATGACTTGGACATTCTCTAGTAAATACGTATAAGCTTGTTCAATTTTTTCAAAATCCATATTCCTATCTTATCAAATTTCCCTCCTTTTTTCCATTCAGCATCAAGAATGCGTGTTTTTTGCATGAATAAACTCAAATTGGAGGCAGTTATACAAAAAATAGAGGGAAATTTTAAAAATTGCAGATCTAGAATTTGATAAATATGTTTTTGGATTTAAGAAAGAGGCGGATAGAACATGTTAAGGATTGCATTTTTTAATAAAATATATTAAAATATAAAGAGACGTGCAAAAAAACTGAACCACGTTAAAAGCTGATAGAGAGAGAAAAATGAAAAAAATTACAACTATTCTTTTTGTTGGTTTAGCTTCGATTGCTTTGGTTGCTTGTTCATCAAAAACTGAGAAGAAAGAAGCTTCAAAAGCTTCTGAAGCAAAAACTGAACAAACTTCTTCATCAACTACTACAGAAGACCAAAATGTTTCTTCTGAGTTTAAGGCTGCTTTAAAGAAAGCCAAGTCTTATTCTAAAACAGCTCATCTTTCAAAAGAAGGTATGGTTAATCAGTTGACAGAATTTGAAAAATTCCCTGAAGATGCTGTTCAATATGCAGTTGAAAATGCTGGTATTGATTGGAAAAAAGAGGCAGTTGAAAAAGCTAAGTCTTATTCCAAAACAGCTCATCTTTCAAAAGAAGGTATGGTTAATCAGTTGACAGAATTTGAAAAATTTACTGATGAAGAAGCTAAATATGCAGTTGAAAATGCTGGTATTGACTGGAAAAAAGAAGCAGTTGAAAAAGCTAAAAGTTATCAAAAAACTGCTGGCTTATCAAATGAAGCATTAAAAAATCAGTTGACAGAATTTGAAAAATTTACTGATGAAGAAGCTCAGTATGCAGTAGAACATTTAGAATAAAAAGCAGGACTGAAAGTATGAACTGCACTCCAAAAGTTAGACAAAAAAATCTAACTTTTGGGGTGTTTTATTATGAAATCGAGTTATGAATATAAAGTTCAAATCTATGAACTAAGAAAACAAGGAAAAAGCTTCAAGCGACTGTCAGATAAATATGGAATGAACCTTTCAAATCTTAAGTACTTAGTCCGATTGATTGATCGTTACGAAATAGAAATCGTCAAAAAAGGGAAGAGTCATTATTATTCTCCAGAACTAAAACAAGAAATGATGGATAAAGTTCTGTTGGAAGGTTGTTCACATAGAAGTGTTAGTCTTGATTATGCTCTTCCAAGTAGTGGATTACTTTCGAATTGGCTGGCACAATACAAAAAAACGGGTATACTATTGTTGAGAAAACAAGAGGGAGACCAGCTAAAATGAGACGTAAACGGAAGAAAAATCGGGAAGAAATGACAGAACTAGAGCGACTTCAGGAAGAGAATGAATGCTTACATACTGAGGTGGCCTACCTAAAAAGTTAAAAGAGTTAGAGGAAAGGGACGAGGCCTTAGAGCGAGAAAGGCAGAGACAATTAGAGAAATGGTTTCAGGAGGATTTCGACTAGATTTGCTTCTTGAAACAGCACGTTTAGCTCGCTCAACCTATTATTACCACTTAAAACAGCTGGATGGGGTTGATAAAGATAAAGAGTTTAAAACCGAAATTCAAACCATTTATAATGACCATAAAGGAAATTATGGCTATCGTCGGATTCACTTGAAACTAAGAAATCGTTGTTATGCGGTCAATCATAAGAAAGTTCAACGATTGATGAAGGGCCTTGGTTTAACAGCTCGTATCCGTCGAAAACGGAAGTATTCTTCCTACCAAGGAGAGATTGGCAAGAAAGCAGAGAATCTTATTCAACGCCAGTTCGAAGGAGCGAAACCGATGGAAAAGTACTATACAGATGTGACAAAGTTTGCCATTCCAAATAGCACACAGAAACTCTATTTATCGCCAGTTTTAGATGGCTTTAACAGTGAAATTATTGCTTATAGTCTATCTACTTCGCCTAATTTGAAACAAGTGAAAACCATGTTGGAACAGGCATTCACAGAGAAACACTACGAGAATACGATTCTCCATAGTGATCAGGGGTGGCAATACCAACACGATTCTTATCATCGGTTCCTAGAGAGTAAGGGAATTCAGCTATCTATGTCACGAAAGGGCAACAGCCCAGACTACGGTATGATGGAGTCCTTCTTTGGTATTTTGAAATCGGAGATGTTTTACGGTTATGAGAAGCATTTTAGGTCTTTAGAAGACCTTGAACAAGCTATTGTGGACTACATTGATTACTAAAACAACAAACGAATCAAAGTCAAACTAAAAGGACTTAGCCCTGTACAATACAGAACTAAATCCTTTCAATAATTATTTGTCCAACTTTTGGAGGTCAGTACATAGTCAGCGAGTGATTTTTGGGCTACTGTTAAAAAGAGCTCTGCGTAATTTCCTAGGAAAAGACCTTCTGCACTGTAGAGAATCTGACTGCCAATGCTCGAAAAATCATTCTGAGCGAGCTTGGTTTCCAGTTCAGCTAAATCAAAACCATGATGGTTGGTATCTGTCTTGACAAAATCAGCAATGAGGACTTGTCCATTCTTCCTAAGGTGATGGCGAAACATGGCAAGAGTCGCATCTAGATCAGGCATATGATGAAGAACCCGACTGACTACAATTAGGTCAAATTCTTGCTCCAAAGGATTCACCAGTAAATCCTGCTCCAAAAACTGGATATTCTTGATATCTTGCTGGTCTGCTTTCAAACGTGCTTGCTCCAGCATTTTCTCTGAAATGTCTACAAGGGTAACCGACTTGGCCTGCTGAGCCAGGGGCAAGGCTAATAGACCCGTCCCACCACCAAAGTCCAATATTTCCTTGTCTGGTAGAAGAGCGATTTGTTTTTCAACTGCTTGACAAACCAAATTTGCAAGAAAGATATTTTTGGGCGAATCAAAAGTTTCTGCTTTGTGATTAAAATCATGTTTCATATTTTTAGTTTAACACAAAGAAGTTAAATTGACTAGGATTTGTCTTTCTTTTCAGGCTTTTCTTCTGATTTTTTCTTCCCTGCTTGATTGCTTGAATCAGTCGCTACCTCTTCCTTTTTAGCTGTTTTCTTTTCTTGGTTTTTCATCGGAGGAAAGAGAAATTCATAGTTGCCCTTATTCATACGAACACTTGTTGCAAAACCTGTTTTCGTATTGCGATACCTGACTTTTCCTAAGTTGAAGACTCGTTCCCCACTTTCTTGCTCAACCTTCTCTTTGCTTCGCTTGGCCATGGCAAAAGCTGCCAACTTTTCTTTGTTTAGGGCAAAATCTTTGTGATGGGCTACTTGCCGATTCAAATAAAACTGCAACAAAAGGCTAAAAATGGCTGCCATGGTGACTGCGTATAAAAGAACGCCTGCCTTAACTTTTTGTTTTTTCCACACGATAGATAAACTCCCTTTCTAAGCCCTTTTGAAATTGGAAACGAAAGCGAACCAATTGATTTTCCTCTGTAATTTGAGCTGATTTGAGTCCATAAACCATAGGTTGGTAGCCCCGTCCGCTGGTATCCGTTTTTCGAAAATCATCCGATTTAGACTTCCCTATAGAGATAGCCTTACCATCCTGCTTCATGTAGAGGCGATTGCCTTCTACCTTTTCAAACTGCGAACGCTCTAACTCTACCTCCAGTTGATCCACAAACAAGAGCCACTCCTTTTGCTCGCTTTGCTGCTGGTAACGAACTTCTGAAATGAGGAGCTGACTCATAGCTTGAAAAAGGAGCAAGCCTCCGCTAATGACGATAAGGGCAATCAGAGATTCTAAAAGAGTGAAAGCTCTTACCTTACTGCTCTTTAAGGTCGAGCAACTTCTCTGAACCATGATAAACCTCCAATCCTTTCTCACTAGCAAATACCTGGATTTCCACTCCATTTACCCTCACTTGATTTTGACCTGTTTGCAAGGCCATCTTCGCCACACGCAAGACTTCTTCCTTTTGCAAGATTTCTGCCTCTTCTTGTCTATTTTTCTGGATTTGTCCCAAAAGAAGGGTCGCAATGCTGGCAAACACAGCCAAAGCTACTACTGCTTCTAGTAAGATTACTGCCTTAATTTTTAGTTTCCTTAATGCGTTTAATTTTTCCATTTCCTAGATATAATTGATAGCGAATCGCTCCTTTGCTAGTCTGAAATTCAACCTTAGCCAGGGATGAATTGCCCCCAGCTCGGTCAAATATAATGCTTTGTCCTGATGGCGCCTGAATTTCTTTAGGAACGGTCAACTTTTGACTGCCATTGCTGATCGTCTGCCCATCTAAGTTTAGACTAGTCTTTTGCTGACTGGCTACACTGCGTTTTTGCGTTTCCCGATAGAGTTCTTCAAACTCCATAAAGAAAATCTGCTCTTCCACCGCTGCAAAACTGGACTGAACAGAACCGGACAAGCCTAAAGCAAGGATACTCACAATTCCCAAAACCAAGAGACTTTCCAGCATAGTAAAGGCCTTAATCTGCAACAGTTTGACTTGTTTTTTGTTTTGCATGGTAGTCTTTATAAGCTTTAGCTTGCTCAGCTGTGATACGACCGTCCGCTTGTAATTTGCTGAGGCTGGCATCATCATTTTTATCCAAACGATAAAGTTCTGCCTGGCTTTCTACGACCTTGACAACAGCAGCTTTTCCTTTATCATCTACGGCATCCTTTTGCTTGGTCAAATTGGGTACAAAGAGCAAGAGAAGAACGCTGATGATAAGCAAAACCACTAACATTTCTACCAAAGTGAAAGCTTTAGCCTTGGCTTTTTTTAAATTTGTCATGAGTTTTTTCATTTTAAAAATTTACCTCCATATTTTGATACATGGGCATAAGCATTGCCGCATAAAGTAAAACGATAATCAGAGCCACAAAGATAAAAACCAGTGGCTGCACCAGATTCATAGTGCGATTGACTCGGGTAAAAAAGGCTTCCCAAGTTTTCTCAGCATAGATTTCCAACTCACTCCCCAGCTTGGACTTGACTTCCCCATACTCGATGATGAGACTCAACTCCTTTTTAAAGAAAGGATAGGTTCCTATAGTCTGAGAAAATTCCCGGCCATTTTGCAGGGCTTGAGCCAGATCTTGACCGATTTCTTTAAAGAGCTGGGAACCTTGTTCCTGCATGATCTGAAAAATCTGCGTCAGCTCCATTCCTTGCGAAATCATATTGCCCCATTCACGCGCATAATAGGCTGTCAGATAGGTCTGGACAAAGATTCCCAAAAAGGGAAGGCGTGCTAAGATAGAAAAGACCCGCATCTTAGAACTTCTTTTATAAAAAGTTAGTGCTAAAAGGACACCTACTGAAACAAACCCTACCATTCCCAGAAATATTTGTGGCAGATTGCCAATGATTTGGGTGGCGATATTGCTACTGTCCAGTTGGGGAAGTAGATAGTTTCTCAACCCCAGCATGATTAGCAGGAGAAATCCCAGCAAAATCAGGGGATAGGTCGCCACTTCGATTAATTTTTTCTTGACCTTGGCCAGATTGTCTAGATATTCTTCTATCTTTCCCAAACTCAGGTGGAGATTTCCATGAACTTCAGCTAGAGATAATTGGGTCACAATGGCACTTGAAAAGCCCAAACTGTCCATCATTTCTGAGAAGGATTTCCCCTGAGACAAACCTTGGTGCATCTGGGCCACATAGTCCTTTTCCAGCAAGGCACTTCTCCCTAAGAAAGAAATAATTTCCACCAAATGAAAGCCACTGGAAAAGAAATTGTTAAACAAGGTGATGATTTTCTTCTGCTTAGCTGTAGCTAATTTTTCCGTTTCAGCCTGAAGACTTGTGATATGTCCATCTTTAAGAAGCTGGTCAATCTGCGCATTCCAGCTGGTTGGCTGGTGTTCTTGATAGTCTTGGTTTGCAAAGTCAACGATTCCTCCTCCCCCGATTAATCTCTGGTAGCAGACGCCTTGCAGAACAACTGCTAGTTCCTCCTCCGTCACACCCAACTCCAGAAGGCGTTCATAAACTCCTCGGATACTCTTGGCATGAATGGTTGAAAAGACTGTTGCCCCTGTCAAACTAGCTCTGACCACTGCACGCGCTGTTTCGCTATCCCGAATTTCACCAATAATCAAGAGGTCCGGACGATGCCGGAGAGACAGTTTGATCAGATTTTCATAGGTCAAGCCAATCGCTTCATTCAACTGCAACTGGAGCATGTCTTCCTGCTTGATTTCTACTGGGTCTTCGATAGACATGACTTGTTGTCCCTTAAAGAGGGATTTGGCTAATTCGTGCATCAGAGTCGTCTTGCCACTTCCGACTGGACCTGCAAAGAGATAGAGCCCCCGTTGCCGGTACTGTTCACCCAGTTCGTTCATATCCTGAAACCAGAAATGCAGGTCCTGCTCCTCATCGTGCAACAAACGAATAACCAAACTCTCATGCCCCCGATAATCTCCCACGGTAGACAAACGCAGAGAAGACGCCTTCTCCCCATGCTGATAGTCGCAAGAGCCCAGCTGACTACGTCTCTTCTCTCCTACGTTCATACCCGCCACAAACTTGAAATGACTAATCACAGCAGCAAATACCTCAAAATCATAGGAGTCAACGAGACACCGCTCGTCTCCAACCCGCATGTGAAGCTCGTAGGACTTTTCCTTGGGGATAAAATAGATATCCTGAGCCTTCTTTTCTTTCGCAGTCGCAATAATTTTCTGTGCAATTTCTTGTACCATACCACCCTCCTTATCTAACTATTCGCAAAAAAATAAAAAAAGCAACTTAAAAAGTTACTTTTTTTATCTCCATTTCATACGGCAAGAACGGTGTTTTTCTTGACCTGTTTGTTTTTCGTAGCCTGGACGTAGCTTTTCATCGGGGATGACTTGCTCATCCTGTAAAAGTGCCAAAGAATGGTACTGCTGCAAATACTCATCGCACTCATCACACCAGCGTTGGTCAGCGGGATCCCAAAAAATAGTCATCAAATCACTCCGACTCTTATAAAGGGGATTTTGTTTTTCCAATTCAAACCAGCATGATTTATAATATTTCAGGGCATCATAGTACTTGTCAAAAGATTGACTCATGATAATATCTTTTTCCCAACCCTCTATGAACCACCACGGTTCAAAATCCCCGTACATTTCTATAACACGATACATTTTTACTACTTCCTTTGCATTGTATATTATAACCAATTTTTTTAAAACAAGGGAAGAATTTTGCTCACCTCCCCCATCAGGTAAGCTTCTTTAAACCTGCTTTTCCAGCCTAACAAAAATAGGAGTCCTTTATTGACCCCTATTTTTATCTTCTTAGGCTTGATAACGTTTCACACCATCTAGGTAGGTTGCTACCAATTCCAAATCTTTATCTAGTACGATAAAGTCAGCGTCGTAACCTTCACGGATTTGACCACAGACATCATCGATGTGAACAGATTTTGCTGGGTTGAGGCTGGCCATCATGACTGCTTCATGCGGATTCGCAATGCCCCATTCGACCACATTTTTCAAACCATCTTTGAGTTTGAGGATAGAACCTGCCAAATTGCCTGTCGATTTGAGGCGAGCAGTTCCATTGGCAACTACTACTGGGAATTCTCCCAACATGTAGTCTCCATCTTCCAAGCCACCAGCTGTCATACAGTCTGTGATAAGGGCGATATTTTCTGTTCCTTTTTGCTTGAGCAAAATATCACAGGCCTTTGGATCTACATGGTGACCGTCACAAATCAATTCTGCGTAAGTATGTGGCAATTCATACATGGCTCCCACCATACCGAGCTCACGGTGAGTCAAGCCACGCATTCCGTTGTAGGCATGTACCCAAACGCTCGCTCCAGCGTCGACTGCTTTTTTAGCTTCATCAAAAGTCGCATTTGAGTGTCCTAGAGCAACAGTCACTCCTTCGCCCGTAATCGTACGAACAAAGTCTTCTACACCTTCGCGTTCTGGCGCAAGGGCAATTTTATTGAGCAAGCCGTTGGCTGCTTTTTGCCAAGCACGAAACTCATCCATACGAGGGTCTTTCATATAGGCAGGGTTTTGAGCTCCCTTGTATTTCTCTGTGAAATAAGGCCCTTCAAAATAGATCCCACGAATCTTGGCTCCACTTGCTTCCTGGTAACGAGCACCGATATTTTCAGTTACCGCAAGCAACTGCTCGTAAGAGGAAGTCAAGGTCGTTGGCAAGAAGCTGGTAACACCCGTGCTAAGCAATCCTTCACTCATGGTATGAAGGGTTCCTTCGATGTTATTGTCCATGACATCCACACCACCAAATCCATGAATATGGGTATCCACAAGTCCTGGGGCAATGCTATAACCGGTATAGTCAATCACCTCAGCTCCTTCAGGAATCTGATCCACATGTTTGCCAAACTTGCCATCCACAAGTTCCAAGTAACCGCCACGACGAACTCCGTGTGGGTAGAAAAACTGATCCGCTTTAATATAGTTAGGCATAATGATAACCTCCTTGATAGATTGATGCTAGAATTATTATGTCAATTACATTATAAACCTTTCTTTTTCATTTGTAAATGGTATAGACCTATTTTTCGTGGATATTTTAAAAGAGCTGGATTTCTCCAACTCTTTGATCTTATTTTGATTTTACAGGCAGTTCTTGAGCAGCCTTAACAGCAGCTGCAATCGTCTCTGCGTAAAGTTTAGCACCTTCTTCAATCATGTTGCCATCATTGCCAAAGTGAACTTGGTCAGTTCCAGCCCAGATTTCAGGGTGCTCCTTAGCAACCTTATTCCAGTCAGCGATGCTCACATATGGATTCTTTTCAGCTAATTCTCTCGCATAAGCCGCATACTGTTCCACTGATGTGTAAGTGTCCTTGCTCTTGTCTCCCTCATAAGGTGTCACCAGTATCAGATGGTGTCCTTTCGGTAGGTTGTTCACGATACTGTCCAAATCATTCTTATAACCTTCAGGATTGTTGACCCCTGTTGCAATGACGACTGTTTTTAGCAGCGCCTTGTTCTGACTGTTATTGAGCATGATGTCATTGGCTTGCTTGGTCGTTCGACTAACCTGGGCATTGATATTCGCTTCAGGAAGTGCCTCTTGTAAGGCTGTATTGGCACGCAAGGCTACCGAATCTCCTATTAGGCTTGTCCCCTCAGAAATTCCTAGACGACTCAGTTCAGCTTGTTCAGCAAGAGTCTTTGTTTGTCCTATATTGGTCTGGGCTTGTTTGAAACCATTGACCATCAAGTCTGTCTCAAAAGCTCCAACTTGAGGAGCCACAGCTATGATAATCAAGGTAATCAAGGTAAGAATGCCAGCACCAGCAGCACTAATTGGTTTAATATGAGGCAATCGACTAATCTTCCGTATTAAAGGATTGGATTTACCGGCAATCAACGGCTCAATAATATAGAAGGATAGGATAGCAAAGAAATAAGAAAAGATGATTGTCAGAATAACAGCGGGTAGATTACTCATCAACTGAGAAAAGATAATATAAAAAGGCCAGTGGAAAAGATAAACCGCGTAGCTAGTATCCGCTAGAAATGTGATTATACGAGGTTCTTGTATCTCAGGCGTTTTCTCATGCAAGACACGCGCAGCAAGAATCATGGTCACGGCCGCTAAACTTGCTAGCAAGAAGCCAAATAAGTACGCAAACAGGTAAGTGAACTTGACAAAGAAAGTCAAGAGCACTAACACCAAAAGCCCCGCAGCAAACACCAGTAGATTCTGACGAAGATCCCACGTTCGATCAAACTGCTTGACTAAATCGCTCGTCTGACGAACCCCCACAACTGTCGCCAAAAAGCTTCCTAAAAAGAAGGGATAGACATGGGTCAAACTTGAAAAGTAGACAGATGAATAGGAACTCGCCATTAGACTACCAATAAACATGGAGAAAAAGCTAATGATGAAAGCCCCAGCAGAAAGAAGAAAGACCATCCCTCTCAATTGACTACTAGATTTTGAACGTTTCGATAAGAACCAAACCGCTAAGCCCCAAAGGATATAGTAGTGAACCTCAACAGCTAGACTCCAATTATGAACAAAGAGATGCGGAATGAACTGGGATTCGTAACTTCCCCCTGTTAACATTTCGTAGAAGTTGGTCATAAAACCGAGAACTCCAGCTATCTGGCCACCAATTCCAGCAACATAGTCTTGGCGAACCAAGAAAGTAAAAGGCATTGTCACCAAAACCATCAGCACCACAGGTGGTACGATGCGGTAAAATCGTCTCTTAAAAAAGCCCAGTAAATCAATCTGGCGTGCCTTCCCAAATTCTTCTAAAAGGAGGGAGGTGATCAAAAATCCTGAAAAAGTGAAAAAGACATCTACCCCAAAGAATCCTCCAGGAAAGATCGTTTGAAAGAAGTGGTACAAAAGCACCAAAAGTAAACCTGTAATCCTAATCAAGGAAAACCATTTAATACGCATACGAGTCTATTCTCCATTAAATTAGGAAGCAAAACACCACCTAATTTCCATTCCATTATACTCCCTATTCTATCAAAAAAATAGGAAAAATCCTAAGAGAAAACTTAGGATTTTGGCATTCTATTTTTACACTTTAGAAATTTCGCCCTGACTTGTTGTAACCATATTTTTCCACAAAATACTCACGAAATTCCAAGAGATTGTCATCCATGATGGCTTGACGTACTTGCTTCATCAGATTGAGCAAGAAATAGAGATTGTGATAGCTAGTCAAGCGGATACCAAAGGTTTCATCAGCCTTGAGCAGGTGGCGAAGGTAGGCGCGTGTATAGTTCTTACATGTGTAGCAGTCACACTCAGGATCCAGTGGCGTAAAGTCTTCAGCGAATTGGGCATTTTTGACAACCAAACGACCTTGGCTGGTCATACAAGTCCCGTTACGAGCGATACGAGTCGGCAAGACACAGTCAAACATATCCACACCACGAATGACCCCATCGATCAAGCTATCTGGCGCTCCCACACCCATCAAATAGCGAGGTTTGTTTTCTGGGAGAAGTTGGGTTGTGAAATCCAAGACTGCATTCATCTCTTCGTGGGTTTCCCCCACTGCCAAGCCCCCAATCGAATATCCTGGGAAATCCATGCTGACAAGATCGTGAGCTGACTGACGGCGAAGGTCGTCAAAGCCTGCCCCCTGCACAATTCCAAATAAGCCTTGGTCATGTGGACGACGATGAGCCTTCAAACCACGCTCAGCCCAACGGCTGGTACGCTCGATTGATTTCTTAACGTAATCGTAAGGTTGGTAAAACTGAGGACATTCATCAAAAGACATCATGATGTCTGAGCCTAGATTATTCTGAATAGAGATGGCTTTTTCTGGTGATAGGAACATCTTAGAACCATTGAGATGGTTTTTAAAGGTTACGCCTTCTTCGGTGATATTTCGGCTATCTGCTAGGGAATAAACTTGAAAACCCCCACTATCCGTCAAAATTGGCTGGTCCCAATTCATGAACTTGTGGAGACCGCCTGCGCGTGCGATGAGTTCATCTCCTGGACGGAGCCAGAGATGGTAGGTGTTGGACAAGATAATCCCTGAGCCCATTTCCTTTAACTCCTCAGGTGACTGAGTTTTGACAGTGGCTTGGGTCCCAACTGGCATAAACATAGGTGTAGGGAAGGTGCCGTGGGGGGTGATAATCTCTCCCAAACGAGCTCCTGTGTGTTTTTCTTTCTTAACCAAACGGTATTTGATTGGTGAATCTGACATTTTTTACCTCCGAAGCTGGGAAAAACAGTCCCAGTTCATACTTTGTGCCCAAGGGCATACTGTATGATTTTATCAAAAAAAGGAAGAACTGTCACGAACTATGGTATAATGAGAGAATGAAATACCCAAAAATTGATTTAAAAACCATTCGTCTGCAGACGAGGCAATTTCAGGCTGAAAACCCCCGCCTCTTTCTCGTCTATCTCTTACCTAGCATACTGGTCATCTTATCAGGCTTTCTCACCCCCTTGGCTCGTCTCCAGGAAAGTGTTTTAGAGCAATCCTTTTTCAGCATGCTGGCACAAGTGCTCCAAGCCTATCTCTTCCCACTAGTGGTTTCTTTTATAAGCGCAATTTTTCTAGCAGGTGCTGCCTTTGCGACACTTCGACTCCTCAAGGATCCTGATACAGAACTCTCAGTAAAATCAAGTCTAGCCCTCTTTGCTGAAGAGCGCTTCTCGCAAACCTTCCTAACCCTGCTCCTCAAACGTTTCTACCTCTTTTTATGGAGCATTCCAAACTTAGTAGGCGTTTATTTTCTCTTTTATAGCAATCTCTTAGCTCGGAGATTTGTCGCCCTACATCCTGAATTTCCAAAATTAGACCTCTCATCCGTTGAAACAGAGCAGTTCCTTATGACCTTTGGCCTCTACTTTTTCGCGAGTCTCATCTTGATGATTGTAGGGAACATCCTCTATGTTCCGCAACATTATGCCTACTCGCAGGTAGAATTCCTCCTCTGCGATACTCTGGATTTAGGACAGGCTAAATCCCGTCAAATCCTGAAAACCAGCCGTTTCTTGATGAAAGGTTACAAATTCCAGCGCTTTGTCCTCGACCTACAACTACTCCCTTGGTACTTCCTCAACTGGATCACCTTTGGAATTGCTAGTTTTTCAATCCTTCCCTACATCCAAAACAATCATATCTTCTTTTACAGTGCCCTACTAGCCCGTAAACGTCGAAATGGATAAGAGCATACAAAAACCAGCGTCCTGAACGACGCTGGTTTTCTTATTTCAAAAGTAACATACTCAGCAGAGTCAAAATAGTAGGCCCACCTTGCTTCAGAAGAATCTTCTTGTTTATCCTGAAGAAATGACACGCAAAAAAGAAGCGGGAACTTAATCAGTTCCCAACTTCCATTTTAATGATTAGTTCATTGAAACGTGAACGTGGTCATAGTGGTTTTCGGTTACGCTACCACGGTCTGGCATTGGATTCCAAGTGTAGGCTGGTCCATATTTACTATCATATGGAGCGTAGAAACGTTGTTTCCAGATGATGTAGTTGATACCACGGCTAGCCATATTTTGGACTGCATATTCCGCGATTTGATCACCAAGTGCTGAACTCACTGGAACCATAAAGTCGATGGCCAAACCTTTACCATGGTCCCCACTATCACCAGGACGGTAGCCACTAAAGGATGTGATGCCAAACAAGTTGGCTACTTCTTCTTTAAAGGCTGCCGTTTGTGGTTGAAGACCAGCATTCTCAGACTTAGCTACAGCAAGTCCTGCATAGTCAGGAGCCGCTGGAGCTGAATATGTTCTTGAAGGAGTTTGGCTTTGCTCTGCTTGATAAGTCGAAGTTGCAGTGTCAGAAGTTGCTGTTGATGCTGCTGTTTCTTCTGTTGCACTTGATCCTGTTGTATCAGCAGGCGTTTCAGTTGCTGGCGCAGCTGCTACTGGTGCTTCCGCTGGAGTCGTTTCAGCTGTTTCTTCAGCTACAGGTGTTTCTGTAGATGGTGTCTCTTCAGCAACTGTCGCTGTCTCAGAAACTTCTGAACTTGGCGCTACTTCTGCTGTTTTTTCAGTCTCTGTTGCAGTTGGAGCTTCCTCAATTGGTTGAGAAAGGTCTTCTACTTGAACTGTTTGTTCATCGACTGTCACTTGATTCGTCGTCAAATCAGCTGTTGCAGTCGTCACTTCTTCACTAGCATCTGATTGAGGAGCTTGGATTTCAACTTCCGTTACCTCTTCTGCTTCATTGACAGTTGTAGTGAGGACAGTATCTGGGAAAATCAAGTCCATATTGGTGATTTTGTTCAAATTAGCAAGAACCGTCACATCTACTCCCAAAGCTTCTGCAATCGTGCTCAGGGTATCACCATACTGAACTGTATAGCTGTTTTTGTTTTCGTTTTTCGTCACATCATTTTGGATTTGCTCAACGCTACGTGCAGTCCAAAGGACTTCTTCTGCTTGGGTTGCCAATACTGGGGCAAATGACAAGGCTACTGTTGAGGCAAAAATAATTCTTTTCTTCATTCGTTCATATTCCTTTCAAATGAGTACCTGTCTATCATAACACAAAAAAAGCAGAAAAAAAGCCCTCTCGGGCCTATTTAATAGAACTGTCTATTCCTTGTAACAAACTCGATTACTTGAAATAGTTTGTTAGGTCTCTGTCACAAAACTGACACAATCTTCTCGCTCCTAATCCTCAAAAACGCGAGTAATATCTGCTAGTGCTTGAATCCTATGATTCCCTTCATAAGTCGACTCTAAAAAGTTGATACTTTGAATTCCACTATTCTGAGCAAATTCCACATCCAAAGTTCGGTCTCCTATATAATAAGTCTTCTCAGGATCCAACTGATACTTGTCTAACAGATAGGTAGCCGCTTCCGGATTAGGCTTGCGCGCAAAGCCACTCTGACTGGTTAAAATCTCTGTAAAATAGGATTCCAACCCCAAATCTCTGAGAATGGTAAAAGCATTGTCTCCCTTATGAGTATAGACAAACTGCTGAATCCCTGCTTGGTCTGCCCAAGCTAGCACTTCAAGCGCACCTGGTATCAAAACTACCTGGGCATTTTTCTCAGACAGGCTCTGGGCACGCACCTGGTTGAGCACTTCCGCATCCAGTTTTCTCTCTTCTGCCACCTGCTCCAGCAAATCCTGCACAGAAAACTTGAGGATAAACTCTCTCACTTTCTCCTTATTATAAGGAATAGAAAACTGAGCAAAGGTCTCCTCAATCCCTGACAAAATCGCTTCGTAAGAGTCCAATAAAGTCCCGTCTAAATCCCAAATGAAAGCTGTTTTTTGCATTTTCTATCCTTTCAAGCTCATATAACGCTGGTAACGGTAACGTAGAAATAACCAGCGAAAACCATTATCCAAAAGTGTCCCTGCCCAAATACCAGGCAAGCCCCAACCAAGAACAAGCCCCATCAGATATCCTGTCCCAATGCGGATACACCACATCCCAATACTTGTCGCATAAAAGGGAAGGCGAGCATTTCCCAATCCCTGCCAAACTGCAGTATAGATGACTGTTCCTATCGTCATAGGAGTTCCAAGTAGTGAAAAAAATGTCACTAGAACACTAGCCTCAACAGCTAGAGAATCCGTCGTATAGAGATGAGTAAGTGGCACCCCCAAGGCATAGATACTGAAAGTTAAGGGCAGCATGAGAAGCAGAGAAAGCCAAAAGGTTTGCTTGCTCAAACTATCTACTCTTTTACAATCATCCTCTCCAACCGCTCGAGCCACCTGCATGACTGTTGCCGTAGCCACACCAAAGGCAGGCATATAGTTAAACTGGGTCAAAACTTCTCCGACTGCATTCCCTGCTACTGCCTCCGTCCCAAAAGAGACGACCAAGGCAATGATAACTACATCTCCAGCCCGCATCATGAGACGTTCTCCTGCTGCTGGTAAAGCCAAAGTCAATAGTTCCTTATCTAAACCAAAAGTCGGTTTCTCAAAAGGTAGCTTTAATTGCGACCACAAAATCACAAGACCGACTAAGCGAGACAAGATGGTCCCCCAAGCAACACCAGCTATGCCCATATCAAGGACAAAAATAGCAAGACTTGAAAAAAGAATATTCAAGACATTGGATAAAAGACTAACATAGAGGGGGAGACGCGGATTATGTGTTGCACGAATCAAGGCACCCAGACTGGTCATCAAACCCAAGAGAACAATCGATCCACCCACCAAAGATAGGTAGAGCCCACCACTCTCAGCCACCTCCTGCTCAGTTCCCAAAAGTCCTATCATCTCTTGCCCAGCAAAGATGGATAAAGCGCCTAAAAGTGCACTCAGCAATAGGGTTATCTTGAGAGCCTCTGTCACGTGATAAGCCAACTTGGACTGATCTTTCTGCCCTATATTTTTTGAAATAACACTGGAAATAGCAGCTCCTAGAGCGATAAAAATCGCCTGGTAAATGGTGATAATATTGCCAGCAACTGAAACACCTGAAATAGCTATCAGTCCCAAGTGAGCGACCAGGTAACTGTCCACCATTCCCATGAGCATCTGCAAAAAGTTTTCACCCATAGCTGGCAATGCAATGTTAAGAATGTCTTTATTTTTCTTAAACAATCTCTCCTCCTGATGAAAAGAAACTCAGTTGGTTTCCCAACCGAGTTTACGCCCTCTGTCTTAAAGTCCTAGATAAGCCTCAACCGCTGCTTGCATGTCAGCAGCTGCTACTGTTGTTTTATGACGAACTGGAGCTGTTTCAAGGCCATCAACCGCTGGTGGCACTGCCACTCCTGAAATGTCATGTAATTGAGCCAAGGCTTCAAAGTCAGTTAAGCCTGCTTTTCCTGTTACAGCTTCTACGGCAACCACTGGGAATTTGTAGGGACTAGCTGTTGAAGCAATCACTGTCTTAGTCGCATCCCCAGTAGCCGCTTTGTATTTTCTATAAACTGCTGAGGCAACCGCCGTATGTGGATCCTCGATATAGGTATCTGTTTGATAAACACGTTTAATTTCTGCCACAGTTTCTTCCTCAGTCGCATATTCAGCTGCAAAGAGTTCCAAAATCGCTGCATCAAAGTCTGTCAATTCATATTGTCCTTGTGTACTCAAGGCATTCATGAGTTCAGCTGTCTTAACCGCATCATTCCCCAAAAGATGGAAAATCAAACGCTCCAAGTTTGAAGATACTAAGATATCCATAGATGGGCTAGTCGTTACCTTAAACTCACGTTTCTTGTCGTAAACACGTGTTTTAAAGAAGTCAGTTAAAACATTATTGTCATTTGAAGCACAGATCAATTTACCAACTGGAAGACCGATTTGTTTAGCATAAAAAGCAGCCAAAATATTTCCAAAGTTTCCTGTTGGTACTGTGAAGTTGACCTTTTCACCAGCCACAATCTCACCAGACTTGATCAACTGAGCGTAGGCATAAACATAATAAACAATTTGTGGTACCAAACGACCAATGTTCATAGAGTTAGCCGATGAAAATTGCAACTTGTTCGCTGCCAATTTTTCACGAAGAGCTACATCGTTGAACATGTGCTTCACATTTGTTTGCGCATCATCAAAGTTTCCATCAATGGCGATAACATGAGTATTGTCGCCAGTCTGAGTGGTCATTTGCAACTCTTGGACCTTGCTGACACCGTCCTTTGGATAAAAGACGATAATCTCAGTACCGGGTACATCTGCAAATCCAGCCATAGCAGCTTTCCCAGTATCACCAGATGTGGCTGTCAAAATGACGATTTTGTTCTCCAAGCCATGTTTCTTAGCAGCAGTCGTCATAAAGTATGGCAAAATAGACAAGGCCATATCCTTAAAGGCAATTGTTGAACCATGGAACAGTTCCAAATTGTATTGGCCGTCCAGTTTCACCAATGGCGCAATAGCTGGAGTATCAAACTTGCTATCGTAGGCATTGTTGATACAGTAGTCCAACTCCTCAGCTGTAAAGTCATCTAAAAAGGCTGATAAAACTAATTTAGCCACTTCTTGGTAAGAAGCATCTTTTAATGTTTCAAAGTCCAAATCAACCTTTGGATAAGTAAGTGGTGTAAACAGACCACCATCCGTCGCCAAACCTTGCAAAATAGCCTGGCTGGCAGTTACTGTATTATTGGCATCACGCGTTGATTGATAAACTAATGTCATGAATCTCTATCCTTTATCTATAGTCTCTTCCATTATATCATGATTTTTCAGAAAATTCTCCCTTTATAAGAGAAATTATAATCCCAATTCTTTCTTCAAAGGCTCTAAATAAACCATTTCTTGCTTATCTCTTTTCTCCAGTCCTTCCTCAGCTAGGGTGAGTAAATCTTTAGAAAACTCTATAATCGCAGTTTCTTCCTGATCTGTAAGCTTTTTCTTAGAAAATTGTCGCCTTAAAAGCTTATAATCACGACCAGCTGTGGTAAAAAATGGAGCAGTTCGCAAGTAAGCTTCAAGCTTGTCTAAATGAACCAACAAGCCCAAATGAAAGGCTGTAGAAGCAAAAGTCCTATCAAGTGGCTGAGTACAAACACTACGAAACTCAACTGTTCCTCGAGTCGTTAAGTCTTGGTACTGATAACTACGATGAGTTTCAAAATCTTTCTCTTGAGGGTAAATAATAACCCCATCCCCATTTAGAGCAAATGCCTGGATTTCAGGTCTAGCCAAATAGTCCCTAGCCTGAATCGGATAAAAATAATAAGTCTGCTCGTCACGTTCCGCAGTAAAAATTGCAGAATGATCTAGATAATCAAAAAAATCCTCCTCATCATCAAAAAGTCTAGCATTAACCCCAACATTCTCTGAATAAATGCCATGCATAGACTCTTCCCAGAAAATATCCCTTGAAATTTTCGTATCCCAATCCTCACCTGAAAACTCAGAGTTTGCAAATAAATAAGCCTTAGCCGCTTCAATTTGAGTAAAAGCATTAATCACCCGTAAGTAGTTGGATTTTGAAACATCCAGTTGAACCTGACTACCACAGATAAAAGCACCATATTCAGGGAAATGATGTAAATCCGACTTATTAGTGATATTTCTACTCAAATTCAAATAATCCATCAACATCCGATAACGTGGATAAGCCACTGGACAATTCTCATTTTTATCCCAGTTGGGATGAATGCCACAGCCAACAATAGCATGATTAGCTTCACCCAACTTAGTCTGAATCGTAGCCATATAGAAATTAAAGCGTTCTTCTACCTCTCGGATAGATTCGGCCTTTCCGAATGCAAACTCAATCGTCGTATAAGCAACCTCAAACAAGATCGTATCTTGGCTGACTGGGTCAAGCAACTGAATTGGATTCCCAAAATCATCCACTTTCTCGATAGTAAATCCCAGTACTGATGGTAAATACCGAAAGAGAGCCTTAACAACTTCACCATTTGTAGCCTTACCCTCTAAATTTACAATAGGAAATTCTAACTCAATCCCAATAAATAAATCTGGGTTCTCTTTTATATTCTTTAAGTAACGTTTCTTTAGTAATTCAACAGACCGAGACATTAATCACCAAACTCTTTCATAATCAAAATAAATTGTGAATAAGTAATATTATACCAAAAATACACTAAAAATGATTAGAATAAGAAGAAAAAGATCATTCATCAGTTATCTGTACTTAAAGAAAAAATATCAAAATCTTCACTAAATCAAAAAAACAAGGCTCGAAAACCTTGTCGTTATTACTATACCGGCGGCCGGGGTCGAACCGGCACGTCCTTGCGGACACTGGATTTTGAGTTCAATTCCTACATTTTTTGAAACTTACAACCTTAATTTAACAATGTTTTAGGACTTTTAAATTTTATAAAACAGATTCTTTTTTCAAATTTCAGTAACTTTTAGGTAACAATTTTCCCCTTCTTACCATTTAGGATTCATAATTGATAAATTTACAGAAAAATCATCTTGTAATGCATCATTATTCCCAACATTTGAGTAAGAAACTTGCTCATCCTCTGGAAACCACATTTTACCAGCTAGTTCCAAATAACCATAAGGTACTCTTTTTGTATAATCGCCTTTTAAGTATAATTTCATTCTTCCTCGTCGTCATAAACTGGCTCGCCATGGATTTTGATGTATTCTTCATTCCTGCGGTCGTCTTCTTCCCAAACTGGGTCTCTTACATCGTCCATAAACGGAATTTCTTCCAAACTCAGATCATTAGCTTCTTCATAACTCATCGAAAGAATATCTTCATGTCGGTTTTTAAATTCTTCCACACTTAACCAGCTTTTCTTATCATCTTCACTAATCTGACCATCAATAGCAGTCGCAATTTCAATGGCCATAATATACATAGCTCGTTTATCAACAGTGAGAAGATCAAGGTGGGTAGAAGCTAAACGTAGACAGTCTCCTTTTTCTCGATAGTCTGTTGCTGGATTATCTTCAAAATCTAATTCAAGGTTTTCATATATATGACTTCCAAATTCGTTGGTAATCCCTTCTTTCAACCGAACATTATTCCATCTATTATCATGCATCCACTTATTCAATTTCAAGTGAATAGTTGGGTCTGTTTTAAATGGGCGAGTATTTCCAAAATGAGAAAAATCTACTCGCTTACCATCTTTAGTATCAAACCACATTCTCTTCGCTAGTTCTAAATAATCAAACGGAATTTCTTTGGTGTAATCACCTTTGATATATAGTCTCATAAATCTGAGATATCGCCTCCATGTGCTAGTATATATTCTTTTCGACGAGCAGCTTCTTCCTCCCAAAGAGGGTCGTCTACAACATCCATCGTTTGAATTTCTGTCAAACTTAGTTCATTTGCTTCTTCAAAAGTTAGAGATAGAATATCTCCATGTTTTCTTTTAAACTCCTCAATTGTCAACCAGCTAGCCTTATCATCTTCGCTAATTTGCCCGTCAATGACCGTCGCAATTTCCATCGCCATAATATACATAGCTCGTTTATCAACTGTCAAAACTTCTAGATGGGTAGTTAAAATACGAAGATAGTCCCCCTTTTCATTATAATCTGTAGCAAATGCGTCTTCAAACTCTATCTCAATACATTCCTCAATATGTGAAAAGAGGCTTCGTACCCCTTCCTTTAGGGGGACACTAGACCATCGCTTATCTGCAGTACTTTTCCTCAAGGATAAATTTACAGAAAAATCCTCTTGTAGTTGCTCATTGTCTCCAGCATTTGAGTACGATACTTGCTTTTCTTCTGGAAACCACATTTTACCAGCAAGCTCTAGATAACCATAAGGTACTCTTTTTGTATAATCGCCTTTTAAGTATAATTTCATTGTTCACTCCTTATTGCATCAACCAGTTAAATGCTTTCCACATATTTTTGATAATTTCCTCTTTTGCACCTTGACCAAGTCCTTTTAGTTCAGACTGTTTATTTACCCATTCTACAATATCCTTTCTGCTTGAAACAGTTGAAGCTTCGATATCTATGTTGAGGTCATAACCTGACTTTCCACTCCCTGACTGAACTTGGATTTTCCCACTATTTGGCTCGGCATCAACTCGAATGTTATCAAGCTTTTTACCTTTAACTCGTCCAGAAACTTTTTTTCCAAAAGTCTTACTCGTCGGTTTATTGGCCTGCCAGCTATCGTAGTTGCTAGAATAATTAACCTGAATTTCGCCATTTTGTAAGGCCGTCTTTGTGATAGCTGATAAGCTAGTTACTGCTCCACTAGCTATCAGTACATTCCCATATTGTACCCCTGTTACGGATACTGCCGTACCAGCTACGAGACTTCCTCCCATTGTTGGCGGACCAGCCATGATACTCAAGACTTCGAGAGCACCACTCGCAAAGTAAACTCCTAAACCAGAGAATATTTGAGCTACTCCACTCCAAAATTCAGCTGAATTTGCCTCAAAGTTTTTCGCCTTCAGTTCTTCAAACTCTTTATTAACCAAATGAGTATAATCGGCATCATATTTTCCATTTTTTGATACAACATAGCCTTGTTCAAATGGAAAAATGTCAATGATATTTCCTGTTTCATCAATCTTAAGAGTGTGATTATAGTCGTCAATTATCTTATCCCACTCGGACTTGTCGTGACCTTTTAAGCGCTTCTTTAATTCGGCACGATAGTAGGCATCACCATCTTCCGATAGCATCATATCCCTAGAAGCTTTATTGATGGCACGAGTTTCTGAGTCTTGATAATCTCTTTTGGCATGCGAAACAATCTTCACATCCTTCATCTTCTGCACCCAGCTCATGTCCACACCGTCCGCAGAGTAGTTACCATCGCTATCGACAATGATTTCACTTAGTTGCGTAGCTCCTTGAATCGCTAAGCTAAGGACTTCTAGACTATCGTTGAAATACTGGGAAACCTGTGAGACAAAGAATTCTAGTTTTTCAATCTTGTCCTCCAAATCCTGAATACCTGACTCGATTTGAGACTTGGTATTGTAGAGGATGGTCTTCTCAGAGAAAGTTTTCCCCCAATTAAATGTAAAGATATCTTTGATTTCGTTTAGCCAGTTTTCCCTCGCTTGAATCTGAGCTTCTACGATAGCTAACTGCTCTTCCCTCAATTTTTTCAGTTCCTTGAGTTGGTCTAGGTCCAAATCACCATACTCTGAGACTTGGGCATCCGCATTTTTGTATGATGTCAACTCTAGTTGGATATCGTCTATCGCTGCTTGTAACTTCTTGATGCTGGGGATGATAATCTCTGTAAAGAGACCTTTACCAGCTGTGTAAGCTGCTCCTGTCAGCTCACCTGAGTCTAAGGAGGAAATCAGGTGGTCACATCCACTAGATAAGCGGTCTGTGACTTCATTTGCGACTCGGAGGTTGTTAGTCATGGCCTGAATCAATTCTTGGGATTCTTGTGCGCTGTATTTTACTCCCATGGTAGCCGATTCCTTTCCGCTATCAGTTCTTCTCTGGCTTCATCGAAAGACCGACGAGCCTTCTTCGTTTGTTTTTCCAATTCATCCAGCTCCTCTTCTACATAAGAGTTGGTCTGTCGTTGAATGGTTCTATTATCACTTTCGATTTGCTCTATCACTTGACGAGAACTGGGTGAGAGAGACAATAGAGTTGCCATACGATGGTGAATGCTTTGAATATCCGAGTAAAAGTTAGTCAACTGCTGTTCATACTGCTTTTTAGTTGCTCGGAGTCTGTCTCCCTTATCTTCTATCTTGACAATTTCTCGCCAAAGTTTGTAGCGCTTTTCTTCATTTCTATCTGCCATTCCTTAGTGACTCCATCTCTTAGCTTGCTCTATATCACGTTTTTCAATCCTATGAGCAATTTCTGGAAACTTATTTGCTTGGGTCAAAACAGCCGAGCTGAAATCACTGACTGCCTGAAGCATTTGATTGCAGGCCTGACGTCCCACTTCCATCCCAGCGATTTCAGAAGTATACGAAAATTCTACTTGCTGATTAACTTTCTCAGATACATCGATACCAGTTAACTCACTAATGGCTGATTGAGCTTCTATTGTATTAGATTTAATTTTTTCTGACGCCATGTTATCACTCTCTTCTACTATTATAAATTCTACATTGTTCTTAATTTTGTTAAAACATAATTAAAATCATGAATAATAGAAAATTCCTAACCTTCTATCTAGGTTAAGAAATTTATTTTATTTATCAAACTTTTAATCAGTATTAAAATAGTCAAAGACCTCTTTGAAAAGTGTGTTCATTATTTCTTGTTCTTCTTCATCCAAATGATTTTTAGTTACCAAGTCATCTCTCAACTTGAATAAACCAACCATATCATTTTTAGATATTACTTCAAATAGAATCGCAAATTTGAAACTATCTCTTCCTTCCTTGTCCCAATTTTTAATATCACTCACATCATAGTCATCCAAAAATCTAACTAATATAGCTTTAGAATATACTGTTTGACCTAATAATTCATCAGTAGTTGTCCCAAAAACTTGAGCAAGTTTTACAACATTTCCTAGTTTTGGCTCTGTCTTTCCATTCTCCCAATCGCTATACGTATTTCTCTTTATTCCTAATATCTCTGCTAATTCTTGTTGTTTTAGCCCTTTATTCTTTCTTAATCTCTTTATATTATCTCCAAAAATGCTCATATTTTCTCCTAATTAATTTAAAATGTCGAAAATAGCGACATTTTTCTTGACAATCTCTAAAATCGGGTGTATTATAATTATGTCGGATAAATCGACATTTCTAAAAAATAAAAATTTAAACGGAGGTAACCGCCTATGATTGTATTAAAAAGTCTTTGATAATCACGACAAAATCAAAGACTAAATAAAATTTCTATAATACCATTATACCACACTTTCGTTAGAACGGGGGAATATGGATATAAATAAACTTGTTTCCTTGGTTGACGGTTTAAACTCTGTCAGTACTGCTAAAAAATGGATAACCTTGATAAAGGAAATTAGTGGTCATGAGTTTAAAAAAGTTCAAGCAAGGAATAGTAGGCAGTTTGTGAGTTTGTATAATTTCACTGATAATGATGTTGAGGATTTCAGAACAATTGCTTATTTGAAAAACGAGATGCCATTAAAAGATGCTATAAGGGCAACTTATGGAGATATTCATAAACATAAGGAATACACCCTTACTCAGCAACTCGAAACCCTTAAAGAAGATTTTATTACCTTGAATGATAATTTTAAGAATTTGTATTCTAGTAATAAAAAACTGCAAATAAAATTTCAACGATTGGAAAAAGAGCAAGAAGAAATTCTCTCAACACTTGAATTACTTCCATTTGGTGCTTGGGAAAAAGCTCGTAGGAAGTTCGGCAAGTAGGTTTGTTACGGTCAGCGAGTATGTTACCGCAGACCGTAACAAATCGTAAGCGCAGACGAACAACAAAGAGCTTTTTCTAGGTTGGTGAGGGTGTGTAGTAACACCACCCTCTGCAAGTCAGGTGCATAACCGATAGAATGCAGTATTATCAAGGGGTTCCACGATTTTCAAGGTAGTGAAATTAGGCAAAAACTTGATTCAAATTTATGGCAAAAAACGAGAATTTACGTTCTGTTTTTGACTGGATTCAAATCCAGTTCAATACATTCGACTTTTCACTAGAAGAAATAGTTGAAGATATCTTATTTCTTGATACAGAGCTATTTATAATAGATAAAGGCAGTCTTAAATACTATGAATATGACTCTCAGATAAACTATGGTAATATCCGTATCTACTATGGTGATGAAGAAAATTCTTTCATGCTTGTCATGTCAGGACAAGCTTTAGAATTCTATCGAAATATGGTTTTAACCCCAAAAGGACTTTCTGAACGACACTTCTTGGATAATCTATATTCCAATTATAAGTCATTTTCAGTCAGAAGAATTGATATCGCAATAGACGATTTTAATGAAGTCCCTTACTTCACTCCAAATCAGCTTGCTAAACTTTGTAAGAAAAATCGATTCCTATATGGTAAGAGCAACTTCTACACTACATACGGAGATGAGAAAACAGGGCAGACCTTATATTTAAGAAGGGCTTCTGATGATGAACGGCTTAGAATTTATGATAAACGCTTAGAACGAGCTTCAAAGCTCGGTGTTAGCAAGAGATTTATCAAAAATTGGATAAGAACGGAGTTAGAACTACGTAAAGAGAAAGCCCACTACTTCATTCAAGAATGGCTAAAATCAGAAATAGATATTCTAAACTTCACAAAAGGATATTTAAAGGATAAAGTGAAGTTCTATACTGATAGTCTCTTTACAAAACCACTAAGGTCTTGGGAAAAATTTTTAGGTTCATCAAAGCCGGTGACTATTACTGTATCAAAAACAAAAACAGAATTAGAAAAAAAGTTAGAATGGTTTGTCTTTAAAGGTTCTGGAGCCATTCTAAGAGCATATAAGATTCTCTATGAAAATGGACTACTATTTGAACTAGAGAAAGAGAACTTTGAAAAGTTAGAAACTTTGGAGTTTCCTCCGGAGTTAGCAAGTCAACTCATAGAAAGAGCAATATCCTTCAAAAGAGAAGACTTAATACCAAAAATTAAAGAGAATATAAAAAGGAGAAATTAACTATGGCAAAAATGCTTTCACAAAATGACTGGGATTTTAATAACATTGGAACTAAATTTGAATTGGATGAGGTGCTTCCAAAATTTGAAACTGAAATCAGAGCCGATGAAAATGGCGAGATTATCAAAAATAGTGATGGAAGTGAAAGACGATTTAACACTCAAAATATCATTGGTTGGAAATATAATATCACTATCAAAGATGGACCATTTAAAAAGAAATCAACACAAGTATCTGTTGACAACCCTGAACCATTAGTTGATAATGATTATATTCAAGCAATGGACGAAGTCCCAGTTACATTTGAAAACCTTCGAGCTTCAATGATTAGTAAAACGATGTATTATAAGGCTGATGCTATTCACTTAGTAGACAAGAAACAAAAATAACTACTGAATCAAGGGGAGTTAGTCGCTCCCCTTAGTTTACAAGGAGAACCAATGATTAAAACAGTAACAAAAGATGATTTAATTGAACTTGGATTTAGTCCTGGTACTGCTAGAAAAATTATACATACTGGGAAAGTGCTATTAGTCAATCGTGGCTTTGCTATCTATAACAATAAACGAATAGGAACAATTCCCGCAACCATAGCTGAAGAATTACTAGGAATAGAATTACAGAAAGAAGCATAGTAAATGGCCGTTCGTAAAAGCAAAAATGGTACATGGATTGCTGATGTTTCTAGTGGAACGAACCCTATAACACTACTACAACGACGAATTGTTAGAAAAGGATTCAAAACAAAAAAAGAGGCTTTGGAAGCCGAGCGATACTTGAGAAGTGTTGAACTAAAAGAGAAAAGCTTTAGCACCAAAATAACAATAGATATGCTTTATCAATTGTTAAAAGAAGAGGATGAAATAAACAATAGAAAAAAGAGCTATATTGATACTCAAGAAAACAATTATAATAAACATATCAAAGACTATTTTTCAAAAGTCGATAATATAGATAAACTAACTTATGAAGATATCTATCAATTTAGGGAACATTTACGAGAAAAGAATACTAGAAATTCTGAGAAAAAATTGAGTCCAAATACTATTAATAAAATCATAGTTCTATTAAAGAAAATACTAGATGTTGGATTAAGAAAAGGATATTACAAGGAACATCCAGTAGGTTTATTAAAAAAATTACCGATAGAAAAAAGAAAAATGCAATTTTGGACAGTTAAAGAATTTAAACATTTTCTTTCTCTATTCAAGGATGATGAATACAATCTTGAATTACTATTTACAGTACTTTTCTTTACTGGCTTACGACTTGGAGAAGCACTCGCTCTTACTTGGAAAGATATAGAATTTTCGACAAGTACAATACATGTTAGTAAGTCAATGTACGTGAATAAAGGTGAAGAACACATTAGTTCTACAAAGACAAAATCCGGTACTAGAAGAATCATCATAAATAAAAAACTTATAGAAACACTAGAAGAATGGAAAAAAGAACAGACAGAAAGACTAAGAGAATTTTCGACTGATACAGAAAAACTTCAAGTCTTTCAGGATAGTCCAATCACTCTAACAAAAAATTCTATTGAGAAACAATATAAAAAGATTTTAGCTAGAGATAGTTCTTTAAAGAAAATAAGGATTCATGATTTTAGACATTCCCACGCTTCTCTTTTAATAAACCAAGGCGAAGACTACTTAATTGTAAAAGAAAGACTAGGACACGCTTCTATAACTACAACAATTGATACTTACTCTCACTTATACCCAAGTAAACAAAAAGATTTAGCAGATAAACTAGATAATCTATTATAAAAAGAACAGCCAAAACAAGTGCTGTTCTTTTTCTTATTAAAAATATTAAAAACTCAGTTCTACAAAAAAGGATACTTAGGCATGTAATATCCCCACGTAGTCCTTCCACGTTTCAAGGTAGTTATCACGATTTAATTCAATTTGTCTTTGTGCAAATCGTATATCATAGTCTGCTAAATCCAAATTTTCTATAACTTCACCTGTAAGAATACTAAACGTTCCAATCAATTCTTCATCATCATACATCCGCAGAATAGGAATGTTAGGATTTTTACAAATATCATCTTTGGATATTTCTAAATTTGTAACACCAAACTCTTTAATCATGGTTCCTTCTCCTTTCACTTTCTATAATTGCCTTTTGAGTGAATTCAATCAAATATTTAAAATAATTTTAGTTGTTCATTAAATAAATAACAATTTAAAAAATCTATTTATGGTACAAAAGAACTCTATCATGTAAAAAATTCTTTTTTACCAATGTTCCTATATTGGTTCTAGGGTTAAGTAAATCATTAACTAACAGAATATCTACATCACAATTAAAAACTCTAGAAAGAATCCCATAAACATCCATATATTGTGATTCATCTTCAATTTCTAAAGCAATATCTATATCACTATTTTCATCCTCTTCTCCTCTTGCATAGGAGCCAAACAAATAGACTTTTGATACGTTATACTGTTTAGCAATAGGATTAATCTTAGCCTTAATTTCATCTATTGTATAAACCACGAGAACCTCTTAATTACCGATAAAAAATACTTCTAACATCGAAAAATAAAAATTATTCATTATCAAAAAATTCCAGTACATCTTCCTTATTACTAAAATCAAGTTTAACAAGTTCTGACTTTTCTTTCACTAGAGATTTAATATCTCTTTTTGCTTGTTCGACTTCGAGCTTTGAATAGTTTTCTTGATTGTTTAACATGAAATCTCTCCTAGAATGGTATATATATATATATTGTATATTTTTACACAAAACGAATCAAGTTTAATTCAAAATATGTTAAATAATTTCTTCTAAATTTTGCAAAAAAATTCTTTTAAGTAATTTTAAGTAACTCTGAAAGAAAAAATTGGAAGAAAAAATAAAAAGACAAGGCTCGAAAACCTTGTCGTTATTACTATACCGGCGGCCGGGGTCGAACCGGCACGTCCTTGCGGACACTGGATTTTGAGTCCAGCGCGTCTGCCAATTCCGCCACGCCGGCAAATAGTAACTGGGGTAGCTGGATTCGAACCAACGCATGAGGGAGTCAAAGTCCCTTGCCTTACCGCTTGGCTATACCCCAATAATATAAAATAGGCGAGTGATGGGGATCGAACCCACGCATGCCAGAGCCACAATCTGGTGTGTTAACCACTTCACCACACCCGCCATAATCATATTAACACGGGCAGTAGGAATTGAACCCACACTGAAGGTTTTGGAGACCTTAGTTCTACCTTTAAACTATGCCCGTAACTAAAGTAATGGAAGGGGAGGGATTCGAACCCCCGAACCCGAAGGAGCGGATTTACAGTCCGCCGCGTTTAGCCTCTTCGCTACCCTTCCAAGTTATAAAT
>NZ_KQ969523.1:108643-118740 GCF_001578935.1 Streptococcus oralis | reverse complement strand
ACCTCTTTACCGAAATTCTGAAAAGATTAGGGAAAAGAGCCAGTTAAACTGACTCCTTCTATTTATCTTGCCAATTAGTCGCACGTTCCTCTCCCCACCAGTAAGGGATCAATTCGGCAACCTTAATTGTTTTTCTTATTTCGTAATTCATCATGAACTCTGCTTCTTTATTTTCAGCATTCAATTCTAAGAGAAATTCTCTGCAAGCGCCACAGGGCATGCCTGATCCTTCGCCGTAGGGAGGTTTATCTCGAAAGGCGAGGATTTTCTTAACTTTAGTTTGTCCTGAAAATTGATACATATTGAAGAGAGCTGCTCGTTCTGCACAGAGATGAAAAACGCCACAAGTTCCCTCCATACAAAATCCTGTAAATATCTGACCATCTTCTGCTTCTACCGCAGCAACAACATGATTAGCATAAACAAAGTCAGAAACTTCATGGGGATTGAATAGGGTTCGTGCTTCTTCATACATCTTTTCCCAGATGTCCATTGTTGATTCCTTCTTATTTAGAGATTTCTTTTAACATATTTTCAATATGTTGGATTGATTTTTCACGACCTAACAAGAAGATAGTATCTGGCAATTCTGGTCCATGCATTTCACCTGAAACAGCAATACGAATGGGCATGAAAAGATTTTTCCCTTTAATACCTGTTTCTTTTTGAACAGCTTTGATTTGTGGGAAGATATTTTCTGTTACAAATTCATCATCTGTCATCGCTTCAAGTTTTGCTTTGAAAGCTTCAAGAACTGTTGGGACTGTTTCCCCCGCCATGACTTCACACTCTGCTTCTGTCAATTCTGGGAAATCTGAGAAGAAGAGATCTGTCAATGGGATGATTTCATCTACCGACTTCATTTGTGGTTTATAGAGCTCAACTAATTTTTCAGCCTTGTCAGTCAATCGTCCTGCTTCCTCTAGGAATGGTTTTGCCATTTCAAAGATGGTTTCAAGGTCTGCATTCTTGATATAATCATTGCTCATCCAGTCTAGTTTCTTCTGATCAAATGCAGCTGGAGACTTGCTGAGGCGGTTTTCATCGAAAAGTTTAATGAGTTCTTCACGAGAGAAGATTTCGTCTTCCCCACCTGGGTTCCAACCAAGAAGAGCAATAAAGTTAAAGACTGCTTCTGGTAAATAACCTTTTTTACGGTAGTCTTCGATAAACTGAAGGGTGTTGGTGTCGCGTTTAGACAATTTTTTACCCGTTTCAGAGTTGATGATCAAGGTCATGTGACCGAATTCTGGGGCTTCCCAACCAAGAGCCTCATAAACCATAAGCTGTTTGGGTGTGTTGGCAATGTGATCATCTCCACGGATAACATGAGAAATCTGCATGTCGTGGTCATCGATTACAACGGCAAAATTGTAAGTTGGGTAGCCATCTTTCTTTTGGATAACCCAGTCACCACCGATGTTGCCACCTTCAAATTCGATATCACCTTTGACCATATCATGCCATTTGTAGATCCCAGACTCATTGACAGCCAAACGAACCGTTGGGATGATACCAGCTGCTTCACGTTCTGCGATGTAAGTTGCTTTTTCTTCTTCGCTCATGCCAAGATATTCATTGATGTAGCGTGGTGTTTCGCCAGCTGCTTCTTGGCGTTCGCGCTCAGCCGCCAACTCTTCTTCTGTAACGTATGATTTGTAGGCTTTTCCTTCAGCTAGCAGTTGGTCAATGTATTTTTGATAGAGTTCCAAACGCTCAGATTGGCGGTAATTTTCATGCGTCTCTGGACTTTCATCCCAGTCCATGCCCAACCAACGAAGGTTTTCAAGCTGTGAACGTTCACCATCCTCAACATGGCGTTTACGGTCGGTATCTTCGATACGAATGATAAAAGTTCCACCATGATGGCGTGCGTAAAGGTAGTTAAACAATGCTGTACGGGCATTTCCGATGTGTAGTAGTCCTGTTGGACTTGGTGCGTAGCGTACGCGGATATCTTTTGACATAGTTTCTCCTATAAAGTCTCTAGGCGTCTGCCTTTTTGCTTTCTATATTATATCACAAGTCTCGCCTGAGTCCAATGTCTACGAATAAAGAGAGTAAAAAAGAGTGGACAAGCCACTCTTTTCTTCTATTATAGACGTGCGTTAAGCTCTTTGCTCAATTCTTCAAATCCTGGTTTTCCAAGAAGGGCAAACATGTTACGTTTGTAGGCTTCAACACCTGGTTGGTCAAATGGGTTAATGGCATTCAAGTAACCTGAAAGGGCAATTGCCAATTCGAAGAAGTAGATAGTGTAACCAAGAGTGAAAGCGTCTTGCTCTGGAAGAGTTACGTACATGTTTGGCACATCACCGTCAGTGTGGGCAAGAAGAACACCGTCAGTTGCTTTTTTGTTTACAAAGTCAACGTCTTTTCCTTGAAGGTAACCAAGTCCGTCAAGGTCTTCTTCCAAAGTAGGGATAATCACGTTCTTACGTGGTTTGTCAACACGGACAACTGTTTCAAACATGATACGAGTTCCTTCTTGGATAAATTGACCCAATGAGTGCAAGTCAGTTGAGAAGTTTGCTGAAGTTGGGTAAATACCTTTTTGGTCTTTCCCTTCTGACTCACCAGCCAATTGTTTCCACCATTCTGAGAAGTATTGAAGTGATGGCTCGTAGTTCACCAAGATTTCAGTAGCGTAGCCTTTGCGGTAAAGGATGTTACGAACGGCCGCGTATTGGTAAGCTTCGTTTTCAGAAAGTTTGTCTGAAGTGTAGTCTTTACGAGCTGCGTTCGCACCTTCCATAAGAGCTTTGATGTCTGCACCTGATGCTGCGATTGGAAGCAAACCAACTGCTGTCAATACTGAGAAGCGTCCACCGATGTCATCTGGAACCACAAATGTTTCCCAACCGTTGGCATCTGCTTCAACCTTAACAGCACCTTTTTGGCGGTCAGTTGTAGCATAGATACGTTTGTTAGCTTCTTCTTGACCGTATTTCTTAACCAAGAGTTCTTTGAAGACACGGAAAGCAATCGCTGGTTCTGTTGTTGTACCTGATTTAGAAATCACATTTACTGAGAAGTCTTTGTCAGCTACGTACTCTACCAAGTCAGCAAGGTAAGTAGATGAGATTGAGTTTCCAGCGTAAAGGATTTGTGGAGCTTTGCGTTCTTCTTTTGTTTGCAAGTTAGCAAAGTGGTGGTTCAAGAAGTCAATAGCTGCTTTGGCACCAAGGTAAGATCCACCGATACCGATAACAACCAAAACGTCGCTGTCTGACTTGATTTGCTCAGCAGCTTTCAAGATGCGGTCGAATTCTTCACGGTCATAATTTTCAGGAAGGTCCAACCAACCCAAAAAGTCGCTACCAGCACCAGTTCCTTTACGGATCAATTCGTCTGCTGCTGTTACTTGTGACTGCATGTATTCCACTTCATGTGGGGCAACAAATTTGTCCAAAACTTTTGAATAATCAAATTTAATATGTGACATGATAATCCTCCAAAATTTCTTCTTTTCTATCATAACGCTTACCTTCGATTTTTTCAAGCTTTTTTATTGAATTTGCCCAATTTTTATCAGAATTCAAACGTTTGCATAAAATCCCACATTCCAAAAATTTTGAAATAATAAAAGAAAAAACGACTAGATGTTCCAGCCGTTAGAGTTCATTCAATAAGTACTCAAATAGTTCTAAATTGCCGTCTTCTTCATTGACCAGAAACTCTGGATGCCACTGCAAACCGATAATGCGGTGCTCATCGATAGACTCAATCGCTTCAATGGTCTGGTCTCTTGGATCAATAGCAGTCACACGGAAATTAGGTGCCAGATCTTTGATGCTTTGACGATGGACTGAATTGACTTGACTTTCTTTGCCAAACAACTTAGCCATCACGCTTCCTTCTACTGTCTCAATAGAATGAGATGTTCCAAAAGGCAAGCCTTGCCAGTGACCTTCAATTTCTTGGTGGAGAGTGCCGCCAAAAGCAACATTGACCAGCTGAACCCCACGACAGATTGCCATAATTGGTTTATTCTGACGGAGCGCTTCTTTCAAGAGGGCTAGTTCAAACTCATCGCGTACAAGGTTGTAATCATCGCTCTCAATAGTCTTTTTCTCTCCATAAAACTGAGGATGGACATTTTGCCCACCTGTCAAGATGAGTTTGTCAATCATTTCCACATAATCGCGTACAATGGACTCATCCCCTACAGGAATCACTAAAGGGAGACCACCGACTTGACGAATGCTCTCTGCAAATTTACAGGATACAGATGAGTGAATGTTTTTCCCTTCTGCATCTACAGGACATAGGTTTGCAGCAACTCCTACAACCGTTCTAGCCATGATGTGTCTCCTTTCGATTTTCTTGCGACAGTCTTATCTTATCACTCCAACCCTTTCCTGTCTAATATGTTTTTTTAAAGACCGTGATAAGTATTTTTTATGGACAAGAAAAAGCTGCCCACGAGGACAACTTTTTTATTCGAAGACAAATTGATTGTGATACAGTTCTGAGTAGAAACCGCCAAGTTTGAGCAACTCGTGATGATTTCCACGTTCAATAACCTCTCCATCTTTGAGGACAATAATCTGATCGGCATTGAGGATGGTCTTGAGACGATGGGCAATAACAAAACTAGTTCGACCTGCTACTACTGCCTCCATGGCATGTTGAATCTTGCTTTCTGTTACGGTATCGACATTGGAAGTCGCTTCATCTAAGATTAGGACTTGAGGATCAGTCATCAGGGTTCGCGCAATGGAAATCAATTGTTTCTGCCCAGTCGAGAAGATATTTTGCTCATCATCAATAAGGGTATCATACTTGTCAGGCAAGCTTTCGATGTAGTCATGAATATGAGTTGCCTTGGCAGCTGCTTCAACCATTTCCTGACTGGCATCTGGCACACCGAAGCGGATATTGTCCCGAATCGTTCCACTAAACAAGACCGAATCCTGCAAGACAATCCCGACCTTGCTCCGCAAGCTATCCAAGTCGTAGTCACGAATGTCTTTTCCATCAAAAGAAATGCTACCTGCATCTACATCGTAGAAGCGATTGATGAGGTTCATGATGGTCGTTTTCCCTGAACCAGTTGGACCGACAACTGCTATCATCTGCCCCTTAGGAGCTGAAATGCTAACATCTTTTAAAATCGGCTTGTCTGGCACATAAGAGAAATCAATGTGACTGATTTCAACGCCTTCTCGTAATTCCGTAAAGGCTGGTGCATTTTGCGGGCGAATCTCTTCTTCTGCATCGAACATTTCTTGGATACGATCCGCTCCAGTAAAGGCCAACTGAAGGCTCCCCCAACTCGCAGCCACCTGGATAATCGGCTGGTAGTACTGCTGAGAAAATTGGGTAAACATAACAATCAAACCTAGGGCTGTCGTTGTTTCGATACTTGGATCGTTCAGCAGGACCGCAGAACCAGCAAAAATGACGATGGCCGTATTGACCAAGCTCATCCCATTCATAACTGGAAAGAGGATACCGGAGAACATTCTTCCTTTAAAAGTTGCCTTGCGCACGCGCTCATTTTGCTCCACAAAGCCTGCTACGATGTCGTCTTGAATTCCTTGTACGATAACAGCTTTCTGTCCAGAAATACTCTCGTCCATGTAGGCGTTGAGTTTCCCAACCTCTTTTTGCTGGAGATTAGTGTACTTGCGGGCCATTTTCACGATGAAGACCAACATGAGAAAGGCCACCGGGGTGCTGGCTACTGTTATCAGGGCTAACGTCACATTTCTTGAAAACATGACAAAAATCAAACCGATGTAAAGAGCAATATTGCTCATAACTTGAACTAGACTTTCATTGAAGGCTTGAAGGATGTTATCCAAGTCACTAGTGAAGCGAGAAAGGATGTCACCATCCTGATGGCGGTCAAAGAAAGAAACCGTTAAACGTGAAAGTTTGCCAAAGAGGCCTTTACGCATCTCATTTGTCGACTCAGCAATCACACGGGTCATCAAGGTCATGTAAATCAAACTTGATACCACTAAGGCGAGGACAACCAGAGCTAGATTCAGCATCAGAGCTGACAAACTTTGCAAGGCTAGTTCGGAAGTTCCGTTTTGATAAGCCAGAACCAGATTAGCGAGCTCCGTCACTGCTTGACCTGAAAAAACAGGAAAGAGAGCTTGGGCAATCGTCGCAACTGCAACCATCAGAATCACAATGACAAAGGAGAACTTGTAAACTTTAAAATAATTCCAAAAGAACTGAACTGTCTTCATCTTACTCCTCCTTTCCTTTCTGTGTTTCATAGATTTCACGGTAAACGGCATTGTTAGCAACCAAGTCTGCGTGGCTTCCTTGACCAATCAAGCGTCCTTGATCCAAAACCAAAATCTTGTCTGCATGGACGACTGAACTGATCTTTTGAGCGATGATAATGGTTGTCGTCCCTTTCAGGTCTTTATTCAAAGCTTCCTGAACCAAACGCTCTGACTTGGCATCCAAGGCTGAGGTCGAATCATCAAAAATCAGAATACGTGGATTGCTGACAATCCCACGAGCAATCGACATCCTTTGCTTTTGCCCACCAGAGAAGTTGGTCCCCCGTTCCTCAACTGGACTTTCAAAGGTTTTCTCCATACGATGAATGAATTCACTGGCCTGGGCAATATTAGCTGCGCGCTCCATTTCAAATAGAGTGGCATCTTCCTTACCCTGTCTTAGGTTATCTGCAATGGTCCCGCTAAAGAGAATGGCCCGTTGGAGAACGATGGAAACTGTTTTACGCAGGGTTCCTTCACTCACCTCTCGAATATCCTTGCCTCCGATTTTGATAGAGCCCTCCTGTGGGTCAAAGAGACGTGGAATCAATTGAGCCAAGGTTGACTTTCCTGCACCAGTCGCTCCAACTACTCCAACCATTTGACCAGGTTCGATAGTAAAGGTCACGTCTTTCAGCATCGGTTCCTTGTCCATTGGATAGGTAAAGGTTACATTTTCAAAGCTAAGGCTTCCAACCAAATCTTCATCTGGGACATCCTTGAAGGTCATAGCTGGCTTTGCATCAAGAATTTCTCGAATACGACGCATGGAAATCATGGCACGGCTGACAGAATTTCCCAAAAAACCAACCATGACAATGGTAAAGATAATCTGGCTTAGATAATTGACAAAGGAAGCAATCGAGCCCACAACAGATGGATCTGACTGAGCCATTCCGGCCACCAACCAGATAGAGAGGAAGACCGCCCCGTAACCGACCAACATCATAAAGGGTTCTATAACTGAGAAAGCATAACCGATATAAAGATTTTGACCAAGAAGTTCATCAGAAACCTCGGTAAATTTGTCAAATTGTGCTTTTTCTTGTACAAAGGATTTGACCACGCGCACACCACGTAGATTTTCCTTGGCGATAGCATTGATTCGTTCAAGAAGGGTTTGAAACTTAGCAAATCGTGGCCCCATCATCCCCATCATGATGGCTGTGAGTGCAAAGATTAGGAGCACCATGAGGACAATCACCCACCAAAGTGACGGGAGAGTGTGAACCGCCAAGATAAAGGAACCGATAAAGAGAAGAGGGAGACGGAAAAGGATTTGAAAAGCCATCATCACCACGTTCTGAATTTGGTTAATATCATTGGTCATACGGACGACAAGGTTGCCGGCATTAAACTGCTCGATATTAGCATAAGAAAAAGTCTGGATCTTGCGAAAAGCGTCTTCCCGAAGGTCCGAAGACACTCCTTGAGCAATATGGGCTGCAAGTATAACATTGAACCCGCCAGCAACCAGACCAATCAAGGCCACACCAAGCAACCAAGCCCCAATACTATAAATAGCTTCATATCTCCCAGCAAGTAGGGCATCTAACACTTCCTGCAGATAACGTGGTTGCAGAAGTGAACTCGCAACCATCAAGCCTGTCATCATTAAGGATGCCAAGGTCTGCCATTTGTAGGTTTTTATTTTTTTGATGAGCATATTTCCTCCTAATAAAATAGATAAAGGGAGCGACATCCTACGTCAGCTCCTTCTCATTCGTTCATATTGATGCTATTCTAGCAAAAAAGAGACATCTTGTCAAAGAAGTCTCCTTATTATAAATTAGTGCGCTTTCATCTACAGGTGATGCATGAAAAGGCTTTTTATGGTAAAATGAAAGGAAGAACTCTTACAAGGAGGAAAAGATGAAGAAACAAACCATCGCTGTCTTGGGTCCTGGTTCTTGGGGAACTGCCCTTTCGCAGGTCCTAAACGACAATGGACACGAGGTTCGAATTTGGGGAAATATTTCTGACCAAATTGATGAAATCAATATCCAACATACAAACAAACGCTATTTCAAAGATATCCTACTCGACGAAAAAATCAAAGCCTATCATGATTTAGAAGAAACACTAAAGGATGTGGATGCTGTTTTATTTGTAGTCCCAACAAAAGTAACGAGACTGGTTGCCCAACAAGTAGCAAAGGTACTCGATCACAAGGTTGTCATCATGCATGCCTCCAAAGGATTGGAACCAGATAGCCACAAACGTCTGTCAACTATTCTTGAAGAGGAAATCCCAGCTGACCTTCGTAGTGAAGTCGTTGTTGTTTCAGGACCTAGTCACGCTGAGGAAACGATTGTACGGGATATTACCTTGATTACCGCAGCCTCCAAAGATCTTGAAACTGCCCAGTACGTCCAAAATCTCTTTAGCAATCACTACTTCCGTCTCTATACCAATACGGATGTTATTGGAGTTGAAACCGCTGGTGCTCTCAAAAACATCATCGCAGTTGGCGCTGGAGCTCTACATGGTCTAGGCTTTGGCGACAATGCCAAGGCGGCTATCATTGCCCGTGGCTTGGCTGAAATCACCCGTCTAGGTGTCGCTCTGGGAGCTAACCCTCTGACTTATAGCGGTCTTTCTGGAGTTGGTGACTTGATCGTAACGGGGACATCTGTCCACTCTCGTAACTGGAGAGCTGGTGATGCTCTCGGTCGTGGAGAATCCCTCGCAGACATCGAAGCTAATATGGGCATGGTCATCGAAGGCATTTCAACAACGCGAGCAGCTTACGAGCTAGCTCAAGAATTAGGTGTCTACATGCCAATCACACAGGCTATTTACCGAGTTATCTATGAAGGTGTCAATATCAAGGAAGCAATCACTGACATCATGAGCAATGAATTTAAAGCAGAAAACGAATGGTCGTAGACCCTTATAGAAAGGAATATTTATGAAACAAAAAGTCAGAAAAGCAGTCATCCCTGCCGCTGGATTGGGAACTCGTTTCCTCCCAGCAACTAAGGCCTTGGCCAAGGAAATGTTGCCAATCGTAGACAAGCCAACTATCCAGTTTATCGTTGAAGAAGCCCTCAAGTCTGGCATCGAAGACATCTTGGTTGTTACAGGTAAGTCAAAACGTTCTATCGAGGATCATTTTGATTCAAACTTCGAATTGGAATACAACCTTAAAGAAAAAGGAAAAACAGATCTTTTGAAGCTGGTTGATGAGACAACTGGCATGCGCCTGCATTTTATCCGTCAAACACATCCACGTGGTCTCGGAGATGCTGTTTTGCAGGCCAAAGCTTTCGTCGGAAATGAACCTTTTGTCGTTATGCTTGGTGATGATTTGATGGATATCACGGACGAAAAGGCTGTTCCACTTACCAAACAACTCATGGATGACTACGAGCGTACACACGCGTCCACTATCGCTGTTATGCCAGTCCCTCATGACGAAGTATCTGCCTATGGGGTTATTGCTCCGCAAGGCGAAGGAAAAGGCGGTCTTTACAGCGTTGAAACCTTCGTTGAAAAACCTGCGCCAGAGGATGCTCCTAGCGACCTTGCTATCATTGGGCGCTACCTCCTTACACCTGAGATTTTCCAAATTCTGGAAAACCAAGCTCCAGGTGCTGGAAATGAAATCCAGTTGACGGATGCGATTGACACCCTCAATAAAACACAACGTGTATTTGCTCGTGAGTTCAAAGGAGCTCGTTACGATGTCGGAGATAAGTTTGGCTTTATGAAAACCTCCATCGACTACGCTCTCAAACACCCACAAGTCAAAGACGACTTGAAAGACTACCTCATCCAACTCGGAAAAGAGTTAGCTGAGGGGAAATAGAAGAACCGTTCATATAAAAGAAGAACTAGGATAGTTAA
>NZ_KQ969523.1:0-107549 GCF_001578935.1 Streptococcus oralis | reverse complement strand
CATAATTATCCCAGTTCTTTTTATTTTGTATTGCTATCATCCCGAACATATATACTCTCAAAAGGAAATCGTATTTCTCGGTTAATACACTTACAAGCTCCATCGAATTGATCTCGAATTCTATGAAAGCGCTACGATATTATTTGTTTTTTTATAAAAATAGGAGTACAATGAGTTAGTATAATAAAATAAAAAGCACCGAATCGGTGCGCATAACTGATTATGGATAACCATATTTTAACTCAAAAGAAAAATCTTTTGGCTGTGTTGTCTCGAATAGTTCCAACACAGTTATTATACAAAAAATAAAAACAAAAATCAAGACAAGGAGTAGTTTTATGGCGAAATTTAATAAGAATTATTCAATCGGCTTGGATATAGGTGTATCATCAGTTGGCTATGCTGTTGTAACTGATGATTATCGAGTACCTGCTTTTAAATTTAAAGTTTTAGGAAATACAGAAAAAGAAAAAATAAAGAAAAATTTAATCGGATCTACCACCTTTGTGCCTGCTCAATCAGCTCAAGGAACTCGGGTATTTCGTGTTAATCGCCGTAGGATTGATAGAAGAAATCATAGAATTGCGTATTTACGAGATATTTTTCAAAAAGAGATTGAAAAAGTAGATAAAAATTTTTATCGTAGATTAGACGAAAGTTTTAGGGTGCTTGGTGATAAAAGTGAGGAACTACAGATCAAACAGCCATTTTTTGGTGATAAAGAACTAGAGACTGCCTATCACAAGAAATACCCTACGATTTACCATTTACGAAAACACTTAGCTGATGCAGATAAAAACTCTCCTGTAGCCGATATTCGTGAAGTTTACATGGCCATATCACATATTTTAAAGTATAGGGGACATTTTTTAACGTTAGATAGGATTAATCCTAATAATATCAATATGCAAAACTCTTGGATTGATTTCATTGAATCTTGTCAAGAAGTTTTCGATTTGGAAATCTCTGATGAATCTAAAACTATAGTAGCTATATTTAAATCCAGTGATAACAGACAAGAAAAAGTTAAAAAAATACTATCCTATTTTCAACAAGAGCTTCTTAAAAAAGACAAAAGTATTTTCAAACAACTATTACAGCTATTATTTGGTTTAAAAACGAAATTTAAAGATTGTTTTGAATTAGAAGAAGAACCAGATCTTAATTTCTCTAAAGAAAACTATGATGAAAATCTAGAAAATTTTCTTGGCTCATTAGAAGAAGACTTTTCCGATGTATTTGCCAAACTAAAAGTTTTACGTGATACTATACTTCTATCTGGTATGCTAACATACACTGGAACAACTCGTGCTCGCTTCTCTGCTACTATGGTCGAGCGATACGAGGAACACCGTAAAGATTTACAACGTTTCAAATCTTTTGTTAAACAAAATCTATCTGAACAGGATTACTTAGATATTTTTGGCAGAAAAACACCAAATGGATTTGATGTAGATAAAGAAACAAAGGGATATGTTGGATACATATCTAATAAGATGGTATTAACTAATCCACAGAAACAAAAAACAATACAACAAAATTTTTATGACTATATTAGTGGGAAAATAACTGGTATTGAAGGGGCAGAATATTTTCTTAATAAAATATCAGACGGAACCTTTTTAAGAAAACTCCGTACAACTGATAATGGAGCTGTTCCTAATCAAATTCACGCTTATGAACTAGAAAAAATTATAGACAGGCAAGGGGAGGATTATCCTTTTCTGCTAGAAAACAAAGATAAATTACTATCTATCTTGACATTTAAAATCCCTTATTATGTTGGTCCTCTGTCAAAAGGAAATAATAGTAGATTTGGTTGGATTAAACGAACGATTAGCCAAGATATTTTAGATGATAATGATGAAGATACTAGAAATGGGAAAATACGTCCTTGGAACTATCAAAAACTGATAAATATGGATGAAACTAGAGATGCATTCATCACCAATCTAATAGGAAATGATATTATTCTCTTAAATGAAAAAGTTTTACCAAAACGTAGTTTGATCTATGAAGAAGTCATGCTCCAAAATGAACTAACTCGGGTTAAGTACAAAGATAAATATGGGAAGACTCACTTTTTCGATTCAGAGCTCCGACAAGAAATAATCAATAACTTATTTAAAACGAATAATAAACGTGTTAGTTCTGCAATGCTCCTTGATTACTTGGAGAATTACACAAATTTACAAGCGGTTGAAATTGTTTCGGGAATTGAAAAAGGCAAATCCCTTAATTCTACTTTGAAAACATATAATGATTTAAAAACTATTTTTTCAGAAGAATTACTCGATTCTGAAATCTATCAAAAAGAGTTAGAAGAGATTGTCAAAGTTATTACTGTTTTTGATGATAAAAAATCTATTAAAAATTACCTTATAAAATATTTTGGACATCTTGAATTTTTAAATGAAGAGAGAATTAATCAACTCTCAAAATTACGCTATACTGGCTGGGGACGTTATTCAGCTAAGTTATTATTAGACATTCGCGACGAGGATACAGGTTTTAATTTAATGCAGTTCCTTCGAAACGATGATGAAAATCGTAATTTATCTCAGCTCATATCTGATAGCACTTTATCCTTTGATTCTGCTATCAAAACCATTCAATCTAAATCAACTGTTGAAGATGATGTATTTGACGAAATTAAAAAATTAGCTGGTAGTCCAGCTATCAAACGAGGAATTTTAAATAGTATTAAAATTGTTGATGAACTGGTTCAAATTATAGGATATCCACCCCAAAATATCGTTATTGAAATGGCTCGTGAAAATATGACTACCGAAGAGGGACAAAAAAAGGCAAAAACTCGTAAAACTAAATTAGAATCTGCACTAAAAAATATTGAAAATAGTGTATTAGAAAATGGGAAGGTTCCTCATTCAGACGAACAACTACAATCTGAGAAATTATATTTATATTATCTTCAAAATGGAAAGGACATGTATTCCCTAGATAAAACCGGAAGCCCTACCCCCTTATACCGAGACCAGCTTGATCAATACGAAGTCGATCATATTATCCCCTATAGTTTTTTACCAATTGATTCGATTGATAATAAAGTATTAACGCATAGGGAAAACAATCAACGAAAGTTGAATAATATACCAGACAAAGAGACGGTTGCTAATATGAAACCTTTCTGGGAGAAATTATATAATGCCAAGTTAATTTCTCAAACGAAATATCAAAGGTTAACTACTAGCGAACGAACTCCTGATGGTGTTCTGACCGAGAGCATGAAAGCTGGCTTTATTGAACGTCAATTAGTCGAAACACGACAAATTATAAAACACGTTGCTCGCATACTAGATAATCGTTTTTTAGACACCAAAATCATTGCTTTAAAATCTCAACTAATTACCAATTTTAGAAATACCTTTCATATTGCAAAAATACGTGAGTTGAATGATTATCACCATGCTCATGATGCTTATCTAGCCGTTGTTGTAGGACAAACTCTTCTTAAAGCCTATCCAAAATTAGCTCCTGAATTGATATATGGCCACCATGCTCACTTTAATCGACATGAAGAGAATAAAGCAACGATAAGAAAGCATCTCTATTCTAATATCATGAGATTCTTTAATAATCCAGATTCTAAAGTTAGTAAAGACATTTGGGATTGTAATAGGGATTTGCCAATCATAAAAGAGGTCATCTACAACTCTCAAGTCAACTTCGTCAAACGTACAATGATTAAAAAAGGAGCATTTTATAATCAAAATCCTGTTGGAAAATTTAATAAACAAATTGCTGCCAATAATCGCTATCCACTAAAAACAAAAGTTTCATCTTTAGATACTTCCATATATGGAGGTTATGGGCCAATGAATTCTGCCTTATCTATTATCATAATTGCAGAACGATTTAATGAAAAGAAAGGTAAAATAGAAACTGTAAAAGAATTCCATGACATTTTTATCATAGATTATAAAAAATTTAATAATAATCCATTTCAATTCTTAAATGATACTTCAGAAAACGGTTTTCTTAAAAAGAATAATATAAATCGTGTTCTAGCCTTCTATGGAGTTCCAAAATATTCACTAATGCAGAAAAATGATGGAACAAGGATGCTATTTGAAAGCAAGTCAAACCTTCATAAAGCTACCCAATTTAAATTAACAAAAACTCAGAATGAATTGTTTTTCCATATGAGACGACTTTTGACTAAATCAAATTTGATGGATTTAAAATCTGAAAGTGCAATAAAAGAAAGCCAAAATTTCATACTCAAACACAAGGAAGAATTTGATAATATTTCGAACCAGTTATCGGCTTTCTCACAAAAAATGTTGGGCGACACTACATCGTTAAGAAATCTTATAAAAGGATATAACGAGAGAAAGATTAAAGAAATTGATAGTAGCGAGGAAGTCATCAAATATTTTTATGATAATTTCATTAAAATGTTTAGCTTTGTCAAAAGTGGTGCTCCAAAAGACATCAATGATTTCTTTAATAATAAGTATACCGTTGCAAGAATGCGTCCTAAACCAGACAAGAAATTCCTCAACGCCACCCTCATTCACCAATCCATCACTGGTCTCTACGAGACTCGGATTGATTTAAGCAAACTAGGAGAAGACTAATGGGATGGAGAACCGTTGTTGTCAATACGCACTCTAAACTTTCCTACAAGAATAATCACTTAATTTTTAAAGATGCCTCTCGGACAGAGTTGATTCACCTGTCCGAGGTGGACATCCTACTTTTGGAGACGACGGATATCGTTCTCTCCACTATGCTGATAAAACGCTTGGTGGATGAAAATATTCTGGTCATCTTTTGTGATGATAAACGCTTGCCAACGGCATACTTAATGCCCTACTACGGTCGGCATGATTCCAGTTTACAACTCTCTCGGCAAATTGCTTGGAGCGACGAGGTTAAAGCACAAGTTTGGACCACCATTATTGCACAAAAAATTCTCAATCAGGCTTTTTATCTGGAGAGTTGTGGTTTTCTAGAAAAATCTCAGTCCGTCATCGATCTCTATCATGGTTTGGATTTATTTGATCCTAACAATCGTGAGGGTCATGCTGCTCGGATTTATTTTAACACCTTATTTGGAAATGACTTTAGTCGTGAGCAAGATAATGATGTCAATGCTGCCTTAGACTACGGTTACACCTTAATTTTGAGTATGTTTGCGCGTGAGATTGTGTTGTCTGGTTGTATGACCCAGTTTGGCTTGAAACATGCCAACCAGTTCAATCAATTCAACCTAGCTAGCGATATTATGGAGCCTTTTCGTCCGATTATTGATAGAATCGTCTATGAAAATCGAAGCAGTTCCTTTGTCAAAATCAAGCGAGAACTGTTCACTATTTTCTCAGATACCTTCCACTACAATGGCAAAGATATGTACCTGTCCAATATCGTCAGCGATTATACTAAGAAAGTCATACAAGCTCTCAATCAACCGGAGAAAGGAGTTCCTGAGTTTAGGATATGAGTTATCGATATATGCGTATGATTTTAATGTTTGATATGCCCGTTGATACCGTAGAGGAACGCAAGGCCTATCGGAAATTTCGTAAGTTTCTCATAGATGAGGGATTTATCATGCACCAATTCTCCATCTATAGCAAGCTCTTGCTCAATAACTCTGCTAATAACGCCATGATTGAGCGACTCAAGACTCATAATCCTAAAAAAGGAAGCATTACTCTCTTAACCGTTACAGAAAAGCAGTTTTCTCGTATGATCTACTTAAATGGCGAGCGAAATACCAGCGTAGCAAACTCCGACGCACGTTTAGTTTTTCTAGGAGAGGAGCCTGGAGATGAAGATTAATTTCCCATTATTGGATGAACCATTGGCTATTGAAAATGCAACCTTTTTAGTCCTGGAAGACCAGTTTACCTTTTCGACTATCGTCAAGCAGTTCTACCAATATACTGATGATGGGGAGTTGAAGTTGTTTGATAGAAATCTAAAAGCTCTGAAAGAGGCCGAGTTACTAGTGATAACGGATGTCTTAGGATACAATCTCAACTCACCCGCCATGCTCAAGTTGATACATGCAGATCTTGAAAATCAGCTCAATGACAAGCCCGAAGTCAAATCCATGATTGAAAAGCTGGTTTCTACGATTACAGAACTACTGGCATTTGAGTGCTTGGAAAACGAATTAGACCTAGAATACGACGAAATCACCATTCTGGAGTTGATCGATGCTCTAGGGGTCAAAGTTGAAACTCTGAGTGATACACCTTTCGAAAAGATGCTAGAAATTGTCCAGGTTTTTAAATATCTTTCCAAAAAGAAACTCCTTGTCTTCATCAATGCGACCGCCTATCTATCAAAGGTTGAGTTAGTAAATCTGATAGAGTACATCCAACTCAATCAACTAAGGGTCTTATTTGTCGAACCTCGAAAAGTCTATGATTTTCCTCAATATGTGCTGGATCAAGACTATTTCTTGAACCCTGAAAATATGGTATAATAAGGGTAACAATTGGAACCTGACGAGCTGAAGTCTGGCTGGGACGAATGGCGCGATTACGAAATTTCGTGAGAAAAATTTTTCTACGAGGTTTTAGAGCTGTGTTGTTTCGAATGGTTCCAAAACAGTTGATTTTATTAGGGAATCATACTACAAGTTTTAGAGCTGTGTTGTTTCGAATGGTTCCAAAACCTATTTCACTCTCTACCTGCTTTCAGTCACGTTTTAGAGCTGTGTTGTTTCGAATGGTTCCAAAACACGATAATTTTCATACCTACCACCTGATGGGTTTTAGAGCTGTGTTGTTTCGAATGGTTCCAAAACGAAGTCGCTAAGTTAAACGAGCGTATCACAGGTTTTAGAGCTGTGTTGTTTCGAATGGTTCCAAAACGATAAGCTCAGCGATAGAGACTAACTCTTTGTTTTAGAGCTGTGTTGTTTCGAATGGTTCCAAAACGGGATAATAAGAATGATTCTATCAAAGACGGTTTTAGAGCTGTGTTGTTTCGAATGGTTCCAAAACTTGTAAACACGTCCTTTATCAATGCCATCTGTTTTAGAGCTGTGTTGTTTCGAATGGTTCCAAAACAAGATATTTTCTGCATCATTCTGTGAGGTTGTTTTAGAGCTGTGTTGTTTCGAATGGTTCCAAAACCATATCCAGCATTTCGTTGCAAAATCGCATTGTTTTAGAGCTGTGTTGTTTCGAATGGTTCCAATCTACATAAAAAGCTACTCAAAAAATGAGTAGCTTTTTAACTATCCCCCTACACATAGTTCATTCCCTTATAGCAAAGGAAAATGGCTAGTGCGATAAAAAGTACGGTTGCCCCGATTCGCTGGCTGGTACTATACATCTTTCTCTCCCATTTAACTGGAAAAATGACTGCTAGAAAAGCACCGCCTACTGCGCCACCAATATGCCCTGCTAGGCTGATTCCTGGAATCAGAATACTTCCAATGATATTGATCACGAAAAGCGTCAGGTAGGATTGCCCCAACTGCTGGATATAGGGGCTGCGAGTCGCATAGCGCAAAACGATAATCGCAGCAAATAATCCATAGAGAGAAGTGGAGGCACCTGCTGCTAGGACTTTCGGTGTGAAAGCAAAAACAAAGAGATTGCCCATCATTCCTGATAAGAGATAAAGAAGGAAAAACTGCTTAGAACCAAAAATCTCCTCCACCTGTCGTCCAAGAAAGTAGAGTGAAATCATATTGACAATGAAATGTTCCCACCCGATATGCACAAAGATAGCCGAAAAAAGGCGCCAAATCTGCTCGGGGAACAGGCGAATGATCGGTCCATACATAGCTCCAAACTGAAAAAGAGTTTTTGCCTGATCAAAGTTGACACCCGTAGTAATCAGCATCAAGAAAAATACCAATGCTGTCACTAGGAGGAAAAAACTCGTCACAGGATAATGTTTATCAAAGATTTCCTTCATCTATTAGCACCTCCTGAACGGCAATATCATGGTCTTCCAAGTTAAACTCCTGAACTTGACAAGGATAGATTGTACTCATGGTATGCCCAGCAAAATGTTCCAGATAGCGGTCATAATATCCTCCACCATATCCGATCCGATACCCCTCTCTTGTAAAAGCCAAACCCGGAACATGAATTAAATCAATCTGAGACGGTTCCACCACTTCCAAGTCTCCTTGCGGTTCCAGTAAGCCAAAGGAAGTTTTTGCCAACTGCTGCGGATCATAGACCACAAAGTTCATGCGCCCCTTGGGATATGTTTTGGGTATCAGAACCTTTTTGCCGTCCTTCAGCGCCTGCTCAATCAGTTCCTGCGTTTGAAACTCATGAGCAAAAGAGAGATAGGTTGCGACGGTCTTGGCTTCTTGGTAAAAAGGATGCTTTAAGAAACGCTTGGTTAAAGCGCGATCCATAGGCTGTTTTTGCTCCTGAGATAGAGCCTTCATTTCTTGCAAAATTTTCTTGCGTAGTTCTGCTTTCATAGACAATTCCTCTACTCTGCTGCCTTCTTTTTCAAGAAACTAGAGACCGCATCTACCCCAATGGCTATGGCTTCTTCCTTAGGACTCATCTGAGGGTGATGAAGGGCGTAGGGACTATCGATACCTAGCCAGAACATAACGCCATCTACCTTCGAAAGGAGATAACCAAAGTCCTCACCCGTCATAGCAGGCTCGATATCAATCAACTCGATTCCGTCTTTCTCTTCAAAAAAGTCCATCAGTTCACGCGCCAAGGCTGGATTGTTCTCAACAGGCAGGTAGCCTCCTTGTTTGAGTTCCACTTCGACTTCCATATCAAAGGCTGCTGCAACACCTTCTGCGACTGTCTTGACTCTTTTTTGTACTAGGAGGCTCATGTCCTGGGTCAAGGCTCGAATGGTTCCGTGTAAAAAAGCTGTGTCTGTAATGACATTGTTGGTTGTTCCAGCTTGGAAAAGGCCAAAGGTCACCACTGCTCCCTCGATGGGATTGACATTGCGGCTGACAACTGACTGTACTTGGGTTACAAAGTAACTAGCAGCCACCAAGGCGTCATTGGCTTCATGCGGAAAAGCTGCATGTCCTCCTTTTCCTTTGAAACGAATCTTCACCTCACAGGTCCCTGCAAAGAGCGTATGGGTATTGGTCGCGATCTGTCCAACCTTCAGATCCGGACGAACATGAAGGCCATAAAACTGGTCTGGCAACCAGTCCCCAAAAGCACCATCCTCATACATGAGCATACCACCGGCTTCATTCTCCTCAGCAGGCTGAAATAGGAAGAGCAAATTATTCTTGGGTTGCTCCTCAAGGGCGCGCTCGAGACAGCCCAAGGCAATAGTCATATGAAAATCATGGCCACAAGCATGCATGCGACCTTGGTGTTGAGAGGCGAAAGGCAGTCCTGTTTGTTCGACGATAGGCAGGCCGTCAATATCTGTCCGCCAACCAATGGTCCGCTCTGGCTGACTTCCCTGCAGGTAGACCAAAATCCCTGTTCGCCAAGTTCGAACTTGAACAAAATCCTTACCCGCAGTCAATTTTTCAATCACATCCAGCAAATAAGCCTGAGTCTTGAACTCCTCCAAGCCAATCTCTGGAATCTGGTGTAAATCTCGTCTAATCTGAATCAAATCTAACATCTATCGATCCTCCTTTTGATAGCAGAAAGAGGCTGGAAAAAGGGTTCCGCCTCTTTTTTACTTTTACCATTACAAGGTACGAAGCGCATCCTCTAGCGCTGTTTTTTGTTGGGTTTGGGCATCAATTTCTTTGATGATACGAGCCGGAACACCTGCTACCACCACGTTTTCTGGAACATCTTGGGTAACAATAGCTCCTGCTGCGACAACTGAACCACTACCGATTTGGACTCCTTCGATAACCACTGCATTAGCCCCGATAAGAACATTGTCTCCGACACGGACTGGTTCAGCACTAGCTGGCTCAATCACACCTGCCAAAACTGCACCTGCACCAACGTGACTGTTTTTCCCAACGATGGCGCGACCTCCAAGGATGGCACCCATGTCAATCATAGTTCCAGCACCAATTTCAGCACCGATATTGATAACTGCTCCCATCATGATAACAGCATTGTCGCCAATTTCAACCTGGTCACGGATAATAGCACCTGGCTCGATACGAGCGTTGATCGCACGTTTATCTAACAAAGGAACTGCAGAATTACGAGCATCTTGCTCGACAACATAATCTTGATTTTCTACTAAACCTTCAAGAAGCGGAGCCACGTCCTTCCAGTCCCCGAATAAAACATTTCCTAGTTTGACAACAGAGCTAGGCACAGCAGTTGCAAGTTCTCCCTCAAAAGTTACTTTGACACTGGTTTTCTTTTCCGCATTGGCGATAAATTGGATAATTTCTTGAGCGTTCATTTTCGTAGCAGTCATAGGCGCCTCCTGGTTCGTTATAATGATACCTATTCTACCAAAAAAGGCCTCAAATTTGAAGCCTCAACTATCAAATAAGCATCTTTACTTGGCTTGTTTTGCTTCTTCTACAGATAAGAAAATCATCGGAACGATAATCAACACCATAGCCAAGGCCAAAAAACCATCCATGACCAATCCCAGAAAAAGAACACTTAATAATGCTGAAGAAAGAGGTTCGCTAGCACTCACCACCGATACAACCAGCGGGGAAACGAGTGATACAGCCTTCATAGATAGGAAAAAGGCAAAAGCAGTTCCAAACACGGCAATCGTCAGACAAATCAGCACACTTACCAGATCCACTTGAAAACTTATCCGATAAATAGGGTAAAGGAAATTACTAAAGAGCCCTGCCAGAATCATCCCCCAACCAACAGTCGGAACGAAACCGTAGCGCCGTGCAAAGCGTTGGGGAAGGATAACATTAAACATAACCCCTACTGCACTGAGCAAACCTGTCACTAGAGCCAAAGGTGTCATGGATAATTGGGACAAATCTCCTTTTGTAGCCATCAAAAAAACACCTAGCATGGCAATCAAAACATAGAAAACAGCTGTAATTGAAGCCTTCTTCTGGTAAATGATTTGATTGTAAAACAGGATAAAAACAGGGCTGATAAATTGCAAAATGGTCGCCGTCGTCGCATTGGAATACTCAACGCAGAGATAAAAGAAAAACTGCACAGAAAAAATACCTAGAATAGCATAGGCTAAAAAAGGTAGATAATTTTTCTTATCTCGCCAGATGTCCAATAATCGAGTGCGCAACTGAAAGGCCGATAGACCTAAAACCAAGCTCCCCGCCACTAGTAAACGCATAGAAGTAATCCATCCAGAAGACACTGGATAATGAGTGAAAAAATACTCTCCTAAAATCCCGCAGATCCCCCAGATTAGGCCTGAGAGTAGCGAGTATAGTGTTCCCTTAACAATCTTTTTCTGATAATGATTCATACTCCTATTGTAACACGAAACCAACAAAGAAAAAAGTAGCAACAAGGAGAAATTACTAACCTTGCTACTACTCTTTCTTAGCGATTAAATAGACGTGAACGTCCTGAAGAACCACTTTGAGTATTTCCACTCGAACTTGTTGTTCCCGAACTGCTACTTGAGCTTGGAGGAGTTACTGCTGGAATGCTTCCTAGAATATTCTTCCAAGCATTCTGATAATCTGCATCGCTTCCTCCAATAGCAAAGCGATAGGTGGTTACTGGCGCCCCTTCTTTAGTAGCCCAGTAACTTGTTACGGTAGAACCGGAAACGTTGACTTCTGTGCCATTGATTGAAACCTTGCCCGGTTTCTCCCCTGTCGACTTGAGAACTTGTGACTTGGTCACACTTGAGTCAAGATTAAAGCGCTCATTCCCCCATATTCCAGGTTCAGCTTGCTGGATAGCATTGACCAAGTGGGCCATATAGTTGGCATTGCGGTAGTGGCCTGCTCCTTTGGCAAGTGGTCGATTATCATCGTGACCTAACCAGCCACCCAAAGTCAAGCGAGGCGTAGAAAGCATAAGCCACATGTTTTCATCTTCATTGGTTGTACCAGTTTTTCCAATCCAGTCGGCACTAGCGAGGCTGGGATTGATGGTAGCCAAGTCTGTCTGGAAACTTGAGGTAATCCGAGATGAGATAACATCCCGAAGGAGACTTTGCATGATGGTTGCTGTCGCTTTTGAATAAACTTGGACAGGCTCATCCTTGTGCTCGTATACCAGTCGGCCATCCGTTGACTCGATCTTCGCGATCATATGTTTCTTATGGTAAACTCCATTGTTGGCCAGAGTTTGATACCCGTTGGTATGCTGGGCAACTGTAACGTCAATCCCCCACCCATCGGTAAACTTTCAATCCCATATTCTGGGATTTCGTAACCCATTTTTTCCATATAGCCTTTGACATCAACACCCTTCTCTCGAAGCGTACGATAAGTCCAGTAGGCTGGGATATTCCATGAGTAGTTAAGGGCTTCTCCCAGTGTCATCATACCTGTACCAGGACTATTGACATACATGATGGGATTTCCGTTTGAGAAGTTGGTAGGATAGTTTGATAAGATACTTGCACTCCCCATCAAACCTTGGTCAATAGCGATACCATAGGCCAATATAGGTTTCGTGGTTGAAGCTGGAGAACGCTTGGTATCGATAGCGTGATTGTTCTGATTTTCTTGATAATTACGGCCACCAACAAATCCAAGGATAGCTCCCGTTTGGTTGTCCATGAGGACATTCCCCACCTCAGGCTGGCCTGTCGAATCATCTAGCAGATAGCCGTAGGTCGCAACCGCATTTTGCATCGCAGCATGAACATTTTTATTGATAGTTGTCGTAATCTTATATCCACCATTTTCAATTTCCTTAGTGGCTAGATCGCGATAGGATTTCTGAATGGACTCATTCTTTAATTCTTGCGCAGAAACATTATCTCGTTGGACAAGGTAATCGTACATGCGGTCCGTAGCTTCTGCCAAGGTTGCATAGTAGAGATAATCACGCGAAGTCCCGCTAACACTACCAGATGGTAGGAAGTCTTTCTTAAAGTCATAATCTTTGTACTTATCGTAGTCTTCCTGACTTAGAGCCCCTGTCCGGTACATGTTGTAGAGGACATCCTTGGCACGCTTAATCCCCAAAGCCATATCCTCATCACTCTTCATACTACCATCAGATTCATAAGGAGAGTAACTGATTGGACTCTGTGGCAATCCTGCGATAAAGGCTGCTTGAGGGACTGTTAAGTCCGAAGCATTGACTCCGAAGATGCCTTCTGCAGCCTGCTGAGCACCTGCAATATTTTGGCCTTTATGATTGCGACCAAAAGGAGCTATGTTAAGGTAGGTTGTTAAAATCTCATCCTTACCCATGGCCCGTTCTAAAGCTAGAGCATCAATAATCTCTTTAGCCTTACGAGCTAGAGTTGGAGCATCCCCCACCACTTGCTGCTTGATGACCTGCTGGGTCAAGGTCGAACCACCACTAGACGAGCCTAGACCGACAAAGGTTCCCAAAGTCGCACGAATAACGGCCTTAGGCACAACTCCCTTGTGCTCAGTAAAATGCTCGTCCTCTGTCGCAACAATAGCTTTCTTAAGATTGTCTGAGATAGCATCTGAAGCGACTGAAGTGCGCAACAAATCACCCTCGATCGAGGCAATGGTACTGCCGTCAGAATAAGTGATTTCTGAGATAGAGGCAATATCCTTCACTTGCTTGACCAACTCTTCTGCTTGAGGTACCTGGGCCTTGTCAAATAGAGCGACTCCATAACCCATAGCCACACCAGCACCAAACAGTCCACCGATAAAACCTAAGATAAAGAGAGTGTTAAAGACTATTTTAAACCCACTCAAAACCTTAGCAAAAATAGACCCTGCCCTTCTAACTTTGTCAGAAGAGGTCTCCTTTTTACTAGTTTTCTTATTAGCTAGTTTTTCTGCTAGTCTTTTCTTCCATTTTGCAGTTTGTTGCTGAAAAAAATGCAGCATTTTTGTTTTTAATTCATTAATTCTTTCTTTCATGAATGTCCTCGCTTTCTCTATTATACCATAAAAGGAAAACTTTCAATAAAATAGCCACTTTCTTCCCTATTCCACTAGGCTATTAATCAAGTTTGTGATACAATAGGTAGAAACAATATTTTATAAAGGAGAAAAGACACATGCACATTTTTGATGAGCTAAAAGAGCGTGGTTTGATTTTTCAAACGACTGATGAAGAAGCGTTGCGCAAAGCCCTAGAAGAAGGTCAAGTTTCTTATTATACCGGCTACGATCCAACTGCTGACAGCCTTCACCTAGGCCACCTTGTCGCAATCTTGACAAGTCGTCGTTTGCAACTAGCAGGTCACAAACCTTATGCGCTCGTTGGCGGTGCTACAGGTCTCATTGGAGATCCGTCCTTCAAAGATGCTGAGCGTAGTCTCCAAACAAAAGACACAGTAGAGGGCTGGGTCAAGTCTATCCAAGGACAACTTTCTCGCTTTCTTGACTTTGAAAATGGTGAAAATAAAGCTGTCATGGTCAACAACTACGACTGGTTTGGCAGCATCAGCTTCATTGACTTCCTCCGTGATATCGGAAAATACTTCACTGTCAACTACATGATGAGCAAGGAGTCTGTGAAGAAACGGATTGAAACAGGGATTTCTTACACTGAGTTCGCTTACCAAATCATGCAAGGGTATGACTTCTACGTCCTTAACCAAGAGCACAACGTAACGCTACAAATCGGTGGTTCTGATCAGTGGGGCAATATGACCGCTGGTACCGAATTGCTTCGTCGGAAGGCTGACAAGACTGGTCACGTTATCACAGTGCCACTCATTACAGATGCAACTGGTAAGAAATTTGGTAAATCAGAAGGAAACGCAGTCTGGCTCAATCCTGAAAAGACTTCTCCATACGAAATGTACCAATTCTGGATGAACGTCATGGATGCTGACGCTGTTCGCTTCTTGAAGATCTTTACCTTCTTGTCACTTGATGAGATTGAAGACATCCGCAAACAGTTTGAAGTAGCTCCACACGAACGCTTGGCTCAAAAAGTCTTGGCTCGTGAAGTCGTGACACTTGTTCACGGCGAAGAAGCCTACAAGGAAGCCCTCAATATCACAGAGCAACTCTTTGCCGGAAACATCAAAAACCTTTCTGTTAAAGAACTCAAACAAGGACTTCGTGGAGTGCCAAACTACCAAGTACAAGCAGACGAAAACCACAATATCGTGGAACTCCTCGTGTCATCTGGTGTGGTTAACTCAAAACGACAAGCACGTGAAGACGTCCAAAACGGAGCTATCTACATCAATGGCGACCGCATCCAAGACCTTGACTATGTCTTGAGTGATGCAGATAAGTTAGAAAACGAACTAACTGTTATCCGCCGCGGAAAGAAGAAATACTTCGTTCTTACATACTAAGAAAGCAGACTGGAGGCATTTGCCATCCAGTCCTTTTTTTGCTAGACTAAAACTATGAATACAAACCTCAAACCCAAACTCCAGCGCTTTGCTGCTACTAGTGCCTTTGCCTGCCCTATCTGCCAAGAAAACCTGACCTTGGTAGAGTCTAGCCTCAAGTGTAGTAACCGCCATTCTTTTGACTTGGCAAAATTCGGCTATGTCAATTTAGCACCTCAAATCAAGCAATCTGCCAACTACGACAAGGAAAACTTCCAAAACCGACAACAAATCCTTGAAGCTGGTTTTTATCAGGCTATTTTAGAAGGTATCTCGGACTTACTAACAACCAATCCATCCGAAAAAACAGTCTTAGATATCGGTTGTGGCGAAGGCTTCTACTCTCGCAAACTCCAAGAAAGACACTCTGACAAGACTTTCTACGCCTTTGATATTTCAAAAGATTCCATTCAAATCGCTGCCAAGAGCGAACCCAACTGGGCGGTCAACTGGTTTGTTGGTGACCTGGCTCGTCTTCCTATAAACGACGCTAGCATGGATATCCTGCTTGATATCTTTTCCCCTGCCAACTATGGAGAATTTCTCCGCGTTCTATCCAAAGATGGTATCTTGATTAAGGTCATCCCAACTGAAAATCACCTCACAGAAATCCGTCAAATGGTGCAGGACCAGCTGACAAAGAAGGACTATTCTAATCAAGATATCAAAGAACATTTCCAGAAACATTTCAGCATCCAATCAAGTCAGATTGCTTCCTTAACAAAACCCATCACAGCTGAGCAACGCCAAGCCCTGCTTGCCATGACACCCTTACTCTTTCACGTTGATCAAACCAAGATTGACTGGAGCCAACTGACAGAGATTACCATTGAAGCAGAGATTTTGCTTGGGAAAGCACTGTAATTGGCACATAAAAAGAAACCGCATTTCAAGAAGATATGCGGTTTTAAATTGCAATTTTTAAACTATCTATCTGAAGAGAGTGAAAATTTAATAATTCTAGGCTCTAATCTTTATTTTCGATTCGAAATGACAAATTTATCAATAAATAGCAAGTGAAATGAGGCAAGTGATGCCCCATAACAACATCCATGAAAAGAGATTTCTTGATGGGTAAGTGGAAAAAGAGTATTATTACCCGTCAAGAGGCATGTCAAAATAACAAATACAATCCAAAATAAATCAGTCCATCTATATTTTGAAAAATATTTTTTCCACATAAAAACACCTTCTTTCCTACAATCATATTATAATACTTTATGTAAGCGAATACAAGAGATGTGAGGTAATCAACTAAGAAGAAGCATGAGGTTGAAAGAGAGTAAAAAGCAGTATTTCTAAGCCTTAACTGTATCTATGATTTCTATCTTTTTAAGACAAGATTGACCCAAATCCACAGCTTTCAAAAAAAGCGAATTTCAATCGAAACTCGCTTTATAGGAAAATGTATTAGTATAAATTTGTATCTTATACTCAATGAAAATCAAAGAGCAAACTAGGAAGCTAGCCGCAGGTTGCTCAAAGCACTGCTTTGAGGTTGTAGATAGAACTGACGAAGTCAGTAACCATACATACGGCAAGGCAACGCTGACGTGGTTTGAAGAGATTTTCGAAGAGTATTAGTTCAAGTGCCAGATATCTTCGTTATACTGAGCGATTGTACGGTCAGATGAGAAGAATCCTGCTTTAGAAATGTTAACGATGACTTTATCCAACCATGCGTCACGGTCTTCGTAGTCTGCAAGCATTTGTTCTTTCACCTTGATGTAGTCTTCCAAGTCAAGAAGAGTCATGAACCAGTCTTTGTGGATCAGTTCATTGTGTAGACGACCAAGGCGTTCATCATTTCCAACCGCACGGACTTCGTCACTGACGATAAAGTCTACTAGAGGCTTGATGGCATCTCGTTCGTAGAATTCGCTTGACTTGTAAGCTGCTTTTGCATACAGGTCAATGACGGTTTCCGAATCTTCACCGAAGATGTAGATGTTTTCGTCGCCAACCAATTCAGCGATTTCTACGTTAGCTCCGTCCATAGTACCAAGAGTCAAAGCTCCGTTCAACATGAATTTCATGTTACCAGTACCTGAAGCTTCTTTAGAAGCAAGTGAGATTTGTTCTGAGATGTCACATGCTGGGATGAGGAAGCTTGCGGCAGTAACGTTGTAGTTTTCAACCATTACAACTTGTAAGTGTGGAGCTACTGCTGGGTCGTTTGCAATCACTTCTGATAAACAAAGGACCAAGTGAATGATGTCTTGAGCAATTGTGTAGGCAGGTGCTGCTTTACCACCAAAGAAGACTGTGATTGGACGAGCAGGGATGTTACCAGCCTTGATATCAAGGTATTTGTGGATGACATACAAAGCGTTCATTTGTTGGCGTTTGTACTCGTGAAGACGTTTGATTTGGATATCAAAGATAGAGTTTGTATTGATTTCCACACCTTGGTGTTCTTTCAAGTGACGAGCCAATTTCCGTTTGTTGTGAGCCTTGATGCTTTCCAATTTTTCTTTGACAGCAGCTTTATCTTCGTAAGACAAGAGCTGTTCAAGTTCATCTGCTTCATGGTGCCAATCGCGACCAAGAATCTCGTCCAAGTAGTGAGACAAGCTTGGATTGGCATGCATAAGCCAACGACGGAAAGTGATACCGTTTGTTTTGTTGTTGAATTTTTCTGGGTAAAGGTCGTAGAAGGCTTTCAACTCTGAGTTTTTCAAAATCTCAGTATGGAGTGCCGCTACCCCGTTGACGCTATATCCATAGTGGATATCCATGTGGGCCATGTGGACACGCCCATGCTCGTCGATGATCTGAACAGCTGGATCGCTGTATTCTGCCTTCACACGACGGTCCAATTCTTCGATGATTGGTACCAAGTGAGGAACCACTTCTTGCAAGAAGTCAAGCGGCCATTTTTCAAGGGCTTCAGCAAGAATTGTGTGGTTAGTGTAGGCAGTCATGCTACGTACGATTGAGATTGCTTCATCAAGCTCGATACCACGCGCAGTCAAAAGACGGATTAATTCAGGAATCACCATGGATGGGTGAGTATCGTTGATTTGTACAACTGCGTAGTCCGCAAGGTCATGCAAGTTGCTTCCTTTTTCGATTGCTTCGTCGATGATGAGTTGCGCACCGTTTGAAACCATGAAGTATTGTTGGAAGATACGGAGCAATTCACCTTGCTTGTCGCTGTCGTCTGGGTAAAGGAAAAGAGTCAAATTGCGAGCGATATCTGTCTTGTCAAAGTTGATACCATCTTCGATGATAGAAGAATCAACTGAATCCAAGTCAAACAAACGCAAGCGGTTTTTAGTAGCTGTCTTGTAACCAGGTACATCGATATCGTAAAGAGTAGATGTCAATGTGAAGTGCGCAAACGGCACTTGGTAGCTACGGCTTGAGCGTACCAACCAGTTTTGCTCAGTCAACCAAGCGTTAGGAATCGTTTCTTGTTGGTTGTTTTTAAGAACTTGTTGGAAAAGACCGAAATGGTAGTTCAGACCAACGCCGTCACCATTCAAACCAAGAGTTGCAATAGAGTCAATAAAGCAGGCCGCCAAACGTCCCAATCCACCGTTACCGAGTGATGGTTCCAATTCTACTTCTTCAACTTCAATCAAGTCTTTACCAGCATCAGCCAATTCTTTTTTCACATCGTCATAAAGACCAAGGTTGATCAAGTTGTTTGACAAGAGTTTACCGATTAAGAACTCAGCTGAGATATAGTAAACTTTTTTCTTACCAGTGTTGACTGGCTTTTGACTGCTAGCAAACTTGCTGTAGTTAAGAAGAGCAAGGTAAAGTTCTTCATTGCTACATTCTGCAATGGTTTTATTGTAACGCTTTTGTACAAATTCGTTTAATGGTAACATGGTTGTGTGTCTCCTGATATTGTCTTATTTCTTTAATTCTACCAAATTTTCGTTGATTCGGCGATAAATTGTTGTCAAGTCTAGCAAAGTTTCTTCAACAGCTGGTGTGAGCTGGTCTGCTGTCATGCGCCATGACCAGTTGCCACCTAGAGTCGATGGTAAGTTCATCCGCGCTGACTCATCTAGTTCTAGCAAGTCTTGCATGGTTGCAATAGCCATGAAGCTGACTGATGAAAAGACAGTACGAAGCATTGCATGTGGCACTGTTTCATACTCTTTGCGATTGGTGTAGCGCGCCATGTACTCACGGGTCGGATCATCGATCTCATTACGATACCAACCAAGGACTGTATTGTTATCGTGTGTTCCTGTGTACATAACAGAGTTCGTAAGTGCCAAATGTGGACTATCAATGCTTTCATGTTCTGGATTGAAGGCAAATTGAAGAACCTTCATACCTGGGAATCCTGTACGCTCACGCATTTCGATGACTTCATTCGTCATGAAACCGAGGTCTTCTGCGATGATATTCAAGTCACCAAGTTCTTCTTTAACCGCCGCAAAAAGCTTGTAATCAGGTCCTTTCACCCATTTACCTGTTGCTGCTGTATCGGAACCAGCAGGAATTTCCCAGTAAGATTCGAAACCGCGGAAGTGGTCGATACGAACGATATCGTAGATCTTGAAGCTTTCGCGCAAGCGTTCAATCCACCATTTGTAACCATCTTTGTCCATAGCTTCCCAGTCATAGATTGGGTTCCCCCAAAGTTGGCCGTCTGCAGAAAACTCATCTGGTGGGCATCCTGCGATGTGAGTCGCTTTGCCATTTTCATCCGTTTTGAAAAGATGAGGATTAGCCCACATATCGCTTGAATCTTCCGCAACGTAGATAGGCATATCCCCAACGATTTCGATATGGTTATCGTTAGCGTAGGCTTTCAATTTCAACCATTGTTGGAAGAAGAAGTATTGAGTCACACGGTGGTAAACCAACTTGTCTGCCAATTTCTCACGGTAGCTTTCAAGTGCTGAAGCTTTACGAACACGAGCATCTGCATCTGGCCATTCTGTCCAAGCAAGATTGTCAAAATGCTCTTTGATCGCCATATATTCTGCGAAGAGTTCAAGCCAAGATTCATTTTCTTTAGCGAATGTTTCAAAAGACTTCACATCCCCAAGTTCTAAGAAACGTTGCACAGCCTTTTCTAAAAGCGGACGACGAGCGTAATAGATCTTCGCATAGTCAACTTCAGATGCATCGCTACCAAAGTCAATACCTTCAAGGTCACTAGCTTCGAGCAAGCCATGCTCTATCAAGATATCAAAATCGATAAAATGCGTATTTCCAGCAAAGGCCGAGAATGATTGGTATGGAGAATCTCCATAACTCGTCGTTCCCAAGGGAAGAATTTGCCAGTAACGTTGCTTGGTACGAACCAAGAAATCAACGAAGTCATATGCAGTTTGGCCAAATGATCCAATCCCGTATGCTCCTGGCAGGGAAGAGATGTGCATCAACACACCACTCTGACGTTTTTTCATAATAGCACCTCGAATATTTTGTTATGAAACGTTGCGCAAACCTAGGCGCAAACGTTTGCGTCAAATTAAGTATAGCGTATTTCAAAAACAAATGCAAGCGTTTTTATACTTTTTTTAATTTCTTTGTTCCCACTCTCGAGAATGAATTTCTCTATTTTTTTTTTGAAAAAATCGCAAGCTTTCAGCAAGAAATTGTAAGTTAAGATAATTTCCCACTTGTAGCTCAAAGTATTTTATCTAAAATTTATAAAATTCACGCAATCGTTTCCCTAATATATTTCCCGTTCAAGAGAAACAAACATTTTAAGTTCTTTCCTATATAAAGGCTTTAACAAATGTTTGAAACCTTAAAATTTTTTTTAAAAAACTTTTTAAAAAAGCTTGCAACCGTTTTCTGTTTGTGCTATACTAGGCTCATAAAAGAAAACGTTTGCGTTTTCTAAATAAATTATATTGTTATTCTTTAGGAGGAATACACTATGTCATCTAAATTCATGAAGAGCGCTGCTGTGCTCGGAACTGCTACTCTCGCTAGCTTGCTCTTGGTAGCTTGCGGAAGCAAATCTGCTGACAAAGCAGCTGATACTAGCTCTTCAGAAGCACAAGAAATCACTTTCTACGTTGAAGACCAATATAAAGCCTTCGCTGAATCAGCTGCAAAAGCTTACGAAAAAGAATCTGGCGTAAAAGTTACTATCAAAACAGGAGACCAAATGGGTGGTCTTGATAACCTTTCACTTGACAACCAATCTGGTAAAGCCCCTGATGTTATGATGGCTCCATACGACCGTGTAGGTAGCCTTGGTACTGACGGACAACTTTCAGAAGTAACTCTTAGTGATGGTGCGAAAACAGATGATACTACTAAATCTCTTGTAACCACAGCTGATGGTAAAGTTTATGGCGCACCTGCTGTTATCGAGTCGTTGGTGATGTACTATAATAAGGACTTAATCAGCGAAGCTCCTAAGACTTTTGGCGACTTGGAAAATCTCGCAAAAGACAGCAAATATGCTTTCGCTGGTGAAGATGGCAAAACTACTGCCTTCCTAGCTGACTGGACAAACTTCTACTATGCATACGGACTCCTTGCTGGTAATGGTGGTTATGTATTCGGTCAAAATGGTAAAGATCCTAAAGATATCGGTCTTGCAAACGACGGAGCAATCAAAGGTATCGAATACGCTAAATCTTGGTACGAAAAATGGCCTAAAGGGATGCAAGATACTGAAGGTGCTGGTAACTTGATCCAAACTCAATTCCAAGAAGGCAAAACAGCTGCTATCATCGATGGTCCTTGGAAAGCTCAATCCTTTAAAGATGCTAAAGTAAACTACGGTGTTGCGACTATCCCAACTCTTCCAAACGGTAAAGATTACGCAGCATTCGGTGGTGGTAAAGCGTGGATTATCCCATCAAGCACTAAGAACCTTGAAGGCGCTCAAAAATTTGTAGACTTCCTAGTTTCAACTGAACAACAAAAAGCATTCTACGATGCAACCAACGAAATCCCAGCTAACACTGAGGCTCGTACTTATGCTGAAGGCAAAAACGATGAGTTGACTACAGCTGTTATCAAACAGTTCAAGAACGCTCAACCAATGCCAAACATCTCACAAATGTCAACAGTTTGGGATCCAGCGAAAACTATGCTCTTTGATGCTGTAAGTGGTAAGAAAGATGCGAAAACAGCTGCTAACGATGCTGTAACATTGATCAAGGAAACAATCCAACAAAAATTTGGTAACTAATTGAATTGTTCAAGGGGGGTGGAAGCAAAATCCCCCTTTGAATTTATAGATATGCTTCTTATCAGATGTACGTATCTTACGATTGAATCCGAGTTTAAACTCGCATCCTATGAAAGGAGTAATCATGGAAAAACAACAGCCTCGCAAAGCAGCCTTGCTGTCAATCATTCCTGGTTTAGGACAAATCTATAACAAACAAAAAGCTAAAGGATTTATTTTCCTTGGCATTACTGTTCTATTTGTTCTGTATTTTCTAACACTTGCAAGCCCTGAATTGAGCAATTTAGTCACCCTTGGTGACAAACCTGGCCGTGATAATTCACTGTTCATGCTGATTCGCGGTGCTTTCCATTCTATCTTTGTTGTCGTTTACTTGCTCTTTTATATCTTTAATATCAAGGACGCACATACGACTGCTAAACGTATCAACAATGGTATTCCTGTAGCTTATACCTTCAAGGATATGCTTAAGGGCATTTATGAGAATGGATTCCCATACCTTTTGATTATCCCATCGTATGTAGCGATGACCTTTGCGATTATCTTTCCTGTTATCGTAACCTTGATGATTGCCTTTACCAACTATGACTTCCAACACTTGCCACCAAACAAATTGTTGGACTGGGTTGGTTTGACGAACTTCACTAACATCTGGAGCTTGAGTACCTTCCGTTCAGCCTTTGGTTCTGTTCTTTCTTGGACCATTATCTGGGCCTTATCTGCTTCTACTTTGCAGATTGTCATTGGTATCTTTACAGCAATCATTGCCAACCAACCATTTATCAAAGGAAAACGTATCTTCGGTGTTATTTTCCTTCTCCCTTGGGCAGTTCCAGCCTTCATCACTATCTTGACATTCTCAAACATGTTTAATGATAGTGTTGGTGCTATCAACACCCAAGTCTTGCCTCTTTTGTCTAAGGTCCTTCCTTTCCTAGATGGAGCTCTTATCCCTTGGAAAACCGATCCGACTTGGACCAAGATTGCCTTGATTATGATGCAAGGTTGGCTTGGATTCCCATACATCTACGTTTTAACCTTGGGTATCTTGCAGTCTATTCCTAACGACCTCTACGAAGCGGCTTACATTGATGGTGCCAATGCTTGGCAAAAATTCCGCAACATCACTTTCCCAATGATCTTGGCTGTTGCAGCTCCAACATTGATTAGCCAATACACCTTCAACTTTAACAACTTCTCTATCATGTACCTCTTCAATGGTGGAGGACCTGGTAGCGTTGGTGGTGGAGCCGGTTCAACTGATATCTTGATTTCATGGATTTACCGTTTGACAACTGGTACAGCCCCACAATACTCTATGGCCGCAGCTGTTACCTTGATTATCTCCATCATTGTCATCTCTATCTCTATGATCGCATTCAAGAAACTACACGCATTTGATATGGAGGACGTCTAAGATGAATAACTCAATCAAACTCAAACGTAGACTGACTCAAACCCTCACTTACCTCTACTTGATTGGCTTATCAATCGTCATTATCTATCCGCTTTTGATTACGATTATGTCAGCCTTCAAGTCAGGTAACGTCGTAGCCTTTAAACTAGATGGTAACGTCGATTTTAGTTTTGATAACTTTAAAGGACTCTTTACTGAAACCTTGTACGGCACTTGGTATCTCAATACCCTGATTATTGCCTTGATTACAATGGCTGTCCAAACAAGCATCATCGTACTTGCTGGTTATGCCTACAGCCGATACAACTTCTTGGCTCGTAAACAAAGTTTGGTCTTCTTCTTGATTATCCAAATGGTGCCAACCATGGCTGCTTTGACTGCCTTCTTCGTTATGGCACTTATGTTGAACGCCCTTAACCATAGCTGGTTCCTCATCTTCCTCTATGTCGGTGGTGGTATCCCTATGAACGCTTGGTTGATGAAAGGTTACTTTGATACCGTACCAATGTCTCTTGATGAATCAGCAAAACTTGATGGTGCAGGACACTTCCGCCGCTTCTGGCAAATCGTTCTCCCTCTTGTTCGCCCAATGGTTGCGGTACAAGCCCTCTGGGCCTTCATGGGACCTTTCGGAGACTATATCCTCTCTAGTTTCTTGCTTCGTGAGAAAGAATACTTTACAGTTGCCGTTGGTCTCCAAACCTTCGTAAACAATGCGAAGAACTTGAAGATTGCCTACTTCTCAGCAGGTGCTATCCTCATCGCTCTTCCAATCTGTACACTCTTCTTCTTCTTACAAAAGAACTTTGTTTCAGGACTTACAAGTGGTGGCGACAAGGGATAATTTATCCCCGCCACCCTTTTTCATTTTGAATCTTGCTTGTAAAGTTGAAAGATTAGACACAAGACCATAAATAGTAGCAAAATCCGCTTTTCAAAAAGCAATTTATCTACTAGACTTGAAATAAAGTACATTTCTCTATATAATACTCATATAGAAAACACTTTTAGAAAGATGCCTATGCTTCCATATCCATTCTCATATTTCTCTAGTATCTGGGGATTTCGTAAGCCCCTATCAAAACGTTTCGGCCTCAACTGGTTTCAGCTTCTCTTTACGAGCATTTTCCTCATCAGTTTGTCTATGGTTCCCATTGCCATTCAAAACAGCTCACAGAAAACGTATCCACTGGATACTTTTATCGATAATGTCTACACTCCACTGACAGATGAAGCCATCATGGACTTGTCAGAGAATGCACAAATCGTTGATGGAAAGCTGAACTACTTAGGCACTAGGAATCAGCAGCCTTCTCTTTTGATTGGCCCAAGCCAAAACAAAGAATTGCCAAAGGACTTGCAACTTCATTTTGATACGGAAGAACTCGTCATTAGTAAGGAAAGTAAGGAATTGACTCGCATTCGCTACCACGCGATTCAAACGGATAGTTTCCAGAGCAAGGAAGATCTAACCCAGGCCATTTCTAAAGACTGGTACCAACAAAATCGGGTCTATATCAGTCTCTTTCTCGTTCTTGGTGCAAGCTTCCTCTTTGGATTGAATTTCTTCATTGTCTCTCTTGGAGCTAGTCTTCTCCTTTATATCACCAAAAGATCACGCCTCTTTTCATTTAGGACCTTTAAAGAGTGCTACCATTTTATCTTGAACTGTTTAGGATTGCCCACTCTGATCACGCTTATTTTGGGACTTTTTGGCCAGAATATGGCAACCCTTATCACTGTACAAAACATTCTTTTTGTTCTTTATCTGGTCACTATCTTTTATAAAACTCATTTTCGTGATCCAAACTACCATAACTAGGAGATTTTTTATGCCCGCTACCATCAAAGATGTGGCCAAGGCTGCAGGGGTATCACCTTCCACTGTAACCCGCGTCATTCAAAATAAATCAACGATTAGTGATGAAACCAAAAAACGAGTTCGCAAGGCGATGAAGGAGCTTAACTACCATCCTAATCTCAATGCTCGTAGCTTGGTAAGTAGCTATACTCAGGTCATTGGCTTGGTTCTTCCTGACGACTCGGATGCCTTCTATCAAAATCCTTTCTTCCCATCTGTCCTTCGCGGTATTGCTCAAGTAGCATCTGAAAACCACTATGCGATTCAGATCGCAACAGGAAAAAATGAGAACGAGCGCCTAAATACCATCTCACAGATGGTCTATGGTAAACGAGTTGACGGCTTGATTTTCCTCTATGCACAAGAAGAAGATCCGCTAGTTAAACTCGTGGCAGAGGAACAGTTTCCTTTTCTTATCCTCGGGAAATCTCTATCCCCTTTTATACCACTGGTTGACAATGACAATGTACAAGCAGGTTTTGATGCGACAGAGTATTTTATTAAAAAAGACTACAAGCGCATTGCCTTTATAGGAGGAACTAAGAAGCTTTTTGTAACTCAAGACCGTCTAAAAGGCTATGAGCAAGCTCTCAAGCAACACCAACTTCCTATTGATAGTAGCTTGACCTATTTTGCGACTGAATTTTTGGAAGAAAAGGGGTATCAATTTAGTAAACGTCTCTTTAAGCATGAGCCAGAGATTGATGCTATCATAACAACCGACAGTCTCCTTGCTGAAGGGGTTTGTGACTACATCAGTAAGCATCAGCTAAAGGTTCCTGTCTTGAGTTTCGACTCTGTCAATCCTCGACTTGATCTTGTAGCTTATGTGGATATCAATAGTCTGGAACTTGGGCGGACATCATTTGAAACGATTTTACAGATCATCAATGACGCAAAAAACAACAGACAAATCTGTTACCGCCAGTTGATTGCCCACAAAATTATCGAAAAATAAAGACCAGCTCCAAGGCTGGTCTTTTGAGTATTATTAATTGTCTGTTTCTACGAATCGTCCGAGAATGTGGACATTTTCGGATACAGAGACAAAGGCTGTCGGATCGACCTGTTTCATGATGTGTTTAAAATCATTAAACTCTGCTCGTGTGATAACCGTAATCAAGACTGCTTTTCTCTCATGATTATAGGTTCCTTCTGCATCGTGGATCATGGTTGCTCCGCGGTGCAATTTTTTATGGATTTTTGCGATTACCTTGTCAGGATTATTGGTCACAATCATGGCCTGCATGCGTTTTTGCTTGGTAAAGACCGCATCTGTCACACGACTAGAGACAAAGATGGTAATCATAGAATAGAGGGCGTATTTCCAACCAAAAGTCAAACCTGCTATCAGCATGATGGTCCCATTCACTAAGAAAGAAATACTACCGACATTTCTCCCTGTCTTCTTTCGAATGGTGAGACTGACGATATCTGTACCTCCACTAGAAATATTGTTACGGAGCGCAAAACCAATCCCCAAGCCCATGACAACACCCCCAAAAAGAGCATTGATGATGGGATCCTCTGTCAAGGTCACAACTGGTACAATCTGGATAAAGAGGGAACTCATGGATACTGTGATGAAGGTAAAGATTGTAAACTTATGCCCAATCTGATACCAAGCCAAAATCATCAACGGAAAATTGATGGCATAAAAGGTTAGCGATATCGGAATGTAAAACCCAAACCAGTGATTACTCAAGGCAGAGATAATCTGTGCCAGACCCGTCGCACCACTGGAGTAAACGTGTCCTGGTTGAAAAAAGAAATTGACTGCTACTGCTGACAAAAAGCCATAAACCAGAGAAGCCGATACTTTCTCATCATACTTCTCTCGAGAGATGCTTTGTAAGACACGTAAAATTTTTATCTGATAAGCAAAGCGGCGCAGATAATAGCGCCACCGCTTAATTCGTTTTGCTTGTTTCATCTTCTTCTACTTGTAAGCTGAGTTCCTCTAGTTGTTTGAGAGCGACTGTTGATGGAGCTTGTGTCATTGGGTCGGTTGCCTTATTGTTTTTAGGAAAGGCAATGACTTCCCGAATATTTTCTTCTCCTGCTAAGAGCATCACAAAACGGTCAAGACCGATAGCCAAGCCACCGTGTGGTGGGAAACCATAGTCCATGGCTTCAAGAAGGAAGCCAAACTGGTCATTTGCTTCTTCAGCTGAAAAACCAAGAGCCTTGAACATGCGTTCTTGAAGTTCTTTTTGGTTGATACGAAGGCTACCACCACCAAGCTCATAACCGTTCAAGACGATATCGTAAGCAATGGCACGAACCTTAGCCAAATCACCTTCTAATTCGTGAGCTGTTTCTTCCTGTGGAAGGGTAAATGGATGGTGGGCACTCATGTAGCGGCCTTCTTCTTCAGACCATTCAAACATTGGCCAGTCAACTACCCAAAGGAAGTTGAATTTATCGTTATCAATCAAGCCAAGCTCTTTGGCAATACGGCCACGAAGGGCACCAAGTGTTGCATTGGCTACCTCAAGCGTATCCGCCACAAATAGAACCAAATCCTTATCTTCAAGCCCAAGTGCTGCAGTCAAGTCTGCTTGGATACCAGTCAAGAACTTGGCAACTGGTCCGTTTAATTCTCCATCAACTACCTTGACCCAAGCAAGACCTTTAGCACCGTACTGTTTGGCTACTTCGGTCATCTTGTCGATGTCTTTACGTGAGTAGTTATCTGCAGCTCCTTTGACCACAATGGCTTTTACAGCAGGTGCTTCTGAGAAGACTTTAAAATCAACACCCTTGACCACTTCTGTCAAGTCCTGAAGCAACATATCAAAACGAGTATCAGGTTTGTCAGAACCATAGAGAGACATCGCGTCATCATACTTCATACGAGGGAATGGAAGCGTCACGTTAATGCCTTTGGTTTCTTTCATCACGCGCGCAATCAAGCCTTCTGTGATGTCTTGGATCTCTTGCTCCGTAAGGAAAGACGTTTCTAAGTCGACCTGAGTAAACTCAGGCTGACGGTCACCACGCAAGTCCTCGTCACGGAAACATTTAACGATTTGGTAATAGCGGTCAAAACCAGCATTCATCAAGAGTTGCTTAGTGATTTGTGGACTTTGAGGAAGAGCGTAGAAATGCCCTTTATTGACACGAGATGGCACCAAATAGTCACGCGCCCCTTCTGGCGTTGATTTAGAAAGGAATGGCGTCTCCACATCGATAAACTCCAACTCATCCAAGTAGTTACGGATAGAGTGGGTCACCTTGGCACGAAGCTTAAGGTTTTCTAGCATTTCTGGACGACGAAGGTCAAGATAACGGTAACGCAAACGTGTATCGTCATTGGCCTCAATCCCATCTTTAATCTCAAAAGGTGTTGTTTTAGCTGTATTCAGCACTGTCAAAGCTGTAACGTTCAACTCAACCGCACCCGTTGGCAACTTATCATTGGCTTGCTCACGCGCAACGACTTGACCAGTCACCTCGATAACAAATTCGCTACGAAGGCTTTCAGCTGTTGCCATGACCTCTGCAGATACTTTTTCAGGGTTAATAACCAACTGCATGATCCCTTCACGGTCACGAAGGTCGATAAAAATCAAGCCACCCAAGTCACGACGACGGCCAACCCATCCTTTCAAGGTCATTTCTTGTCCGATGTGTTCCTCACGAACACGACCAGCATACATACTACGTTTCATTTCTTCTCTCCTCTTTTATTCTGTTACTATTTTACCATAAAAGCACAGGCTCTTCATGAAAATCAGCAGAAAAGTTTGATTGTCTTTAGAAATCAAAACGAACAGACAAAAAATCCGATGAACTTCACCGGACTCTTTTATTTTGAAGTTTTGCCTGCTTTACGCTTTTCAGCAATCTCAGCTGCCTTTTTAGGTAGAACAATTTCCGTCGCATAAGCCGAAGCAAAACGCAAGACACCTGCAATAGGCGCAAAGACAACTGCTAGATAGTTGTAAAAGAAATCGCCTTTAAAGGCATAGGCAAGTGCCCCGATGATAAAGAAGAGAACGACCGCCTGTATCACTGCTAATAAAATTACTCGTTTCATGTGACCTCCTGACTCTATTATAGCATGAGTATCATCAAAAAGCCGATTAAATTATTCAAAGCGTGGAGAGAAATGCTATAAATAAGACCTTTTCGGCTCACATAAGCCAGACCCAAACTCAATCCCAGACTGGCATAAACTAAAAACTGTTGCAAAGTCCCTGGAAAATGAATCAAGGCAAAAAGCACACTTGATACGAGGAGAAAGAGAGCTGTCTGTTTGCTGTTGTTCTGCTTAGGAAAGAGATAACGCGCCAGCATCCCTCTAAAGATGAGTTCTTCCGTCAGAGGAGCAAAGACTACCACCATAAAGAAACCAAAGACAGGCTGTGCGACTGTCAGTTGAGATACGATTTGTTGATTGACCGACGGATCATCTGGCAAATAGTACTGAGCTGTAATCGCCATTAGCAAAACCAGGGTTGGCAACCAAATATAACGATTAAAAGCCGTTGTCTGGATGCTAACCTTTTCTGTCTGATACCATCTGTAAACTCCATAAACATAGGCCCCTGACAGGGCGATATAGAGTGGCAAAACTCCAAAGATTGAAGCCCCTAGGTCAAGCGCTGATAAAGCCATACTCTGAACCAGACCATAGCCAAAGAAAAAGGATAAAACAGCTAGAAGAAACCAGCCAAGATTTTTAAGTAGTTTCATAAAAGACTCCTATTTGAAATAACGTTTTACCATAGGTAATTGCATCACATTGATATAAATATGGATTGCTCCTACAAGCAAGAAGGCTAGTAACTGAATCTCTCCTGTCAATAAAGAAAAGATAGCAATCAAAAAATAGAGACCTGGCAAGACATACTGATTTAATTGGAATAAAATTCGAAAACTTTGTTCCAAATTAACCTGACGCTCCCCTTCATCATAGGAATTTATGTAGTCCAAGACATCCTTTGGTGTAGAGAAGAATTCCAAATCAAACTGACGAACGATCGCAATGGTCTTATAGAGATATTTTTGAGCACTGAAAATCATTACTAATGCCAAAAAAGAAAGAGATAAGGTTATATAGCTGATATTTAGTACAATGACTTCACTACCTGAGATGAAAAGAGCCAAAAAAATCGCTACGCCTGCACTATTAAAAGCAATAGTTCCAAACTCGAGATTACGATGCATTTGTACATAATAGGTTTCATTCAGATCATCATCCATTTCCTCTTGATACAAGGAATGAAATGTTCTGCTTTTCTTTAAGAAATTGAATGTCAAAAGAATGCTAATGAAACCTAACACTAAACAAATAGCTGATATCCATGGTATCAAGACTTTTACATCTAACATAATTCCGTGAGATTCAGCAAGTGCCTTAAACATCCCTACAAAACTGCCCAAGAAACCTCCAAAGACAACTGCTGCTAAAAATAATAATAATCCACGTTTCTTTTTCATTTTTATCCCCCTCTAAACCAATCCAGCCAACCATTGACCAAAGTCCTTACCTGATTCAAAAATAGCTGTCAAGCCTTCTGTTCCAAGTGACACCAAAATCAAACAAACAGCAAGTAAGAGAATAGCTTGGTTTCTAGCTTTTTTTGCTCCATCTCCCAAGGGTTCATTGCCAAGCCAACCTGCTAGATAGGCATAGAGAGTTACTGTTATAATCCCAATCTCTGTCGAAGAGAGAAACAGCAAGACTGTCACCAAACGAACGATATTGGCTTGAATGTTAAAATAATTTCCTAAACCTGCACAAACACCCGAAAGTTCTTTGTGCTCAGTATCGACTTGAAAACCTGCTAAAATCTCTCTCATGACTTTTCTCCTTTTTCAATCTCTTTAAACTTTATCTTTCTCTCTACCCATCTAAAGACTAATAGTAAAACTATGGTAATCCAGAAGAGGTATTTACTTTCAACAATTGTAAACCAACCAAATAGGCTTCCAATCATAGCCAAAAGATTTACGATAAACACAACTATAGATACATAATAAATCACTTTATACTTGTTCATCACTCGTCCTCCTCTATACGAAATACCGACTCGACTGTTTCGTTGAAAATTTGAGATATTTTCAAGGCAATCACAACGGACGGGGTGTATTCGTCCCGTTCTAATAGGCTAATGGTCTGTCTGGAAACCCCTGCCAGCTTGGCTAGGTCGGTTTGATTGAGACTATCGCGAGCTCTAAGCTCTTTTAGACGATTTTTTAGTTGCATGTTACACACCTACTCTCCGTCAAATTCAACGGTTTGGATATCCTCAATGCGTTGTAGTTTGAATTTTTCTTTTCCCTTCTTATCAACACGACGTAGCTTGATCCACTCCTCATCAACATCCACAACTTCCCAGTTGTCTGTGCCAAATAATTGTCCAACGATTGTTGGTTTTTTCCCAATCAATTCTTTTAAGATTCTTGACATTTCTTTATTTCCTTTCTGTTTTTGCTCAATTCTTTTGATTTTATTCTCCAGTTTCTTGACCTTTTGGGAATGGTAGATATAATACATAATCACAAGAGGTACAAATCCTAATGCCCACATAATCGTTCCTTTCTCCTTTTCTCTTAACTTGATTATAGTGTAACACATCTTTTTCTTTTTGACAAGTATTTTTGTCAAAAAGTTTATGATTTTTGTCATTTTGCAAAAGAAAAAGGTCAGGGATAAGATCCTGACCAGTTTTTCTACTATTAAAAGCCTAATTTTTCAAAGATTTCTGAGAAGTTTTGGCTGATAGCATCAAGTGACACTTGCACTTCCTCTCGAGTTTGGTTGTTCTTGACTGTCACTTGTCCGCTTTCGACTTCGCTCTCTCCTAGGGTGATGAGGGTCTTAGCTGCAAAAACGTCGGCTGACTTGAACTGAGCTTTAAGCTTGCGGTTAAGGTAATCACGTTCTGCTTTGAAACCTTGCTGGCGAAGGACTTGTACCAATTCCAAGGCCTTAACATTTGCTCCTTCACCCAAAACTGCCATATAAACATCAAGGCTATTTTCTATCGGAAGCACCACACCTTGCTTTTCTAGGATGAGTAGGAGGCGCTCAACACCAAGTCCAAAACCAAATCCAGCCGTTTCAGGACCACCAAAGTAAGCAACCAAACCGTCATAACGACCGCCCGCACAGACCGTCAAGCTATTCCCCTCAATCTCTGTGATGAACTCGAAAATGGTGTGGTTGTAGTAGTCCAGACCACGCACCATATTGGTATCGATGATATAGTCTACACCTAGATTTTCCAACATCTGACGCACAGCATTAAAATGGACTTGGCTTTCTTCATCAAGGAAATCCAAGATAGAAGGTGCATTCTCCACTGCCACCATGTCTTCTTTCTCCTTAGAGTCTAGGACACGGAGAGGATTTTCCTCCAAACGACGTTGGCTATCCTTCGACAAGGTCTCCTTGAGCGGTGTCAAATAGTCGATCAAGGCTTGACGGTAGGCCGCACGACTCTCAGGATTCCCAAGAGTGTTGAGGTGCAATTTGACTCCTTGAATGCCAATTTCTTTCAAGAAATGGGCTGCCATAGCGATGGTTTCCACATCGGTAGCTGGATTGCTCGAACCAAAGCACTCAACACCAATCTGGTGGAACTGGCGCAAACGCCCCGCTTGTGGACGCTCATAACGGAACATAGGGCCCATGTAGTAAAATTTACTTGGCTTTTGCACTTCTGGGGCGAAGAGTTTATTTTCCACATAAGAGCGGACAACGGGCGCAGTTCCTTCTGGACGGAGGGTGATATGACGATCACCCTTGTCATAGAAATCATACATTTCCTTGGTTACGATATCCGTTGTATCTCCGACAGAGCGACTGATAACCTCGTAATGCTCAAAAATCGGTGTACGAATTTCCGCATAATTGTAGCGACTAAAAATTTCACGGGCAAAGCCCTCAACGTACTGCCACTTGGCAGACTCAGCAGGTAAAATATCCTGTGTTCCTTTTGGTTTTTGTAATTTCATAGGGAATCCTCTTTAAACTTAATAGTTTTATTTTACCATAAATAAAGGGATTAAAACAGTGAGAGGAGAAGATCTCAAGAGAGTCTTTTCAGAAAATTCATCAAAAACTTGCCAAATTGTCAGAATTATGAGAAAATAGAGGATATTTATCACGTGGAGGGACTGTTATGAGAGACGATATCAAAATCAATGACCGCGCTTTGGCCTTACAAGACCAAATTATCGAAAAACTAGAGAAGGTTTTTGATACAGATGTGGAATTGGATGTGTACAATCTAGGGCTGATTTATGAAGTCAATCTGGACGAAACAGGTCTCTGCAAGATTGTCATGACTTTCACCGACACTGCCTGCGATTGCGCCGAAAGCTTGCCTATCGAAATCGTTGCAGGTCTAAAACAAATCGAGGGTATCGAAGAGGTCAAGGTTGAAGTTACCTGGTCGCCTGCCTGGAAGATTACACGAATCAGTCGCTACGGCCGCATTGCCCTTGGACTACCACCTCGTTAAGCAGGCAAATTACTTTTTGAAGATGAAAAGAAGCAAGCCGAAGTTGGCTTGCTTTTTGATACTCAATGAAAATCGAAGGGCAAACTAGAAAACTAGCCGCAGGTTGCTCAAAGCACAGCTTTGAGGTTGCAGATAAAGTTGACGTGGTTTGAAGAGATTTTCGAAGAGTATGAGTTTATTTTTTACCTGACTTGTCCATATTCCAGAAGTCTGTCACGGCTCCACGTGAAGCAGATGATACGATATGGGCATATTTACCAAGGACACCACGGCTGTATAGTGGTGGCAAGGTTGTTTCTGCCTTGCGTTTTTCAAGTTCTTCTTCGGATACGGCCATGGAAATTTCTTTGGTATCTTGGTCAACTGTAACGATATCGCCTGTACGAAGGTAGGCAATCGGTCCACCATCCTGAGCTTCAGGAGCGATATGTCCAACAACCAGACCATAAGTCCCACCAGAGAAACGGCCATCCGTCAAGAGGGCAACCTTGTCTCCTTGACCTTTACCAACAATCATGGATGAAAGGGACAGCATCTCAGGCATACCTGGACCACCCTTCGGTCCAACAAAACGAACAACGACAACATCGCCATCAACGATTTCGTCTGTCAAGACAGCCTGAATAGCATCTTCTTCCGAGTCAAAGACCTTAGCTGGTCCAACGTGACGACGCACTTTAACACCTGATACCTTAGCAACCGCACCATCAGGGGCAAGGTTCCCGTTCAAGATGATAAGCGGACCGTCTGCACGTTTTGGATTTTCAAGTGGCATAATGACTTTTTGACCTGGTGTGAGGTCTGCAAAGTCAGCCAAGTTCTCAGCAACTGTCTTACCAGTACATGTGATGCGGTCGCCATGAAGGAAGCCATTTGCCAGGAGATATTTCATAACCGCAGGGACCCCACCGACTTCGTAGAGGTCTTGGAAGACATACTGACCAGATGGTTTCAAGTCGGCCAAGTGAGGCACACGCTCTTGGATCGTATTGAAGTCCCCAAGTGACAAGTCAACATTAGCCGCATGGGCAATAGCGAGCAAGTGAAGAGTAGCATTTGTAGAACCACCGAGAGCCATCGTTACAGTGATGGCATCTTCAAAGGCTTCACGAGTCAAGATATCTGATGGTTTGAGACCAAGCTCAAGCATCTTAACAACAGCTCGTCCTGCTGCTTCGATATCTTCCTTCTTGTCAGCTGATTCAGCTGGGTGAGATGAAGATCCTGGCAAACTCATACCTAGAACTTCGATAGCAGTCGCCATGGTATTAGCTGTATACATACCACCACAGCCACCAGGGCCCGGGCAGGCATTACATTCAAGACGTTTCACGTCCTCAGCTGTCATGTCACCGTGGTTCCATTTTCCGATACCCTCAAAAACAGAAACCAAGTCAATGTCTTTGCCATCAAGATTTCCCGGTGCAATGGTACCACCATAAGCGAAAATAGCTGGAATATCCATATTAGCAATGGCAATCATGGAACCAGGCATGTTCTTGTCACAACCACCGATGGCTACAAAGGCATCTACGTTGTGACCACCCATCGCCGCTTCGATGGAGTCTGCGATGATATCACGAGACGTTAGAGAGAAACGCATACCAGGCGTTCCCATGGCAATCCCGTCCGCTACGGTAATGGTCCCAAACTGAACCGGCCAAGCTCCTGCAGATTTGACACCTTCTTTCGCCAATTTCCCAAAATCATGCAAGTGGATGTTACATGGTGTATTTTCCGCCCAAGTCGAAATCACTCCCACAATCGGTGTTTCAAAGTCCTTATCTGTCATACCGGTCGCACGCAGCATGGCACGGTTTGGTGATTTAACCATGCTATCATAAATGCTACTGCGGTGACGTTTATCTAATTCAGTCATCTTATCCCTCCCATTTCAGTTTTTACTATTATAGCACAATTTTCGCATGAAGAACAGAATAAAATTCTTGAATTTTCAGAAAATTCCGATTAACAACTTCTAATTTTTTCATCTTTTTTTGTCAAGTAACTTTACTTTACAAAAAAGTTTTGATATACTATTAAAGTTGATGAAAATCAAACCTAACTGAATTATATCTTAAAAGGAGAAATCAAAATGGCAGTACCTGCACGTCGCACTTCAAAAGCGAAGAAAAACAAACGTCGTACACACTACAAAGTAACAGCTCCATCTGTAAACTTTGACGAAACTACTGGAGATTACTCACGTTCTCACCGCGTATCACTTAAAGGATACTACAAAGGACGTAAAATCGCTAAAGCTGCATCAGCTGAATAATAGAAGGGAGATACCATGCGCGTAAATATCACACTTGAACACAAAGAATCTGGTGAACGCTTGTACCTTACTTCTAAAAACAAACGTAACACTCCAGACCGTCTTCAATTGAAGAAATACTCACCAAAACTTCGCAAACACGTTGTGTTTACAGAAGTGAAATAAGCACACCTACCTCAAAACGCCTTACTGGGCGTTTTTTGCTTTATTGGTTAGCGATTTATAGCCCTTCAGGAGAGATTTATGGCATTTTATCTTTGGATGTTTCCTCTACTTTTTATCTTTCACGATATGGAAGAAATTATCGGTCTTGTCCCTTGGATTCATCTCAACGAAACCCTGCTGGCTCAAAAGGCTCCAGCTATTCTCAAGATTCACAAAGGAATTACAACAGAGGGATTTGCCCTTGCTGTTTTTGAAGAGTTTATTCTTGTCTTATCCATCACTTTATTAGCGTATTTTACTCAATCTAGAGCGCTCGAATTAGTTTGGTTGGGGGGATTTGTAGCCTTTGCACTTCATCTCTTGCTCCATATCGGACAATCAATCCTTCTTCGCAAGTATATTCCTGCTCTGATCACTTCGATCCTTTGTTTTCCTGTCAGTGCTTATTTGATTATCGACATTGTGCATTTATGGCAGATTTCGACTAGTGAATTTTTCCTATTTTCACTAGTTGGCTCAGGCATCGTCGTCATCAATCTCCTCTTTGCTCTTTGGCTTGGGAAAAAGTGTTCCGCCTGGCTTGCCCATAACCATTAACAAAAGAATCTGAGACAAAATGGTTCTCAAATTCTTAGTTATAAAAGAGAATAGGCGGAACCGCCGAATGTCGCCCCCCCACTAGCTAAGTAGCGCGTTGGTAATAGATATTTTGTGTCCTACTATATAGCTATACTTTCATGCCACTAATTCTTGTTATATAGAGAAAAACAAATTAATTATTCCAAGCGATTCCTGATAATTTTACTATATTACAAAGATAATACAGTAGTCGTTTTAACATCGAGATGAATTTTTCCTGTTACCTAATAGTATCCTTTTAGGTTAATTACCAATTATTTATGAAATTCTCTGTATGCCATATATTACTGTTCTATACATAATTAATCTTTTATAACTGATACGGAACCATTTGAGCTAATTGCTCGACAACAATCTGTATAAACTTCGATAAAATCATATCCTCCATGTAAAGCAATGCTTTTGGCTTTATCGAGCCCACCAGGTAATGTCTCTCCTCGTTTATAATGCTCAATGATTTCTTCAACTAAGTCTAGGGTGTGCGCTTCATAAGGTGCTCCTAAATAACATTTTGCTACAAAACCTAGGAGAATTCCATTAATATCCACATCTGGGAATTCTGACTTAATTGTATTAATAATTTCATTTACTTCCTTTTTATTATGAACATGTCCTCCTGCATCTAGTTGATGAATAGCATCCATATATTCTTTAGACCGTGATTTTCTTAGAAGCCTATCTAAACTCAATTTATCTATCTGTGGTTGTTTTAAGTTAGAAGTCATGATATGGCTTGCTTGTGTTTGTTTTTGGGATTGGTATGGATTTGGCATCTATTTTTCTCCTAATTGTGTTATAAGTTATATTTTGCATTTTAAGATTCCTTTTAATGATACTCTCAAAAAAGATCTTCATTTAGGGAATTATAAAAATGGACACGAAACTGAGATTACAGTTACCGTGTCCAAATAATGAACTTATTAAACAAGTACTTTTCTTGTTTTAAGTCCACTTTGTTTATGAACAAGTCCCTCCTCACCGATTGGTTTCCCAGATGCAGGAACAGCTCTTTCTTTCCCCCAATCTCTAATAGCCTCAATTTTTTCTGGGCTAGTTTGAGAGAGTGGGACTACATTATTGAAAGCAGTCATGATATTCTCTTCATTGAGAATAAAATTGTTATTAGCGATAGCTCGGTAAGCTAAATCTCTAACTGTCGATTCTAAGTCCGCACCAGTGAAACCATCACTTATTTGAGTGATATTATCAGAAAAATCTCCTTCAAATTCTAGACTTAAGTATTTTTTAAAATACAAAGCAAGTATTTCTTTACGCTCATCTGCAGTAGGTAAATCAACAAAGAATAACTCATCAAACCTTCCTCGACGGAGAAGTTCTGATGGAAGCATAGACACATCATTAGCTGTTGCAACTACAAAAACTTGTTTTTTGCATTCTTGCATCCAAAATAAGAATTGACCAACCATACGAGTAGATACACCGCCATCATTAGCTCCTCCAGTAGCTCCTGATAGTCCTTTTTCTATTTCATCAATCCATAAAATACATGGAGATACATTCTCAGCGGTAGTTAGAGCATCTTTGAGTTGCTGTTCAGACTGACCTACATAACTTCCTTGAACCGTTGCAAAATCTAAACGATATAATGGAAGTTTCCAGTTAGCGGAAATTGATTTAGCAGATAAAGATTTTCCGCATCCAGGGACACCTACTAGGAGTATTCCTCTAGGTGGCTGCAATCCTTTCTCACGTAACATATCTTTCTTTTCGGGAGTTAGCAGTTCTTTCTTTTCATCAAGCCACTTCCTTAATCCTTCAAGTCCTCCAACATCCTTTACAGAATCATCTACAACGATTTTTTCTAGACCAGAGATATCAGAGAATAGGCGATCTTTTGCAAATCTTATCTCATCTAAATCAGATTTTCTTATGCACTTATTTGCAATCAAAGCAGCGATAACGTTCTCTGCCTCGATTCTAGTTACCCCATTGAGAGCTGCAGCAGCTTCTCGAATATCGGAGTTGTCCCATTCAATCTGGATATCGTTTCGATAGTCGTCAATGTATTCTTGAATTATTGAGTACATTTCCTCTTCGTTAGGTAAATCTATTTTTACTGTCATACCTTGCCGTTGAAGTTGATTCCAAATAGGGGTATTGGTAAAAACTATTACAACGCCTCCAGTTTCATTGGCTAGATTGACCAGTGCTAAGACTTGTTTAGAATCGCTATTTTCATTACTAAGATCCGGAACTTCTGTCAGTACAATAGTTTGGTATTGTTTCTTTTGCATTTGGTCCGTCATGTAATCTATTGCACCATAAACAGATTTATCATCGTTAACATTCTTACCAGAACTAAGATCATACACACCTTTGGTGAGAGTATGTACGTTGAACGGAAGTTGTAATTCTTCAGATATTTCCTTTAACATACCTAATGTTCTACTTGGCTCAATGGTATTGATAGCAATAAAAGGAATTCTTGCAAGTGAATATCTCGTAAGAAGTTCTTTGCTTTTTACTATATTGCTCATTTACTGTTCACCTTTATTTAAAAAAGAATTAATTTTATGATTTCTAATAATACTTGACATTTTCCCGCTTCGATCCTGTTTTGCAGATTCTTCTAAAGATTTTTGCATACTATTAGCTTGTTCTATAACGAGATTTAGGTAATGTTGTCGCTCTTTATCCGGAATTGCAGGAAGACTGATTGCTTCAGCTAAGAACGTCATTTCTTTTCTCAAAGAAAGAATTGCTTGAATAATAGCTCCCTCGTATCCTTGGGATTTTAGTAAATCATTTTGAAACTTATCTGAAGCTACATTCATACGGTAATTAACAGCGTCAATTAACTTTGTAGAGAAACGTTCTGCCACACCGTATTGCCATTCGATAGTTCCAGATTTCATCATTTTTAAAACTGTTTCATCATCATCTTTGTTTTTAAAAACAGTTAAGACATTTACCCATTCTGCATATGTTTGTGGTTTATTCATTATTTTTGCCGTTTCCTTCTGACTAGCAATTGTGGAGGCACGATATCCCATGAAGGGAGTCCCTCAGCAAACACGCTCATAGGTTCTTCAGTGATATCCTCTTCAGTATTAATGCTCTTAAATGGAGTGGTGTTATTAGATGATAGCTTACTATCGCCTTTATATTTTTCATCCATGTCAATTACCTCCTCAAATTTTAATCTTTCTATTAGATGATGCCAACTTGTTTACATATTGTTCAGGTCTTATTTGTTCGAGGAAATCAAGAACTTTAGTGCTTTCAGCATCTTTCTCTGCGAATTCGATTCTAAAGTCTACAATTTCAGCTAGAGTAGCTCTTATAATTTGTTCACCATTCACTCTTTTATTCTCGTATTGTTCTTCAATTTTCTTGCGACTCGTTTCAATGTTTTCAATATTAGATTTATGCTTAAGAACCATAAAAATCCCTGCTATAATAGCTATTAAACCTAAGAAAATATTCCCAAAAATCATCATTAAACCGATTACTCCGATAGCTATACCACCATACAAAAGGAATTTATCAAATAAACTTGGGAAGTAGTTTGACAAAGTTTGTTCTTTTTCAGAGTCAATCTGAGAATTGAATTTTTCAATCAACTCGTTTTCGTTTTGGCCATCTGTTGATTTATCATTAAAAGTATCCACATTAATTTCAATTTCGTAAGGAATCTTCATGCGATTTTTTGCAGTAACGTCATTATAAGCGTTTGTTACCCAATCACGAGAAAGAGCCAGTGCAAATTTTTGGGTTGATATACTTGAGTGAGAAGATTCGGGTTTCATTGCTGCATCGGTAAGCAACTGGGTGAAGTCTTTATGGGTTTCAAATGCAGTCACCTCAATATCCATGTTTTGATTAGCACGGTTGTCATCTCCTCCGAAGTCAATCACAAACTGCTCGAATTTTTCTTGTTTTCGAAGAGCTAGTTCCTCGTTATCAAAATCAGTCACAAGTGTGTCTAAAATATCATCTAATTGTTCTTTGACGCTTTCTGTAGACCCTTTTTTCTCAAAAATATCAGTTAGATAGTTTAATATTTGTTCATGGAGATGAGCACCTTCTAAAATATCCTCTAGAACAGGCCAACTATTACTATATTTTCTTAGGTTAGGATATAAATCTTCATCTAGTTCGCTTCTTTTTAAGTTAATGGCTTCGGACCATTGTTCTGTTTGCTGTTCAGTAAAACCAGGTTTTTCTTCAAGTCGACTGAGCCATTCATTCATTTGACGTGAGATGACTCCTTCGGTATCAGCTCCCAAGAGTCCACTCGCAAAAGCATCTAAGATAATTATAGAATTTCTGTCGAGATTTTCTTCATCTTGATTAGCTAGATAACGTTGAGTCCACTTAAGGCACGCGTTCTTTCTGTTAGCTCTTCTACAAATTAAGGCAAAGAAAAGGGAGGTTTTTTCATCATTTCGTTTAATCCCTTCCTTGACTGCTTTTTCAGCTAACTCGGGTTGATCATTTATCCATGCTGCTAATGCAACCAAGCATGGAGCAAGCCAGTAACCTGGAGTTGATATCATTAGTTCTTCTGTTGCAGTACTGATTGTTTCTTTTTTGACAATTCCTAAATCATCAGCTTGTAAAATCCCTGTGGTAGTACGACGAACAATATCATAATGTCCGTATTTCTTCTCAATTTCCTGACGGATTTTTACTAGTCGAGTTTCAGCTTGTCCTAGTCTATTAGCTTTTTGTTGGATATTCACAAATTCATGAAATTCTTGTGCTAAACTACCGATTTCATCGTACACGATTTGAAGATTTTCGTTTGCTACATCAACTCTAGCATCAATTGTTCGTAATCCTTCATGGATAGAGCGCAAGTTGTTCTCGATAGCTCGAAGATCAGCTTGATGTATTATTCTTTCAGCCATAATATCCCCCTTGTTAATGATTTCCAAATTAATTAGAAAAAATTTTGACTAATTTTCTAAATAAACTATCTTATAATCATTTTAATTCTTTCCTTATAGAAAAAGAATATCATAATTATTTTATTAATTCAACTTACCATAAGAATGAAGCGAAAGTATTTGATTCGCGCTGACCTTATAGTTACTCGGTAGGTATTTTTGGTATATAGAAATCGATTATCGTATCAATGAAGCCCTAGCGCTTAGCTGGTCTGACATTGGCCTAGAGAATGCAACCATTAGCATTACAAAGACACTAAACCATCTAGGGTAAATCAATAGCCCAAAATCAAAAGCAAGCTATCGGGATATAGATATAGATCAAGCAACTGTTAGCATGCTGAAACAGTACAAACGTAGACAAGTAAAAGAGGCTTGGCAACTTGGACGTACTGAAACGGTGGTCTTTTCTGACTTTATACATGAGTACCCCAATAATCGAACCTTACAAACCAGATTAAGAACCCACTTCAAACATGCTGACGTTCCTAACATTGGTTTTCATGGTTTCCGCCATACTCACGCTAGTCTCTTGCTTAACTCTGGAATACCTTACAAGGAACTTCAACACCGCCTAGGTCATTCACAAATCAGTATGACCATGGATATATATAGCCACCTCTCAAAAGAGAACGCCAAAAAAGCCGTCTCATTCTTTGAAGCAGCAATGAAATCAATCTAGCAAATATCTAAGCAAACCCAGAAATCAACGTTTTAAGACAAAACAAAAAGCCCACTGTTGTAGGCTTTCTGTAAGATATTTCTTAAAATTAAAGCATTTTGTTGTAGAATTCAACGACAAGTGCTTCGTTGATTTCTGGGTTGATTTCGTCGCGTTCTGGCAAGCGAGTCAATGAACCTTCCAATTTTTCAGCGTCGAATGATACGAATGCTGGACGTCCAAGAGTAGCTTCTACTGCTTCAAGGATTGCTGGAACTTTCAATGATTTTTCACGAACTGAGATCACTTGACCTGGAGTTACGCGGTATGATGGGATATCAACGCGTTTTCCGTCAACAAGGATGTGACCGTGGTTTACGAATTGACGAGCTTGACGACGAGTAGTCGCAAGACCAAGACGGTAAACAACGTTATCCAAACGACGTTCCAAAAGAAGCATGAAGTTGAAACCTAGGATTCCACCTTTGATTTTTGTAGCTTGTACGAACAAGTTACGGAATTGTTTTTCACCTACACCGTAAGTGAAACGAAGTTTTTGTTTTTCAGCCAATTGCAAACCGTATTCTGACAATTTAGAACGGTTGTTTGGTCCGTGTTGTCCTGGTACGTAGTTACGACGTGCCAATTCTTTACCTGTACCTGTAAGTGAAAGGCCAAGGCGACGAGCTTGTTTCCAAGATGGTCCTGTATAACGTGACATGTGTATGTCCTCCTGATATAAATAATATTTCGGTGGAAATAGTCACTTAGAAAGCCCTGATTCGTGCAGATGCCCTTCGCCTAAACAGCCAAGGTTACTTGTCATAAGACACCTGTTGACGAGCTTCATGCTTTCCTGCTGCTATTTCACACAAAGGCTATTGTACCATGAAAAGCTAGATTTGTAAAGGGATTTTTTAGTTCAAATTTAGGCTTATCTTAGGTTGCATTCCTCTCCTACTCACTCAGCTCTGTTAGAGTATCCAAATGTTGGTTATTAATCACCGCCATGATATAGGCGCCTGACCGTAAAAGGTCATCGGGACCGAATTGAACATCCAGAGGAGCATTTTCATAGTCACGAAATCCAAGTACATTGAGATTGTATCGTCCACGTAAATCTAGCTGGCTAAGGCTTTTCCCCGCCCAAGATTGGGGGATTCTCATCTCGACAATTGAAACATTCTTGTCCAACTGAAAGACATCTACGCTGTTATGGAAGAGAATTCTCTGCGCTAACGAACGTCCCATTTCAAATTCCGGTGAGATGACCGAGTCCGCACCAATTTTCTCCAGTACCTTTTTAGCCATGTGACTTTTTACCTTGGCAATGACGGTAGGCACCCCTAGACTTTTACAGTGCATGACTGCAAGAACACTGGATTCCAGATTTTCCCCCGTTGCAACAACTACGGTATCGCAGGTGTCAATTCCCGCTGATAGAAGGAGTTCTTCATCCGTGATATCTCCAACTACCCCACGCGCCAGCACAGGTTCAAATTGATTAATGCGTTCCTCGTGGTCATCAATAGCAATGATATTCATATGATGCTTGGCAAGAGCAGCCAAAACACTACTCCCAAAAATTCCCAAGCCTAAAATTCCAATTGTCCGATCTGACATCGTTCTTCCTTTCTTATCCAATGGTGATATCTGCTTTCATATAGTGAATCAAATCTTTCTTGTCTGGCTGGTATTCTGCTACACTGACCAGTAGTGTCAAGGGGCCAATACGGCCGATAAACATCAACAACATAACGATACTGAGAGCTAACTTGCCTAACTCTGGTGTTAAATTCGCCGTCACCCCAACTGTCGCAAGGGCTGAAATGGTCTCAAACATGAGGTAGATAAAGCGCGGATTTCCCTCTGCTGTTATCCCTAGCAGAATCAAGCCCAGCAAGAATGTTAGCAAGAAGATAATAAAAACACTAAAAGATTTTTGCACGGTTCGAGGTTCAATAGTTCTCCGAGCCACATTGGCATGAGGTAAGCCCAATAGTTCGCTACGAGCGAAGGCCAACAAGACAAAGAAGGTCGTAATCTTGAGTCCCCCTGCCGTCCCTCCAGGTGCCCCACCCAGAAACATCTGCAAGATGTAGAGCAGCAAGGTGACCGGTCGAGCCTGTGTATAGTCAATAGAAGCAAAGCCTGCTGTCCTCATGCTGACTGTCTGAAAAAAGCTGACCAGCAGTTTCTCTGGAGCGCTGAGATTTCCAATCGTTCCAGAATTGTTCCACTCGATGAACAAAGTCGATACGGTTCCAAAGAGTAGAATTCCCGCCGTTAAAAAGAGAACCAACTTGGTATGGAAACGCAGGCGGCGTTTTTTCTTCTTTCCCAACTGGGTAGCTAGGTCAAACCAGACCATAAATCCTAGACCACCCGTGATAATCAAACCCGCAATCACTAGATTGATCAAAGGATCCGTCTGAAAGACCGCCAGACTCGTACTTCCAAAATTATCAAATCCAGCATTGCAAAAAGCCGAAATGGCTAAAAAGATAGAGGTCAGAGTCCCCCGTCCCCAGCCAAATTCAGGAATGAAGCGGAAACTCAGAAAAAAGGCACCAAGCCCTTCCACCAAAAAGGTCGTCAGAAAGATCGAGCGGATGAAATCCTTTAGAGACTGGGTTTCTCCATAACTGAAACTTTCTTGAATGGTCTCCCGGCCACGAAGACTGAGCTTTTGCTTGCCTTGGATATAAAAGATTCCGATAAAGGTCATAAGCCCCAAACCACCGATCTGAATCAACAACATACAGATCAACTGCCCCCAGATATTGTAAGTAGAGGCCACTGGCAGGGTGAAGAGCCCTGTCACACAGACCATGGATACCGTTGTAAAGAGATGATCAAAGTAGGTCGCTTGTGACGTTGTTGCTTGCACAAAGGGAAGGCTTAAAAGGAGCGAGCCTAAGAAGATCACTAAGGCAAAACTTAAAAAGATGCGACGGGCTGGCGATAATCGAACCAGCGTCGTCTTGATTTTTTCCAAAAAAGATTTGAATAACATAGCTACATTCTACCATAAAAACAGTAAGAGCACTCACATGTGGTGCACAATAGCAAGACAGAGTTCGAGCGCCTTATCAAAAGCTTCCGAGCCCCAGTCACGACTGTCGTAGTTGTCTAGATCTGCCAAGGAATCTGCGGTAAAGAGCAATTCCCCCCAGACAACTCCACGTAGCTGAGCTACTGCCGCAAGAGCCGAGCACTCCATCTCCACAACAGCGCAGCCTTCTTCCTTACGATAGGCTACCTTTTCAGCCGTCTCTCGGTAAAAACCATCTGTCGTCCAGGTCATAACTTCCTCGTAAGGGATGCCTCTTTGCTCCAAGACTTGCTCAATAGTAGAGATAGCCTCAAGCTGCATCTCCATATAACGAGAAGGCGCTACATAGTGGTAGCTGGTCCCCTCATCTCGCAGAGCGCGAATAGGGACGAGAAAGGCATTCTCCTCTATATCGGCTAGGACGCCACAGGTACCAGTAGAGATGATTTGCTCCACACCATAGCCAATCAACCAATCCATAAACTGGGCCGCTGGGGCAGAGCCTACGGGCGCCTGGGCCAGACAGGTCTCCTCGCCCTTGTAGTTGAGGACGTAGACTGGATAAGTCTTGGTGGCCGAAACGAACTCACCAACACAATCCGCACCTACTTCCCTCGCATAGCGGTCAATCTCCTCACCTAAAAATGCATAGATACACTTCTTTGGCAACTTTAAGTCCAATCCCTCATGTGTTGGCATAAGGACCGCCTGAGGATTGTCATCAAACTCTAAAATGGGAATTGCATGTTTCTGAATCATAGCCCACCTCCTCTAATTTTGTACTATTGTATCAAAAGCTGACGGAGTGTCAAGGAGTTGTCTTTATCAAATCTGACATCTCCTCTTCCATACACTTGAGAAATCGTTGCACCGCTGGAGAAGTCGGTTTCTGTTTTGGCAAAGCAAGGCCCAGCGAGACAAAACGTGGTGGATTTAGAGGCAACTGTACTACATCTTCTTTCCAATCCTGTGCGATCATAGCCTGATTAAAACTCACTCCTAAACCTGCTTTTACTAACTGGTAGGTCGTAAAACCGTCTTTTGTTGTAAAACGTGTTTTTAAATTTAAACCTTCCTGCTCGATCAGTCTGTCCTGGTCTGTGTCTTGACCAGGTAAGGTTTGGATAAAGTCCTCTGTCTCCAAATCCTTTATCTCATAGCGATTTTGTCTAGCCTTAGGATGATTTTTGGGTAGCCAAACAAGAAGTGGATCCCGATAGAGTTCTTCCCAACTATAGTCCGTCTTGTCCTCGGGCTCTGCACAGAGACAGATATCAACCGATTTTTCAGCCAACCACTTAGCTATTTCTTTATTCCCACCCTCCAACAACTTGATCTGGATATTGGGATAACTTTCTGAAAAGACTTTTAAAAGACGAGGCATCCACATAGAAGATACACTAAAGTAACAGGCAATCGTGATAGAACCACGAACGACTCCTTTTATATCATCGCTCATCTCTTGCGCAACCTGACTAGATTCAACGATTTCCCTGAAATAAGGCACCATCAATTTCCCATTCTCCGTCAAGCGAACTCCTTTTTTACTGCGGATAAACAAGGAAAATTCTATTTCCTCTTCCAAACTCGAAATCATTCTCGTGATCCCCGACTGAGTATAATTGAGTTGTTCTGCTGCAGCTGAAAAAGAACCTGTTTCACTGGCGATTAGAACTGCCTGGCACTTACTTGCATCCATTTCTCACTCCTTTTCTTTTATCTATTCCATTTTATCATAGTTTGTATGATTTTTTGACGTTTGTGTAATGATATTATTTCCTGTACAATGGATCTATCAACCAAGAAAGAGGTCTCTTATGACAAACCAAATCTTAAATTTTGCCAATGATTATCTCCAAGGAGCCCATCCTGCGATTCTCAAACGAATCATGGAAACCAATGAAATGGAAATGAGCGGATATGGGAACGATGCGATTAGTGCCAGTGCTGTTGAAAGCATCCGAAAGGCCTGCGTTTGTCCGCAGGCAGCTGTCCATTTTCTTGTCGGTGGAACCCAGACCAATCAAGTCATGATTGCTAGTCTCCTCCAATCTTACCAAGGGGTGATTGCTGCAAAAACTGGCCATATCAGCGTGCATGAGGCAGGAGCCATCGAATTTGGAGGTCACAAGGTACTCGAACTAGAGGGAAGCGATGGAAAATTGACTGCCCAGCAAATTAAAGAAACCATTGAAGATTATTGGGCTGATAAAAATCATGAGCATATGGTCATGCCAGGAATGGTCTATCTCTCTCAACCAACTGAGCTCGGAACTCTTTATTCAAAAGCAGAATTAGAAGCTATTTCTCATGTGTGTAAGGAAAAGAATGTCAAACTTTTCGTAGATGGTGCTCGTCTTGCTTACGCACTTGCCTGCCCTGAAAATGATGTCAGCCTTGCTGATTTGGCTCGCTTATGCGACGCATTCTATATCGGCGGGACCAAATGTGGTGCTCTTCTCGGGGAAGCAGTCGTTATCCCAAATCCTCAACTCCTTCCTCACATGACCACCATTATCAAACAACACGGCGCCCTTCTAGCCAAAGGAAGACTTTTAGGCATCCAATTTGACGAATTGTTTAAAGACAAACTCTATCAGACGATTGGCAAAGATGCGATCTCCTACGCCAACCAAATTCGTCTAGCTTGTAAAAATGCTGGTCTCCCCCTTTATTTTGAAAATCCAACCAATCAGGTCTTCTGTATTGTGAATGATGAACAGATGAAAAAATTGGCTCAAAATGTGAGTTTCTCTTACTGGGAAAAATATGATGATAAGCATACCGTCATCCGTTTTGCTACTTCATGGTCTAGCAAGCAAGAAGAAGTCGACCAGCTCTGCCAGATCATTAAAACACTTGGAAATAAACATGAAATTTCTAATTCAAACTGACAAAGAATAAGGTAACTAAAAACGCATAAAATCACTGCTTTTATTAACATGATTTTATGCGTTTTTTCTATGTTAAGAGAGTTTTTACAACTTCAAACAAAAGGAAAAATCCAGATATTTAGTTTAACCGTAAGGCAAGTCAAAAGAGACTGTCTACAGACTAACACGCTCTATCAAGGATTTCTATCTCCTCTAGGACCAAAGCCACCTCCGGGCATAGAGTTGACGATCTCTGTCTGCTTTTCACCATTGATGGTAATATCACCACCTGTATAAGTTGCCTTACCATCAAAGTCAAAACCAGAAGGACCTTTTAGATTGATTGTTCCACCTGTAACAGTAATGTCGCCGTTTGAATCAATCGGGTCGGTATCCCCTTGACCGACTTCTACCGTTAGGTTCCCACCATTCATGGTAAAGGAAATATCACTCTGTTGGGCATTTTTATTAGCGGCATTGACCCCATCATCTGTTGAATAAACATTGATGTCTCCGCCATTGATGGTAATCGTTTTCCCTTCTATCCCTTCCGTCGAATTCTTAACGGTGTAAGCCCCACTATCAATCACCAGATTCCCTGAAGCGTGGATGCCGTCATCACCCGCTGTAATGGTCATAGTGTTGTTGGCTAGGTACATATTCCCTACTGAAAGGTCTTCATCATTATCTACCTTAACTGCGTCTTCCTTTGCATCAATGGTCATGGTTGTACCAGTGATGTTCAGTTCATCGTTGACATTAAAGGCGTCACCAACAGCCGTGATATTAAAGGTGCCTCCTGTGATATGGAGCGTATCATTGGCTTTGATACCATTATTTTTTTTACCTTCTACTGTCAGTGTTCCCGAACCATTGATGGTCAAGTCTCCTTTTGAAAAGAGAGCTGCATCCGCTTTGTCATCACTGTTAGAGCTTGAATCAGAAAGACTATTGGTTGTTCCTTCGGCTAAGGTCAGATAGACATGACCTGCGGTTGTTGCAGAGATTGGGGCATTGGCATTTGTCATAGTTACTCCCTTGAGTACTAGATGCACATCGTCTTCCTTACCTGCTTCGACCTTGATCTGAACACCATCAGACTGACCTGAGATGACATAAGTCCCTGCTTTTGAGATGGTCACTGTTGAACCAGAGACTGTCACACCATCCCCAGAGACGTTTGCAGATGAGCCAGATAGCTCAATCTTAGAAGCCGTACTTTCATCAAAGGAAGTGTCATAGTCCTTGTCTGTAAAATAAGATGTTTGGCTCGATTTAGTAGACGTGCTTGTCACTGTATTAGTTGTCGTTGCATTTGCGTTTGATTTGGTCGATGACTGAGCACAGGCTGTTAATAAAGTAACAGTTGCCATACTCGTGACTAATAAGGTCCATTTTTTTGATTTCATATTCTTTCCTCGCATTCGTGTAATATAGTTATACATTTTATTGTTTATTTCTAAAATAAATCTAAAAGATTCCTGAAAATTTTCTTAATTTTGGTTTTATTTAAGGTTCGATTAATGAAACTTTCAGAAAAGTTTATTAAACTGATTTTCAATTAAATAAAGAAAACAAACCGAAGGAGAAGAACATGAAACCACTTGAAACTACTTTTAAACGAATTGAGACCAAATATCTCGTCTCCAAATCAGATGTAGACGCCTTGATTAAAGACCTAAAAGAATATTTGGTGGAGGATGACTATCCAATCTCAACCATTTCAAATATTTACTTTGATACAGAAGATTTTCAATTAATTCAAGATTCTTTAATGGGAAATTTTCGTAAAGAGAAAATTCGCATGCGATCCTATCTTGATCAGCCAACAGTAGACAGCCCTGCATTTCTAGAGGTTAAATCCAAGGATGAGAATGGAATTGGACACAAATACCGCACCTTGTCTACCCCGACATCTATCACTCAGCTCCTCACTCACGGATTAGAAGATGAGACGATGACAGATTACTCGCTTTTAGAGCAAGTGCATGAACTACGTCAACGCTACCACCAACCCCTCACTTCTCGCATGTATATCTATTACGATCGCTTTTCGCTGAAAGAAAAAAGGGAAAGGGGAATCCTTCCTTATCAAAAAATTCGTGTGACTCTTGATCAAAACTTGACCTATCGCGATCAAAATGTCAGTTTCTTTGCCGGCAAGGACGGAGCAGCGCTCTTAGAGGACGATGCTGTCATTATGGAAGTCAAATCTTTGGAACAAAAACCTCAATGGCTACAGGCTATCCTAGATAAGTATGGATTGGTAGAGCAAAAATTTTCAAAATACAGTTGTGCCTACCATAAGTCACAAGGACTTGCCTATCGTCCACGCCCTGTACAGAAAGTGTAGGAAAACCTTATGCAGTATCTTTTTAACTCACTATTTACCAATACCAATGTTACAGCCGATCCGCTCAAGCTTCTAGTCGCTCTATTCATCAGCCTCCTTTTAGGAGGTGCGCTCAGCTGGGTCTACAAGTTTCGTACCCTCTATACACGAGAATTTGCAATTAGCCTCATTTTGTTGCCCTGCTTGATGACTCTGGTCATTTTTCTTGTCAATGGGAGTCTGGGCACCTCTATTGCTGTTGCAGGAACCTTTAGCCTCATTCGTTTTCGCTCCGCTACGAGTGGTTCCAGAGAGTTGATTGCCATCTTTTTAGCGATGATTATTGGATTAGCTGCTGGATCTGGATATATCTTCTTGGCAATTCTCTCTACGCTCCTGATTTTGGGTATCTGGCTTCTTTTAGAATTCCAGCAAGGGAAATACACTCCTCAACGTCGAAGACTACTGACGATTACTTTACCAAATAAGGAAGAAGAAACAGCCACAATCCAAACACACTTGGAACAATTTTGCTCAACAGTCGAACTCATCTCTCTAGACACAGGGCAAACAGGTCAAGCATTGCGCCTTGTCTATGAAGTGGATCTCAAATCCAGTTCAGATGATTTTCAAGTGCTGAACTACCTAACAAGAGAAATTCCTCAAAGCACCCTATCCATAACCAAAAATGCAAAAAAGAGAAAGAATTTGTAAACCAAACTCTTTCCCAACCTAAGCTGTATGTCTCTCATCTAGAAAAACTGCTCCTAGATGAGGGATTTTAGTTTATTTCTTTCGTTTTTTCTTAAATATCACTCCGTTTTTCTTGAGAGTTTCCATACTCTTTTTTCCGATTCCTGATATGGCAGCAACTTCCTCTTCAGTTTTCTTTTTAAAATCTTTAAAGTCTACCAAGCCCTTTTGACGTAATATTCTCTCTGCACTAGCAGACAATCCACGCAAGGCTTCACCCGGTGACAGATGTTGATTAAGCATTCGAGCAAGAGAAATGATCTGACTGTCTTGCCTTTCACCATTTTTCTTTGCCTTTTTAGGCATTGCATCGTGGGTTTCCAGTAACCATGTAATAAAGTAAGTGGTTCCCACAAAATCCCCCAAGCGAGATAAGGCCAACAAAAGACTTTGCATACTGTTTGGTTGATAGAATCCTACCTCAGACATCTTTATTTGATTCTGAAGAACTGCTGGATCTTTCTTTTTCAAGAGGTTAAGAAGGTGTTCAAACTCTGGATTGAGCGCATAGAGCATTTTAAAGTAAAAGTCAGCCTCCATCATATGCCCTGTCTGAAGTGCTACCACAAGCATCGGTAAGACCATCTGATCATCCTCATGGTGAGCCACCTCATCCTTCTCAAAAAAGGATTTGGCACTCTCATAATCCTCTAAACGAGTGTAGACAGCCATCAGTTCATAGCGCATGCCTTGGTGATCGTTCTCATCGAGGAGCAAGATTTCCTTCAGTTCTCTTTCAGCTTGTCGATACATGGACTGCTTCATATATCCGATGATGAGATTGTATTTCAAGGAAAGATAGGGGCGATTCTCTAGATAAGGCCATCCCAATTCTGGAGCTTCTAATCCTTCGAGTGTCTGGCGTTCTAGTTTTTTGAGTTCTCTTAGTTCCTCTACAGGAGTGAGCTCCTCGAGTAAGATTTGTTTGGCATCCAGATTATCTGAATCCAACTCCAAAGCCTGCCTTGCTAGTTTTAAGCGCTTTTTAGAACCTTCTTCCTCCAACATCGCTTCTTCTAAAAGCTCCCAAGCTCGGTCTTCCACTGTCTCCTCAAGGAAGGATTCTCCTGTCGCTAGAGCCTGATTCCATTGGGCCACAAAAGCTTGTAAAGCTTCCTCATCACTTGGATAATTGTCTCCATATTCTTCTATAAACTTTACTGCTTTTTGAGCAAATTCATCCATTGGTGATCTCATTTTCTTCCCCTCATTTATGTTTTCTACTATTTATTTTACCAAATAAAATCCCGTAAATACAACTCTAATCAACCAATTTCTTGCGCATCGCCTCGTTTTTCTATATACTAGTGGTATTACTGAAAGCAGAGGAAACCCATGAAATATCTGATCTCGATTACTCTACTTGCTTTGATTGGACTGGCTCTTTTTTTCTGGTCTTCACAGAAAAAGCCGACAACCAGTCAGCAGGAAACCACACAAAGCAGCACGACACAAGTGGAAGAAAGGACAGCCTCGTCCCTTTCTCCAACAGAGGATATTGTAGAAGAAGCCTATTCGGTGGTTTATGGCGACAAAAATCTTGTCGGAACTATCACAGCTCCCCGCGATTATCAAACAAAACAGTTGCCAACCATTGTCATTTCACACGGCTTTAATAATACCCACGACATGTATCGGAGTTATATGCAGGCGCTAGCCAAACAAGGCTTCCTGGTTTATGGCTTTGACTTTTATGGTGGAAGCCGTCGGTCAAAGAGTGGGGGACAGGACATGCTCCATATGTCTATCCAGACCGAGTTGACTGATTTGAGCCAAGTCATGGACAAACTCCGCTCCGAAAGCTTTGTCAATCCTAAGCAGATGAGCTTGATTGGAGTCAGTCAGGGTGGGGTGGTGGCTAGTCTCTACGCCAGCACTTATCCAGACCATGTGTACAAATTAGCCCTGATCTTTCCTGCCTTTGTCCTTTTTGATGATGTCAAGGAAACTTATCAAGAACTTGGGAGCCCAGCCTTTGAAGATCTGCCAGACAGCCTGACCCACCACGGGGCCACCCTTGGGAAAATCTACTTGATTGATGCCCTGGATGGGGATGCCCGCACCATTCAAGAGAAGATCACAGCTCCGACCCTTATCGTTCATGGCACAAATGATACTATCGTCCCTTACCGCTATGCGCTAGAAGCCAGTCAAACCATTCCAAATAGCCAACTCGTGACTGTGGAAGGAGGAGGTCATTGGATCGACGAGACCTTTAGCCAGACGGCCCTGCCCGCCCTTCAAGACTTTTTGAAAGAATAAGAAAACACCGTCTGATTTTCTATCAGATGGTGTTTTTGTTCCTAGTGAGAAATCGCATGCTCTTATACTCAATGAAGATCAAAACAAACTGCTCTCCAAATGCTAGAGTTTGAGCCCAAGATTTGGAGAGCAGTTTTTATAGATGTTTTATAGAAATTAGGCTTGGAGAAGAGCTTGAGCTTGTTTTTCAAGTCCAGAAATAGCTTCCTCGTTCAATACAAGTTCCCCTGTTCCCCATGCTTCTGGATTTACAGTTGTTCCAGTAAAGTCTCCGACAACTTGCATCCGAACAAATGGAAGGAGAGCTTGGTAAGCACCAAACAATTGTTCATGACCTCCATTAGCTACAGAAGAAACCGTTACAATCTTGTCTTGAAGAGCTGATGGGCCACGAGTTTCTGACAAATCAAGCGCACGACTCAACCAGTCAATCAAGTTTTTCACTGTACCTGGGATGGCAAAGTTGTAAACTGGTGAGAAGAGCCAGATAGCGTCTGCTGCAAGAACTGCATCACGCGCAGCTTGAACTGCTGGCAAGGTTGGTATTTCCAAGTCTTGGTTCATCAACGGAATGTCCTTGTAGTCCAGGTAAGTAACGTTTGCTTTTCCAGCAAGCAAGTCTTCTGCTTTTTTAGCCATTTGGTGGTTAAATGAACCCTCTCGAAGAGATCCGACGATAAATAAAATGTTTTTCATGTTTGTTTCCTCTTTCTTCTTAAACAATTGTTTCATTTGGTTAATGATATTCATAAGAACCTTTCTTGTTGTAATTTGTTTTATTACATTATCTATTATACTCTATTTAAACGGAATGTCAATCGATTGGCTCAAAAAATTACTAATTATTGTTATTTTTAAATGCTGATCCATTCGATTTAAAATTTCCCGTTCGTATTTGCTGCTTCCGAATCAGCGATGACATCTGCAAGAACATCCCAATGTTCTGCGATTTTCCCATTTTCTACACGGTAAAGATCATAGAAAGCTGTCTCTTTTCCAGCCAAGTTTCCTTCACTAATAACCAAGGCAAAGTCACCTTGGGCAAGGACTTGGTGCGTTGTTTTATAATCCATATTGATTCCCATTTGGGCCATCTGTTGAAGAGAAGCTTTAAAACCTGAAACTGTGTCAACCATATCTGCATTATGCTGGATATAGTGATCACCATCAAAGTATGAGTCCAATTTTTCAGGATGTTGACCATAGATAATATCATCGATATAAGTCGAAACCAGTTTCTTAGTTTCTTCTCCATTCACACTGGTATCAATTGTCGCTGCACCATCAAACTGTGTGTGACCACTGTAGTTAGCGTCGCGAACAGGGCTAAGATTGTCCCAGTGCTCCGTGATCATACCTGCATCATCAAATTTGAAAACATCAAATCCGACCATTTCTTGTCCACCAAAGTTGTAGACACTATGTAAGACGACGGTATTGCCATCTTCAAATTGACGCTTAATATCAACAGTCGCAGCTCTTCCACCGTTTTTAGCTCCTTCCATGATTTGAAGGAAGCCATCCAAGCCTGTAGCTACGGTCTGATTGTGTTGAATATAGTCTTTTTTCAAAACTTGCTTAGCAACCCCCGTATCTCCCGTTTCAAAGGATTTCAACAAAGCGACTGCTTTTTCTGTATTACTCATTTTTGAAATTTGATTGGTTTCTTGTAAAGTTACTTGTGCTGATTGTTGTTGGTTCATATAATAGATTCCTCCTGCTCCTAAAACGACGACTGCTGTTACTCCTGCGATCCATGTTTTTGTAGATGTTTTCATTTTATTACCTGTCTTTCTATAATGTCATTGCGGCTTGTACGAGGGCACTATCAACAACTTGAATAAAGTTGACAACTTTTCCCGCCTCGTCAAATCGATAAAAATGTGCAAAGTCTGCTCTAAAAAATTTATTGGTTTTCTTGTAAGTCCCACTGTATTGCCCATGAACGACGACTTGATTCTCACTCACAAAATACGATTTTGGTGTCGCCTGATAGTCCATCCATTCTGAGCCTAGACGACTATGAACATGGTCAACAACCGCATCAATCCCATGGTAAACACCACCATAAGGGAAACCTTCTGCCTCTTGCCAGACCAATTGGTCTGCAAAATAAGCTTTAAAGTCCGCTATCCGCCCTTCAGCCATTGCTTGGTAAGACTGGGCTACCAATTCTTTGTAATCAACTGTCATTTCTATTACCCCCATACCATTTCACCTGTCATAACTTTGGCACTCATGTCGAGAACTGATTCGTTACGAAGATTTGGAAAACGCTCCTGAATTTTTTCTTTAAAAGTTTCTGAATCCTGAACATAACCTTTTAGTTCAATCGCGTACTCAATATAGTCTAGCGAGAATTGTAAGGCTTGATTGTCAAAGGAACGACTCTCATCACCATGGCTCACAACTACTAAATCGGCATCCAAAGCTAATAATTCACGCAAACGCCCTTGCCAGTCACGTAATTCCTTTATAGTTGGTGTATCTGCAAGGAACAAGTGACTTTCGTTGAACACATTAACGCCACCGATAAGTGTTTTTGTCTCTTCATTCCAGAGATTGACTTGGGAAGGCTCAGAACCATACAATTTCCAGCTTGTTCCTTGAAACTCAATGACCTGCTCAGTCATGACAGATGGAATCACGACATTTTTTGGTAGATCGTCTCCCAGAAAATCACGCCAAACTTCGAGTTTGTTTTCTACAGTCGCTAGGATATGTTCCACCACAAAAGGTGTCGCTACGGCTACAACCTCTGGAAATGCTGCCTTGACTTCTTCTAAACCAAAATAATAATCTGGATCCCCATGGATAATGAAAATCTGTTCTAATTCTAGCTTGTTTTCTTTGAGATACTCCACGATTTCTCGGCCATCTGAGAGTCTAAAACGTGCCCCAATTAACAAAGCCTTTTGCTTGCGAACCACCAAGGTCGATGTGACCATGAAGCCCATCTCATCAGCTGTAAAAACATGTAATTTCGTGCCATCAGACAATGTAAAATCTTTAGCCATTTTCTTTCCTCCAAATATGATTATTGTTAGGTGTTGTTTTTATTTACATGTTTTATTATACGCGAATATAAAAAGCGTTCAATCAGCAATAAATGACAATCTGTTGCTTATCGAACACTTTTTAAGGATCTGTATGGTTTACGTATGATCAAATAAAATGAGTTGCTCCGTCTCCGTCATCCAAGATGCTAGATCTTCCTTATTTTCACGACAAGCACCCAAAACCCAACGATTAGCGGTAGCTACAATGCTCGCCTTTAAAACATCCTGTTTGTACAAGGCCCAAACATCGTCTCCAGCCTCTCTTGGAAAAATACTTTGGAAATAAGTAGCGACAATGTCATCAAACCAAGCCGAGCTTAACTTTCTTTCTGCCATTAATTTGAACAATTCTTGATTTTCCTCAACGTAAGTCAAAATGAGTAGGATATGGTCAAAACTATCTCCCTGCTCCCAGTTTTCTTGTAAGGTTCGAGCCGTCAAATCCTGAATCGCAGCAGAAAACTCTTCTCCTACCTCCATTTCAATCTTCTCTAACAGATCGTACTTATCGAGATAGTGGGCGTAAAAAGTCCCTCGATTGATTTCTGCTGTATGAATAATCTCTGCTACTGTAATTTTCTTGAATGGTTTTTCAGCAAGCAAACCTAGCACCGATTGACGAATGGCTAGCTTTGTTTTTTTGATACGCAAATCTTGGGGCATGATATTCTCCTTTTTCTCTATTATACCAAAAAGGGCCGGCAAAACCGGCTCTTCATGATTTATTCTAATCTAGATGCAATAAACTTTGATAAGTTGCTTCTAGTTCTTCCACTGTTTGGGCCTGTCCTCTTAGGTCGTAATAGCGACCATCCTTTTCAAGGATCAGGGTCGGATAGCTAGTCACCCCCAGCTCATGTGCTCTCCTAAAGTCCGGATGGGGTTCTCTGGACTGCCAAGCTATCGCAACCTCTGGTAAAAGGATCATAGGATCCAGATCGAATTCGCCAATCACATTTTCATAGGTCTCAAGGTCTGACAAGAGCTGTCCTTTCTCATAAAAGGCTTGCTGCATCCGATAAGCAAGCGCTACTTGCTCTTCTTGTGGGATATAGCGACGAAGGACTCCAAAAGCCTGAGCTGCCCTGAGTGAATCAACTGGTAAGTCTTGGGTAAAGGTTGCTTTAAAAGCCTCGCCAAACTCAACTCCATATCTCCGAGCAATCTCCTCGTTCATGGTATCATATGCTCCCAGTTGGCGCGTGGTTTTTTCATTTCCACCCGTAAAGAGCCCACCAGAGATCATGTCCAGTTCAAGCTCAGGATGAGCTTTCATAAAGGGTGCTAAGATCTTGTCAAAACCATAACACCAGCCACAATAGGCATCCCAAATATAGTAAACTTTCATGCACTACCCCTTTCGCACACGGGTTAGGATCCCATCTGGATCCTCAAAGATAAGTTCATTGGAGGTCACCCAAGTAATGGGAGCTCCCTCTTCCTTGGCAGCTGCTGCAATGACAAGCAGGCTTTCTTTCTCTTCCACCTCGACAACGTAGGAGGCAAGACCTGGCATGTCTTTCTCACGGTGCGCTAGCTTTTTCCCACCCCATTCATTGACAGCTAAATGGTGGTGGTAAGCACCTGCTGCGATCCAACTGGCATTTGGAATGCTAAACTTATCTTCTAAACCGAGCACTTGCTGATAGAAACGACTGGAAGCTTGGCTATCCTTGACAGATAGGTGAATATGGCCCATGCGCGTTTCTGGATCGATAACAAAAGGATTCACTTCCCGTCCCAGCTCATAAATATCCTGGGCAGCCAATTCCTCCGTCACCCCGACAATGCGGCCGTCCTCACGAATATCCCAAACTGACACCGGCTTGTCTCGATACAGCTCAATTCCATTACCTTCCAAGTCTTCTAAGTAGAGAGCTTCGCTGTAACCATGATCCGCCCCACCGATGAGGGGAATCTGCAATTCAGCGATATGCTTAAAAACATCCCCCAAAGCTTCTCGGCTCGGCAAGAGAATAGCCAGATGATAAAGACCATAACTGTCCTTTACGAGTTCCCTTCGATCGGTCTCTATCAGGTGAACCAAGGGCTTCCCCCCGGCACCTAGAAGGACTTCTCGATCTGACTGCGATAAAATCTCCAACCCGATAATCTGATGGTAAAAGGCTGTCTGTCGCTTCAAATCTTGAACGTTTAACACTGCTTCTGCTAGGTAAATGTGGCTATTGTAGGTGTAGGTCATATTAATTCCTCTTTTCTTTGTTGTAACTATTTAACTTACAACAATTATACACTTTCTAGCCGTAATGTCAACAGTTACATCTCGGTGTTTTAAAAAATCTCAGAAGATACCTCCTGAGATTGAACTCTATTATTTCACCACTATTTGGTAGCGAGTTTTGCTGGTAAAGGTTTCCCCAGCCTTGAGAATGACTTGGTCTTTGAGATCACTGTGAATGGCATCTGGTAAAGCTTGCGCTTCAAGGGCAACCCCATTGTGCTGAATCATCGGTTGACCAGCTAGAATCACACTCTCGTCCACGAAGTTTGCTGTATAAACGACCAAGCAAGGGGCTTCTGTCTTAAAGGTCATAAAGCGACCAGAATCCTGATCGTAGAGGAAGCCAGCATTGTCATGCCCCGCTGGAAGAGCAAAGGGGTGATCTAGACCAGTTACCAACTGCACTTGGGCATCGTCCTCTGCAAACAAGTCCTTGAATACTGCACCATTGTAGATATGTTTAATCACATCTCGATTAGCATCTGGATTTTTCTCAGGGACACCATCTGGAGCGATTGGATAGATTCCTTCCGTATTGAGCTGGAAGACATGGCGATCAATGGTTTTAGTGAAATCACCCGAAAGATTGAAATAGCTGTGGTTAGTTGGATTGACCAAGGTATCCTGATCTGTCGTTACCTTGTAGCTGATTTCGTAGGCACCAGTTTCTTCCAAGTGATAGCTAATCCAAATCTTGAGATTACCAGGAAATCCTCCTGTCCCGTCTGTACGCTCTGTATAGAGAGTCAATCCATGGTCGTTCACTTCAACTAGTTCAAATAAGCTAGAATCCCAACCAGTTGAACCACTGTGGTTACAGTTGCTAGCATTGTTGACTTCAAGATCATAGGTCTGACCATTGAGCTCAAAGGTCGCCCCTGCGATACGACCTGCCACAGGACCTACGCTCGCTCCATGCTTGGGACTATTGCCTACATAGCTATCAAAGTCATCAAATCCCAAGATAACGTTAGCAAAATTTCCAGCCTTATCAGGTGTGACATAACGCAAGATGGTCGCACCATAAGTCATGACCTCAAGTTGGTAGCCACCGTCAGTCTCAAAGCGATAGGACAAGACATCCTTGCCCTCATGATTTCCAAATACACGCTCTGTGTATGCTTTCATTCTTCTCTCCTTTGACTCATTTCTCTTAAGTAAACAAACCATAGAGAGTGTATTTACCATCTATGGTTGTAGTTTCTATTTTCAGAATCCTTTGTCAGAAAACCTTGAGTATCTTCTTAACAAAAGGGGATTCTTCTATACTTGTTTTATGCTTCCACACGTTCAGTCCATGAAGTCGCTGTGGTTTGAAGAACCTTGTTGAGTTCGTCAATGTTCTCAAATCCAGTTGTGCGAAGCCATTCGCGAGCTGCTGCTTCACCGTCTTTGATGTAGGCTTCCACTGATCCAGCCCAAGTTGCACGGCCGCAAAGCACACCATTGAAGTTTGCGCCTGATTCGTGGGCAAAGACAAGGGTTTCTTGGAAGAGTTTGGCTGATACACCTGCACTCAAGTAGATGTATGGCAAGTTAGTTGCTTCATCTTGCGCTTTGAAGAAGGCTGCTGCTTCTTCACGAGTATGCACGATTTCACCATCGCCAAAGCCTTCAACGTATTTGACGTTTACTGGAACTTCCACTTTCAAGACATCGATGTTGAAGCGTGGGTCTGAGAAGACCTTCATGGCACCGATAACCTTGTGTGGTTTGACTTTGGCATATTCTGCAGAACCTGCGTCAGCGATTTTTTCATCATAAGCGAGGATTTCAAGGAAGAACGGAATGTCTTCCGCCACACACTCAGAACCGATACGCTCGATGTAGGCTTGTTTTTGTTGGTTGAGTTCGTCAGAGCTGTCTACGTCATAGTAAAGCAAGAATTTGACAGCATCTGCACCTTGTTCCTTGATGCGTTTTGCAGACCAAACATCCAAGCAGTCAGGCAAACGTTTGGTGCTGGTTGTGTCGTAACCAGTTTTTTCATAAGCTAGGAGAAGGCCAGCGTTGGCATCCAGCGCTTTTGTAGCTGGAAGTCCATATTCAGGGTCAAGAAGCATTGATGATGCGTATTTGGTCAATTCATCTGCAACCAAGACTTTCAATTCTTCCATTTGAGCCACAGTTGGTTCTTCTGTTTGGTGTTGAGCCATGAGGCGTTTCAAAGCACCACGTTGGTCAAAGGCAAGGGCTGAGATAATGCCGTTCTCGTCAGAGAGTTTTTGCAAGCAAGCTACTTTATTGGGACTTAATTGTAATTTACTCATAGATACTTCCTTATTTTTGATAGTCATGAATGATGACACCTTGTACCACACGGTTTACTGTACCCATAGGAGACGGTGTATCTGGTTTGTTTTCCACTTTAAGCGAAGTCAAAAGGGCAAAGAGTTGGGCATAAACAATGTAAGGGAAGACACGGTAAATATCGTTCAAGACACCACCACAGCCAAGGGCTACTTCTTTGACATTTTCAAGACCAAAGACTTGATCACTCAAAAGCACAACACGACGAGCAATCTGATCACCAGCCACTTCACGAACCAAGTCCAAATCATACTTGCGAGTGTAATCTGTCGTTGTACCAAATACCAAAACAACTGTATCTTCGTTGATCAATGATTTTGGACCGTGACGGAAGCCGACTGGGCTTTCATACATAGTCGCAACTTGACCAGCTGTTAATTCCAAAATCTTCAACTGAGCTTCATGAGCAAGACCGAAGAAAGAACCAGCGCCCAGGTAGATAACACGGTTAAAGTCGAGGTCAACCAGCTCTTTAACATCTGCTGCATTGTCTAGAACTTTACGGGCAAGACTAGAAACAACTCCAAAACGTTCAGATTTCACAGCAAATTCTGTAGGATCAAAGACCAAGAGAGCTGTTAGCATCATAGACGTAAAGCTAGAAGTCATGGCAAATCCAGCATCGTTGGAAGCAGCTGGTTGCAAGAGCAAAAGATTGCGGTCATCGCCATGAGCCTGAAGCGCCAATTTCCCTTCTGCAGCACATGTAATGGTCACTTGATAGAGGTCGTCCACCAAGGCTTTAGCCAAATCAACTGTCGCCACACTTTCAGGTGAATTCCCACTACGAGCAAAGGAAACAAGAACAGTCGCCACATCTTTTTTCAGATAAGTTTCTGGATTGGCAACAATATCAGTTGTCGCAATGGCATTGAAATTCCATTTGCGTTCGTCATAGACTTCCTTAAAGTAAGGTACCAAGGTATCTCCCACATAAGCAGAAGTCCCAGCACCCGTCAAGATAACCTTGATATAGTCATGTTTATCAGCAATCCCTTGTAGGAAGGCTGCAATTTCTTCTCGTTTTGCTTGATAGGCTTCAAAAGCCTCTTTCCATACATCAGGCTGTTGGTAGATTTCACGAGTCGTGATTTCTGCACCCAGTTCAAGCAATTCTTCTTTTGTGTAATTTAGCATAGAGTTCCTCTAATCTATTGTTGTTTCATTCCTATTGAAAATATGGGAATGGGATTGACTCCCATTCCCATGTATATTCTATACAAGTTGTTCTAACGATTTTCACGTTGTCACATCTTATTCGTCTTCGTCATCATCGAATCCTGCTAACAAATCATTGACTTTTACAATGCTTTCTGCAGCACGGCTCTTGTAGTCCGCATCTGCACCTGTAAGGCTTGCATTGATAAATTCAACGACCATCGGAAGATTCATCCCTGCGTATAGGTCAATGGCTTGACCTTCCATGACCAAACGGCTGACCACATTACATGGTGTGCCACCAAGAAGGTCTGCAAAGACAATGAAATCATCCAAATTTTCAACTGTCGCCTTAAATTTAGCTGTAAAGTCTTCTGGACCGTCTTCTGGAAGAAGCGCAACTGTATAGATATTTTCTTGTGGTCCCATAATCATCTCTGTGCTAGCTTTCAGCTCTTCGCAGAAACGACCATGGCTGACCAATACTAATGATTTACTCATAAGCCCTCAACTACGCTCCCATTCCAAGCAAGAATTTACCAATAGCAGAAAGGCCTACTGCAAGAACGATAATGATACCGATAGCTTTAGTAGAGTTCATACCTTTCTTACCAAGCAACCAGAAGATAAAGGCAGTAAAGATTGCTGGAAGCAAGCGTGGGAAGATTGAGTTCAAGATGTCTTGGAAGTCAATCATCTTTTCACCGATTGGCAATTTGTAAGAAATATCAAAGTTAATCATTGTTGCTACAAGAGCACCCATCATGAAGACACCAAGTACAGATGCAGCATCAATCAAAGCTGTCAAAGTACTTTGCATGTTGTTGATAAGGTTAACCCCTTCTTTGTAGGCAAATTCCAATTGTTTCCAACGGAAGATGTCATAAGCAACTGCAACTGCGATCCAAAGGAAGATACCCCATGGTTGGCCAGCGATAGCCATAGTTGCTGCGATAGATCCCATGATGGCAGGAACCAAAGAACCAAAGATGGTATCTCCAAGTGGAGCAAATGGTCCCATCAAACCTGTCTTGATACCGTTAACGGCATCTTTTGAACCCACACCATCTTTTTCTTCCATGGCAAGGTCAAAACCAGCGATAATTGTGTGGAAGAATGGTGAAGTATTGAAGAATTGAGTATGAACTTTCATCATTTCTTTCAATTCAGGAGTTCCATCCCCATACATTTTACGCAATTGAGGCAAGATCATGTAAAGGTAACCAGAAGCTTGCATACGTTCGTAGTTCCAACCTAATTGGAAAGTAAACAAGCTACGTTTGTTGATTTGATTAAAATCTTCTTTTGTAAGTTTGTAATTAGAATTCGTCATCTTCGATTTCCCCACTTTCTGATGGTGTAGAAGGTGCTGCTACAGCTACTTTTTGGCTGTTCTTAAAGTGAACAACTGCAAGGAAGATACCTACGATAGAGATACCAATCATAGACAAGCCTTTGAAGTTGTTAGCAAAGCCAATCTTTTCAGCAACATCAGCAGGAAGAGTACCAAGGATACCCGCAACAGCTCCACCAAGACCTGTTACATATGAGTAAAGAACAGTCAACATAGCTGTCAAACCGAATCCCATTGCAAGGTAGTGAAGGTTACGTTTAACTGGAAGGTAACGAAGCAAGATTGCAAATCCAAGACCTGGAAGCATACGACCTGCAAGTGTCAAACCGTCTGCAACCCATTGGTATTCTTTAACAAGGTCTACTACTGATTGTACGAAAGCACCACCAAAAGCAAGAGCAAAGAATACTGGAAGGGCACGAGAAAGAGCCCAAGGCACTGCACCGAGTAAGTAGTTGCGTTCGATACCTTTGTAGTCAAAGCGTTCGATCGCAGCATCAATACGGTGTGCAAAGAAAGTAGTTGTCATACGTCCAAGAACGTCGAAGTATGTCAGAAGTGCTGCTACTGGTACAGCGATTGTTGTAATCGCAAGATCTGTATCAATACCTTGTGAGATAGAGAATGCTGTCGCAAGAACCGCACCAGATGTTGCGTCAATACGAGAAGCACCACCGAAGGTACCAACCCCGAGAACGAACAACTGCAAGCTACCACCGATAAACAAACCAGTTGTCACATCTCCCATGATCAAACCAGTAATGAAACCAGCGAATACAGGGGAACCTGCAGATGAAACGATTGTCAACTCATCACAGATTTGATAAGCTGAGTACAAAGTGAGAAGTAAAATTTGCCACCATTGTATCATAACAATGACCTCCTAAAAATTTTTCCTATTTTAATAAGCTCAAAAAGTCTGAAATTGGATCGTTTGGAACCATTTGAGCAGTGAGTTTAACACCTTTTTCTGCAAGTTTGTGGAAGTCTTCCACATCCTTATCCACTACGTTGATAGAACGTGTGATAGCGCGAGTTTCTGGTGTTTGAGACATGTTTCCGACATTGAGTGTTTCAAGTGGCACTCCAGCTTCCACCAAGGCAAGGAAACGGTCTGGTTTTTTCGCAACGATAAAGAGCCGTTGGCTATCGTATTTACCAGCAAGGATATTAGCAGCTGCTTTTTCAATTGGCAAAATGCTGAGTTTCACTCCTGGCGGTGTCGCCAATTTCAACCCGCTTTTTTCAAGATCGTTTTGAGCGACTTCGTCGTCAATGACCATGATGCGTGAAACATTTAGTTTTCCAGCCCAAAGGTTGGCTACTTGACCATGGATCAAACGTCCATCGATACGGCTTCCTACAATTGTCATAAGTTTTCCCCCTTTATATGTTTTAGTGTAGGTTTACGAGTTAAATGAATCTCTTCTTTATATTCGCCCTCTGTTTCAAAGATGATGATGCGGTTAGCACCTTCCTTGAGATAACTGTGAGGGATATAAAGTGAGAGGGTCGGGCCGACGTTCCAAAAACGCCCTAGGTGACGCCCGTTGACAAAGGCAACTCCCTTACCAAACTCAGACAAGTTTAAGTAGGTATCCTTCGGCTCTTCAACAGTAAAGTCGAAAGCGTAAAAGGCTGGTTGTCCTTGAGTCCATCCTTTTGAAAAATCAATCTTCTCAGGATTATCCAGTGGCAGTGGATATTGTTTCCAATTCAGTAAGAAATGTAGATCCTTGCAGACACCTGTTCGAATTCCTTTACGCTGCGTATCTGCCAAGAACTTATGTCCGTAGTTGACACGCCCCATATTTTCGATCAAGATGTCAATCTCTGAAAAGCCTTCTCGGTTGCCCTGACAGTAGATATCTTCACCAATTTCTGTCTGGTATTGAGTAGCAATCCATTGACCATCTACAAAAAGTTGAGCTCTGTCACGTCCATCAATGATACGGAGACGTTCCTCTTCTGCATCCCAACTTGCCTCAGTACGATAGAGTAGGTAACCATAGCTTTGACCAAGTTCTTCCATCGCTTTTGGATAGAGACTTTCAGTTGGACTTGCTAAACTATCCAAGGTTTCAAACAAGGAAACTTTTTCGACCAATGGAATTGCCTCTATCGCCATGCTTTCCTTATAAAGTGGTTCCAACTGTGGATACTCTGGGAAGTGTGTTGCCATCATCTTCTTGACCGCTAGGTATTTAGCAGTTGGATTTCCTTCTTCATCGAGAAGGGCATCATAGTCGTAAGATGTGACTTGCGGCAAATCCAGAGTTCCTCGAGCCGAGCAACCATTCATGAAACCAAAGTTTGTCCCTCCATGGAACATGTAAAGGTTGATAGAGCCTTGTTCCAATACCTCTCGAACAGCTTCTGCCAATTCTTTAGGATCCCGTGTGATGATGGGTTCTTTCCAACGGTTGAACCACCCATCCCAGAATTCCATACACATGAGGGGCCATTTCTTGCCATGCTCATCAAAGAATTCCTGCATCTGTGAAAAGTTGTACGGAGCTTTAGAACCGAAGTTTCCTGTCACAAAGAGGTCGTCTTCGATTAAGGTTCCGGCTTTCAGAGCAGCCCTCCATGGGCCATCTGAAGTAAAGAGTGGGCAATCAATCCCTCGGTCTTCCATCAAGTTCCGAATTGATCGTAGATAAGACTTATCTTCTCCATAAGAGCCATATTCATTTTCGACTTGCATCATAAGAATGTTTCCGCCATTATCCAACAAGCGAGGCACAAGCCTTGGCAATAATTGGTCATAATAGCGAGCAACAGCCTCGATGTAGACTGGGTCGGACGAGCGAATTCGCATGTCCTTGGTCAAGAGCCAAGCTGGCAAGCCCCCAAATTCCCATTCCGCACAGATAAATGGAGACGGGCGTACAATGGCGTAGAGACCCAGATCTTGTGCAATTTGAAGAAATCTCTCCAAATTTCTGGCACCTTCAAAATCAAACTCCCCTTCAACAGGTTCGTGTAAATTCCAAGCCACATAGGTTTCGACTGTATTAAAGCCAAGCGCCTTTAAGTTATAGAGAGAATGATACCAATCCTCTTCTGGAATCCTAAAATAATGAATGGCGCCGGACAAAATCTTGAACGGTTTTTCGTCTAAATAGAAATCGTCCTCAATTTTAAATCTTGTCATGTTATTACCTCTGACGAATTAAGTTTGCGCTTTCATTTATTATAATATTAACTATAATCAAATCTTTTGCATTTGTCAATAGGGTTTAGAAAAATATTTAAAATTTTTCTATTTTTTTACTTACCATTTACCAAAATTATCTAAAAATAGTATGAAAACCATCTTTTTATGTATGATAATTTACAAGGCCATCAAATGAATTTTTTTACATGTAAAATAACATTTTTAGTCTATTATTTTAATTTTTTTGACCTTAATACTACTATTTTTTCTTTATTTATGGTAAAATCTAGGTTGGAGAGAGAGAATCGAGGTGAAATTATGGCTATTCCTAAATACCAATATATTAAAGATGAATTAAAAAACAAAATCATCTCTGGTCAATTTGCAAGTGGAGATAAATTTTATACCGAAGCCGAATTGATCGCGATGTACGATGTGAGTTCTATCACAGTTGTTCGTGCCTTGAACGACCTTGCTAAAGACGGCTACATCGTTCGTCAACAAGGAAAAGGTACGTTTGTTTCACGCGCACGTAAACATAAACTCGTTGAGTTTTCAGATGTCGAAATCTTTGAAACAAAAGACGATAAAGTTACTGTCCTTTCTATCGAGCGTGGAAACAAATTTGAATATTTAGATAAACTTGGACTACGTGGAGATCAATTCTACTATAAGATTGAACGTATTCGTCAGACAAACGATGTGACATACATCTACCACACATCTTATATTCCTGAGCAATACATCAATGCCAACTATCCAAATCTTGACTATTATAGCTCTATCTATGCACGTTTCAAATTGGATTATCACATTCACATGAGTGATGAACATTTTGAGGAAATCAACGAAATCGCATTCCCAACACCAGAGCATGCTGCTTCTGTACTCGGAATCGATACACAATTCCCAACTGTCTTCCAAACGAAGACTACAAAACTTGAGGCCACTGGCCAAGTCCTTGCCTATAGTGAAACTTATAAGCGAGCAGACTACTACAAAATCAAATTCATCTCATGTAACCGAGGTCATTAAGAGAAAGCTTGAGCCCAGCTCAGGCTTTTTCTATATTCATTATAGCATGCATAATTTAGTATGAACACATGACAAAAGGCAATTCTTTAATTAGTAGTGTTTTTACTAAAAACAGTAAAATACCGACTGATTCTCTTATTTCACTCTTTATAGACTATTTTCTTCTAAATCTTATGATTTCCTCTATTTATTATAGTTCTTATATAAACCCACTTGACATTTTACTCCTGAGATAATAAAATAAATTTGGTTTTATGTAAACGCTATCATATATGATAATAACAAGGAGGTTCTATCATGAAACTAGAAAAGAAACAGCGCTTCTCCATTCGTAAGTACGCAATCGGAGCCGCTTCTGTACTTATCGGATTTGCTTTTAGTGCCCAAACCGTGTCTGCCGACGGGATTGCTCCGTCTCCAATAGCTGAAGAAACCGTTCAAACTATTCAGGAGAGTCCGCAAGCAACCGAAAAACCTGTAGACTCCAAGATTCCAGAAAAACTGGAAGAAAAGGCTGACAAGCCTATAAAAGAGGAGGTCAAAGAAGACAAGGAGGTTCCTCGAACAGTTGCTCCAAAAACAGAAGAGTCAAGCGCACCAGTTGTGACAGAAAATGCTGCTCCAACTCCTACTACCGAGAAAGAAAGCCCTGCCCCAGCTGAAACTCCTGCTGAAGGTACTCCTTCAGAAAAGAAAAATGAAGCCGTCACACCTGCAGCAACCGCTCCTAGCACTGAACGGGTGGCTGAAGTTAATGAAAAATTAGCCAAAAAGAAAATTGTGTCGATTGATGCTGGACGCAAGTACTTCTCTCCAGAACAACTCAAAGAAATCATCGACAAGGCCAAACACTATGGCTACACTGATCTTCATTTGTTAGTAGGAAATGACGGACTTCGTTTCATGCTAGACGATATGACCATCACAGCTAACGGTAAAACCTATGCCAGTGACGATGTCAAACGTGCTATCGAAAAAGGAAATAACGCTTACTATAATGATCCAAACGGTAATCACTTGACAGAAAGTCAAATGACAGACCTCATCAACTATGCCAAAGAAAAAGGAATCGGCTTTATTCCTACTGTCAACAGCCCTGGTCATATGGATGCCATTCTCAATGCCATGAAAGAGATTGGTATTGAAAAGCCTAATTTTGACTACTTTGGTACAGAATCTGCCCGTACTGTAGACTTGGACAACGAACAAGCCGTCGCCTTTACCAAGGCCTTAATTGACAAATACGCAGCTTACTTCGCTGAAAAATCCGAGATCTTTAACATTGGTTTAGATGAATACGCCAACGATGCAACTAATGCCAAAGGTTGGCAAGTTCTTCAAGCAGATAAATACTACCCTGGCGAAGGCTTCCCTGAAAATGGCTATGGGAAATTTATCAACTACGCTAACGACCTCGCTCGTATCGTCAAATCTCATGGTCTTAAACCAATGGCATTTAATGATGGTATCTACTATAACAACGACACTAGCTTTGGTACTTTTGACAAGGACATCATCGTATCTATGTGGACTGGCGGTTGGGGCGGTTATGATGTCGCTTCTTCTAAATCCCTAGTTGAAAAAGGACACCAAATCATCAATACCAATGATGCTTGGTACTATGTTCTCGGACGCAACGCCGAAGGGCAAGGCTGGTACAACCTTGATCAAGGTCTCAATGGTATCAAAAACACCCCAATCACCTCTGTACCAAAGGCTGATGGGGCAGAAATTCCTATTCTTGGTGGAATGGTTGCTGCCTGGGCAGACACCCCATCTGCACGCTATTCACCATCACGTCTCTTCAAACTCATGCGTCACTTTGCCAATGCAAATGCTGACTACTTTGCAGCTGATTATGAGCCTGCTGAGCAAGCCCTCAAAGACGTACCAACAGATCTTAAACGCTATACAGCTGAAAGTATCGCGGCTGTGAAAGAAGCTGAAAAAGCCGTCCGTTCACTAGACAGCAATCTCAGTCGCGCCCAACAAGACACGATTGACAAGGCTGTCTCAAACTTGACAACTGCTATAGAAAAGCTCACCCTTACTCCAGAAGCTCAAAAAGAAGAAGACGCTAAACGCGAAGTTGAAAAACTTGCTAAAAATAAAGTTATCTCAATTGATGCTGGTCGTAAGTATTTCTCACTTGATCAACTGAAGCGAATCGTTGACAAAGCTAGCGAACTAGGTTACTCAGATATCCACGTTCTTCTAGGGAATGACGGACTTCGCTTCCTCCTAGATGACATGACTATCACTGCCAATGGCAAAACCTATGCTAGTGACGATGTGAAAAACGCTATTATTGCAGGAAACAAAGCCTACTACGACGATCCAAATGGTACTACTCTCAGTCAAGCTGAAATTACCGAATTGATTAACTACGCAAAATCAAAAGGTCTCGGACTTATCCCTGCTATTAACAGTCCGGGTCACATGGATGCCATGTTAGTTGCCATGGAAAAACTCGGTATTCAAAATCCACAAGCTAACTTCAACAATGTTTCCAAAACGACCATGGACCTCGAAAACGAAGAAGCCCTAAACTTCACCAAGGCTCTCATCGGTAAATACATGGACTTCTTTGCTGGGAAGACCAAGATTTTCAACTATGGTACAGACGAGTACGCAAATGACGCAACCGATGCACAAGGTTGGTACTACCTTAAATATTACGGACTTTATGGAAAATTTGCAGAATACGCAAATACCTTGGCTGCCATGGCAAAAGAACGTGGTTTGCAGCCAATGGCCTTCAACGATGGCTTCTACTATAATGATGAGGATGAAGTCGAATTTGATAAAGATGTTTTGATCTCTTACTGGTCTAAAGGATGGTGGGGTTACTACCTCGCATCACCAGAATATCTGGCAAGCAAGGGCTACAAATTCCTCAACACCAACGGTGACTGGTACTATGTCCTAGGCAATCATCAAAAAGATCAAGCCTACCCATTACCAAAAGCACTCGAAAATTCTGGCAAAGTACCATTTAATCAACTTGCTTCTACCAAGTATCCAGAAGTAGACCTTCCAACGGTCGGAAGCATGCTTGCTATTTGGGCAGACAAACCAAGTGCTGAGTACAAGGAAGAAGAAATCTTTGAACTCATGACTGCCTTCGCAGATCACAACAAAGACTACTTCCGCGCTAACTACAATGCCCTCCGCGAGGAGCTTGCTCAAATCCCTGAAAACTTAGAAGGTTACAGCCAAGAAAGCCTTGCAGCACTCCAAACTGCAAAGGATGCTCTCAACTACAACCTCAACCGCAACAAACAAGCAGAACTAGACGCTCTTGTAGCAAACCTCAAAGCTGCGCGTCTCGGTCTCAAGCCAGCTGCAACTCACTCAGGAAGTCTGGATGAGCACGAACTCGCTCCTGCTATCGAAAACAAACCAGAACTCATCATAAGAACTGAAGAGATTCCGTTTGAGATTATCAAAAAAGAAAATCCAAATCTCCCAGCAGGTCAGGAAAAAATTATTACAGCAGGTGTAAAAGGTGAACGCATTCTCTATGTTTCTGTCCTTACAGAAAATGGTCAAAAAACTGAAACCATCGTTGATAGCCAAATAACAAAAGAAGCTGTCAAACAAATCGTTGAAGTCGGAACTGCTGTCGTAAATCAAGCAGACGTCGAACATACAAATAATAGCAAGGGGGAACAAGCAACCAAAGCAGAAGAAAAACAACTCCCTGCAACAGGAAGTCAAGAATCTGCAGGCTTGGTCGCAGCAGGACTCATGGCCACACTAGTAGCCTACGGACTCACTAAGAAAAAAGAAGATTAAACCTCTTCGATAAGCATACAAAAAAGCGAGATTGAATCTCGCTTTTTATTGTTAAGATTAGTCACCCAAACCGATACGTTCAAAGATATCATCCACACGTTTGGTGTAATAAACTGGGTTAAAGATCTCATCAATTTCCTCTTGTGTGAGGCGTGACGTCACTTCTGGATCCGCTTCTAGAAGCGGTTTGAAGTCTACTTGGTTATCCCATGATTGGGCAGTCTTTGGCTGAACAAGGTCGTAAGCTTGCTCACGGGTCATGCCTTTTTCAATCAAGGTCAACATGGCACGTTGGCTAAAGATCAGACCAAACGTAGAGTTCATGTTGCGGATCATGTTTTCTGGGAATACCGTCAAGTTCTTGACGATATTTCCAAAGCGGTTGAGCATGTAGTCGATCAGAATAGTCGTATCTGGTGTGATGATACGCTCAGCTGATGAGTGGGAAATGTCACGTTCGTGCCAGAGAGCAACGTTCTCATAGGCCGTCACCATGTGACCACGGATGACACGCGCAAGACCTGTCATATTCTCAGAACCGATTGGGTTGCGTTTGTGAGGCATTGCTGAAGAGCCTTTTTGACCTTTGGCAAAGAACTCTTCTACTTCGCGCTGCTCAGATTTTTGCAAACCACGAATCTCAGTCGCCATACGCTCGATTGAAGTTGCGATGCTAGCAAGAACTGCAAAGTACTCAGCGTGAAGGTCACGAGGAAGTACTTGTGTAGAGATTTCTTGAGCACGGATACCCAGTTTGTCGCAGACGTATTTTTCAACAAATGGTGGGATGTTGGCGAAGTTTCCAACCGCACCAGAAATCTTACCAGCTTCCACTCCAGCAGCCGCATGCTCGAAACGCTCGATATTGCGCTTCATTTCGCTGTACCAAGTCGCCAATTTAAGACCAAAAGTTGTAGGTTCCGCGTGTACCCCGTGGGTACGCCCCATCATGATCGTGAACTTGTGCTCTTTCGCTTTGTCAGCGATGATGTTGGTGAAGTTTTCAAGGTCACGACGGATGATGTCGTTTGCCTGCTTGTAAAGGTAACCATAGGCCGTATCCACCACGTCAGTAGAGGTCAAGCCATAGTGAACCCACTTGCGCTCTTCGCCAAGCGTTTCAGAAACCGCACGCGTGAAAGCCACCACATCGTGGCGCGTCTCCTGCTCAATCTCCAAAATACGGTCGATGTCAAAGTCCGCCTTCTCGCGGATCAAAGCCACATCTTCCTTAGGGATTTCTCCCAATTCAGCCCATGCCTCGTCAGCCAAGATTTCCACCTCAAGCCAAGCACGGTATTTATTTTCTTCACTCCAAATGTTCGCCATCTCAGGGCGAGAGTAACGGTTGATCATGTTGTTTCTCCTATTATGCTAATTTGTTTGAGATTTGAATGCTATTATTTCTTCAAAATTTTTAGCAGAATCTTTAATTTCAGCGTTAACTTGTTTAACTAAATCCTCTGCTACTACTTGAAATAACGTTTTATCAGTATAGTTATCTAACTGAAATTCGATAAGCTTCCCAGTTCTAATAACATAATCAAATATTTTATCAAAAAAATCTTTTAAATCTGTTATATCTTCACTTTCTAAGTTTATCGAACTGCCAAGAATTTCGTTTTCTAACTTCAATCCGAGTCCATCACCTAAATCATTAAATTTCAATGTCAACACATCAAATTCCATATATATCCCTCCTGTTGGTAAACATTTCCTCACTACCTTCTAGATGTAATAAAGCAATCTTTTCCCATTTCAATATGTCCGATTTACTATTTTCTAATGTATTACTGTACATATTACCAACATAAAACTCTGGTTCTTCATGTAAAACATCATAAGCACTGTAAATTGTTTGACTAGGTAATGTATTAATTGCGATATTAGCATTATGAGTTGATATTATAACAGTCTTACCTCTATCTCTTAGTTCTTTAATTTTTGGAATCAAATAAGAACTGATGTATCTATTACCCAATCCTCTTTCAATCTCATCGAATATATAGAAATCGTACTGGTTGTTTTCTAAAATTGCACTTATTGATAGTATGGCTTTTTCACCCTCTGATGGTATATAATTCTTTCTATCTCTGTTTTCGTCAATTAAATAAATTTGATATGAATGCTTTATAACTTTATTAACAAAATCATCTATATCAATAGATTTTTCTGACGCATCAAAATATTGATTGATTGTACTGAAACAAGTGTTAATATCAAAATGATTAAATTTTTTCATTAATTTTCTTCGCGCAGGTAAACCATTTTTATCAAAAAGAGATTCGGTGCTAAAGACTTCTGTTTCTGGAAGTACTTTTATTACCGATTCTATCTGAACTTCTCCTTTTTGTGGTAATTTCCCCAATGAACTAATTTTAATATCTTCTATTTCTTCGAATAAATCCATTAATCGTTTGTTGTATTTTATTCTATTTAATCTTTTTTCAACCAATTCTGAGAATTTAATATGTGTTGGTGCAGAATCTGAACCTGTTTGCTTTTTTATACTCTCTTTAATGCTATCAATTGAACGTATTATCCCTTTATTTGAAAAAGCTTTCTTAATATAACTTTCTGTATCCTTCAAAATATCTTGTTTCAGAATTTTTAATTCGCTATCTAATTTTTCTCTACTCGTTAACTCCCTATTCACACTTTCGTTAATTTCTTCAACGGCATTTATTTTCTTAAATTTTCGATTTGTTTCACTTAAAACCATCGTAATATCTTCTGTGCTAATAGAAACAGATATTCTGGAATCTTTTTTACAAATTCTTTCAGCATTTTTATTACTTAATGCTGATTTTCTAAATTTAATTATTTGTTCTAATCCATTAAAATTATTTAATTCTGAGTAATCAAATAGAGTTCGAATTATTTGTGTAATCCTATTTTTCTTTTCCTCATCAATCGCAATCTTATTATTTAATTCATTAATTATGTCTTCATACTCTGTATTGTAATCTTTACCTTCATGAAAAAATACATTTTTCCCAAGATTCTTAAGAGTTGGATATACATAATTTTTAACGAATATTGTTTTACCCGCTCCTTTTTCTCCAAAAATAATATTTATATCTTCAAATATTTTTATTGGTTTTCTTAAGTTAGGGTACTTTGTATCATCACTTCTATTAATTTCATAGTATGTGGTGTCTTCCAATATAGTCTTTATAAATAATGCTGGATTTTCTGCAAGCTTGTAAAACTTCGCAAAAGAATCAATTTTATATTTTATTTCAGGTAATATATATTCGCTATATGAATTCCAATCTTTTACGTCGCTACCAAATAATGCCAAATCATTATGAGAATTAATTATCCCCATTGCTTGTATACTTTTTGGTTCTAATACAACAATATAGCCCTCTAAATCTTCTCTTAGTTTATTGGCTTCCTCGATGGTCACCCCTCTTTGTTTATCTTTTAAATAAAAATGTGGTATTACAATAATTTCAGTTTTGGGAAAAGACTTTACTTTAGCAATAAATTCTTCATAACTTATAATATAATCATCGTAATTTCTAGATTCTTCATCAAAGACTTCATCAAATTTTTGCATTTTTTCTGGATTAACTACTACAATTATATGTTTATGTTGCCCATTGTATAAAGTAACATCAATTTCCATACCTGGGAAAATTGTTAATTCATCATCTAGTTCTCTAATCTTTTTAAATTCCAGAATATCAAATTTATTATGATTAGTTATTGCACAAATTTCAATACTATTTTCTCTCATTTTTTTCACAAATTCTTCTGGTGAAATTTCTCTTTTTTTTCCATCACCTTGTTTACAAATTTGTGTATGAGTGTGTAAATCTATTTTCTTCATCTCACTTCAACCTTAATTTTTATCCAATCTCAAACTCTTCTTTCCCAATCCACACTAATGGATAGTGATTTAGTGTATTCAAATCCGTATTCAGTAGTAGACCATAAATAGCTAAATAGTTTTCAGGATATTGAGCAATCAACTCTTCATACTTAGCTCTCACTTTTTCGTGATTGCTACTAGCATACAAGACTTCGACGACTGCTCCAGTCTTATCTTTTTCAACAAATGCGTTGACGATGAGTTATATCATAGGCATGTCCTAAAAATCAATCCCTTCTCCAAACTCAACCACACTATCCGGTACATCGCTAAACAAAGTCACATGTCCCATCTTGCGGTTGTGCTTTGCTTCTATTTTACCATACATGTGGAGGTGGGCGCTTGGATTTTCTGCGACATACTTTTTAGCAGCCTCGACGTGTTGGCCGAGGACGTTGAGCATGACTGCAGGCGCATGCAATTTGATAACTGGCAATGGTGCTCCGAGAACACCCAAGATATGGGTGTCAAACTGAGAGAAGTCACAGGCTTCGATGGAGTAATGCCCAGAATTATGTGGGCGGGGGGCAATCTCATTGACGATGATGTCATCAGCTGTCGCAAACATTTCCACACAAAGGGTTCCAGACAAGTTGAGTTGCTCAGCGATTCGTACTGCCATTGCCTTGGCCTTTTCAGCTAGACTTTCTGAAATGCGAGCTGGCACAATGGTCTTAGATAGGATATTGTTTCGGTGAATATTTTCCTGAACTGGGGAAACCGTCACATCCTTGCCATTTCCTGACACGATGACAGAAATTTCAAGGTCAAAGCTGACGAATTCTTCCAAGACACAGTCTGCTGAGTCAGCTAGTGCATAAGCTTCTTCCAAGTCTGCTTCTGAACGAATGACCTTCTGACCATGCCCGTCGTATCCACCAGTCGCAGTCTTGAGGACATAGTTTTTGGAGAGGTCGATATCTGCCAAGTCTTGGCTAGAAGTCACAACCTTGTAGGGTGCCACAGTGACTTGGGCCCTATTTGAGAGAAAGTCCTTTTCAAAAATGCGATTTTGGGAGATGCGAAGCAGGTCTGTTCCTTGAGGAAGCTGACCATCCTTGATAACAGTATCCAAACCGCTGGCATCGACATTTTCAAACTCATAGGTCAGGACATCGCAACGCTCAGCCAACTGACGGAGGGCATCCACATCGTTATAAGGAGCCACGATGATTTCCGCCACACGAGAGGCCGGGCAATCCGCCGCAGGATCCAGTGCGATAACCTTGTGCCCCATGTAGATAGCAGAAATGGCCATCATCTGACCCAGCTGACCACCACCGATAATTCCGATTGTTTTAGATGAGCTCATTGGTAGACTCCTCTGCGATTTTTCCTTGCTCTTCTGCGAAATCTGCCAATGCTGTCGCGATAGCCTGATCTTCTACTGAAAGGAGACGGAGTGCAAAGAGAGCCGCATTGGTCGCACCTGCTTCACCGATAGCCATAGTTGCGACTGGCACACCACCCGGCATCTGTACGATAGAGTAGAGCGAGTCCACTCCACTAAGGGCACGCGATTTGACAGGCACCCCGATGACAGGAAGGGTTGTTTTCGCTGCGACCATCCCTGGCAAATGGGCTGCGCCACCAGCACCTGCGATAATGACCTTGATGCCGCGACTACGAGCTTCTTCAGCATGTCTGAACATGAGGTCCGGTGTACGGTGGGCAGAGACAACCTTCTTTTCGTAGGCTACACCGAAGCGGTCCAGAACTTCGGCGGTTTTTTGCATGGTCGCCCAGTCGGATTTTGAGCCCATGATAATGGAAATTGCTGGCTTCATTTCTTCTCCTTTTTTAATAATCGTCTAATGTAGTGCGGACGTAAGCGACCGCCTAAGGCGTTCCATTACTAAAACTGGAGCCTAGGTCTCCAGTTTTCCGCTCCTAGTAGCTTTGCTACTAGGAGTTCCACTACTGCGACGATTATCCTATAGTGGCTCGCTTCGCTCGCCATGACAATTTTAGTATCTGTTAATCTTTTATGGCCTTGCTTCCGATATCTGTTCGGTAGAAGAGGCCTTCTGTGTTTTGTTTATCGAGTTCGTTATAGATGATGTTTTGGCCATCTTTGACGGTGTCTGCTGTTGTGACGAGCATATAGACACGTCCGCCATTTGATAGCAGTGCTCTGCTATTTTCCGCAAACTTAGCTCCTGCATAGTAAGTGATGATGTCGCCATCAGTTTTGGCTGGCAACTTGACACCCTTCTCATAAGCCAGTGGGTAACCGTTTGATGCGACAACCACACCCAGAGTCACTCCCTTGTTCGTCCACGTGATGTTTGGCTCCTTGCCATCGAGGATATCCGTGATATTTTGCGCAAAGTCAGATGTCAAACGAGGCAAGATGATTTGCGTTTCAGGATCTCCAAAACGAGCATTGAACTCAATGACTTTCGGACCATCAGCTGTCAAGATAAGCCCCGCGTATAGGACACCAAGATACGGACGACCTTCTTTAATCATGCCTTCAAGGACTGGCTTGACAATGGTGTCAACCGCTGTGGCAACCACACTCTGTGGCAAGTGTGGAACTGGCGCATAGGCACCCATACCACCCGTGTTCGGACCCTTGTCGCCATCGTAAGCACGTTTGTGATCCTGAGCCGTTGGCATGATGTAAAACTTGTCGCCATTAACAAAGGCAAAGAGAGAGAACTCTTCTCCGTCAAGGAATTCCTCGATAACCACACGCGCACCAGAGTCACCGAACTTATTGTCCAAAAGCATCTCGTGAGCGGCTTCGATTGCTTGCTCAACCGTTTCAGCAACGACAACCCCTTTCCCGAGCGCCAATCCATCTGCCTTGACGACGATTGGAACGCCTTTCTCCTCGATATAAGCCTTAGCTGTCTCGAAATCTGAAAATGTGCCATAGGCTGCTGTCGGAACGTCATATTTGACCATGATTTCCTTAGCAAAATCCTTGGACCACTCCAGCTCTGCTGCAGCCCTAGTCGGACCAAAAGCCTTGAGATCAGCTTGGTTAAAATCATCCACAATTCCAGCAGCAAGGGCATCATCTGGCCCGATGAAGGTCCAAGCAATATCGTTGGCCTTTGCAAACTCAATTAACTTAGAATGTTCGGAAATAGAGATATTTACCAAATCAAGTCCATCTAAGGTCATCCCGTCATTCCCAGGAGCTACAAAAACCTTTTCAACGTCTTTTGACTCAAGCAACTTCTTAGCAATCGCATGTTCACGACCACCCGAACCGACAACTAACAGCTTCATCTCTCAACCTCTTTTACGAATTATTTACTAATATTATATCACAAATGTTCGTTTTAATCTTGTTTCACTTAGCATTTTAAGCCAAAAAAGGAAAGAAACTGTTTTCTTCCCTTTTGTTTTCTTAATGTCTAAAATGTCTTACTCCTGTGAAGACCATAGTCAAGCCGTATTTGTCCGCCGATTCGATAGACTCTTGGTCACGAACTGAGCCACCTGGTTGGATGATGGCTTTAATGCCTGCTTTAGCAATTTCTTCCACGTTATCTGCAAATGGGAAGAAGGCATCAGAAGCAAGCACAGCGCCGTCAAGGCGGTCTTTAGCTTGGTCAATCGCAATACGAACAGAAGCCACACGGTTGGTTTGACCAGGGCCAACGCCAAGTGTCATGTGGTCATTGGTCACGATGATCCCGTTTGATTTGACGTACTTGATAGCTTTCCAAGCGAACTCAAGGGCCGTCGCCTCTGTCTCAGTTGGTTGGCGCTTGCTCACCACTTGCCAGTCAGCTGGACTTTCTTTGACCACATCTTGGTTTTGCACAAGAAGTCCACCAACCACGCCTGTGTACTCTGCTTCCACTTCGCTAGCCTCTTGAGCGTCAAATGGCAAGGCAAGAATACGCAAATTTTTCTTTTGTTGGTCAAAATGGCTAGCGCTTCATCCGTATAGCTCGGTGCGATGATGATCTCAAGGAAAACACCGTGCATCTTCTCAGCTGTCGCAGCATCCACCTCACGGTTAAGGACGACAATTCCACCAAAGATAGACACTGGGTCAGACTCATAAGCATAATCCCAAGCAGTTTCGATATCGTCAGCTTGACCGATTCCACATGGGTTCATGTGTTTCAAAGCCACAACTGTTGGACGATCTTTGAAGTCACGGATGATACGGATAGCGGCATCCGCATCACGGATATTGTTGAAGGACAATTCCTTACCGTTGAGCTGTTTAGCGGATGCAATGGAGTATTCCGTAGGAAGAGCTTTTTGGTAGAAGTCTGCATCCTGCTGAGGGTTTTCACCGTAACGCATTGGTTGCTTGAGGTCATAGGTCAAAGTGAGTTTTTCAGGTTTGCTTTCGCCCACTTGAGCTGTGAAATATGCCGCAATCAAAGCATCATAAGCTGCTGTGTGACGGAAAACCTTGGCTGCTAAACGTTGGCGAGTTTCGTAACTTGTTTCACCATTTGCTGCCAATTCGTCCAAAACCACAGCATAGTCAGCAGGGTCTACCACAACCGTTACACTGGCATGGTTTTTAGCCGCAGAGCGAAGCATGGATGGCCCACCGATATCAATATTCTCCACCGCGTCAGCGTAGGTCACATCTGGTTTGAGAATCGTTTCCTTGAATGGGTAAAGGTTTACCACCACAAGGTCAATGAGCTCGATCTTATTGTCCTTAGCCGCTTGAAGGTGGCTATCCAAGTCACGACGAGCGAGGAGACCACCGTGGATATTCGGGTGCAGGGTCTTGACACGACCGTCCATCATTTCTGGGAACCCAGTCACATCGTCGATCGCAATGGTATCTACCCCAGCATTGTCAAGGACAACTTTGGTCCCACCTGTTGAGATAATATCCCAACCAAGTTTTTTGAGTTCTTGGGCAAATTCAACAATGCCCGCTTTGTCTGAGATGCTGATTAAGGCGCGTTTAGTCATGTTTTTTCCTTTCATTGTATCAAGATGTGCTTTCACATCATTTAAACTAAAGACTGGCGATCATAGTCTGTAAGCTGATTCCCAAGTTCTTTTAACAGTTTTCTGACCTCAAGCTTACTAGTTTCACTTTCGTACACACTTCGCAATTCGGCATCTGTCGCACCAATTAAGGTCACAAATTCCACTTTTCCATGCGGAGTATCTAGAGGCTTAGCTAAATCATCAGTAGCAGTAAAGAACCCTGTCAAATTAGATTTCTGTTGGGCATCAATTCCTACCGTTTGCTTGGTATAAATGTATTCTTCTGGCAAAACCACTTTACCTGTTTGAAAAATATATCTTGCCACATACTGCAACAAACCACAGCCATTCTTGATTTCTTCTTCGTCATTATTTGATTTTTTCAACTTAAAAGTCAGTTCAATCCCATAACCACTGTATTCAGGGTTCGAGCTTTCTTTTGTGTATAACTCCGACAAACCATAGCCAACAAAATGCCAAAAATCTCCTGCATCATAAACACTGATGCCATCAAGCGGATCTGGACCACCAAACATATATTTGACAAGTGTTCCATAATGCCGGGGATTGGGCTGATCAGGATAGAGACGATCAAATTCTGCATCAATAGCTTCCCATCCCGGAGCGCTATCATCTGTATTTTCAGATTTGATAACAATCTTTCCCTCATCTTTAGTCGACGTTTCTTCGCTAGAAGGTTTTTTCTTAAAAAAATCAAACAAACCCATAAATTTCTCCTTAGCAGATGACTTTTAATCCTTGCCACAAAATCATCTATGACTTCCTTCTTATTTTCGTGCAACTCCCAAACTATCCAATACTTCTGGATACAACTTATACTCCGCTTCATGAATCCGAGCTTCAAAGCTATCGATGGTATCATCAGCTAGTCGTGGTACGCGTACTTGCTTGATAACCTTTCCTGTATCCACACCCGAGTCCACCCAGTGAATGGTCACACCACTCTCAGTAACGCCAGCATTCCAAGCGTCCTCAATCCCATGAGCTCCCGGAAATTCGGGCAGGTAGGCTGGATGAATGTTGATGATTCGACCTTCATAAGCCTCCAATAAGGTTGGCCCAACGATTTTCATGTAGCCTGCTAGACAAACCAAGTCAATCTGGTGTTCTTCCAAGAGTTCGACAAGGGCTGCTTCATAGTCTGCCTTGTTCTCAAACTCCTTGAGTTCAAAAGCATAGGATAGAATGCCGAGCTTGTCTGCACGCTCCAGCACATAGGCGTCACGATGGTCTGAAAAGACAAACTCTACCGGAAATTTTTCGGCAATCACCTGAAAATTCGAGCCATTACCAGAGGCAAAAACTGCTATTTTTTTCATTTGATGATGACACTTTCGTTTTCTTTCTTGACGATGCGACCAATTTCATAGACTGGTTCATCCAGCAATTCTTTGACACGACCTACATTTTCAGGGCTAACTGCCAACATGAGTCCAACTCCCATATTAAAGATTTCAAACATTTCTTCATGCTTGATTTCACCGTATTTTTCAAGAGCTTTGAAAATAGGAAGGACTGGAACCTTGTCTTCTTCAATCTCCGCAGCTAGGTCAGCCGCAAACATACGAGGAACATTCTCGATAAAGCCACCACCTGTGATGTGGGCAATACCGTTGACCAACCCTTCCTTGATGAGTGGTAAGACAGCTTTGACATAGATACGAGTCGGCTCAAGAAGGACTTCCTTGAGTTGCTTGCCTTCCAATTCTGGCAAAACTTCCTCACCTGTATAGTCGGCAAAGACACGACGCACGAGTGAGTAACCATTTGAGTGAATCCCGCTCGAAGCAAGTCCGAGAAGGACATCACCTTCTGCTACTTTTGAACCGTCTATGATTTGAGATTTTTCAGCCACACCGACTGCAAAACCAGCCAGATCGTAGTCATCTGCGCCATACATACCAGGCATTTCAGCCGTTTCCCCGCCAATGAGGGCGGCGCCTGCCTGCACACAACCTTCTGCCACACCAGCAACCACTTGCTCTAGTTTAGCTGGTTCATTCTTGCCAGTCGCTACGTAGTCAAGGAAGTAAAGAGGTTCCGCACCTGCAGCGATGATGTCATTAACACACATGGCCACACAGTCCTGACCGATGGTATCATGCTTATCGTATTTGATAGCCAGCATGAGCTTGGTCCCGACACCGTCAGTCCCTGAGATCAAGACCGGCTCTTTGACACCTGTTTTTGAAAGATCAAACATGCCACCAAAGCCACCTAGAGCTCCCATGACACCTGCACGCTCCGTACGAGCCACATGCTTTTTGATCCGTTCAACAACTTCATAACCCGCTTCAACATCCACACCGGATTGCGCATAAGCATTTTTATTTGTCATTTGTTTATTCCTTTTCTTTAATGGAGAATCGTCATCCACCTATTTGTAAAAACTGGTCTTTTCATCCAAACTTCTACGATAGTCTTCTTCATAGTCGTAGAGAGGAGTTGGGTAGTCGCCGTCAAAGTAAGCGACACAGAGACCACCGTTTGGCGCATCTGTTTCGATGCCGATAGAATTAATCAGGCCATCAATCGAAAGATAGGTCAGGCTATCCGCACCAATGATTTGGCGAGTTTCTTCGACCGTATGATTGGCCGCAATCAGCTCCTGACGCGTCTGGATATCAATCCCGTAAAAACATGGATAAGCTAGCGCTGGACTACCAATGGCAACGTGAACTTCAGAAGCACCCGCTTCTTTCAAAAGCTGAACGATACGGCGAGAGGTTGTCCCACGAACAATAGAATCATCCACCATCACCACACGTTTGCCTTTGACAACGCCCGAAACAGCAGACAGTTTCATCCGCACCCCTTGCTCCCGCAATTCTTGAGTCGGTTGAATAAAGGTGCGTTGGGTGTATTGGTTTTTGATGAGACCCATTTCATTTGGCAGACCAGACTCCTCCGCAAAGCCCATGGCTGCGCTGAGTGAGGAATTTGGCACACCGACCACGATATCCGCCTCATGCTTGAATTCACGCGCCAGTTGAGCTCCCATTCTCTTACGAGCTGTATGGACGTTGACACCATGGATATTAGAGTCAGGTCGGGCAAAATAGATATACTCCATAGAGCAAATCGCCAATTGGGTATCATTCGTATAGCTATCGTACTGAATCCCATTGTCATCCACAATCACAATTTCCCCTGGTTTCACATCACGAATCCACTCGGCACCAATGACTTCAAAAGCACAGGTTTCTGACGAAACGACCACCGCTCCGTTTGCCATTTTCCCAATAGAAAGTGGACGAAAACCATTAGGATCAAGAGCCGCAATCAACTTGTCCTCAAACAGCAGGATATAAGCAAATCCACCTTTGACAAGGCTAAGCGCCTCTTTGATTTTGCCCATCAAGTTGGGATTGTGACTCCGACGAATGAGGTGAGCCAAGATTTCCGAGTCCGAAGTTGAACTGAAAATAGCTCCTCTTTGTTCCAATTCTTTCTTGAGCGATTCGGCATTGGTCAAGTTTCCGTTATGAGCAAGTCCAAACTGCATATCATGAAAGCGAAAGAGGAAGGGCTGGATGTTATCCACAGAAGCTTCGCCAGCAGTCGCGTAACGAACATGCCCAATCGCGCTCGTTCCAGTCAGTTTATCCAAATTAGCTGGGTTTCTGAACACTTCTGATAAAAGCCCCATGTCACGATGACGCTTTAGTTTCCCTTGGTCATTGGAGAGGATTCCTGCCCCCTCCTGACCACGGTGTTGAAGACTGTGGAGACCAAAATAGGTCAATTTAGCAGCATCTGGATGCCCCCAGATACCGAAAACACCACATTCTTCATTAAGAGATTTTACTTCGTATGTCATTTTTTATACCTTTTATTTCCCTGTAAAATAACGCACAGCCGATGCAAACAGGTACTGGTCTTTATTTCCTGGAATATTTTGGAAAAGACCATCTTCATAACGTTCTGAATGGCCCATCTTACCGATGATTTGACCGTTCTTGCTAGTAATTCCTTCGATGGCATTAACAGAACCATTTGGATTGTACTTAGAATCCATACTTGGTTTGCCGTCAAAATCAACGTATTGGCTGAAGATTTGACCATTGTCACGGAGCTCTGCAAATTCCTCAGCTGTCACGACAAATTTCCCTTCACCGTGCGATACTGGAATGGCATGGATATCGCCCACTTGTACTCCAGCCAACCATGGTGAGTTGGTATTGGCAATCCGAGTTTCCACCATCTTGGCCACGTGTTGGTTGGCATCATTGTAGAAGAGGGTTGGACTAGTGCTACTTGCATCTTCAAAGTTTCCGTAGGGAAGAAGACCTGATTTGACCAAGGCTTGGAACCCATTACAGATACCGATAATCAAGCCACCACGAGCGATAAAGCTATCAATGGCTGCACGTACTTTTTCATTAAGTAGGATATTGACGATAAACTTAGCTGACCCATCTGGCTCATCCGCAGCTGAGAATCCACCTGCAAAGAAGAGGATGTTCGCCTTGCTAACATTGTCAACCATAGTTTCAACTGACTTGACAATAGCTTCTTCATTCAAGGTCACAAATGGCACCAAGTTAACCTCTGCACCTTCTTTTTCGAAGGCTTTAGCTGAGTCATATTCAGAGTTGGTACCTGGGAAGACTGGGATGTAAACAACAGGTTTTTCAATAGTTTCCTTGGCTTTGATGACTGCATCAGAAGCGACAGCTGGAACTTCTGCAAGTTCTCTAGCTTGTGCAAATTCAGTAGGGTAAACTTCTTCCAGTTTACCTTGAAAGGCACTGTCAAGTTTCTGTCCATCTAGCTTCACACCGTTGACAAGGAGTGTAAAGTCTGCTTTTGTTTGACCGATTTTCTCTACTCGAGTGATTTCTTCAGGAGATGTGAAGACAAATCCGCCTAATTGAGCTGTCAAAGCCGTTTCAAGTTCAGGCAAGGTTACCTCTGCACCGATATGATTCCCAAAAGTAGCAAGAGCCAAGCTTTCAAGGACACCACCATATTTGACAGCTGATGCAGATGTCACTTTGTGAGCCTTTTGAATGCCTTCAAACTTGGCAAAATTAGACTTAATCAAGTCAAAATCAATCTCTGCAGAAAGAGCTTGACCTGGGATGTAGTAGATGTTTTCACCAGCAGTCTTGAACTCAGGAGAGAGGACCTTACGGCTATCTGCTGTCGTTACCCCAAAGGCAACCAAGGTTGGTGGTACCGTCAATTCTTCAAAAGTACCAGACATGGAGTCCTTACCACCAATAGATGGCAAGCCAAGCTGGATTTGTGCTTCGATAGAGCCTAGGAGAGCTGCTACTGGCTGACCAAAACGCTCAGCCTGTTTGTCCATGCGCTCGAAATATTCTTGGTATGAGAAACGAGCCTTAGACCAGTTTGCACCAGCAGTCACCAAACGAGCAGTCGCTTCGATAACCGCATAGGCAGCACCGTGGTATGGAGACCATTCTGCCACATAAGGGTTGAAACCTTGCGCCATGACAGACGCAGTATTGGTCACCCCGTGTTGGACTGGCAATTTCTGCACAGAAGCCTCAGTTGGTGTGAGTTGGTAGCGACCACCAAGTGGGTGATTGATCGTTGAACGACCGACCGAACAGTCAAAGATAGTCTGTAAGCCCTTTTGACTCGCATGGTTCAAATCAGACAGAACCGCAAGGGTATCAGCTTCAAGTGTGTCAGCACTTGTTGTGCGTTCTTCTGGGAGTTTGACATCCTTGTCCACAACCTTGGCATCAACGACCACGCGCACACCATTGGTATCAAGGAAACGACGTTCCAAGTCGACAATCGTTTCACCATTCCAGTACATGACTAGATTTGGTTTTTCAGTTACTGTCGCCACCACAACAGCATCAATATTTTCTTTGTTACATTCAGCAACGAAGGCATCTACGTCTTCAGGACGCACCACAACTGCCATCCGTTCTTGTGATTCAGAAATGGCAATTTCTGTACCGTTCAAACCTTGGTATTTAAGAGGAACCTTGTTGAGGTCGATTTCAAGACCATCTGCCAATTCACCGATAGCCACACAGACACCACCTGCTCCAAAGTCATTGGACTTCTTGATGAGACGAGTGACATCTCCATTACGGAAAAGACGTTGAATCTTGCGCTCTTCGATGGCATTCCCTTTTTGAACCTCAGCACCAGCAGTCTCTACAGACTCAACTGTTTGAACCTTAGAAGATCCCGTTGCACCACCGACACCATCACGTCCAGTCTTACCACCGAGCAAGATAATCACATCACCGGCTTCCGGTTTTTCACGGACTACATTTCCCTTAGGAGCAGCACCGACAACTGCACCTAGCTCCATGCGTTTGGCTACAAAACCTGGGTGAAAGTATTCACGAACGTAAGTCGTCGCCAGACCAATTTGGTTCCCATACGAAGAATAACCATGAGCCGCTGTCTTCGAAATGACTTGTTGAGGCAATTTCCCAGCGCGCGTTTCTGAAATCGGCGCTGTAATGTCACCAGCACCTGAGATACGCATAGCTTGGTAAACATAAGAACGACCTGACAATGGGTCACGAATGGCTCCACCGATACAAGTAGCCGCGCCACCAAATGGTTCAATTTCCGTTGGGTGATTGTGGGTTTCGTTTTTAAACATGAGGAGCCAAGGTTCCTTGACACCATCAACGTCCACTTCGATTTCGACCGAACAGGCATTGATTTCGTCAGACACTTCCATATCGTCCAAACGACCATTAGCACGCTCATAACGACCAAAAATAGTCGCCATATCCATCAAAGTCTGTGGTTTCTCCGAACGTCCCAACTCATCACGCATGGCAATATACTTATCATAAGTCGCCTGCAATTGTTTTTGAAATTTAGAAGCTGAGAAATCAATCTGTTTCAACTCTGTCTCAAAAGTCGTGTGACGGCAGTGGTCAGACCAGTAAGTGTCCAAAACCTTGAGCTCTGTTTCCGTCGGCACGCGCCCGATTGACTTGAAGTAGTCTTGGATAAAGAGCAAATCGTCCACTTCCATGGCCATCCCTTGCTCGGCCTTGTAGCGGGCAAAGTCTTCTGCCGTATAGCTTTCAAAGAAAGTCAATTTTGGAATGGTCTTGTCTGACTCTGAAAATTCCTGCTTGGCAATTCCTGTCGTGATATCCTTGAAACGAGAATCAACTGGATTGAGCAGGTAGTTCTTGACCGCTTCTAACTCAGTCGCATCAATATCCTTATTGACCAGATAAAGTTGGGCTGTGTTGACTGTCACATCACTCGAACTTCCCAGCAAAAGCAAGGCTTCCTGTGAAGAAGCTGCTCGTTGGTCAAACTGCCCTGGCAGGCTTTCAATAGCAAAGAAAGCATAGTTTGCAAGATCCGCCTGCACAGCCGCTTCGTCCAAGACATGGTCTGTCACCTGCTCAGAGAAAATGTGCTTCTCTGCAGGTGCAAACAAGTCCTCTGCCAAATCAAAGACATCATAAACCTGCACAATGCGAATACTTTTCAAAGTTGAAAGTCCCAAGTTGTGCTGGAGCTCCCTTACCAAACTCTCTGACTTGACCTGAAAATCAGCCTTTTTTTCAACAAAAATACGTTTATCCATCAATTCTTATTCCTTTATTTCAACTCTTGCAATGTATCCAACGACCTTGAAGGTGTTATTTTAAACCTTGCAACTTTTCCCAGACAATCTCGTAAACATCAGTTAGTTCTCCCAATCCTCTACGGAAAACATCCTTGTCCATGTGGTTGCCATCTGCATCCCACAAACGGCAGTTATCTGGTGAAAACTCGTCTGCCAAGATAATCTTGCCATCCTTGTCAAAACCAAACTCTAGCTTAAAGTCAATCAACTTAAGCCCAATCTCAGCAAACCAAGCTTTCAAGAGCTCATTGATACGACGGGTTTCTTCCTTCAAGTAAGCAATCTGCTGGTCATCCGCAATTTTAAGGAATTTCACATGCTCGTCATTGATAAAGGGATCATCCAAATCATCATTTTTATAGTAAAATTCGACAATTGGAGTCTCAAATGCGATACCTTCATCAACGCCAAAACGTTTTGAAAAGGAACCAGCCGTGTAATTACGAAGTACGACTTCCAAAGGAATAATCTCAACCTTTTTATTGAGTTGCTCTGTATCCGAAAGTTTCTCTACAAAGTGAGTCTCCACACCAGCCGCATTTAATTTCTCAAAAATAAAAGATGAAATCTGATTATTCAAGACTCCCTTGCCTGCAATCTGCTCCTTCTTGACACCGTTGAAGGCAGTTGCCTGGTCCTTGTAAGTTGAAATAATGAGATTTTCATCCTCAGTTGTATAGATATCCTTAGCTTTTCCCGAATAGATCAGTTGTTTTGACATTTTAAAGTTCGCCTTTCGTTTTACTTGTGCACATTCTACCACAAAAGCATGAAAAATTCAAGGTTTTTACGAATAAATAACGTTTTCCTGTTTTAAGCGTAAAGAAAAACTGCAAGATGAACTCTTCTTACAGTTTTAAAATCATTTATCCTATGAAAAACACGAATATTACCCTTTATTCAAAAATTGATCCCAAAAATAACGGAGATAGCTTTTCTTCCCTGTAATCATCTGTAGACGACCTTCTAAACCATAGCGAAGTTTTGTAGCCTGCTTAGAAGTCAGATGGGTCTCCGCCTCAATTTTAAAGAAATTTCCTTGTTCAGTTTTTGTAGCTGTCGCATCGATACTTGTAATCGTGGAATCCAGGAAAATTTGATTCTTGGCATCATTAGTCGTAGTATAACGAACAGAGTCCCCAATCTTGACTCTAGCAACATCTTTTGAACTGAGATAGGCTGTGAGTTTGGTTTTTCCTTCTTTTTCCAAGGATGGATAGAGTTGGGCTAGCAAGGTTCCTTCTGCGACCATCGTAGTTTCACTGGTCTCAGGATTAAGGTGAAGCACCCCATCCTCACTTGCTGTAATCTTCCCCTTATCGAGGAGACCTCCCTGTACCTTCTTACCCGATTCCGCCTCCAAAATTTTCTGATCTAGAAGAGTTAATTCCTGGCCAACTTTGACTAAGTGCTGAGATTTGAGCGATTCCAGTTGACTATCCAGTCCCGTTGCGTGGGCCTGCTGAGCTCCAGAACCCGCATACTGTACACGATACGTAGCTAGACTAGACTCTAGCTGGGCAATTTGTACATCCACTTGCGCAATAACTTGCGATTTAGCTTGCGGATTTTCTTCACCTTGGTTTTTATAGGTCTGGTAAAAAGAGTAGGCTGGATTCTGACTATCCAGTTGACCTCCCTTTTCAATCGCTGACTTGGCTGTTTTGTAGTCTCGTATTTTTTCCTCTGTTTGGCTGATAAGATTGCCAATCTCGGCCTGGCTCTGACTTGCTGCCGCATTCTGCGAGGAGATGCTGGCATTTTGCTGAGAAACATTGCTTCTTAGACCATTTGCTTGGCTGAGATAGTCTCGAAACATCTCCTGATAACCAAACTTATCCGCCTCTGGAAATTGATCACTCCCCTCTTTCAAACTGGATTGCAAATACCCCAACTGCTTTTTTTGATCCTTTAACATCTCCAATTGACTGGCGTATGCTTCGACCTGGACAGCCTCCGCCCCTTGCTGGTACTGAACGAGTAGTTCCCCCTGCTTGACCAACTTATTTTCTTCCAGATAATTGGCCACAATGCGTTGATTGCTAGTCGACTGGATATTGGCAATGATCCGACTAGGTTCGACAGTCGCTTGGGTAGACAAACTAATCTCCTTCTCTGCAAAAACTGCAAATCCTAGTAAAAACACGAACAGAAGTGACATAGGTAAAATCACCCGACTGGAAAAATTATGATAACGACGATTATAAAACTCCGCACTTTCTAAAAATTCTGGTTTCATCTTCTCCTCTTTCTAGCTATTCACCAAATGGGCGTAAAAGCCACCTCTAGCAAGCAAGTCTGCATGGGTGCCTTCTTCGACAATCTTGCCCTGAGCCAAAACAACAACCTTTTCTGTCCGCTCAGCGATGGTCAAGCGATGGGCGATGAAAATCAAGGTCTTGTCCAAAGCCATAAGATTATCCACGATCCGCTTCTCTGTCAAAATATCCAGACTGCTGGTCGCCTCATCCAATATCAAGACAGGCGCATCTGTCAAGAGAGCACGCGCCAGAGCGATTCGTTGCCGTTGCCCACCAGAAATTCCAGCCCCATCCGAAGTTAATTCTGTCTGATAATTCAGGGGCATACGCTCAATATCCTCCCGAATCTCGGCCAACTCAACCGCCCGTAAGATATCTTCCTGAGTCGTCCCCTCCTTGGCTCCAAGGAGAAGATTCTCCAAAATCGTTCCGTTAAAGACATAGGGCTGTTGAGGCAAATAGTTAATATACTGGCGCAGGGCTTTTTTATCAATCTGATTGAGATTGACACCACCCAGACTAATCTCCCCTTGACTTGGGTCGTAAAAATTAACCATCATCTTGGCCAAGGTGGTCTTTCCTGACCCCGAAATCCCCACAAAAGCCATCTTAGACCCTTGTGGAATGGTCAAATTGATATCCGACAAGACATCACGCCCATAGCCATACTTATAGTGAACTTGTTTAAAGGTCATATCCCCTTGCATCATGCTCAAATCTTCTACCGTTTTCTTCTCCTCAAACTCCGAAGCTACTAGATAGACCTCATTTAAGCGATTATTGGCAACCTGCGCTGTCTGAAGTTTGGTTTGTAGGTTAATGATATTTTCCAAAGGATTGGTAAAGTAAACAAGCAGGGTGTTATAAGTAATCAGCTGACCCAAACTCATTTTCCCATCCATGACAAGAATAGCTCCCAGCCAGAGAACGGCAACATTGAGCAGGAGCTGGGCAACTTTTTTCAGAGCCTTTTGCTGGCTTTCTGCCCGACTATAGGTAAAGGATTTTTTCAGATAAGCCACAAATTCCTTGTCAATCTTTTGGTAACGCTGACTTTCGCTAGTCAAGGACTTGATAGTCTCAATACCGTTGATGTCCTCGATGATAGAAGAAGACAGAACCGCATTGGCTTCCATGGTATCCCGATTCATCTTTTCAAACGGCTTCATAAAGGCAAAGATAATCACTGTATAGATGGGGAGTGCAAGTAAACTAATGAAAAAGAGCGTCATATTTTGTGAAAACAAGACCAGCGAGATAATCAAAATCGTCGACACATCTAGGAAAATCGACAGAATGGTCGACGCCAGCGCATCGATGATACTGTTGGCATCTGTAAAACGAGACACGATTTCTCCTGTCCTGCGTGTCGCAAAAAAGGACATTGGCAGGTGAAAAACATGCTTGATGTAGGACAAAATCACGTCAATCGACAAGCGTTGCCCAAGGATCAGTAGGAGATATTCCTGCGCGTAGGACAAAATCTGCTGGAGGATATAGACGATGACCAGCCCAATAGAGATAATACCCAGTGTCGAGCGCATCTGATCTGGTACGTAACTATCAATGATAGACTGTAGATAATAAGAACCTACAATGTTAATCAGTGTTACCAAGAGTGTCGCTAGAACGATATTGGTAATTAAGCCATGCTGTTTGAGTAAAATCGGCATGAAGGATAAGAGCCCCTGTTTTTTCTCCTTATGAGGTTTATAGCTCGGAGATGGCGCCATAAAAATACTAACCCCTGTCCACTCTTGCGCAAATCGCTCACGGGAAATCTTGGTCAGCTTGACATCAGGATCTGGATCAGCGATATGGATGTGCTTTTTATCCTGACCTATCACCACATAGTAGTGGAGCAACTTCCCTTCCTTGAGCACATGAGCCACAAAAGGAAAGGTCAAATCTGGCAGATCAAAGAGCGTCATATCCGCCTTGATAGCCCGCGTCTCAAACCCAATCTCCTCTGCTACCTTTACAAGCCCCAAAGCCGTCGTCCCATCCATGGTCGTCTTGGCTAATTCTCGTAGATGAGCCAAGGAGTAATAACTACCATAGTAGCCAAATACCATGGCTAAGGAAGCCACGCCACAATCCATCTGATCCACCTGTGGACGATAGTGCCTTTTCCCAAATTTCATATCCTTCTCCTTTTTCTAACAATCTCTTTAAAAATTTGTAAGATTATTTTAACCAAATAAGGATAAAAACAGGAAAACATTCCTAAACAAACCATTTTTACACCTAAAACGCACTTTAAAAAGTATAAACTATCATTTAAATGTAAAAAGCAGAACAAAAGTTCCGCCTGTTTAAAGTAACCATTAAAAAATGAATGCCTAGAAATAAACTATTCTGAAATGATATTCTCTTTACTTCTATAAAGTGAGATAAATGTCATCAAAAATAATGAAATCGTAGGTATATCAAAACATTCAAACCACGTAGGTAAATTTATTTTGTTTACATCAGCCACAATTCTAATCATTAGATAAGTTATAGAGCTAAACAATACAATAAACTCTGGTCAAGCTTTTTGTAGCAATTAAACGACTTTCATCTCCAACTCCAATCTGACATTCCATCAATTCTCTATCTTACTATCTATTGTTTTGTACTTGTATCCTCCATAAAACAAACTAAGCAGAATCGGATAAGTCTCTAGATAAAACAAGGTGGAAAAACTCCGCCATTTACATGCACAAAATCCTTTCCATTCAGATTCATCATTTATAGTTTTGATTATTTTTCTTCAAATCCTTACAAAAAATACCAAAATAGCCTGCAGCAATCAAACCTATTAAACTCCATTGCCAATCAAAAGATACTAGCGAACTCGTACGAATTAGATGAAGCGTAAGATTAAGACCTATTCCTAACAAAGGAAGTATAGTGGCTAGCTTAGGTAACAATGTATTGAGATTTAGGTTACGATTGTTCATTACCTAACGACCGCGACGAGCCAAATCTGAACCAAATTTGTAACCAGCTCCAAATGCGCTGAATGCAATAGCACTTAGACCAAATATAATCGAAATAGGCTCAATTCCTCCTTCGATTGCTTGCAAATCTTTCTCATCAATTACTTGAAATTTATCCATTCTCTTCTCCTTTACTTCTATATAATAAAATGAACACCATTAAAAACAATGAAATTGTCGGTATATTAAAATCATCAAACCAAGTAGGTAAGGATATCTTATTTACATCAGCTACTAACCTGATGATTGTATAAGATATTGAACTAAGTAATACCATAAGTTCAGGCCAAACCTTTAGTATCATTTTAACGAATTTCATACATATCTCCAAAATTATGGTCTATTAGCATAATAGCCCGCAGCTACTCCTACACCTGCTGAAGTTGTAGCAAGCGCAGCCACACCTCCAATTAATTTCCAACTAATAACTACACCACCAATAATAATTGGTGCAAGCCCCCCATTCACATCCGTCAACTCTTCTTCTGTAAGAGCTACAAAGTTCTGTTCCATGTTGTCAAAATTTGTCATCTTTTTTCTCCTTATTTTTTCTATATATTTAATCTTTAACCTCTAAGCCACTTAAATAGCCAGATTGGGTAAATTACTGAAATCATTTTCTTCTCTCCTTCCTTTTCTTCTCACTTATCTATTCGAGAAGTAATTTAAAATGAACAGGTAAATTTCATTTATTTTAAATACCATTTGATCAACCATGGTAATAAGATTGGTAAATACATCGCGTAATCTCCTTTCTTTTTTTCTTACCTATCTATTCGAAAAACAATTCGAAAATGAACAATTCATTCATTTTTATTTTAAAAACCACTTAATAAACCACGGATAAAAACCGGTCACATACATAAACGTTCCTCCTTTTTCTTTCTCATCTCTTTATTCGCAATTTCTACTAAAAGTTTCTCTTTTTTCCGCAAATAAAAAAACAACATGACTTGCATGTTGCTTTTGGCTATTTTTTATCTTTAATAATCGCTACTACATCCGCTACACTTTGAAGTTGATCGATTTCCTCATCAGTGATTTCGATACCAAATTCATCTTCTAGCGTTAGGACGAACTCCATCAAGTCCACTGAGTCCGCATCTAGGTCATCTTTCAAACTCAAGGCCTCTGTTACGACAAAGTCCTCTCCCTGTCGCTCTTGGATAATGGTTACAATACGGTCAAAAATTTCTTTTTCTGTCATCTTTTTTATTCTCCTGAAAATTCACGCGCAGTTTGAGCAACTACGTCTGTTTCTAGCATGGTACGAATCTGACGAATCGTACTGTACACAGCCTTGGCATCACTTGAGCCATGAGTTTTTACAACTGGCGCCTTGACGCCAAACAAGACTGCTCCTCCAACATCTGAATAGTTGAGCTGTGTCTTCAACCCCTTAAGACTATCCTTGAGAAGGAGAGCACCTAGCTTCGCTCGAAGGCCACCACCCGTAATAGCATTTTTAAGTAAGCCCATGATTCCCAAAGCTGTACCTTCAATGGATTTGAGAACAGCGTTTCCCGTGAAACCATCTGTTACGACAACATCCGCAACGCCATTCATCAAATCACGCGCTTCCACATTTCCGACAAAGTTCAGATTCTCATCAGCTACTAGCAAGTCGTATGTTTCCTTGCGAAGGGGATCTCCCTTGCTACTTTCTGTTCCATTGTTGAGCAAACCAACACGTGGTCTCGAAATCCCACGAACATTTTTCGCATAGAAGGAACCCAAAACAGCGTATTGGTGCAGATGATGGGCTGTATTTTCCGCATTGGCACCGAGATCTAGCATATCAAACCCTTTTCCATCAATGGTCGGTAAGGTCGACATGAGTCCAGGACGGTCGATATTCTTGATACGACCTACAATGAAGAATCCTGCAGCCAACAAGGCACCTGTATTCCCAGCTGAGAGGACAGCGTCTGCCTCTCCATCCTTGACAGCCTTAGCTGCTAATACCATGCTGGCATTTTTCTTCTTACGGATAGCTTTTGTCGGCTCATCGTCTGAGTTGATTTTCTCATCCGTATGGATAATGCTGACGCGCTCTGTAGCCGTTAGATATTGCTTGATCTTGCTTTCATCTCCATATAGTTGAATCTCAATATCTGAAAAGTCAGCAAGGGCTTGGTTGACACCCTCAACGATGGCTTGAGGTGCGTAATCGCCCCCCATAGCATCTACTGCGATTTTTTTCATTTGTCTTCCTCTTTTAGTAATTGTCCCCAGTCTGCCAGGGAATCAATAAATTTCTTTGATTTTAGGTGAATCCCAACGTACTCTTCGTAGAGTTGATCCATAAATTGGCGTAGCTCTTGCTTGATTTCTGCCTTAAGCGAAATAGTCTCCAAGGTTTCAAAATCAATAGCCTGAAATTGATTGAGCAGATAAGGGATATTGGGATTGAGATGGCAACGTCTCTCATCTTCATGATAATGCTCTGGACAGAGGCAGGCTCCATATTTGAAAGAAAAGTCAAAAGCCTGACCCACCCGATGGCAAAAGACACACTCATTAAAATTAAGGCTGATTCCAAATCGAGTCAAGATTTGAATTTCAAAAATATTGGTTAAAACCTGATAATCTATCCCTGCTTCCATCAACTCCAGAGTCTTCCTCAAGAAAGCAAACAAGGGAGCATCCTGCTGGTTATCCTGCAAACTAGCATCTGCAAGAGCAGCCACATAGGTTGCATAGGCCATGACAAAGAGGTCACTATTAATCTTAGGAAAGGTCATCACCTCATGGTAGTCCTCGATATAGCTGAGCCCATCATCATTGATTCGTAAGAGAAATCGCGCTAACACCAAGGGCTGAATAACCGGAGCTAGTTTGGACTGACCAGCGTGTTTGACGAAAAACATGCGCTTGCCAGCCTGCTCGGTAAAAATCTTGACTAACTTGTCATCCTCACGAAAATTACGATTGTAGAGCACCAAGCCTTGACTCGTGATAGACTGAATCATGCTTCTCTCATGTACTCCTCAAGTCGTTTCATGGCTTCTTTGATAGTCTCCATGCTAGCTGCATAAGACAGACGCACATAGCCTTCTCCGTAACGCCCAAAGGCGGCGCCAGGGATAAAGGCAACGGCCTTCTTCTGAGCAAAATCCTTCAGAAAAGCAAAGGAGTCTTGATTGTAGCCCGCTGGAATCTTAGCAAAGATATAGAAGGCCCCATCTGGTTTGATAATCTCAAAACCAAGAGCAGTCATCTTTTCGATGATATAATCACGACGCTGGATGTATTCATTCTTCATAGGTTCTGCATCGTTTTTACCAGCGGTCAAAGCCTCCACCGCAGCATGTTGAGCCATGGTATTTGCGGCAGTGACCAAGTACTGGTGACTCTTGATTAACTGAGCTGTGAAAGCCGCAGGAGCAAAGATAAAGCCTAAACGCCAACCTGTCATAGCATGCGATTTAGACAAGCCATTGATAATAATAGCCTGGTCTCTCAGCATAGTTCCCAGAGATACATGGGCTTCGCCTGTATAGGTTAATTCTGAATAAACCTCATCACAGACAACGAAAATCTCATACTTGCGTAAAACGTCTGCCAAGGCTTCCAACTGCTCCCGACTATAGGTAATTCCTGTCGGATTAGCTGGATAGTTGAGAATGACGGCTTTGAGCTTGTCCCCTTGCTCCAAAATGGCCTTTTCCAACATCTCAGGAGTCAAGACAAAACCATTTTCAGTTGTATCAATCTCGACAATCTCTGCCCCAACCAGATTGACAATCGGTTCATATCCTGGATAGGCAGGAGCTGGCAAGAGCACCTTGTCCCCCTCTTCCAAAATAGCTGTCAAAGTAGCAGATAAAGCCTCTGTCGCCCCAATTGTAACCAAAATTTCATTTTCAGAATTGTAATCTAGCTGGTATTTTTCTTTTACAAAATCACTGGCTGCCTGACGTAATGTTAACAGACCACTCATCCCTGTGTAGTAGGATTGGTTCTGGTCGATGGCCCGCTTAGCCGCCTCCTTGACGTGATCTGGCGTTGTAAAATCAGGTTCTCCCAAGGTCAAACGCAGGACCCCAGGAATCTCCGAAATAGCCTGGTCAAACTGGCGAATCAAGGAAACTTGAATCTTGTCTAACTGTTTATTAAAGCGCTTGGTTAAGTCCATAGATATCCCCCTTGCTTACAGAACATAGTACTATTATACTACAAAAGCTCCCTGACCGCAAAATCCATCTGAACCCCGCATTTTTCACTTTCTGTTTTACTTTTCTTCTCAACAGGACTATAATAATAAGTGCTTATTTTCGGAGGTTTATATGTCATTTTTATCAAAAAATGGAGCAGGCATCTTGGCCTGCCTTCTCATTTCCATCCTATCTTGGTACTTAGGCGAATTCTTCCCTGTCATTGGCGCACCCGTTTTTGCGATTTTTATGGGAATGCTTCTCCATCACTTTCTCTCATCCTATAAACAACTGGATGCTGGTTTGACCTTTAGTTCCAAAAAATTACTCCAGTATGCTGTTATCTTGCTTGGTTTTGGTCTCAATATCTCGCAAGTCTTTGCAGTTGGACAAACTTCACTCCCTGTCATCCTTTCCACCATTTCGATTTCCTTAATCGTCGCCTACCTCTTCCAGCGTTTCTTTGTGCTAGATACAAAACTGGCTACCTTGATTGGAGTGGGTTCTTCTATCTGTGGTGGTTCTGCCATTGCTGCGACAGCGCCCGTTATCCATGCCAAGGAAAAAGAAGTTGCCCAAGCCATTTCCGTTATCTTTTTCTTCAATATCTTGGCTGCGCTCATCTTTCCAACTCTAGGAACCTGGCTTCATCTATCCAATGATGGCTTTGCTCTCTTTGCAGGAACTGCGGTCAATGATACTTCTTCTGTAACGGCCACAGCTAGTGCTTGGGACAGTCTTTATCAGACCAATACCCTCGAGTCGGCAACCATTGTTAAACTCACGCGCACCTTAGCGATCATCCCTATCACTCTCTTCCTCTCCTACTGGCAAAGTCGCCAGCAAGAGAATAAGCAAGGCCTACAACTGAAAAAAGTTTTCCCACTTTTTATCCTTTATTTTATCCTGGCCTCTCTCTTAACGACTCTCCTTACCTCTCTCGGTGTGTCCAGTAGCTTCTTTACCCCTCTCAAACAACTCTCTAAATTCCTCATCATCATGGCCATGAGTGCCATCGGTCTCAAAACTAATCTAATTGCCATGGTTAGATCCAGTGGCAAATCTATTGTCCTCGGAGCCCTTTGCTGGATTGCCATCATCCTCACCAGTCTTGGCATGCAAGCATTGATTGGTACTTTATAACACAAAAGGTAGCCCATGGCTACCTTTTTATTGTTCAAGAATTAAGCGAGTATGTTCTCTCTTAATACAGCGATTCATCACAATGTCATCGCATCCTCCAGCACGCAGGATTTCTTCCGCTTCTAGACTTTCAAGTCCCAGTTGAGCCCAGAAAATCTTAGCATCAGCCTTGAGAAAATCACGCGCCACATCTGGTAAAAACTCGCTACGTCGGTATACATTGATAATGTCCACAGGAAAAGGAATCTCAGCTAGACTCGCATAAACCTTCTCTCCCAAGATTTCCCCACCTGTAGCCTTGGGATTAACTGGAATGATTTTATAGCCCCGAGCTTGCATTTCCTTGGTCACTCGATTACTAGTTGTTTCCTCACGATCGGACAAACCCACTACCGCTAATGTTTTACTGGTTGCAAGATACTGACGGATTACTCCATCACTTGGGTTGATAAATTCTTGACTCATAGAAATCCTCCTTTTTTCTCAGTATAGCACATTTTGAAAAGGCTTGCAGGTTTTGACTACAAAAATCTCCTAGCAAGAAAAGAAACTTGCTAGGAGAACTATCTATTTCAAGTGAAAGATTAGATTTTTTTCTCGATACTAAATAATGGAGAAAGAGGACGTTTTTCATGAATACGGATAATAGCATCACCTAAAAGATGAGCAATCGAAATTTGTTCAATCTTATCAATCAAACGCTCTTCTGGTAGGTAGATGGTATCCAAAACAACCAATTTCTTAATAGCTGATTTTTGGATATTGTCCATAGCAGGACCAGAAAGTACTGGGTGCGTACAGCTTGCATATACTTCAACAGCACCTGCTTCAGCAAGAGCGTCCGCCGCATGACAAATAGTTCCAGCTGTATCGATCATATCGTCAATCAAGATACAAGTCTTACCTTCTACCTTACCGATAATATTCATCACTTCACTGGTATTCATCTTGTCTACACTACGGCGTTTGTCAATAATCGCAATCGGAGTTTTCAAAAACTCTGCCAATTTACGAGCACGAGTCACTCCACCATGGTCTGGACTGACAACCACGTAGTCAGAGCCAACCATGCCACGACGTTCAAAATAGTCCGCAATCAATGGAGCACCCATCAAGTGATCTACAGGAATATCAAAGAATCCCTGAATCTGTGCAGCGTGCAAATCAATCGTCAACAAACGATCTACCCCAGCAACTTCTAGCATATTTGCAACAAGTTTTGAAGTGATTGGCTCACGTGCGCGCGCCTTTCTATCCTGACGTGCATAGCCATAGTAAGGCATGACAACGTTGACAGATTCTGCACTGGCACGCTTCAATGCGTCCACCATAATCAAAATTTCAAGTAAATTATCATTTACAGGTGAACTAGTTGACTGTAGGATAAAGACGTGTTTTCCACGGATTGATTCTTCGATGTTGACCTGAATCTCCCCGTCTGAAAATTGACGAACAGTCGATTTCCCCAACTCTATCCCAATTTCTTGCGCCACACGCTCTGCCAATTCTCTATTAGAAGAAAGGGCAAACAGCTTTAAATCAGAAAAAGACATGATTTCCTCCGGTATTTATGTATCACTTGTTTTTACACAACATTTTCCATCTACCATTGTAGCGCTTTTTCCTTTATTTTTCAATCAAAAATAAAACAAGAGCAAACATTTATACCCTTGTTTTATACTATTTTATATTAGCTATATTAAAATTAAAAATCCTACATTTTAACAATCGATTTTATGCTAAGATGAGATTTTTTCGAGACAAAGTTAGTATACTTCTCTCATACTTCCTGTATCCACATCATAGACAGCACCTGAAATAACCACATCATCAGGAATCAGTGGAGATTCTCGAAGCAATTGCATATCCTCTCTCACACTCTCTTCAACATCCTGAAATGGTAAAAAATCTTGATCAGACACATCAACTCCGAGCTCGTGTTTCAACTGTTCATGAAAACTTTCATTTTGAAAGGTTTGAGCTCCACAGTCTGTATGGTGAAGTACTACAATCTCTCTAGTCCCCATTTGTTGCTGGGAAATCACCAGTGAACGAATCATGTCTTCAGTCACTCGACCACCCGCATTCCGCAAGATATGAGCATCCCCAAGTGCCAAACCTAGAGCTTGCGCAACGTGCAGACGTGAGTCCATGCAGGTCACAATAGCCACTCTTGTTTTGGGTTTGATTGGCAAATTTAACTGTCCATGTAGGGCAACATAAGCCTGATTAGCTTTCATAAACTGTTCAAAATACGACACGATTCCCTCCTCAAAAATTTGATAATCAAATATTTCTCCTATCTTATCATTTTTAAGAGGATTTGTCACGGATTATGCAAAGACCTTTTTCAAAACTTCCTGAATCGTTGTCACACCAATGACCTCAATTTCCTTGGGTGGAGTGATTCCTGTCAAGGAATTCTTGGGTACATAAATCTTGGTAAAGCCTAGCTTTGCAGCTTCATTGATACGTTGTTCGATACGATTCACGCGCCGAATTTCTCCGGTCAAGCCCAGTTCACCCACAAAACATTCCTGAGGATTGGTAGGCTTGTCCTTGTAACTAGAGGCAATAGCCACTGCAACGGCTAAGTCAATGGCAGGCTCATCCAATTTCACACCACCAGCAGATTTGAGATAGGCATCCTGGTTTTGCAAGAGAAGCCCTGCTCGTTTTTCCAAAACAGCCATAATCAGACTTGCACGATTAAAATCAAGTCCTGTCGTCGTGCGTTTAGCATTTCCAAACATGGTTGGTGTTACCAAAGCCTGAACCTCCGCCAAAATCGGACGGGTCCCTTCCATGGTCACAACGATTGAAGAGCCAGTAGCCCCATCCAAACGCTCCTCTAGGAAAACTTGACTCGGATTGAGCACCTCAACCAATCCGCCCGACTGCATCTCAAAGATGCCAATCTCATTAGTGGAACCAAAACGGTTTTTGACTGCTCTCAAGATACGAAAGGTATGGTGGCGCTCCCCTTCAAAGTAAAGCACTGTATCCACCATATGCTCCAACATACGCGGACCCGCCAAGGTTCCTTCCTTAGTCACATGCCCTACGATAAAGATGGCAATGTTATTGGTCTTAGCCAGCTGCATAAGCTCAGCGGTCACCTCACGCACCTGAGACACAGACCCCTGCACCCCTGAAATCTCAGGAGACATAATGGTCTGGATGGAGTCAATAATGAGGAAGGCTGGCTGAATTCTTTCTACTTCTGCGCGAACACTCTGCATATTGGTCTCTGCATAGAGATAAAACTCACTATCAATATCACCCAAGCGCTCTGCACGGAGTTTGATCTGCTGGGCAGACTCCTCCCCAGAGACATAGAGAACTGTTCCCACTTGGGACAGCTGAGTTGAGACTTGTAAGAGAAGGGTTGATTTCCCGATTCCTGGATCCCCACCGATAAGGACGAGACTCCCTGGTACCACTCCACCTCCAAGTACACGGTTGAATTCCTCCATCTCCGTCTTTGTTCGATTGACATTGATGGAAGTCACCTCGGCCAGTTTCATAGGCTTGGTTTTCTCACCTGTCAAGGACACACGGGCATTTTTGACCTCGGCAACATCGATCTCTTCTACAAAAGAAGACCAAGACCCACAGTTAGGACAACGCCCTAGATATTTTGGGGAATTATACCCACAATTTTGACATACAAATGTCGCTTTTTTCTTTGCGATGATTCTAATCCTCTCATTTTAAAATTTCTTTTTTTCACGCTATCAACTATCTTTCTTTAAAACAGTCAACCCGCCATCATCTGCATAAGCATAATACTCTCCATCCGGACTAAAACCAAAAATATACGGTAAATAACCTTTATAAATTTGTACCCTAGTTTCTTTATCCTTTTCCCAAAAAATGGTTAAAATCGGATACTTCCCAGATTGATCTTTTTCCATTGTCACTCGGATATCTTCCCCATTGTCCAAAGGGAGACTTCCACCATATTGTCCCGCAATAGAAATGGGAGAATCACAGCCCTCATACATGGCTACTAATTCCGTCTCATCATAATCCCCATCTACAGGAGTTACCTGATCATTTTCACAGTCAATTATTGACATATATTCTGAAGAAATACAAAGAATTTTATAATAGGCTTCCGGAAGAAAAGCTAAGTAAAGAAATCCTCCAATACTGATATTATAGACTTTCTTATACCCTTGACAATTTTCTGGAGTAAAAGACTGAAAGTCTTTATAACTCATTTTATTATCCTTCTTTCTATCAGCTGATTTCTCCTGTTATGGTTTTGAAAGCAGGTCCTTATCTTAATGCCCTGTCGATCCAAAACCACCAGTTCGCACGCCGTCTGCCTCATCTCCGTCTGCGATTAAAAATGGAGCAAAGACAGCCTGAACCACACGTTCTCCAACTTCGAGAATCACTTCTTGGTCAGTAATGTTTTTCATCTGAGCAAAGATATGGCCTTCATTCCCAGGATTCCCATAATAATCTCCATCAATGACCCCAACTGAGTTAATCAAGACCAAACCCTTCTTACGAGGATTTGAAGAGCGATCATAGAGGTAGAGAACCTCAGTCGGTTGCATATAAGCCTTAACCCCTGTCGGAACCAAGACAATCTCTCCTGGAGCAATAACCGTACGCACAGCAACCTTTAAATCATAACCAGCTGCATGGGCTGTCTCACGCTTAGGTAACAAATTTTCATCTGTAAAACTCGAAACCAATTCAAAACCACGAATTTTCATATTTTTCTCTTTTCTATAATCATAATCATTTATTCTAGGCTATTTTATCTTATTTATTCGAAAAAAGCACGAAAAAAGAGCACACAATTCACACTCGCTTAGGGCTGCTGGATTCCTCCCCTGACCCGCTTCACGCAGAACTGTTGCTCCACTATTTATTATATCACATTCCTATTCATTTTAAAAGAAAAATTATTTTTTCCGTCGATTTCGGAAAAAGTCCTGCATAATCGCTGCACAGTCATCTTTCAAAATTCCCGTTTCTACCTCTACACGATGATTGAGACGCTCATCTGTCAAAATATCGTACAAACTTCCAGCTGCACCAAATTTCTGGTTTTTAGCCCCGTAGACTACGTTTGGAATACGGGCAAGCCCAATCGCCCCGCTACACATCACACACGGCTCAATGGTCACAAAAAGCGTGCAATTCAGCAAGCGCCAACTCTCCTCACTCAAGTTCGCATTCTCTATAGCCATGATTTCTGCATGCATGACCGCCCGTTGCAACTCCTCGCGCGCATTATGCCCCCTACCAATGATTTCTCCATCCTTGACAATCACACAACCAATTGGAATTTCATCGTGTTCTAAGGCAATCTCAGCCTCTCTCAAAGCCTCTCTCATAAAGGCTTCTTTTTCTTCAACTGTATAATTCATCGTTCTTCTCTTTTCCTACTTGTCGATTTTATTATTATATCATGATTCTCAACACAAAAAAAGCCACCGAATGCGGTGACTTAATAGGGAGATTATTATGAAAAAGAAAAGTTTAGGATATTTGTTACAACAAGTTAGGAGGTCTTCTTGTAACTGTCTATAGTATACCCAACCTGTCTTAAACTAATCTTAAAAATCTCCTATGACCAAACACTTTCTAAAATATTAGTTTGTTCACGACCGGGACCTACTGAGAAAGTTGAGATACGAACACCAACCAACTCACTTACACGACGAACATAGTTACGTGCATTCTCAGGAAGGTCTTCTAAATTACGGACTCCAGTAATGTCTTCCGACCAACCTGGCAATTCCTCGTAGATTGGCTTGCAACGTTTCAACTGCTCAAGACTAGCAGGATAGTAATCAATACGTTGACCATCAAGATCATAGGCCACACAAATTTTCACAGTATCCAAACCACTCAAAACATCGATAGAGTTCAATGAAAGATTGGTAATACCAGATACACGACGGCTGTGACGCATCACAACTGAGTCAAACCAACCTACACGACGTGGACGGCCAGTTGTTGTACCGTATTCATGACCTACTTCACGGATGCGATCTCCCACTTCATCAAACAATTCAGTTGGGAAAGGCCCATCTCCTACACGACTCGTATAGGCTTTACATACACCTACAACCTTGTCAATCTTACTTGGACCAACACCAGAACCAATGGTCACACCACCAGCCACAGGGTTTGATGACGTAACAAATGGATAAGTACCTTGGTCGATATCTAGCATAACACCTTGGGCACCTTCAAACAGCACACGTTTACCGTTATCAAGCGCATCGTTCAAGATAACGGATGTATCTGTCACATATTGCTTGATTTGTTGACCATACTCATAGTATTCTTCAAAAATATCATCAACTGAAATAGGGGCGCTATCATACAATTTTTCAAATAGACGATTCTTTTCAGCAAGGTTACGTTCTAAACGCTCACGGAAAATGTCTTTATCCAAAAGATCCGCAATACGGATACCGACACGAGCAGCTTTGTCCATATATGCTGGACCAATTCCCTTTATTGTAGTACCAATCTTATTGTCACCCTTAGCCTCTTCTTGCAAACGATCCAACTCAATGTGATAAGGCAAAATAACATGCGCACGATCAGAAATACGCAAGTTATCAGTTGCCACACCTTCCTCATGAAGATAACTCAACTCTTTCACAAGGGATTTTGGGTTCACGACCATCCCATTCCCAATAACAGAGATTTTTTCAGGGAAGAAAATCCCAGATGGAATCAAGTGCAACTTAAATTTCTTACCATCAATCACAATCGTGTGACCAGCATTATCACCACCTTGGTAACGAGCAATTACCTCTGCATTAGCAGAAAGAAAATCTGTAATTTTCCCTTTACCTTCATCACCCCACTGGGTACCTACAACAACAACTGAAGTCATAATAAAATTCGTCTGAGCTACTAGTAGCTCGTCCTTTCTCATATACATGGCAGGAATTTCACCCGCAATTATATCTCACAATTTATTATAAGAAAAAAACACTATTTTATCAAGAAGAAACAGTAGAAAAGATTTGGAAATTCTCTCATTTCTAAATACAGAAGTCTCTGATTATAAGCTAATTCTATATTTTTTTAAAATACATCTATAACCATCGTTCGTAATTATGATATAGATGCTTCCTATTGGATAAGAGTTGTACCACCTTGCAGGAATTTATCTAGATATAGACGATAAGCTGTTTTAAAGTGATATAGTGAAAAGTCCCTATCACTTTTTATTTTAAATCGGATTAAGTAATATAGTAAAAACCGAAGATGAAGTGATTCCCACTCTGCACAACTCTGACCTAAAGAGGCATATTCTTGTTCAACTAGTTTCAAAAAGACAAATGCTCGATCATAAAATTTCTGAAGCATATAAAAACTCCCTTTCTTATTAGTAACACTAGTCTAACAAAAAAAGGAACTAACAAAGCTTCAAATCCTATAAAAGAAGAATTGAAAGCTAAACGAACTAAAAATAAAATAAAGAGGTAATTACAGATTTAAAAATTAAAATTTGAAATTTCAACAATCCACTATATTTATAAATAAAAAAGGCTCTATAATATTTGTAGTGGGTAAATCCCCTATAGATCTTATGGAGCCTATTTTGTTGTAGAAAAAAAGTCCCATAAGATCTATAATGAAAAGCGACTAAACAACTCATTAGAAAGAATCATATGGAACCATTACATTTTATCACAAAACTACTCGATATTAAAGACCCTAATATCCAGATTCTAGATATCATCAATAAGGATACACACAAGGAAATCATCGCTAAACTGGATTATGAAGCCCCATCTTGTCCTCATTGCGGAAATCAAATGAAGAAATATGACTTCCAAAAACCTTCTAAGATTCCTTACCTTGAAACAACTGGTATGCCTACCAGAATTCTTCTGAAAAAGCGTCGTTTCAAGTGCTATCAGTGTTCGAAAATGATAATCGCTGAGACTTCCCTAGTCAAGAAAAATCACCAAATCCCTCGTATGATCAATCAAAAGATTGCTCAAAAGTTAATTGAAAAAACTTCGATGACCGATATTGCTCATCAGCTGGCTATTTCAACTTCGACTGTCATACGTAAACTGAATGACTTCCGTTTTTATCATGATTTTTCTCGTCTTCCAGAGATTATGTCTTGGGACGAGTATGCCTTCACTAAGGGCAAGATGAGTTTCATTGCACAAGATTTTGAAAAGCTCAATATCATCACTGTCCTTGAAGGCAGGACACAAACTATCATCCGAAATCACTTTCTTCGCTACGATAGAACCGTTCGTTGCCAGGTGAAAATCATTACAA
>NZ_KQ969522.1:432005-490000 GCF_001578935.1 Streptococcus oralis | reverse complement strand
ATCCAGTAGCTTATCATCTAAGCCTGTACGAGGAGGGTCGACTATCAGGGCATCTGCTCGGTAGCCATCACATTAGAACATAAAAAGAGAGGTTGAACCTCTCTAAATTTATTTTTCTTCACTCATTTTTGATTTTACTTCATCATAAGATAGTGCATGGGATTCCTCTTCTACGGTCTCAGGCATTTTTCCAGTTTCGTAGAGAGATTTGATTTGCGCACTATCCAATGTTTCGTATTTCAACAATGCTTCTGCAATCAACTTGTGGGTTTCACGATTTGATTGAATAATTTCAGCTGCTTTATTTCGTGCCTCATTTAATAATAAACGTACTTCTTCATCAATCTCATAGGCTGTTTGTTCTGAAATTGATTTTTGAGGACTTTGTGCACCAAACATAGCATGATTACCTTCGTATTGAACTGGTCCTAGTTTTTCACTCATACCGTATTCAGTGACCATTGCACGGGCCATCTGAGTAGCTTGTTCAAAGTCATTTGAGGCCCCTGTAGTTTGAACATTAAAGATAATCTCTTCAGCTACACGACCACCCATCAAACCTGCCAATTGCTCTTTCATATCTTCTTTAGACAGAAGCATTTGATCTTCTTTAGGAAGTGCAATCATGTATCCGCCTGCACGTCCACGTGGTACGATGGTAACTTTATGAACAACACGGGCATTTGACAAGACTAAACCAACAATGGTATGTCCAGCCTCGTGGTAGGCAACCAATTCACGTTCCCTTTGTGATACTGTTTTATCCTTCTTAGATGGTCCAGCAATCACTCTGTCCTCTGCCTCATCAATATCTGAAGCATCAATGATTGATTTGTTGCGACGGGCTGCAACCAAGGCTGCCTCGTTTAGAACATTTTCTAAGTCAGCTCCCACAAAGCCTGGGGTTTGTTGGGCAACTAGTTTCAAATCAACATCGTCTGCCAGAGGTTTATTTTTAGCGTGAACTTTCAAGATTGCTTCACGACCTTTAACATCAGGGCGACCAACTAAAACTTTTCTATCAAAACGTCCTGGACGGAGAAGAGCTGGATCTAGAACATCTGAACGGTTCGTCGCAGCGATAACGATGATTCCTTCATTTCCCTCAAAACCATCCATTTCAATCAAGAGTTGGTTCAAGGTTTGTTCACGTTCATCATTTCCTCCACCAAGACCAACACCACGTTGGCGACCAACAGCATCAATTTCATCGATAAAGATGATGGCTGGCGCTGCTTTTTTTGCATCCTCAAAAAGAGAACGAACGCGGCTTGCACCAACTCCGACAAACATTTCTACAAAGTCAGAACCTGAGATACTAAAGAATGGAACACCTGCTTCCCCAGCAACTGCCTTAGCAAGTAAGGTCTTACCTGTTCCCGGAGGTCCCTCCAAAAGAACACCTGCAGGAATACGCGCACCAAGTTTGGTAAAGCGTTTTGGATCTTTTAGGAATTCAACAACTTCTACTAATTCTTGTTTTTCTTCCTCAGCACCTGCAACATCCGAGAAACGAACCTTAATATCTTCCTTGTTAGCAGCCTTGGCCTTGCTACGTCCAAAACTCATTGGATTTCTACTATTATTTCCTCCCATATTTCCCATCATAGAGAATAAGAAGAAGAAAAGAATAGCAAATGGCACAACAGAGACAAGGATATTGATCCACATACCGCTTGAACTCTCATGTTTGACTGCAACCTGTGTTTTATGATCTGCGGCTAATTTTTGCAAATCTGCTACTGTTGTATCAGATGGGAGGATAATACTTGAGAATCTCTCGACTTTTGTTGTAGCAGGTGAGAAAAACTGAATACCTGTTTCTTCTTTGGTATCTTTTGCTGTGTTATAAACACCTGAAACCTCAATCACACTACCATTTGGTTGATAAGTCAGTTCTTTTACATTATCATCTGTGATTTCTTTGACCAATTCCGTATAATTAATTTGCTGACTTCTCCCAGCAGTATTTCCAGAGTAAAAATACTGGAATCCTGTCACTAGGAAGAAGATAATTAACAAGTATAGAAATGGATTTCTAACTAAACCATTATTTTGTTTTTTCATTAAAGATAGATCTTTCTAATTTGAATAAACTTCTTCTTTCAATACTCCGACATAAGGAAGGTTACGATAATTTTCCTTATAATCCAGACCATAACCTACTACAAACTCATTTGGAATAGTAAAACAAGTATAATCCGCTTCAATTTCAACAACGCGTCCATCTGGTTTGTCCAACAAAGTCGCGATTTTAACAGAAGCTGCTTCTCTTGCAATAAACATATCTCTCAAACTCTTCAAAGTTTGACCTGTATCGATGATATCCTCTACAAATAAAACATGTCTTCCTTTGATATCTTGAGTCACATCTTGCTTAATATTGATAACACCACTACTTGCTGTTCCACCATGGTAACTAGATACCATCATGAAGTCCATCTCAATATGCGTATCAATATGTTTGACCAATTCAGCCATAAAAGGAATCGATCCTTTCAGAATTCCAATAAGAATTGGATTTTTCCCCTCATATTCTTTTGTTAGTTGTGCACCTAGCTTTTTAGCTGCTTCTGTAATTTCATCATGTGAAACGAGGATTTTTTTAATATCGTGTTCTAACATCTTTTTACCTATCTATTTTTTCTATATAAATTACAGTGTTCATTATATCATTTTTCGTGTTTTTACTCAAATCACTGGTCGCAATTCCTAAAATTGAGACAATTTCTCCAAATTGCTCAATAATAGGGGTTGTTTTTCGTTTTTCCATAGGAATTTTCAAATCTATAAATAAACGTCTCAGTTTCTTTCGATGCCCATTCAGGATAAGAACATCGCCAGGTTTTCGACATCTAATATGTACAGATGTTTCCCGTGAAACCGTTACTTTTTGAACAAAATCCCCTTCAATAGGAATACCAAAGGAAAATAAATAACCCATATATCGAACTTGATTTTGATAGTGTAACACAAGTTCATCTTCCTTTTCATCGGCCTGAGGACTGATTTTACAAATTTGAAACTGTTGATACTCTTTTATCAATTCGTAACCATTTTTAAGAGAATGACGATACTGGCTTTTCGTTGCTAAAATCTGTCGAACTTCATCAAACTGAGCCTTCGTCAGATTTAAGTCTGGAAATTGATTGAGATAGTTCTGAAGTAAGACCCCTTGAGTTTGTTGAGAGTATGAAAATAGCTCATTCAAATCTTCCACATCAATTTGTTTAGAAAGTTCCGTTATTGTTGCTTGGTAATCTGAAATTTCCCTTCCTAAATCTAAAAGGGCGGATTTAAGACGAGGATTTTCTTTTTCAAGTTCTGGTAAATACCTATTCCGAATGCGATTGCGAAAATAGGTATTTTCCTGATTTGTTTGATCTTCGAAATGAAAAATTTGTGGAAAAATTTTTTTATGAAAAGGCAGCAAGGGACGGATAATTTCAATATCATCAACTACTTGACTTTCTTTTATTCCTGTTAAATGGCGTAGCCGACTTCCTCGAATCAAGCGCATCAAAATCGTTTCAACCTGATCATCTGCATGGTGGGCAGTAACCAAGGCAGTCGCTCCAACCTCTTTCATGATTTTCCTAAAAAAATCATAACGAAACTCTCGAGCACGCGCTTCTGAAAAGTCTCCTGAAAAGCTTGTGACATAAATAGGAAGTTCAGCTGCATCAGCTAACTTCCTTAGTTCATTTTCCTCCCAGTCAGACTCACTTCTCTGCTTGTGATTTACATGTGCTAAAATCAATTCAATTCCCAACTCTTTTTGGTAAGTAGACAATAGCTGGAATAAAAACATTGAATCCAGTCCACCAGACAGAGCCAATAAAACTTTAGAATGTTCTTTGAAATACTCCTTTCGGAGAAAATGATTTAAAAAATCCTGTTCCCTCATTTTAGAACCTCATAGACATCCTTGGCTATCTTAGCAATAGTATCATAATCAGAATTTTTGGTAAAAATAGAAAGAACAAAAGGAGAATCCGTATAAACAATGGCAGTGTCATGTTTAAACTCGTCGGCATCTCCAATTTTATGAGCTACCTTAACCGAAACACCTTTTGCAATTCGTTGGTTGTCAAAATCGGTCTTACCTAGAGACTCTAAGACAAAACCATTCTGATTATAAATAGCTTCCATGACCTTTCCAGCCATTTTTGAAGAAGTCAATTTATCATTCACATCCCAATCTTCACCCATAATGATGGACATTTTTTCTTTGAAAGCCCCGTCAGATTGATTGGTCACGTAATAACCTAAAATATTATGAGCAACATTGTCAGACTCTTTTGTTACCTTGGTAATTAACTGTTGAAGACTGTATTCTTTGTTATCTTCTTTTTTAGGCAAGCTACCACTACCTTCTGGTTTATAGGACCCAGGAAAACTATTTACTTCTGGGATATACTTGAAGCTACTGTCTAGCGTATATTCCCCTTGATTTATCTTATCTTGAGCATAATAAAGGTAGGCTAGTTTCAAGATGCTAGCTGCATAGAGTTTGCTGTCTTCATTCACCCCAGCCTCTTTACCTGTACTCAGTTGTTTAACATAAATAGAATAATTTTCATTCTGATAGTTGTTTGATAAAACTTCTTGAACCTTCTGGATGCGATTGTCTTCTTCTGAGGTGAACTCTTTTGATACCCACCCAACTTGATCAATATGAAGAAATTCTTGTCCCTCAGCAAAGAGAGTTCTATCCACTGTTACGCGTTGATAGGGAGAGAGGGATGAAGAAATTTCTTTGGAGTCATAAGGGCTGTTATAGATAACAAACCCCGGCTCCAACCATACTTGTCTATTTTGAGTTTGAACTTGACTTTGATCATAGACCAAACGCTTATCTGCAAGGATAAACTGGTGATTATCTAATTTAAAAACAGGAACACCTTGTTTATTCAAACGCCATTCTACTATTTTAAAGGTGGTTCCAGAAGTTAATTTACCAGACTCCTTGACAAGGTCCTCATTAGCATAGACAGCTGTTTCTCCGTAAACCATTGGGGTTTCCAGAGTTTCTTTATAGTAGAATCCATAATCAGACTCGGTTAGATAATAAATTTCTTGCGAAGAGTAAGGAAGCTGTTTTTCTGTGCTAACTACTCTTGAGGTTATGATAAAAGCAGGTAGCAGTAAAACTACTAAGAACTTACGCATTCTTCTCTTCCCTTTCTTCTTGTAATCGTAATAAATGGTTTTTAGCTGCCAATTCCTCTAATTTTTCATCTGATAAACTTAAAAATTGCTCAACAACTTCCAATAAATTTTCCATGACATTACCTCGGAAGCAAATCTGGAATTGTGTAAATTGCTTCTCGTTTCTTTGAGTAATAGTACTTGGCGCGTGCATATTTTGCTACATAGTCTTCATCTTTCAACTTTGCAGCAAAGGCGGATTCCTTATCCTTTTCGTCACTAAGAGTTTGGTACTGCTCTTTCAACTCTGTCAATTGCTGACGGCGTTGCAGTAACTGATCATAGCTTTGGGCCAAGTTATAAGTTGGTAAAATAAACAACAAGATCATCAAAATAAGGATCCAACCCATAAAACGATTTCTTTTTTGTCTCTCCTTCATCAGGTAACGACGACGTTGATGTTCATTTTGAATAAAAGAATTATTCATCTGTACAATATTTTTAGACATTTTCTTCTACCCGTGTTTCACTGAGAATTTCATACATGCCTGCTGCATCTTCTTTTTTTGTACTATCTTTCATCTCCAGTACTTTTACAAGTAGCAACTTATTACCAAAACGAATTTCAACTTGGTCATCAACTTTCAAATCCGTTGAACTTTTGGCCAAGATTCCGTTCACCTTGATTCTACCTTTATCTGCTACTTCCTTTGCGACTGTGCGGCGCTTAATAATTCGTGATACTTTTAAATACTTGTCTAATCTCATTTTTATTACCTCAAATTATTATTGTACCATTTTTATCCTTTTTATAGAAGAAAAATGTTATAGGGAATTACCGTCTTTCAACTCTTTTATCTCTAATAAACTTTCTCCAAAAATCAGCAGACCTTCTAAAATTTCATAATCCTTCTTGTTTCGAACATCAAATACGACTTCCATTACTCCCTTATTCTCAGCTATGGCTGCTTTTAAGTTCGTTGCGGATAAGGCTTTAAAATAATCTTGAGCCAAGAATAGTCGTTGAGTGACTTTTTCAAATTGAACTGTAATCTTATTTTCTTTTCTTTCCACACGTTCCACAAAGACCTGATCCAAATATGACTTGACCAAACCAATTTCTAAAAGATAGGCTACTACATCTGGGTATTCTCCAAAGCGATCCATCAATTCTTCTTGTAGTTCTTCATAGTTGACACGGTTGTCAATTTGACGAATTTTCTTGTAAATTTCAATCTTATGTCGTTGATCAGAAATATAAGTATCAGGAAGATAAGCATCGATTTGTAAAATCAACTCAGCATTTCCTTTTGTTCTTGTGTTCCCATTGCCATTACGTTTAGCAATAGCTTCCTCTAGTAACTGAGAATACAATTCAAAACCAACAGAATCAATGAAACCTGATTGGGATTTTCCTAGGAGATTTCCTGCTCCACGAATCGAAAGATCTCGCATCGCAATCTTAAATCCTGAGCCTAATTCTGTAAATCCCTTAATCGCTTCTAATCTCTTTTCAGAGACTTCACTGATTGATTTTTCTGGACGATACATGAGATAAGCATAAGCAATACGATTGCTACGACCAACTCTTCCTCTTAATTGATACAAGGTTGACAAGCCCATATGATCTGCATTTTCAATAAATAAGGTATTGGCGTTTGGAATATCTACCCCTGTCTCAATAATAGTAGTTGTCACCAAAATATCATATTGTCCTTCAATAAAGTCCAGTAGAGTATTTTCTAACTGAATTTCACTCATTTGTCCGTGAACATACCCAATTGAAGCCTCTGGAATCAACTCCTGTAATTCTGAAACCTTCTGGTCAATCGTGTCAACTTTGTTGTAAAGATAGTAAACTTGACCTCCACGCTCCATTTCACGCAAGACAGCATCACGAATGACACTATCATTCTTCTCTAATACATAGGTTTGAACAGGATAGCGATTGGTTGGAGGAGTTTCAATAACAGACAAATCTCGGATTCCCAGCATAGACATGTGGAGAGTACGAGGGATTGGCGTTGCTGTCAAGGTTAGAACATCTACTTGTTTTTTCAGTTCTTTCAAAGTTTCCTTATGCTTGACACCAAATCGTTGTTCCTCATCAATAATCATCAATCCCAAATCTGAAAACACAACATCTTTTGATAAAACACGATGCGTTCCAATCAAAATATCGACTTGACCATTCTTTAGTTTTTCAAGTGTCTCTGCCTGCTCTTTTTTACTTCTAAAGCGACTCAACACATCAATATTAACTGCAAAATTTTGGAATCGTTCCTTAAAATTCGTATAGTGCTGTTGCGCTAAAACCGTCGTTGGAACTAGAACGACTACCTGTTTGTGATCATTGACCGCCTTAAAGGCAGCACGCATTGCAACCTCAGTCTTCCCAAAACCAACATCTCCAACCAGAAGTCGATCCATGGGATGAGAATCTTGCATATCTCTCTTGATTTCCTCAATACTACGAAGTTGATCATCCGTTTCAACATAAGGGAAGGTATCATCAAAAGCATGTTGATCTTCATCATCAGCTGAGAAAGCAAAACCCTTCAACTGACTACGCTCAGAATAGAGTTTTATTAAATCGTCAGCTATATCCTCTACCTGGTTCTTAACTTTTTGCTTGGCCTTTTTGAAATGACCGTCATTTAATTTATTGAGTTTTGGAGGTTTCCCATCACTTGAAACATATTTAGACAGTAACTGAATCTGCTCTACTGGGATAGAGATTTGGTCACCATTTTGATACTGTACACTGACATAATCACGATGAATACCTTGGATTTCAATTGTTTCGATTCCTAAATATTGACCAATTCCATGGATATGGTGAACAACGTAGTCCCCTTTTTCAAGTTCATTATAATCTTTTAATCGCTCTGCATTTGAAGCATGTTGTCTTCTAAACCGACGTTTTAATTTCTTTTGAAAAATCTCATGTTCAGTAATCAAGAGAATTTTTTCATCTACAAAATGAAAACCATGTCTTAGATTACCCTCAATCAAGTTTACAGATTCTTTACAGATACTTGACTTATCTCTGGAATCCAATTTGATCTGATATTCCTCTAAAACATCCTCCAATGTTTTACTTCCCATTGAATTGCTAGACTGCAAAACAATGGTGTAGTCCATTTTTTTGTATCGCTCTATTTCTTCTTTAAGAAAAGAAAACTGATTGAAGAATTCTTGCATGGGATATTGATTAAATTGATAAATGTGATCAAACTTGAAATTTCCTAAGCCCTTTTGCAGATTGGAGAAAAAGGTAACTGGACTTTGTTTTTTATAGGTTTGCTCTGTATCTGCAAAATACTGCATCCCAGAAAATGATTTACCATTCTGTAAATCTTCTGTAAAGTATTGTGCTAATTCTCTTTCAAAGGATTCATACTGATTCATCAATTTTTGATAGTCATCAAAAAATACTGGTGTATCTTTTTCAATATAATCAAATACAGTCCATGTTTTATCATAACATAAGGACAAAAACTTTCGACTATCTGAATGTACTTGTTTTTGATGAAAACTTGACAAAATTTCTTCTAGATAGGATTTCAAAATCGGCGATAGAGTCTTCGAAATTTGCTTTTCTAAAGCTAACTGTCCTCGTTGATAATCTTTTTCTCTCAAAAGTATGTCGCTAGCTGGAAAGATAGTGAGGTTTGTCTGATTTTCTTTTGATAATTGTGTTTCGACTTCAAAAGTACGAATACCATCTACTTCATCACCAAAAAACTCGATTCGGAAAGGTTCTAACTGAGACATCTCAAAAATATCTAAAATATCTCCTCGAATACTAAACTCACCTTGGGTCTGTACTTGTGTAACTTTGCGATAGCCTATTTCCTTTAATTTGTGAAGAAGGTCATGTTGATCATATTCTTCACCAACTGCAATTTTTATAGTACTTTCTTTAAATCTAGTCGGAGAGGGTAAAATTAACCGACTCGCTGCGATATTACAAACTAAAATCCCTTTCTTAGACGGATCACTCAAAAAACGCAAGGCCTCAACCCGCGAAATGATTTTTTCTTGTGAAGACATCAAAAACTCTACCATAGGAGAGTCATCAACCAAAAATGGATAGACAAGTTCCTCTCCTAAGAGAGAAAGAAGATCACTGATAATTCGTTCTGCTTCTCCATAAGTTGAAGTCAGTAACACAATCTTATTTTCTTTTTCTAGACTGCTTGCAATTGCAATAGCCTTGGTAGACGTTGATAAACCAAGTATTAGTTGTCTTTTCTTATCTATCAGATTTTGATGCCATTTTTTTATCTGGTCATTTTCTGAGAATAAATCTAATAAAGTTACCATTTAACCATTATACCTCTGCATTGTTTTCTCAAAGTTTTTCTCTTGTAAATAGTAGTTTACAGCATCGTCAACCTTGTCAATAGACTGTAAAATACCCACATAGTCATCCTGATCAAACTTACTTAAAACATGATGAACAACTGACATGCCTTTTTTAGGTCTTCCAATACCTATTTTAACACGGTTAAATACCTGAGTCCCTATATGTTGAATAATAGACTTGATACCATTATGACCACCTGCTGAGCCCTTTGCTCTTAAACGAAGTTTCCCAACTTCCATGTCAAGATCGTCGTAAATAACGAGTAAATCTTCAATATCCAAACCATAGTAAGTCAATAAAGCATGAACCGCTTTTCCACTTTCATTCATAAATGTTGTTGGTTTGACGAGATAAATTTTTTCTCCATTGAGGAAAAAAGATGCTAGGTCAGCTTGAAATATCTTGTCATGTGTAAAAGTGACGTTTTGCTTTTTAGCTAGTTGGTCAATCAACATAAATCCAACATTGTGTTTGGTTTCAAAATATTTATCCCCTGGATTTCCTAATCCAACAAGTAATTTAGTCATTTATTTTTCCTTTCAAAAGCCAAAAGGGTTGGAATTTTTTTCCAACCTAATTGACACTATTTATTAAATGTTATTAAACGTTAAAGCGGAATTCCATGATATCGCCATCTTGAACGATATATTCTTTTCCTTCTTCACGCAAACGTCCAGCTTCTTTTACAGCCTTTTCAGATCCATATTTCACTAAATCATCATATGACATGGTTACTGCACGAATAAACCCTTTTTCAAAGTCTGAGTGGATAATACCAGCTGCTTGAGGAGCTTTCACCCCTCGCTTAAAGGTCCAAGCACGGACTTCTTTTTCACCAGCTGTGAAGTAAGTTCCAAGTCCAAGCAAGTGATAGGCTGCACGAGTCAACTTGTCAACGCCTGATTCAGTCAAACCAAGTGCTTCAAGAAACTCTTGCTTATCCTCGTCGTCTAACTCAGAAATTTCTTCCTCAGCACGCGCAGAAATAACGACTACTTCAGCATTTTCTGTCGCTGCAAATTCTCGAATTTGTTTAACATAGTCGATAGAGTCTGGATCTGAAACTACATCCTCATCCACATTAGCAACATAAAGAACTGGTTTAGTGGTCAAAAGGAAGAGACCTTTGACAACCTTTTGTTCCTCATCTGTGAATTCAATGGTACGAGCTGATTTTCCATCTTCAAGGACTGGTTTAATCTTTTGAAGAACGTTAAACTCTGCTACTGATTCTTTATCTTTTTGCGTACGTGCCATCTTTTCTACACGCGCATAGCGTTTATTAACTGATTCTAAGTCAGCAAGAATCAACTCTAGGTTAATGGTATCAATATCTGCAAGTGGATCCACAAAGGCGTCTTCACGTCCTTGCTCGCGCATAACATTTTCGTCATCAAAAGCACGAACTACGTGAACAATCGCGTCTACTTCACGAATATTGGCCAAGAATTTATTCCCTAGCCCTTCTCCTTTTGAAGCTCCTTTTACAATCCCTGCAATATCTGTAAATTCAAATGTTGTTGGAACTGTCTTTTTAGGTGTAATCATTTCCGTTAGTTTTTGTAGGCGTTCATCTGGAACTTCAACCATTCCAACGTTTGGATCAATAGTCGCAAATGGGTAGTTTGCTGCCTCTGCTCCTGCTTTTGTAATTGCATTAAAAAGGGTTGATTTACCAACGTTTGGCAAACCAACGATACCTGCTGTTAAAGCCATAGTTTCTCATTCTCCGTTCTCATTTCAATCCCTAACATTATAACACAAAAAGGGAAAACTTGCTAACCCTCTAACTAAGGGTTCTTAGTCAATAATCTTATTCATTTTTCGTTCAAAATCATAGCGACTCATCATGACAAGGTGGTCACAATTGCTACATTTGATTTTGATATCTGCCCCTAAACGTGTAATTTCCCAACGATTGGCTTTTTTACCTGTTGATTTAATTGTGCAAGCATGTGGCTTTTTCATCTCAACAAAATTTCCAACTTGATACATACTACTCTCCTTTTCTTTTTTGATTATATCATAAAAGAGGCGAGCCAGGCTCAACCTCTTTCACTTAATTTGTACGAACTGGTGTGATAAGCTGCATAAAATCTTCGTCAGTATCTGTTGGCACAAGAGTAAATGGACGAACTGCTGAGATAAAGCTAATAGTCACCTTTTCGCTATTTAAAGCCTTGAGGGAATCAATCAAGTAAGTTGGGTTGAAACTAATAGTCAAATCATCCCCGGTCACCTGCTCCGTATCGATTTCTTCGTTTACTTTACCAACCTCTGGAGAGTGAACATGGGCGCTAACAACTCCACCTTTAATTTCAAGCTTCACAGTACCATTTTGAGTCGCACTTGATAAGAGACGTGCACGCTCCATAGATTGACGCAAATTAACCACATCAAAAGTAATTGTAGTGTTAAAGTCTGTTGGAATCAAACGATCTGTATCAGGATAATTACCTTCTAGGAGACGAGTGTAGAAGCTAATATTTTCGCTTCTAAAGAGGATTTGATTATTTGCAAAGAAAATCTCTACAGTTTCAATATCATCTGTAAATACCGCTGAAAATTCGCGGAGAGATCGACTAGGAATTACCACATCGAAATCATCTCCATTTTTTTCAAGAGTCAATTTCTTCTGGCTAAGTCGGTGTGAGTCTGTCGCAACTGTTTTTAGTTCTTTGTTTTGGCTTAATACAAAATGAACACCTGTTAAGATAGGACGACTCTCTTGCGTACTTGCAGCAAAAGCTGTTTCATTGATAATTTTCTTGAGTAGTTTGGTTTCAAGAACCAAAGGTGTGCTTGCTGAAATTTCTTGGATTCGTGGGTACTGTTCGCTATCTTTTCCTTTTAGAGTAATTTCTGACTTGCCACTAGTTAAGACAATTTGTTTTTGTTCAATCTCTTTGAAATCTAGCGTTACATCTGGAAGACTGGATACCACATTGATAAAGAAAGAAGCTTCAAGAAGAATCGAACCCAAAGAAGTAATCAAGAGACCAGCATCTTCATTCTTTTGAGAAATGAAATTTTCAATAGAAATTTGACCGTTTGATCCAATTAAAGTAATTCCTTCATTGGTAACGTCAATTTTGATTGTTGATAAAATTGGAATAGCATTTTTAGAGCTGATTGCTCGTTTTGTGGTATTTAAGGCTTGTAGAAATAAATTTTTATTGATTGAAAAATGAATCATGGATTCTCCTTTATTTATTTTTAGTATTAGAAAGTTAATAGTAATAATAGAGTGTGTGAATTCTGTGGAAAACTGGGTACTATTTAGTAAACTTAAGCTTCTAAGCTTGTTTAAAAAATGTGGATAAAAAAGATAAGAAAAGAAAAGTTATCCACAAGCTACTTAATTTTCTTTTTGATTGCTTCTATTTCTAAACGTAAATTATCGTCTTCGTCAATCAATGATTTGATTTTAGCATGGGCATGAATAACGGTGGTGTGATCCTTTCCGCCAAATTCTTTTCCGATTTTTGGAAGACTGTTATCTGTCAGTTCTCTAGCTAGATACATAGCAACCTGACGTGCCAAAACGATGTTCTGAACTCGTCTCGTCCCCTTCATTTCTTTGACGCTCACTCCATAAAAATTACCAACTTCAGTTTGGATTTTCTCAATTGGAATAACAAGTATCTGGCGGGCGTCTTGCTTACGTGCTCTAATAGCTTCTGCAGCAATATCAATGGTGATGTCTTTAATCTTCTTCACTCTGGCAATTAAAGTGATATCGTTGATTGCTCCTTCCAATTCTCGAACATTTGAATCAAATTGGCCAGCCAAGTATTCCAGAGTATCACTTTGGAAATGGTAATCCAAGTGCTCTGTTTTACTTTGAAGAATGGCGATACGTGTCTCAAAGTCAGGAGGAGTGATATTTTGCGTCAATCCCCAGCTAAAGCGCGTGACAAGTCTCTCTTCAAGTCCTTCTAGGTGTTTAGGACTTCGATCACTGGTTAGGACAATCTGTTTCTGCTTATCATGAAGAGCATTGAAGGTATTGAAAAATTCTTCCTGGGTCGCGACTTTTTTGCCACTGAGAGATTGGATATCATCGATCAACAAGAGATCAAGACTACGGTAAGTCTTTTTGAACTTTTCCATTTCCCCAAGTCGTAAGTGTTCAAGAAAGTCATTGATAAAGCTTTCGGCAGGAATGTACTTGACACGCGCATCAGGAATATTTTTCAAAATCTCATTTCCAATCGCATTGAGCAAGTGAGTCTTTCCAAGACCAGGTCCTCCATAGATGAAAAGAGGATTATAAGTCAGAGCTAAATCTTCAGATACAGCTAGTGCAGCAGACACCGCCCAAACATTCCCATCGCCTTGAATAAAGTTATCAAAGGTATATTTTTCTTTTAATCCTGTTTCAGAATAGGGAATCGTTGGTAGTATAGGTGTATAATCGTAAGTAGAGACACTACTCGTATCATTTACTTGAGGAGATTCTGTACTCTGAGGTTTAGTAAAAATATAGTGAGGTTTGATTTCAGAATCATAAATTTCAAAACCAGCAGCAATGATAATATCTTTTAATTGCTTTTCCCACACCATTTCCATCTCTGATCTCGGTAGAAATATAGTAGCTGTATTTTCTTCTACTTTGATGAGTTCAGCAGGTGTAGCATAGAAATCATACATAGATCGAGTCAATCTTTCTTGAGCAAATTCTAAAATACGATTCCAAAATTGCTTTTCTTTCAACTAGTTTTCCTCCTTTACTATGATTTTAGTAGTTTAGTGCTAGACTTATTTTACCATAGATAGTAGGATTTTTCCACAGATTGGGGAAAAGAATCCACAATGTTAGCAGTATTTATCCACAGGTTGGGGATAAATAGCTATTTCCTTGATTCAATAGGGTTTTTGATAAAAAAATTAGTGGATAAATTTGTGGGTTAAGAAAATAAAAGAACAGCCTTATTTCAGGCTGTTAATAATTCTATCGTATTCTTCTTGACTTGAAAAGGAGATAATAATCTTTCCGGTATCTCTTTTTGAAAGTTTAATTTCTACACTTAAACCGAGTAGTTTTTTTAATTGATCTTCTTCGTATTTGATGAAAGAATCACTTTTTTTCTGCTTCTTGTTTTTTTTTCTGTAAGAAGTGTTTCCAACTTTCTAACAGAGATGTCTTCATTTTTGATTAGTTGGAAGAAATAGTCTTGCTGCTCTTTGTCCAAACCAACTAGTGAACGTGCATGCGCTTGAGAAATTTTTCCATTTTCTACTTCAGCTAAGATATATTCTGGTAGGGAAAGTAAACGAATAAAATTAGTGATATAAGGACGAGATTTCCCCATTTTATCCGCTATCTCAGTGTGAGTAAATCCTTTTTCTACTAAAGATTCGTAGGCGCGTGCTTCTTCAACAGGATTTAAATTTTCTCTCTGCAAATTCTCAATGATTGACTGGATCATCATTTCCTGATCTGAGAGGTGCTTTACAACGGCTGGAATAGAGGTCAGACCAGCCAAGAGAGAAGCTCGATATCGTCTCTCTCCTGCAAGGATTTCATAACCAATTACAGGAGATTGACGAACGATGATTGGTTGGATGAGCCCATTTTCTTTGATTGACTGAGCTAATTCCTTTATTTTATCTGCATCAAATTCTTTCCGAGGTTGGTAAGGATTCTTTTGTATTTCAGAGATAGAAATCATTTCAAATTTTTCCATGATTCTACACTAACATATCTTTTACTTTCTGTAAAGTTTTCTTTACACTTATGTCAATTAAGACTCTAAATCTCCAGAATTCTTATCTAGTTTAATTGAGGTTGTTTCCTCCTTACCATTACGGTAGTAGGTTACTTTGATAGTATCTCCGATAGCATGATTGTAAAGAGCGTGTTGTAGGTCTGTTGATGAAGCAATCTCTTTATCGTCAACTTTGGTAATGACATCGTATTTTTGAAGATGTCCATTTGCTGGCATATTGTTTTGAACAGATCGAACAACTACACCTGAAGTGAGGCCACTTGGAATGTTAAGTTTTCTAAGATCACTAGCTCCAACATTTGATAGATTGACCATTTGAATTCCAAGAGCAGGACGAGTCACTTTACCATCACTTTCAAGCTGTTTAATGATATTTTGTGCATCGTTTGAAGGAATTGCAAAACCAAGACCTTCTACAGATGTTCCACCATTACTTGCAATTTTACTTGATGTAATACCAATTACTTGTCCTTGAATGTTTACAAGTGGACCACCAGAGTTACCAGGGTTAATGGCTGTATCTGTTTGAATGGCTTTTGTTGAAATAGCTTGACCATCTTCAGATTTTAGAGAAACATTTCGATTAAGACTTGAAATAATCCCCTGTGTAACTGTGTTAGCATATTCTGAACCTAGAGGACTACCGATAGCAATCGCTGTTTCTCCAACACTAAGTTGACTTGAATCCCCAAATTCTGCTACTGTTGTAACTTTTTCTGAAGAAATTTTAACGACAGCAATATCAGAGAAGGTATCAGATCCGACAATTTCACCAGGAACCTTGGTACCATCAGCCAAGCGTATATCAACTTTTGAAGCTCCATTAATAACGTGAGTATTAGTTACAAGATAGGCATCTTTATCATCCTTTTTATAGATAACACCTGATCCCTCACTTGCGATTTGTTGATTGTCTGAATCAGAATTAGTGTCGTCAGCATTAAATACACTACTTTGTCTACTGCTAGAAGAAGAATAAGTAATGACTGAGACAACAGCATCCTTAACTTTATTTACTGCTTGAGTGGTTGAATTTTCATTCTTATAGGATGTTTGAGTGACAGTGCCAGAATTATTATTTGTAGCTTGATTTCCTTGTTTTTGATAAAGTTGTAATGTTACGAAACTTCCTAATGCACCACTTAAAAATCCTATTAGAATGATTACAAGAACTTTAACTCCTTTTTTGTAAAATTTTTGTAAGTGTTTCATAAACGCCTCCGTTTGTTATTTATTTACTCAGATTATAAACCTATTAACTTAATCCAAACTTAAAAGTTTAAAGTTTTACACAAGTTGTGGATAACTCACTTTATTCTGTGAATTCACTAGTAATTTTGAATGATTTTTTTGTGTATAAGATGTGAAATGAAGTGTGGATATGATAGAATAGAAGAATGAAAATAAAAATTGTAACAGTAGGAAAATTAAAAGAAAAATACCTTAAAGATGGAATTGCTGAATATACCAAACGAATTTCACGTTTCGCCAAATTAGAAATGATTGAGCTCACTGATGAGAAGACACCTGACAAAGCCAGTGAATTAGAAAATCAAAAAATCTTGGAAACAGAAGGTGAAAGAATTCTTTCTAAGGTTGGAGAAAGAGACTTTGTCGTTGTACTAGCCATTGAAGGAAAAACATTCTCCTCAGAGGAATTTAGTAAGCAACTAGAGCAAGCTTCTATCAAAGGATATTCAACGCTTACTTTTATTATTGGAGGAAGTTTGGGTCTAGCTCCTATTGTAAAAAATAGGGCCAATCTTTCTGTCAGTTTTGGACGTCTGACATTACCACATCAGTTAATGAGATTGGTTTTAGTTGAACAAATTTACCGTGCTTTTACAATTCAGCAGGGTTCTCCTTACCATAAATAGAAGATTGACTTAGCTCTTGTTTTTTGATAGAATGGTCATGTTAGGTCTCATAGCTCAGCTGGATAGAGCATTCGCCTTCTAAGCGAACGGTCGCAGGTTCGAATCCTGCTGGGATCAATTTTAGATGCGAAGCTGGGATGAATCCCAGCTTTTTTCTTAAAAAAGTGCGTTTCAGGTTCAAAAATGTACAGTTGGGAAGAATTTTTTCTTACATGGTCTTCATTTTGTATAATAGGTGTGTAAGTTAACTTACAAAAAGAAAAAATAATACAGGAGATTTCATTATGAAAAATACAGTAAAGTTGGAACAATTTAAAGAGGTAACAGAGGCAGAATTGCAGGAGATTCGGGGTGGAGACTTGAGAATTTCAGAATCAATTCGTAATCTTATTTTTCCAAGAAAAAAGTAATAAAACAAAGGTGAAGAGTAATGGATTTATTTGGGTTAGGGATAGCTATTTTTTATTTTTTCATTATTAGCAAAAGTTATGAATGGATTTGTAAAGTAAATAGAAAAGAACAAATTATTTTTTTGTGCTACACATGTATATCAGTTTTTTTAATTGAAGAAGTTATCAGTCTAGTATATGTGGATGGTTTTTCTTTGTCTAAATTTTTCTTTCCTGTGGTTGTGTATGGCTATTTAAGAAAGTTGAAGAAGTATGAAAAATATAAAGGAATTTTTATCAGTTTACTACTATCCTTATCATATCATAGTACCCATACTTTTATATCCGTAACATTATCTTCTATAATTGGTGATGGTCTTGTATTACAATATAAAAGTATATTCTTTTTGGTAGTATTATTGTTGACTTATTTTATTATTATAAAAATAAGTCGTTATTTCCACTTGGAAATAACATATTTTGACAAAGATTACCTCTACCCTTTTTTAAAAAAAGTAATAGTTGCTTTCTTTGGTTTGCATATCTTATTGTTTATTTCAGATATAGTAAGTACAACTCATCATTTAAATAGCTTCGGAAGTATTTTATCAACCATTGTTTTTATTTGCTTGTTATTGATTTTCTTTGCAATGAATTCTCACAAGGTTCAAATTGAAAAAGAGATTGCTCTAAAACAAAAAAAATTTGAACAAAAACATTTACAGACTTATACTGATGAAATTGTGGAGTTGTATAATGAAATTCGCGGTTTTCGTCATGACTATGCAGGGATGCTTGTCAGCATGCAAATGGCGATTGACAGTGGAAATTTACAAGAAATTAACAGGGTTTACAATGAAGTCTTAGTAAAAGCAAATCAGAAATTGAGGTCAGAAAAATATACTTACTTTGATTTAAATAATATAGAAGATTCTGCTTTACGAAGTTTAATTGCTCAATCGATTGTCTATGCACGAAAAAATGATGTAGAGTTTACATTGGAAGTAAAGGATATTATTACTAGACTGTCAATAGATTTACTTGATCTTGTTCGTATCATGAGCATTTTATTAAACAATGCTGTTGAAGGTGCTGCAGATAGTTATTTGAAACAAATGGAAGTTGCAGTCATTAAGATGGATTTTGAAACAGTTATAGTTATCCAGAATTCATGCAAAATCACTATGACTCCTTCAGAGGACCTATTTGCCTTAGGTTTCTCTACCAAGGGAAGAAATAGAGGTCTAGGGCTTAATAATGTCAAAGAAATTTTAGATAAGTATGACAACATTATTTTAGAAACAGAGATGGAAGACAACACATTTAGACAAATTATTAGATTTAAGAGGGAATTCGAATGAAAGTATTAATTTTAGAAGATGTTATTGAGCATCAAGTGAGACTAGAGAGAATATTGAATGAAATCTCTGAGGAATCGAATATTCCTATTTCATATAAGACAACAGGAAAAGTTCGTGAGTTTAAGGAATATATTGAAAATGATGAAGTAAACCAGCTTTATTTCCTAGATATCGATATTCATGGAATCGAGAAAAAAGGCTTTGAAGTGGCTCAATTTATCCGTCATCACAATCCTTATGCTATTATTGTCTTTATTACCAGTCGATCTGAATTTGCTACCTTAACGTACAAATACCAGGTATCAGCCCTAGATTTTGTAGACAAAGACATCAATGATGAATTGTTCAAAAAACGTATCGAGCAGAGTATCTTCTATACCAAAAGCATGTTGCTTGAAAACGAAGATGTTGTAGACTATTTTGATTACAACTATAAGGGAAATGATTTGAAAATTCCTTACCATGATATTCTGTATATCGAAACAACAGGTGTTTCTCATAAATTGCGAATTATTGGTAAGAATTTTGCCAAAGAGTTTTATGGAACTATGACAGATATTCAGGAAAAGGACAAACATACTCAGCGATTTTATTGCTCCCATAAATCTTTCCTTGTCAATGTGGGAAATGTGAGAGAAATTGATCGAAAGAATCTAGAAGTTGTCTTTTATGAAGATCATCGTTGTCCCATCACTCGTTTAAAAGTCCGCAAACTGAGAGATATTCTGGAGAAAAAATCTAAAAAGTGATTGACAATTAGTAAGAAATTGATATAATGGTTATATCTGCTACAGATAGATGGTCCGTTGGTCAAGGGGTTAAGACACCGCCTTTTCACGGCGGTAACACGGGTTCGAATCCCGTACGGACTATTTTATCCGCCATAGCTCAGTTGGTAGTAGCGCATGACTGTTAATCATGATGTCGTAGGTTCGAGTCCTACTGGCGGAGTCAGATAAAAAGAACACCATTGGTGTTCTTTTTCTTTTAGTTGACATCACCTAACATTTTCATAAGGAAGTCTGTCATTTCTTGCGGACTTTCTTTTTTTCCGTGAGCAATCCAAGTCTGGCAAACACCAAATAGGGCATTTGTTAGATAAATGCTACTATATTCGAGTTCAATTGGATTTAGTTGTAGTTGCATAAAACGTTTCTGAAGATCAGTGCTAAGCATAATATGCAGTTTATTTCTTAAGAAATTTTGGATTTCTTTGGTACCATTTTCAGATAAAAGAGCAGCTAATAATGGTTCAGATTCTAAATAGTCAAATACTTCTAAAATGGCATCTTTTTTATGATGAGCATGTTTTTGGAAGATATATTCAAATGTATGAAATAACTTACTTTGATAGTGTTCAATCATATCATACTTATCCTTGTAATGGGTATAGAAGCTAGAACGACTAATTCCAGCTTTTTCTGCTAATTTAATTGTAGTAATTTGATCGAAGGGGTGATCCATCAATAATTGAACCATGGCATTTTCAATATTTCTCTTTGTTTTTAATCGTTTGTTACTTTCTTTCATAGTTTCTCCTTATGAACAATTTAGACTATATGTCTAAAAAAATATTTTTTATCTTGTAATTTAGATTTTTTAATGTATAATCTATTATATCAAAAATTTAGACAATATGTTTAAAAAAGGAGGAAATATGTTTAAAGAATGGAAAGCAATTTTAAAAAAACCGACCTTTATCATTGTAATGATAGGGATTTCTCTCATTCCAGCTTTATACAATATCATTTTTTTATCATCCATGTGGGATCCGTATGGTAAATTATCAGAGTTACCTGTGGCAGTTGTAAATAAAGATAAGGAAGCTTCTTATAATGGAAATACAATGGCTATAGGAAAAGACATGGTGTCTAATTTAAAAGAAAATAAAACTTTAGATTTTCATTTTGTCAATGAAGAAGAGGGGAAAAAGGGGCTAGAGGATGGCGAATACTATATGGTAGTGACTTTACCAAGTGATCTATCTGAAAAAGCTACTTCGATTCTAACAAATCACCCTGAACAGATGCAAATTGATTATCAAACTTCAAGCGGTCGTAGCTTTATTGCAAGTAAGATGAGTGATTCTGCAATGACACAATTAAAACAAACCGTCTCTACGAATGTAACTGAAACATATACCAAGGCACTATTTCAAAAAGTGAGTGACTTGAAGTCTGGGATAAATAAAGCAGCTGAAGGAAGTGAGCAATTGGCTAATGGAGCCGATCAGTTGGTGACGGGAAGTCAAACGTTGACGACAAATCTTAATACTCTAGCTAACTCCAGTGTAACTTTTTCAAATGGAGCGGATCAATTTACAAAAGGCTTATCTAGCTATGTGTCTGCTATAGAGCAATTACATATTGGTTTAGGAACTTTTAATAGTGGTTTACAAAGTTATACAAATTCTGTCTCACAAGTTGACACTGGACTTGGTCAATTAGCTTTAAAAACTCCTGAGTTGGTGACAGGTGTAAATCAGCTAAATACAGGTATAAAGTCCTATACAGGTGGCGTTTCACAACTGGATACAGGCCTCAATCAATTTTCAGTTGGTGTAAATACTTATACAAGTAGTGTGAAAGAACTTTCTAACGGAACAAGTCAATTATCCAATCAATCAGATACACTAAGAGATGGAATGGAGCAATTAAATACTGGTATTAAAGAAATTTCAAGCCAATTAGAGTCCTCATCTCAACAAAGTGAAGAAATAGCGCAATTGGCAACAAGCTTAGGAGAACTAAATAAAACACTACAAGCTCTTACAATATCAGATAATACTCAACTGAAAAGTACATTGTCAGAAGCTTTACCAAATCTAACAACTCTTGCTCAGGATATTGTGACCAAAAGTCAGACAGAACAAGAGAAAACTCTTGCAAACCTTCAATCAACAGCTACTTATCAATCTCTTACAGAGGAACAAAAGAAAGAACTGACAGAAGCTATTTCTAAAAATTCTAATTCTACTATTGAGTCAGCAAAAACAATTTTAACGACAGTAGGAGGATTAAAAGAAAGTATAGAGAATTCAGAACAACAAGTATCTAATCTATCTGATGTACAGACGAAAGCAAATCAACTCTTACCTATAGCATCTAGATCCTTGACAACATTGTCAAATGGATTTACAAAATTGCAAACTACTGTAGACAATCAGTTAGTTCCTGGAAGTCAGTCAATTGAAAAAGGAGTTGTAAACTACACTAAGGGACTGGATACTATTTCTATAGGTGCTAATCAACTAAGTGAAAAGAATGCAAGTTTAACAACTAGTCTAGATCAATTAGTTTCTGGATCAAGTAAGTTGACAGAAAACACATCAACCTTGACAGCTGGAGTAGATGCGTTAGCTGGAAAAACTCCAGAATTAGTATCAGGTATAGAAAGTTTGTCATCTGGTTCTGCTCAATTGAATAATAAGAGTTCAGAGCTGATAGCAGGTATTACTACATTACAATTTGGCTCTGGTCAATTAACAGATAAATCAACACAGTTACTTTCTGCAGCATCTCAACTAGGAAGTGGCGCTATGAAGATTGCAGATGGTGCTGGAAAACTAGCAGATGGTGGAACAACCTTAACCTCTAGTCTTGAAGATTTACAAACAGGAGTTGATTCATTAGGACAAGGATTAGGCAATGCTAATAATCAACTCAAATCAGCTTCGACAGAATCTAAAAATGCAGAAACATTATCTGATCCTCTAGTTCTCTCAAAAACAGACAATGACCAAGTTCCTGTGAATGGGATTGCCATGGCTCCTTATATGATATCAGTTGCTCTTTTTGTTGCTGCTATATCTACCAATATGATTTTTGCTAAGTTGCCTTCTGGACGTCATCCAGAGAGCCGTTGGGCTTGGTTGAAGTCTCGTTCTGAAATAAATGGGATTATAGCTGTCTTAGCAGGTGTTTTAGTTTATGGAGGTGTCCATCTTATTGGATTGACTGCGAACCATGAGATGAGGACCTTGATTCTAATTATAATCACAAGTTTAGCTTTCATGTCTATGGTGACAGCTTTAACAACTTGGAATAGCCGTATAGGAGCTTTCTTCTCTCTTATTTTACTTTTATTACAGTTAGCATCAAGTGCAGGGACCTATCCACTTGCTTTGACAAATGATTTCTTTAAGGGTGTCAATCCTTGGTTACCAATGAGTTACTCTGTATCAGGTTTACGGCAAACAATCTCTATGACAGGAAATATTCATCACCAAGTGATTTTCCTTATTATAACACTAGCTTTATTTACTGCTTTAGGTATGCTAGCTTATCAACCTAAGAAAATGGAAGAAGATTAAAAAGATTGACCAAGGAATTGGTCAATCTTTTTCTGTCTTAGATAAATTTCGTCTGTGATTATAGATCCCAAAAAGAAGAAGGGCAGTTAGTGAGCAGGCTGCTCCAATAACAAAACCATTGGGAATAAAGGAAAGTGTAATGGTGCCTTTTCCTTTTGGAACATCAACTTTCATAAAACCAGTTTGAGCCTGCTTGATTTCAAGTTTTTTCCCATCCTGGTATGCGGACCAACCTTTGTCATAAGGAATAGTGAAGAAAATAGAGGTATCTTGTTTTACTTCATATGTAGCAAAGACTTTATTTTTAGAGGTGGATACTTCTACAGGTTGTTCTTTAATCTTTTGAATTGCCTCAGTAAGAGCCTGAGTATCTAAACGATAGAAGGTTGGAGATTCAAATGACACCTGAGAATTTCCAGGGAAACTAACACTGATATTGAAAGTTTTTTGTTCTTCAGTATAACCTAAATTAAAGAAATTAAATGCATTGTCAGTTGTAAAAGTCTTTTTTTCTCCATTGACAATGATGTCAACTTTCTTTTGCTTATCATTTGTAAAATGAAGATTTGAAAAAGAGAGATAGACTTGGCTATTTTGAGGAACCTCAATTTGATAATCAATCTTTGCATCTTCATTCGCAGAACCTGTGATGCTCGTTAAACCATCTGAAGTATCTGTTTTATCATATGCTATTTGGGAGAAGTAATCTAAGTTGAGATTAGCAAGCTGGTTTATAAATAAGGCCTGATTATCCAGAGTATGATTGTTAAAGTTTACATCTTTGTAAATAGATTGAGTGGCAAAGGCAATGGGGAGGGAAAGTTGATTTTTATATAAGGTTAAATGATCCTTTTGATAAATATCTTGAAATCCATATTTATCAAGTGAAGTTTCAGAAATATTGTACTGGATTCCAAATAAACTGTCTGCTAAAAGACTGTTATTTGCATAACGGAGATTGAGGTTGGTTCCAGAGGATTTGAATCCCAGTTTATCTAAACTAGTGCTAGCTGAACGATTTCGTACAGACGAAAATTGAGAGATTCCATTGTAGTTAAATTTCATACTGTCATTTCCAGTCTGAATTTGCAGTTTTTCAGTACGTGTAAATGGATTGTCAACTTGGTTTAGAATGGATTCCATAGCGGTGATATCTCTATTATAGGCGCTACGAGAAGCAAAGGCCCATTCTTTAGCTATTCCTTCCATTTGAGATGAAGCATTTAAGCTTATCTCAAATGTTATAAATAAAGACAAAAGAATTGCAAATAGATTTATAGAGATAAATTTTCTAATGACTGCAAGAAGTAAAAGAGCATAAACTAGTAGAAATTCAAGAGTGAGTAGGATATTCAAATCAGTTAAAAAAGAATAGTGCGATTTAAAATAGATAGTAGCCAAAAATCCTGTTAGTACAAGAAAAAGTGAGACAAATAGATTCCAGAGCTTCAGTTCTTTCAGACGATTTAAGACTTCTGCTGCAGTATAAATTAACAGAGTGGAAAAAATCCAAGCATAGCGATGCAAAAACATATTTGGGGTATGCATCCCTTGCCAAAATAAATCAAGTGCTTCTATGTAAAAGCTTGTTATTAAAAAAATAAAGAAAATTGCATAGGTAAGTTTCACGTGAAACCTTATGGATTTTATTGTGAAAAATAGAATGGTCAAAATAAAAGGAAGCAATCCAACAAAAATCATTGGTATAGATCCATATTTAGTTGTATCAAAAGATCCAATGAATTGTTTTGCTAAAATATCCAGATACCAGCTACTGTCTGTTTTCAATTTTGTGATGGCAGTCAACTTCTCTCCATGAGTTTGTAAATCAAACAGTGTAGGAAGAGTCATAATCAAACTAGCCATTCCAGCTAAAAAGGAGATAACAACAAAATCAAGAAAAGATGATTTTCGAGTTTTAAAGTTCCAAGAAATTTGGCAGAGATACCAGAAAATAAGAAACAATACTGTCATATAGCCAAAATAATAATTTTGAATAAATAAGATTGACAAACTTGTAAAGTATAGTAGGCGCTTCTTTTGTGTTATAAGTAGGTGTAAACCAGTAATAATTAAAGGAATCAAGATAAAAACATCTAGCCAGGTTTTAATCTCTAACTGACTGACAGTGAAGCTCATTAAAGCATAGGAAGTAGATAAGGCAAGTTTTAAAAATTTTGGGATATCTTTAAATAATCTATTTAGACTAAAGAAGGTTGACAGACCAATCAATCCAAATTTTAAGATAGTGGTTAGATAGACAGCATCTGGCATATTCGACAGATTAAAAAAGTAAACTAGGGGTGAAAGAAAACTACCCAAGTAATAACTAGATAGAGCATAGAAATTCAGTCCGAGGCCACTTGTAAAGGTGTAAAACAAACTGCCATTTCCATGTAAAATATTTCGTAAAGCTACATCAAAAATAACGTATTGATGGAAACCATCTCCTAATAGTGGAGATGTATCGCTATTCCAGTAGATACCTTGAGTTAGGTATACTCCGGTCATAATTACTAAAGGAATGATGAAAGAAACAAAATAGGTCCAATATGTTTTAAAAAATGATTTCATGTTACCTCATAGAATGATAGAAAACTCAGTTGGTTACCCCAACTGAGTTTTGAAGTCTTATTTAATCTTTCCAAAGTTCTTTAACTTTTACTTGTACTTCTGCATTTTCTAGGAATTCATCATAGGTTTCATCGATACGATCAATGACGCCATTCTTAGACAAAACAATGATATGGTTTGCCAAAGTTTGGATAAACTCATGGTCATGACTAGCAAAGATGATTGATTCTTTAAAGTTTTTCAATCCATCGTTCAAGCTTGAGATAGATTCCAAGTCCAAGTGATTTGTTGGATCATCAAGTACAAGGACATTTGATTTCAAGAGCATGAGTTTTGAAAGCATGACACGTACTTTTTCTCCCCCTGACAAGACGTTTACAGGTTTGTTAACCTCATCTCCAGAAAAGAGCATACGACCAAGGAAACCACGTAGGAAGGTATTGTCATCTTCTTCTTTACTTGCAAATTGACGCAACCAGTCAAGGATTGATTCTCCTCCTGCAAAATCAGCCGAGTTGTCTTTTGGCAAGTAAGAACGGCTAGTAGTAACTCCCCACTTGACAGTTCCTTCATAGTCGATGTCACCCATAATTGCACGAATTAATGCAGTCGTTTGGATGTCATTTTGTCCAATAAGAGCTGTCTTATCACCTGGACGCAAGATGAAACTAATATTGTCTAGGATAGTTTCGCCATCAATCTTTACAGTTAGATTTTCTACTGTCAAGAGATCATTACCAATCTCACGTTCTGCTTTAAAGTTGATAAATGGATATTTACGACTAGATGGCACAATCTCTTCTAATTCAATCTTGTCCAGCATTTTTTTACGAGACGTTGCTTGTCTTGACTTAGAAGCGTTGGCAGAGAAGCGAGCAACGAATTCTTGCAATTGCTTAATTTTTTCTTCTGCCTTGGCATTACGGTCTGCTAGCAATTTAGCAGCAAGCTCAGAAGATTCCTTCCAGAAGTCGTAGTTTCCGACATAGAGTTTGATTTTTCCAAAGTCAAGGTCGGCCATATGAGTACACACTTTGTTTAAGAAGTGACGGTCGTGGGATACTACGATAACGGTGTTATCAAAGTCAATCAAGAAGTCTTCTAGCCAAGTAATAGATTGGATGTCCAACCCGTTGGTCGGCTCATCCAAGAGAAGAACGTCTGGTTTACCAAAAAGTGCTTTGGCAAGGAGAACCTTCACTTTTTCACCATTGGCTAATTCGCTCATGTTTTGATAGTGCAATTCTTCTGGAATGTTTAGGTTTTGAAGTAATTGGGATGCTTCACTTTCTGCTTCCCAACCTCCAAGTTCAGCAAATTCACCTTCAAGTTCAGCTGCACGAACACCATCTTCATCGGAAAAATCTTCCTTCATGTAAATAGCATCTTTTTCTTTCATGATGTTGTAAAGTTTTTCATTTCCCATTATGACAACATCAATAACTCGCTCATCTTCATAGTCAAAATGATTTTGACGGAGAACAGAGAGACGTTCATCTGGACCAAGAGAGATGTGACCAGTTGTAGGCTCGATATCACCAGCTAGGATTTTTAAGAATGTAGACTTCCCAGCACCATTAGCACCAATTAATCCGTAGGTATTTCCTTCTGTAAATTTGATATTGACATCATCAAAAAGTTTGCGATCACTAAAACGTAGTGAAACATCAGATACTGTAAGCAATGTTTTTCTCCTATAATATGTAATACATTTATTCTACTAGAAAAGAGAGAAATATTCAAATTTTTGTTTGTCAATTTTATGTCAATTAAGTTTACAGGTTCATTTACAAAGAGTTAGTTGTTTGATTTAAATAATTTTCTGTTATTTTAACAAAAAAATGCTATAATTAAAGAGACCATTTCGAAGGAGAAAAAAATGACGAAACCCATTATTTTAACAGGAGATCGCCCAACAGGAAAACTGCATATTGGACATTATGTTGGGAGTCTAAAAAATAGAGTATTACTGCAGGAAGAAGACAAGTATGAGATGTTTGTTTTTTTGGCGGACCAACAAGCATTGACAGATCACGCCAAAGACCCTCAAACGATTGTAGAATCGATTGGGAATGTTGCCTTGGATTACCTAGCAGTTGGATTAGATCCAAGTAAATCAACTATCTTTATTCAAAGTCAGATTCCAGAGTTGGCTGAATTATCTATGTACTATATGAATTTGGTGTCACTAGCTCGTTTGGAACGAAATCCGACAGTAAAAACAGAGATTGCTCAAAAAGGGTTTGGAGAAAGTATTCCGACAGGATTTTTGGTTTATCCAATTGCGCAAGCAGCAGATATTACTGCCTTCAAGGCTAATTATGTTCCTGTTGGGACAGATCAGAAACCAATGATTGAGCAAACTCGCGAGATTGTTCGTTCCTTTAATCATGCTTATAATTGTGAGGTATTGGTGGAGCCAGAAGGTATTTATCCAGAAAATGAGAGAGCAGGGCGTTTGCCTGGTTTAGATGGAAATGCTAAAATGTCTAAATCCCTTAATAATGGTATTTATCTAGCAGATGATGCGGATACGTTGCGTAAAAAAGTCATGAGTATGTATACTGATCCGGATCATATTCGCGTTGAGGATCCAGGTAAAATTGAAGGAAATATGGTCTTTCATTATCTAGATGTCTTTGGACGCCCAGAAGATGCGGCTGAAATTGCGGAAATGAAAGAAAACTACCAACGTGGTGGTCTTGGTGATGTAAAGACGAAACGTTATCTACTTGAAATATTAGAACGGGAACTTGGCCCTATTCGTGAGCGCCGTATCGAATTTGCTAAGGATATGGGAGAAGTGTACAATATGCTTCAAAAAGGTAGTGAAAAAGCTCGTGAGGTTGCAGGGCAAACTCTATCTGAAGTTAAGGGAGCAATGGGACTAAATTATTTTAAATAATAGATAAAATATGAATTGTAAAACTATCTCTTCCATAGAATCACAGGGATAGTTTTTTTATGTTTTCTGTTATAAATATAATTGACAAATTTTCATAGAATGGTATGATAGATACAATACAAAAAGAGTCAAGCTCAAAAAGAAAGAAAAGAGGAAACTTCAATGTCTAATTGGGATACTAAATTTTTGAAAAAAGGTTTTACCTTTGATGATGTATTGCTCATTCCAGCAGAAAGTCATGTGTTGCCGAATGATGCTGATTTAACAACAAAATTGGCAGATAATCTGACTTTAAATATCCCAATTATAACAGCCGCCATGGATACAGTCACAGAAAGTCAAATGGCTATTGCCATTGCTCGTGCAGGTGGTCTTGGAGTAATCCATAAAAATATGTCTATTGCGCAACAAGCAGATGAAGTTCGCAAGGTAAAACGTTCTGAAAATGGTGTTATTATTGATCCATTCTTCTTGACTCCAGAACACACTATTGCTGAAGCAGATGAACTGATGGGACGTTACCGTATCAGTGGTGTTCCAGTTGTGGAGACACTTGAAAATCGTAAATTGGTTGGTATTTTGACAAACCGAGATTTACGTTTCATTTCTGATTACAATCAACCGATTTCAAATCATATGACTAGTGAGAATCTAGTGACGGCTCCTGTTGGTACAGATCTTGCAACAGCTGAAAGCATTCTTCAAGAACACCGTATTGAAAAACTTCCTTTGGTTGATGAAGAAGGTCGTCTTTCTGGCTTGATTACTATCAAAGACATTGAAAAAGTGATTGAGTTTCCAAATGCTGCAAAAGATGAGTTTGGTCGTCTTCTAGTTGCTGGTGCGGTAGGTGTCACTTCAGATACATTTGAACGTGCTGAAGCCCTTTTTGAAGCAGGAGCTGACGCAATTGTTATTGATACTGCCCATGGTCACTCTGCTGGGGTTCTACGTAAAATTGCTGAAATTCGTGCTCACTTCCCAGACCGCACTTTGATTGCAGGTAATATTGCAACTGCAGAAGGTGCGCGTGCTCTTTATGATGCAGGTGTAGATGTTGTCAAAGTCGGTATCGGACCAGGTTCTATCTGTACCACTCGCGTGATTGCAGGGGTTGGTGTCCCACAAGTGACAGCAATCTATGATGCAGCAGCAGTTGCGCGTGAATATGGAAAAACAATCATTGCCGATGGTGGAATCAAGTACTCTGGAGATATTGTCAAAGCTCTTGCTGCAGGTGGAAATGCTGTTATGCTTGGGTCTATGTTTGCTGGAACAGATGAAGCACCAGGTGAAACAGAAATCTTCCAAGGACGTAAGTTTAAGACTTACCGTGGTATGGGCTCAATCGCTGCAATGAAGAAAGGTTCAAGTGACCGTTACTTCCAAGGTTCTGTCAATGAAGCAAACAAACTTGTTCCAGAAGGAATTGAAGGCCGTGTTGCCTATAAAGGAGCAGCGGCTGATATTGTCTTCCAAATGATTGGTGGTATTCGCTCTGGTATGGGTTACTGTGGTGCAGCTAACCTTAAAGAACTGCATGACAACGCTCAATTTATTGAAATGTCTGGTGCAGGTTTGAAAGAAAGCCATCCTCATGATGTACAAATCACTAATGAAGCACCAAACTACTCCATGTAAGTAGTAAAAAAGAACTCCTGAATTTCAGGAGTTCTTTTTGTTTACAAAGTTGTCAATTTTAATTTACAGAAATTTTACCGTTTTGAATATTGAAAATACTAAGGTTTTCTGGTAAGTTTTGTAAGTGATCTAAACTTGTTGTTGTAATAAAGGTTTGGATAGAGTGAGAAATGGTTTCTAGTAATTTTAATTGTCGTGTGTTGTCAAGTTCACTCATAACATCGTCAAGTAAGAGTATCGGAGACTCATTAGTAATACTTTCCATTAGTTCAATCTCTGCTAGTTTGATAGAAAGTACAAGACTACGATGTTGACCTTGACTCCCAAAACTAGCGTCTATTCCATTGATATAAAAAGTAATGTCATCTCGATGAGGGCCGACACCAGTATTCTTTTTAAATAAGTCTCTGGATCTGCTTTTCTCCAAAGCAATTTTAAAGGAACTTGTTAGCTGTTCTTCATTAGTGAAGTTGACAGATGATTGATAAGATATTGACAGCTCTTCTAATTTATTTGAAATTTCTAAGTGTTTTTTTTGACCAAATTTCTCTAAGTCTTTAATGAATTTTATCCGATGCTTTATAACACGACACCCATACTCTACTAACTGATCATCTAAGACTGACAGAAATGTTTCATCAATCTTCTGGCTGGATTTTAGGTAAGTATTTCTTTGCTTGAGTATATGATTGTAGTTTGACAAGTCTGACAAGTAGATTGGTTTAATTTGTCCCAGTTCGATGTCGATAAATTTTCGACGGACAGAAGGTGCTCCCTTAATTAGCTGGAGATCTTCAGGTGCGAAGAGGATAACATTCATATGTCCGATGTAGTCTGATAGGCGAGCTTGTTTTAAGTGATTGACTTTAGTCACACGCCCTTTTGGTGTTAAATCAATTTCTAGAGGAATAGAGCTTGTTTTTTTCTGTAGCAAGCCAGAAAGATGAAGTTGCTCGTTATCAAAATGAATGAGATTTTTATCTGTACGAGTCCGATGACTACGTGTCAAGGCTAAGAAATAGATTGCTTCTAGAATATTGGTTTTTCCTTGTGCATTTTGACCTAGAAAGACATTTAATTTTGGATTGAAATCAATTTTTGCCTCTTTGTAGTTTCGAAAGGTTTTAATTGTTAAATGTTGGAGCCACATGGTTATCTTCCTGGAAAACGTGGAGCTTGTTTGGTCTTAGGTGACGAAGAAGTTTTTTGTTTTTCTTTCTTGATACCTTTATTCATCTCTTTGACAAGTTTAGCAATTCGCTCTTTCTCAATCTTATCTGCTTGATACTCTTCTTGCTCTTTTAAACTTGGTTGTGTCAAGTTGATGTCAATCTTTAAATCAGGAATGTCAATTGTATCTCCAATACGGATTTTTTTCCCACGTCTACTTTCTAATTCACCATTAAAGTAAACTTGATGCTCCATTAGAAAGGATTTGATAGCGCCACCGCTGTGTATAATTCCAAGCTCTTTTAGGAGGGCTTGGAGCGTAATAAATTCTTCAAATAATTTGTATTCCATAATTCACCTCAATCTTTGGTATTATACCATATTTTCCTTGAAATAGCTGAAGGAAAGTTAGCTGAAATGAAAACGGTTTTACTCTTTAAAGCTATGAAGAGAACAAGAAAAATTTTGATTTTCGTGATATAATAGAACTCTATATGTAAGGAGGTAAGGTATGGAATTAGTGCCTGGAATTTCAGCACATTTTGTTCAATCCAAAAAGTTTAAAACAAATAAAATCACTATTCGTTTTACTGCTTCCTTATCTCTTGAGACAATAGCAGGACGCATGTTAAGTGCAAGTATGTTGGAGAAGGCAAATCAAGCTTATCCCACATCACAAGCATTTCGCAGATACTTGGCAAGTTTATATGGAACAGATATTTCCACAAGTGCTTATCGTAGGGGACAGGCACATATTCTTGATCTAACATTTACCTATGTGAGGGATGATTTTTTAAGTAAAAAGAATGTCTTGACTTCTCAAATTTTGGAATTGGTGAAACAGACTTTATTTGCCCCCTTAGCTCAAGATGGTGCTTTTGAGCCAGCTTTATTTGAAATTGAAAGAAAACAGTTATTGGCTAGTTTAGCTACTGATATGGATGATTCATTTTATTTTGCTCATAAGGAGTTGGATAGCTTGTTCTTTCATGATGAGCGTCTTCAATTGAGATACAGTGATTTACGAAATAGTATTTCAAATGAGTCTCCGGAAAGTAGCTACACGTGCTTTCAAAATGCTCTGAAAAATGATCGTATTGATTTCTTTTTCTTAGGTGATTTCAACGAAGTAGAAATTACAGAATCACTGAAGTCATTACCCTTTACAGCTAGAGAGAACGGCGTCACTATCCAGTACCATCAATCTTATTCGAATGTTCTACGAGAAGGAATGGTTCAGAGGAATGTTGGGCAATCTATTTTGGAAATGGGCTATCATTCTCCTGTAAAATATGGCGATGATGAGTATTTGCCCATGCTTGTCATGAATGGTCTGTTGGGTGAATTTGCACATTCGAAACTCTTTACAAATGTTCGTGAAAATGCTGGAATAGCCTATACAGTATCTAGTCAATTGGATTTGTTTAGTGGTCTGTTAAGGATGTATGCGGGTATTGATAGAGAAAATCGAAATCAGGCTAGAAAAATGATGAACCATCAATTGCTAGATCTGAAAAAGGGCAACTTTACAGATTTTGAACTTGAACAAACCAAGGAGATGATTCGACGATCTTTGTTGATGGCTCAAGATAATCAACAGACTCTGGTTGAAAGAGCCTATTTGAATGCTCTATTGGGGAAATCAAGCTTTGATATTGATCGATTGGTGGCAAAATTAGAGAGTGTCGATAAAGAAGCTGTATGTAAAGCTGCCAACAGTTTGAAGTTACAAGCGATTTACTTTATGGAAGGAGTAGAATGACAAAGGTTACTTTTGAAGAAAAATACTATCCTGCTGTAAAGGAAACAGTCTACAAAACACAATTGTCAAATGGGTTGACAGTTTCTTTACTCCCTAAACAAGATTTCAATGAGGTTTATGGGATTGTAACGGTTCAATTTGGTTCTGTAGATGCAACTTATACAAGCTTGGAAAACGGTTTACGTCATCATCCAGCAGGAATTGCACATTTTCTTGAACATAAATTGTTTGAAAGAGAAAATTCTGAGGATATAATGGCTGCGTTTACTCGATTAGGTGCGGACAGTAATGCCTTTACAAGTTTTACTAAGACCAGCTATCTTTTTTCAACAATTAACCATCTATTAGAGAATTTAGATTTGCTAAATGAGTTAGTCGGAGATGTTCATTTTACAGAAGAGTCTGTTTTGAGGGAACAGGCTATTATCCAGCAAGAACGAGAGATGTACCAAGACGATCCAGACTCACGTTTATTTTTTGCAACATTAGCCAACCTTTATCCAGATACTCCTTTAGCAACAGATATTGTTGGAAGTGAAAAATCAATTTCTGAGATTCAAGTTTCAAATTTAAAAGAGAACTTTACAGACTTTTACAAACCTGTCAACATGTCACTGTTTTTAGTTGGAAATATTGATGTAACAGTTGTTGAGGAATACTTTTCGAAAAAGGAAAAGAAGACTTTAGAACAGTTTACAGTTACAAAAGAGAAACTACCCTTGCAGCCTGTGAAGCAAACAGATAATCTTAGGATGGAAGTTTCTTCACCCAAACTTGCTGTTGCGATTAGAGGTAATGGGCAAATAACAGAAGCTGAGTCTTATCGTTACAATGTTTTATTGAAATTGCTATTTACGATGATGTTTGGTTGGACTTCTGATCGTTTTCAAAGGTTATATGAGACTGGGAAGTTAGATGCGTCATTGTCACTTGAGGTTGAAGTCAACAGTCGCTTTCATTTTGTGATATTGACGATGGATACCAAAGAACCTGTTTCTCTGTCGCATCAATTTCGGAAAGCGATTCGTCAGTTTAGTAGTGATACGGATATTACCGAGGAACATTTAGATCTTGTTAAGAGTGAGATGTTTGGGGAGTTTTTCAGTAGCATGAACTCTTTGGAATTTATTGCAACTCAATACGATCCGATGGATCGCGGAGAAACAATTTTTGATTTTCCGAAAATTTTACAGGAAATTACTTTGGAGGATGTTCTCGAAGCTGGACATCGTTTGATTGATAATGGTGATCTAGTTGATTTTACAATCTTTCCAGCTTAAAAGATGACTAATACTAGAAAGAAGGAATGGTACGTATGAGAAAAAAAACAATTGGCGAGGTTCTACGTTTAGCTAGAATTAACCAGGGATTGAGTTTAGAAGAATTGCAGGAAAAAACTGAAATTCAGTTGCATTTTCTAGAAGCTATGGAGGCAGATGATTTTGATCAACTTCCTAGTACCTTCTATGCTCGTTCTTTTTTAAGAAAATATGCCTGGGCAGTGGAGTTAGATGAAAGAATTGTTTTGGATGCATATGATTCAGGTAGTATGATTGCTTATGAGGAGGTAGATGTCGATGAAGATGACTTGTCTGGTCGCAGACGATCAAATAAGAAAAAAACGTCTTATCTCCCCTTGTTTTATTTCGTTCTATTTGCTTTGTCAATTTTAATTTTTGTGACTTACTATGTTTGGAACTACATCCAAACTCAGCCAAGTCCTTCTTCGGCTAATTATAGCGTTGTGAACTCAACTAGTTCAACAACCTCATCTAGTTCATCTTCTAGTAGTCAGACGTCTAGCTCGTCTTCTACTACGGAATCAACTATTACAGTGTCAGGCGAAGGAAACCGCATTGAAGCTCGGTATAAAACGAGTAAGGAAATCGCTGCTGTTCAACTGGCAGTATCAGATGCAACTAGTTGGGTAAGTGTTTCAGGAAGTGAGCTGGAGGGTGGTGTGACACTATCCGCAGACAATAAGAATGCAAAAACAACAGTTTCAACTAAGAATCCCGTTACCATTACTTTAGGTGTAGTGAAGGGAGTTACTGTGACTGTGGACAATCAAACGATTGATACTTCGAAGCTGACAACTCAGACTGGAACTGTAACACTTACATTTACTACAGATTAAGGAAAAATCAATGAAAAAAGAACAAATTCCTAATGTATTAACTATTGGTAGAATTCTCTTCATACCTCTCTTTATTCTTATTTTGACTTTGGGACATTCACAAGGCAGCCATTTGCTAGCGGCGATCATCTTTGCAGTTGCTAGTATAACAGATTATCTCGATGGCTACCTTGCTCGTAAATGGAATGTAGTCAGCAACTTTGGAAAGTTTGCAGATCCGATGGCCGATAAGCTGTTGGTTATGTCAGCTTTTATCATGTTGATTGAGTTAGGTATGGCTCCAGCTTGGGTTGTTGCTATTATCATCTGTCGTGAACTTGCGGTGACAGGCTTGCGTTTGTTACTTGTTGAGACGGGAGGGACAGTTCTAGCAGCAGCGATGCCAGGGAAAATCAAGACCTTTAGTCAGATGTTTGCTATTATCTTTTTGCTCTTACATTGGAATTTAATTGGTCAGCTGTTGCTTTATATCGCTTTGTTTTTCACTATCTACTCTGGCTATGATTATTTCAAGGGTAGCGCTCATGTATTCAAAGGGACATTTGATTCGAAATGAAATCGATTATTGAAGTAAAAAATCTGTCTTTTCGTTACAAGGAAGACCAGGAACATTATGACGTTAATAATGTCTCGTTTCACGTGAAACGGGGAGAATGGCTTTCGATTGTAGGTCATAATGGGAGTGGAAAATCGACAACTATCCGTTTGATTGATGGCTTGCTTGAAGCAGAGTCTGGAGAAATCTGTATAGATGGGCAATTGTTGTCCTCTGAGAATGTTTGGGACTTACGCCGTCAAATTGGTATGGTTTTTCAAAATCCAGATAACCAATTTGTGGGGGCGACTGTTGAAGATGATGTTGCCTTTGGTTTAGAAAATCAGGGACTTCCTCGTGAAGAAATGAAAAAGAGAGTGGCTGAATCTTTGGAGTTGGTAGGGATGCTGGACTTTAAGAAGAGAGAACCAGCTCGTTTATCTGGTGGACAAAAACAGCGGGTGGCTATTGCAGGAGTTGTTGCCTTGAGGCCAGCTATTTTAATTCTGGATGAGGCTACAAGTATGTTGGATCCTGAGGGACGACGAGAACTGATTCAGACAGTTCAAGAGATTCGAAAAGATCACCAGATGACAGTCGTCTCCATTACACATGACTTAGAAGAAGTTGCGATGAGTGATCGTGTCTTGGTCATGAAAAAAGGCCAAGTGGAGTCAACCAGCAGCCCAAGAGAACTTTTTTCTCGGACTGACCTTGACCAGATAGGGTTAGATGAGCCTTTTACTAATCAATTGAGAGAATCTTTGAGAGAGACTGGTTATCAGTTGCCGGATGGCTATTTGACAGAAGGAGAGCTAGAGGACAAGTTATGGGAATTACTCTAGAAAATGTGAGCTTTACCTATCAAGAGGGGACTCCCCTATCTTCATCAGCCTTGACTGATGTTTCCTTGACGATTGAGGATGGTTCCTATACGGCTTTGGTAGGGCACACAGGTAGTGGGAAATCAACGATTTTACAGCTTTTAAATGGCCTATTGGTACCAAGTAAAGGTTCTGTTCGAGTTTTCGATACCGTCATTACCCCTACATCAACCAATAAAGAAATTCGCCAGATTCGAAAGCAGGTTGGTCTAGTGTTTCAATTTGCTGAAAATCAGATTTTCGAAGAGACTGTTTTGAAAGATGTTGCATTTGGACCGCAAAATTTTGGAGTTTCTGAGGAAGAGGCCAAGAAAATTGCGCGTGAAAAGTTAGCCTTGGTAGGCATCGATGAGTCACTCTTTGAGCGCAGTCCTTTTGAACTTTCGGGTGGTCAGATGAGACGTGTGGCTATAGCAGGTATGCTAGCCATGGAGCCAACTGTCTTGGTTTTGGATGAGCCAACAGCTGGACTAGATCCTCTGGGCAGAAAAGAATTGATGACCTTGTTTAAAGAACTCCACCTTTCTGGAATGACAATCGTTCTGGTAACGCATTTGATGGATGACGTAGCTACGTATGCTGATCAGGTCTATGTTATGGAAAAGGGACGTTTAGTCAAAAGTGGTAAACCGAGCGAAGTTTTCCAAGATGTAGCCTCTATGGAAAAAGTGCAGTTAGGTGTGCCTAAAATTACAGCTTTTTGTAAGCGTTTGGCAGATAGAGGTGTAGCTTTTAAAAAACTGCCAATCAAGATAGAGGAGTTTAAGGAGTCGCTAAATGGATAGTATGATTTTAGGGCGTTATATACCGGGGGATTCCATCATTCATCGCTTGGATCCACGTAGTAAATTGCTCGCTATGATCCTGCTGATTTTGATTGTATTTTGGGCCAATAATCCCCTCACCAATGTCATTCTGTTTGTAGCGACAGGTATATTTATCGCATTATCGGGCGTTTCCCTCTCATTTTTCGTTCAGGGATTAAAGTCCATGTTCTTCCTGATTGCTTTTACGACTCTTTTTCAGCTCTTTTTCATTTCAAGTGGAAATGTCCTATTTGAGTTTTCTTTTATAAGAATAACGGATTATGCTTTGCAACAAGCTGGAATTATTTTCTGTCGTTTTGTGTTGATTATTTTCTTTTCAACCTTGCTGACATTAACGACCATGCCTTTGAGTCTGGCAGCTGCAGTTGAAGCTCTTTTAGCACCGCTGAAACGCGTGAAAGTGCCCGTTCATGAAATTGGTCTCATGTTATCAATGAGTTTGCGTTTTGTTCCAACCTTGATGGATGACACGACGAGAATTATGAATGCTCAAAAAGCTCGTGGAGTTGACTTTGGCGAAGGTAGCATCGTTCAAAAAGTAAAGGCTATGATTCCAATTTTAATTCCTCTTTTTGCGACGAGCTTAAAGCGTGCAGATTCATTGGCAATAGCCATGGAAGCGCGTGGTTATCAGGGAGGAAAGGGTAGAAGTCAGTATAGACAATTGAGATGGAGTCAAAAGGATACACTGGCAATTCTTGTGATTTTGGTACTGGGATGTTTCTTATTTTTCTTAAAATCTTAGCAGGTTTGTAGGATTGATAAGAAGCTCACAGTAGCAGGTTTTTAGTATAAAGGTAGGAATATGAACCGTTTTAAAAAATCAAAATATCTAATCATCGTTTTTGTCACAGTTCTGGCAGTTTCTGTTCTATTAGTGACAACCTATTCAAGCGCTATTGTGACGAAACTAGGAGATGGGATTTCCTTAGTAGATAGAATTGTTCAAAAACCCTTTCAGTGGTTTGATACTTTCAAATCAGATTTGGGACATTTGACGCAGACTTACAATGAAAACGAGAGTCTAAAGAAACAGCTCTATCAACTAGAGGTGGAGTCTAATCAATCAGAAAGTTTAAAAAATGAAAATGAACAACTACGTCAGTTGCTGGATATGAAGTCAAAATTACAGGCTACAAAAACCATTGCAGCAGATGTGATTATGCGAGCTCCAGTATCTTGGAAACAAGAGTTAACAATTGATGCGGGAAGTTCAAAAGGAGCTTCTGAAAATATGTTGGCCATTGCAAACGGGGGCTTGATTGGTAGTGTTTCAAAGGTGGAGGATCATTCAACAACTGTCAATCTATTGACAAACACCGAAAATTCAGACAAAATTTCTGTTAAAATCCTGCATGGTTCTACTGAAATTTACGGGATTATCGTTGGTTATGATAAGGAGTCTGAACTGCTTAAAATTAGTCAATTAAACAGCAACAGCGACATTAGCGCGGGAGACAAGGTAACTACAGGGGGGCTCGGAAACTTTAATGTTAAGGATATCCCTGTTGGAGAAGTTGTTGCTACAACACACAGCAGTGATTATCTAACAAAGGAAGTAACAGTAAAGTTAAGTGCTGATACCAAAAATCTTCATGTGGTAGAGTTAGTGGGGAATTAGCAATGAGACTGTTAAAACAAGTTGGTATTTTCTTTTTACTTCCTTTTCTTGTGCTAATTGATGCACATATTGGTCAATTAGTAGAATCCTTTTATCCACATTTTCACTTAGCAAGTCATTTCCTGTTTTTATTTCTCTTGTTTGAGACAATTGAGGTATCAGAATACTTCTATTTAGCTTATTGCTGTATAGTGGGTTTGGTGTACGATATCTATTTTTTCCACTTGATAGGAATTGCGACACTTCTATTTATCTTGATAGGAGCTTCGATCCATAAATTTAATAGTGTAATCTTGCTAAACCGTTGGACAAGAATGTTAACAATAGTTGTGATGAGTTTCCTATTTGATATAGGGAGCTATCTCCTTGCTCTTGCTATGGGATTGACAGTAGAATCGATGCCAGTTTTCATCGTATACAGCCTTGTCCCATCAATGATTTTGAACTTTTTATGGATGCTTATTTTCCAATATATTTTTGAAAAATGTTATCTATAAGAAAGAAATAAAAATGTAACAAAGGCGTAATATTTATTATGTCTTTTTTTGGTATACTAGTAATGTCTTAAATAGAAGGAGTATCTACACAATATGAAGAAAAAAATCTTAGCGTCACTTTTATTAAGTACAGTATTAGTGTCACAAGCGGCGGTATTGACAACTGTCCACGCTGAAACAACTGATGAAAAGATTGCTGCTCAAGATAGTAAGATTAGTAATTTGACAGCTCAACAAAAAGAAGCTCAAAAACAAGTAGATGAAATCCAAACGCAAGTTACAGCTATCCAAACTCAACAAACGAACTTGGAAGCTGAGAATGAAACTCTACAAGCTGAATCTAAAAAACTTGAAGGAGAAATTACAGAGCTTTCTAAGAACATTGTTGCTCGTAATGAATCTTTGGAGAAACAAGCACGTAGCGCACAAACAAACGGTGCTGCAACTAGCTACATCAATACAATTGTAAACTCAAAATCAATTACGGAAGCTATTTCACGTGTTGCAGCCATGAGCGAGATTGTATCAGCTAACAACAAAATGTTGGAACAACAGAAAGCTGATAAGAAATCTATCGCTGAAAAACAGGTTGCAAATAATGAAGCAATCAACACTGTCATTGCGAACCAACAAACGCTTGCTGACGATGCACAAGCATTGACAACAAAACAAGCAGAGTTGAAAGTTGCTGAGTTAAACCTTGCTGCAGAGAAAGCTACTGCAGAAAGTGATAAAGCTACTTTATTGGAACAAAAAGCAGCAGCTGAAGCAGAAGCAAAAGCAGCAGCTGAAGCAGAAGCAGCTTATAAAGCACGTCAAACAAGCCAACAACAATCAGTTGTTGCTTCTGGAAATACAACACTTTCAGATCAAGTGCAAGCAACTTCAAGCTCTTCATCAGATGATGATTCAAGCTACACTCCAGCGCCTGCACCAACTCCAACTAGACAGCGTCCAACATACAGTACAAATGCTTCAAGTTATCCAACTGGGGAATGTACTTGGGGAGCTAAAACATTAGCACCTTGGGCTGGAGATTACTGGGGTAACGGAGCGCAGTGGGCTACAAGTGCAGCAGCTGCAGGATTCCGTACAGGATCAACTCCACAAGTTGGTGCGATTGCATGTTGGAATGACGGTGGATATGGACACGTAGCGGTTGTTACAGCAGTTTCATCATCAACTAGCATTCAAGTATCAGAATCAAACTATGGTGGAGATCGTACAATCGGTAACAAGCGTGGATGGTTCAACCCAACTACAACTTCTGAAGGTTATGTTACTTACATCTATCCAAACTAATGAATGAAATAAAGAGGCTCGATTTGAGTCTCTTTTATTATTTTTTATCGAAAGCAAGGCCGAAATCTATTAAAACCACTTGAAAATATCGTTAAAATGTGGTAGAATGAAACTTGTCGTGTAAACGATAATACTCATTCTTGATGAATTGTGAAACTGTTGCCCTCGGGTCGTTTTGCAAGTTGAAGTCGAGGAGAGGAAAAAAACAAAAAGGAGAAATACTCATGGCAGTAATTTCAATGAAACAACTTCTTGAGGCTGGTGTACACTTTGGTCACCAAACTCGTCGCTGGAACCCTAAGATGGCTAAGTACATCTTCACTGAGCGTAACGGAATCCACGTTATCGACTTGCAACAAACTGTAAAATACGCTGACCAAGCATACGACTTTATGCGTGATGCGGCAGCTAACGATGCAGTTGTATTGTTTGTTGGTACTAAAAAACAAGCTGCTGACGCTGTTAAAGAAGAAGCAGAACGTTCAGGTCAATACTACATCAACCACCGTTGGTTGGGTGGAACTCTTACTAACTGGGGAACTATCCAAAAACGTATTGCTCGTTTGAAAGAAATCAAACGTATGGAAGAAGAAGGAATCTTCGACGTTCTTCCTAAGAAAGAAGTTGCACTTCTTAACAAACAACGTGCACGTCTTGAAAAATTCTTGGGTGGTATCGAAGACATGCCTCGTATCCCTGATGTAATGTACGTAGTTGACCCACATAAAGAACAAATCGCTGTTAAAGAAGCTAAAAAATTGGGTATCCCAGTTGTAGCGATGGTTGACACAAATACTGACCCAGACGATATCGATGTAATCATCCCAGCTAACGATGACGCTATCCGAGCTGTTAAATTGATCACAGCTAAATTAGCTGATGCTATCATCGAAGGACGTCAAGGTGAAGATGCAGTTGAAGCAGAATTTGTAGCTTCAGAAGCTCAAGCTGACTCAATCGAAGAAATCGTTGAAGTTGTAGAAGGCGACAACGCTTAATTCATATAAGTAATCATTACCTAGGAGGGCGGGGCTTAGCCCGGCTCTCCTATTTTAAAAAATATAGGAGAATCAAAATGGCAGAAATTACAGCTAAACTTGTTAAAGAGTTGCGTGAAAAATCTGGTGCCGGTGTTATGGACGCTAAAAAAGCGCTTGTAGAAACAGACGGTGACATCGAAAAAGCGATCGAATTGCTTCGCGAAAAAGGTATGGCTAAGGCAGCTAAGAAAGCTGACCGTGTTGCAGCTGAAGGTTTGACTGGTGTATTTGTTAACGGTAACGTTGCAGCAGTAGTTGAAGTAAATGCTGAAACTGACTTCGTTGCGAAAAACGCTCAATTCGTTGACTTGGTAAATGCTACAGCTAAAGTAATTGCTGAAGGAAAACCAGCTAACAACGAAGAAGCACTTGCTTTGACAATGCCTTCAGGTGAAACTCTTGAAGCTGCATATGTATCTGCAACAGCTACAATCGGTGAAAAAATCTCATTCCGTCGTTTTGCTTTGCTTGAAAAAACAGATGCACAACACTTCGGAGCATACCAACACAATGGTGGACGTATCGGTGTTATCTCTGTAATCGAAGGTGGAGATGAAGCGCTTGCTAAACAAATCTCAATGCACATCGCAGCGATGAAACCAACAGTTCTTTCTTACAAAGAATTGGATGAGCAATTTGTTAAAGATGAGTTGGCACAATTGAACCACGTAATCGATCAAGATAACGAAAGCCGTGCAATGGTTGGTAAACCAGCTCTTCCACACTTGAAGTATGGATCAAAAGCACAATTGTCTGATGAAGTGATTGCTCAAGCTGAAGCTGACATCAAAGCTGAGTTGGCTGCAGAAGGCAAACCAGAAAAAATCTGGGACAAAATCATCCCAGGTAAAATGGACCGCTTCATGCTTGACAACACCAAAGTTGACCAAGCATACACACTTCTTGCACAAGTATACATCATGGATGACAGCAAGACAGTTGAAGCTTACCTTGAATCAGTAAATGCTTCAGTAGTTGAGTTCGCTCGCTTTGAAGTTGGTGAAGGTATCGAGAAAGCTGCAAACGACTTTGAAGCAGAAGTTGCAGCTACAATGGCAGCAGCCTTGAATAACTAATAGAAAAGGAAGCAAATTGCTTCCTTTTTCTTTTGGTCTAGAGAGTAGGCTCTATATGAGTAAACAAAAAGCCCTTTAATAAGGGCTAAGTGCATTTAGGAGGCTACACTTCAAATTCATAGAGTGCTGTAGACAAATAACGTTCGCCGTTATCTGGTGCTAAAGCAAGGACTTTCTTACCTGTACCTAATTTCTTGGCAACCTCAATTGCCCCGTAAATCGCTGCAGCTGAAGAAATCCCAACAAGGAAGCCTTCTTTTCCACCAATTTCACGGCCAAGAGCTAGAGCATCATCTGACGTTACACGGACAATACCATCATAGGCCTTTGTATCAAGTGTTTCAGGAATAAATCCAGCTGAGATACCTTGAATTTTGTGAGGTCCTGGTTTTTCACCAGACAAGATAGCTGACTCGTCTGCCTCAACTGCATAAACTTGAATGTTTGAATTTGCTGCTTTAAGAGCGTGAGAAACACCTGAGATCGTTCCACCGGTGCCAACACCACCTACAAAAGCATCTAGTCCATCAGAACCGAAAGAAGCCAGTATTTCAGCTCCTGTTGTTCTTTCGTGTACTTCTGGATTAGCTGGATTATTAAATTGGAGTGGAAGGAAGCCGTCACGTTCAGCAGCGATTTCCTGAGCTTTAGCAATAGCCCCTTTCATTCCTTCGCTACCAGGAGTAAGGACGAGTTCAGCACCATAGGCTTGGATAATCTTACGTCGTTCCACACTCATCGTTTCAGGCATGACGATAACAACTTTATATCCTTTAGCGGCACCAACCCATGAAAGACCGATACCAGTGTTTCCACTCGTTGCTTCAACAATGGTAGCACCCGGTTTTAGAATACCATCTTGTTCCGCTTTTTCAATCATGCTAAGGGCAATACGGTCTTTTACTGACGAACCAGGGTTAAAAGCTTCTAGTTTAACATAGACATCTGCAGCACCCTCTGGAACAATGTTGTTAAGTTTAACAATCGGTGTTTGTCCAATAAGTTCAGTGATATTGTTATAAATAGCCATAGATATACCTCTTTGTATAAGATGATACTAGTATAACGCGCTTAGGGCTATTTGTAAAATATAGAAATCCTATCAAAGTGATAGGATTTTTTTATATCAAAGGTCTAAGCCATTAATTTTTAATCGATTGTGATAAGCCAATTCTAATAAATAGGTGTAAAGAGGGAGGATGTTCGTTTTTTTAGGGAATTCAAATTTATGGAAACTCAGATGCTCATTATGTGCTTTTAGAAAGACATTTTCTAAATAAGTGATCGTAATCTCACTATCATCTATACCTGCTCCAGCAGTTTCCATTTCAACGTTTACAATATTCATCAAAAAGAGTGACTTAACAGACACCTTGCGACCAGTGGCACCTTGCTTATCTGTAAAAATAATACGGATATTTGTAAAGATGATTGAATCCCGAATAAGTTTATACCCACTTTGAATTTCTTCATTCTCTAGTAGATATTGACCATATTATTTGATAAGAGTCTCTTTGTTTTCCTCGTTAAAGTTTCCAGCAAGTCCTTGAATAAATTTCCCAAAAGCCATAATTTCTCCTTCGTTTACACTAAGTTTACAGAAACTTCAACTTCTCGTAAACCTTGATCAGTTAAAGTGATTTTTCCATTAAAGAACTCCACAAGAGCAGCTTTGATCTTTTCTTTCTCTTCCTTATCAACATAGATCATTGTAGCGATTTGATCTGTAAAGTTCGTCTCGAGTTCCATGAGTTGATGCTCTCTAAGGAAATTGCCATATTCTTGATACTGAGCGTAAGACATCTGAATGGCTATGCCAGCCTGTTCTTTGATTTCAATAATACCAATTTCTTTGACAGCCAAGGCCACACTACCTGCATAAGCACGGATCAAACCACCAGCTCCTAGTTTGATGCCACCAAAGTAGCGTGTCACTACCACACAGAGATTGGTTAGATTATGATTTTCTAAGACGCTCAGCATAGGGACTCCAGCAGTACCACTAGGCTCCCCGTCATCACTCGTACGTTTGATTTCACTGCGTTCCCCTATAATAAAAGCAGAGCAGTTATGGGTGGCTTTATAGTGTTCTTTTTTGATGGTAGTGATGAAGTCACGAGCCTCTTCTTCGCTATAAACACGCTTGACATGACAGATAAAGCGGGATTTTTTGATTTCTTCTTGGACCTGACCATCCTCTTTAATTGTTCTAAATTCCATGATTCAATTGTACTAAAAAAATATCTAAAGTGCTAGATTTTTACGAATATTAAAGTATGAAAGTAAATCCAAATTATCTCGGTCGCTTGTTTACTGAGAAAGAATTAACGGAAGAAGAACGACAGGTAGCAGTGAGACTGCCAGCAATGAGAAAAGAGAAGGGGAAACTGTTTTGTCAACGTTGTAATAGTTTGATTCTAGAAGGATGGTATTTGCCTATTGGCGCCTACTATTGCAGGGAGTGTTTGCTGATGAAGCGAGTTAGGAGTGATCAAGCTTTATACTATTTTCCGCAGGAAGATTTTCCTAAGCAAGATGTTCTCAAATGGCGTGGTCAGTTAACCCCTTTTCAGGAAAAGGTATCAGAGGGGTTGATGCGAGCAGTCGAAAAGAAAGAACCGACCTTAGTTCATGCTGTGACAGGAGCTGGAAAGACAGAGATGATTTATCAAGTTGTGGCCAAAGTGATTGATGATGGTGGTGCAGTATGTTTGGCCAGCCCTCGCATAGACGTTTGTTTAGAACTGTATAAGCGACTGCAGAATGACTTTGCTTGCGATATAGCGCTACTCCATGGCGAATCAGAGCCCTATTTTCGAACTCCCTTAGTAGTTGCGACAACTCATCAGTTATTAAAATTTTATCATGCTTTTGATTTGTTGATAGTGGATGAGGTAGATGCCTTTCCTTATGTTGACAACACTATGCTTTACTATGCTGTAAAGAATAGTGTAAAGGAGGAAGGATTAAGGATATTCCTTACAGCAACTTCTACAGATAAGTTAGATAGGAAGGTTCGTACAGGAGAATTGAAACGCTTAAGCTTGCCGAGACGGTTTCATGGGAATCCTTTGATTATTCCTAAACCAGTCTGGTTATCGAATTTTAATCGCTGTTTAGAGAAAAGCCAGTTGTCATCTAAGTTAAAGATCTACATTGAGAAACAGAGAAGAACAGGTTATCCTCTGCTGATTTTTGCATCAGAGATTAAGAAAGGCGAAAAACTAAAAGAAATACTACAGGCGCATTTCCCAGATGAGAATATCGGTTTTGTATCTTCTGTCACAGAAGACCGATTAGAGCAAGTGCAAGCTTTTCGAGATGGAGAACTAACAATACTGATCAGTACGACAATCTTGGAACGTGGAGTTACTTTCCCTTGTGTGGATGTTTTCGTAGTAGAAGCTAATCATAGGCTTTTTACCAAGTCTAGCTTGATTCAGATTGGTGGGCGAGTTGGGCGTAGTATGGACAGACCAACTGGTGAGTTGCTCTTCTTTCATGATGGATTAAATGCTTCCATCAAGAAGGCAATCAAGGAAATCAAGCAGATGAACAAGGAGGCGGGGTTATGAACTGTTTACTATGTGGCCAGACCATAAAGAGTGAGTTAACTTTTAGTAGCCTCTTCCTTTTGAAGCACGACTGCAGTTATCTATGCTTAGCTTGTGCTTCGAGTTTTGAGAAGATTGGTGAGAAATATTGTCCAAACTGTATGAAAATAGGTTTGTCAACTCAGTGTCAAGATTGTAAACTTTGGTGTAAAAAAGGAGTTCACGTCGATCATAAGGCAATTTTTACCTATAATCAAGCTATGAAAGACTTTTTCAGTCGATATAAGTTTGATGGCGATTTTTTGCTTAGAAAAGTTTTTGCTTCCGTTCTTGTTGAGGAGCTGAAAAAGTATAAAGGTTATCAATTTGTTGTAATTCCCCTAAGTCCTGAAAGATTGCTTGAGAGGGGGTTTAATCAAGTCGAGGGTTTGGTTGAGGCAGCAGGCTTTTCTTTTAAAGATATATTAGGGAAAAGAGAAGAGAGTGCTAGTTCTTCTAAAAGCCGTTTGGAAAGGTTGGCTACTGAAATTCCATTTTTTATTAAAGATGGGATCTCACTTCCTAAGAAGATTTTGCTGATTGATGACATCTATACAACAGGGGCAACTGTGAATCGAGTGAAACGACTTTTGGAAGAAGCAGGTGCTTTGGAAGTTAAAACTTTTTCCCTTGTAAGATGAGGAAAAAATTTGCAAAATGAAAATGAAAGCGTTATAATATAGTTAGAAAAACAAAAATGTTTAGAAAGAAGGTACTTATATGATTAAATATAGTATCCGTGGTGAAAACCTAGAAGTAACAGAAGCAATTCGTGATTATGTAGTTTCTAAACTCGAAAAGATTGAAAAGTATTTTCAACCTGAGCAGGAGTTGGATGCACGTGTGAACTTGAAAGTTTACCGTGAAAAAACAGCAAAGGTTGAAGTAACAATTCCGCTTGGATCTATCACTCTTCGTGCTGAAGATATTTCTCAAGATATGTATGGTTCTATCGATCTTGTAACAGATAAAATTGAACGTCAGATTCGTAAAAATAAAACTAAAATCGAACGTAAGAATAAAAATAAAGTTGCGACAAGTCAACTCTTTACAGATGCTCTAGTAGAAGATGTAAATGTTGTGCAACCAAAAGTTGTTCGTTCAAAACAAATTGATTTGAAGCCAATGGATTTAGAAGAAGCCCTTCTCCAAATGGATTTATTGGGACATGATTTCTTTATCTATGTAGATGTAGAAGATCAAACGACGAATGTTTTGTATCGCCGTGAAGATGGTGAGATTGGTCTTCTAGAAGTCAAATAAGCCCTTCTCCAAATAGTTTTATCAAGTGGTTTACACCTATGTAAACCACTCTTTTTATTTTAATTGACTTGATTTATTAACAAAATATTTATAAACTTATAAAAGTAGAATAAAACGAGAAGAATAGATACTAGTGGAGGTAGTCGTGAAAGATGTAGTGATTGTTTCAGCAGTGCGAACTCCTATAGGTTCCTTTGGAGGAAGCTTGAGGAATGTTTCTGTTGTTGATTTGGGTTCTTTGGTTATTAAGACTGCTTTGGAGAGAGCCAATGTCAAACCAGAGCAAGTAGATGAAGTGATTATGGGGAATGTCCTAGGCGCAGGTTTAGGTCAAAACCTAGCTCGTCAAATGAGCATTCACGCAGGAATCCCTGAATTTACACCAGCCTTTACTATCAACAAGGTTTGTGGTTCCGGTTTGAAGGCCGTGCAGTTGGCTGCTCAAGCGATTCGATGTGGCGATGCAGATATTATCGTAGCTGGTGGTGCAGAAAACATGAGTCAGGCTCCATACGTTTTGCCAAGCTTCCGTTGGGGCGGCCGTATGGGCGATTCGAAAGTGGTAGATACCATGATTAAGGACGGTTTGTCTGATGCCTTTAACGAATACCATATGGGAATTACAGCTGAGAATGTTGCTGAAGAATATGGAATCAGTCGAGAAGAGCAAGATGCTCTTGCTTTAGAGTCACAAAAACGAGCAGTGGCGGCTATAGAATCTGGACGCTTTAAAGAAGAGATTGTGTCAGTTGTCATTCCTCAACGCAAAGGCGATCCTATCGTTTTCGATACAGATGAATATCCTAGAAAAGATGCTAGCTTAGAGAGCCTGTCTAAGCTAGGTCCGGTTTTCAAAAAAGACGGTTCTGTCACAGCGGGAAATGCTTCAGGAATCAATGACGGGGCAGCAGCAGTCCTAATCATGAGTGCTGAAAAAGCGGAAGAATTAGGACTTTCAGTGATTGCTCGCATTCGTTCGTATGCAAGTGCAGGTTTGGATCCTAAGATGATGGGATGTGGACCGATTTATGCGACTCGCAAAGCTCTTGAAAAAGGCAATTTGACAGTTGAAGATCTCGACTTGATTGAGTCAAATGAAGCCTTTGCTGCCCAGGCTTGTGCAGTTGGTAAAACACTTGGTTTCAACACAGATATTGTCAACGTCAATGGTGGCGCCATTGCTCTTGGTCACCCAATTGGGGCTTCCGGTTGCCGTATCCTAGTAACGCTGGTACATGAGATGATGAAACGTAATGCTAAAACTGGTTTAGCAACTCTCTGTATCGGAGGAGGGATGGGGACTGCCCTTATCGTGGAACGCTAGGTGTTAGTGATCTGAACACGTGGGTAGGAGGGTGATGATTCCCTCCTCTTTTTGTGTCTGAAGTTAGAGAAATCAATCATGAAAGAAGGGCTTGCATCTTTTAAAAGGTCGCTTTTTAAGGTTTTTTGTGATATAATAATGCGCAAGAGGTTTAGAATGAAAAAAAATAATTTAATCCCGTTTTCTGCGGTCTTGCTAGGACTTGCAACTTTCGGAATCTTAACTTTGCTGATTATTTTTTCACATAATCTTGCTGTAACAATCACTGTTTTGTTTTTATTTGTACTGCTTTATTTGCTTTTATTCGTTTGGCAAAAAAAACAGTATGAAAAGAGCGAAATTGAACAAATCCAATATGTAAATCACCAAGCTGAAGATAGCTTAAACACGCTGCTCGAACAAATGCCGGTTGGTGTTCTGAAATTAGACCTATCTACTGGCGAAGTGGAATGGTTTAATCCTTATGCTGAGTTGATTTTGACTACTGAAGAAGGCGAAATTGATGTTGAGTTAATTCAAACCATCATCAAGGCTTCCGTTGGAAATCCAGGTTCGTATGCTACCTTGGGCGAAACACGGTATGCTGTCCATATGGACAAGGCTTCGGGTGTTTTGTATTTCTTTGATGTTTCTGGGGAGTACGAAGCAACTGTCGAATTGGTAACTAGCCGTCCAGTCATTGGGGTCATCTCAGTGGATAATTACGATGATTTGGAGGATGCGACGTCTGACTCTGATATCAGCCATATCAATAGCTTTGTAGCTAATTTTGTTTCAGAATTTGCTAGTAAGTATGCTATGTTTTCTCGCCGTGTGGGGATGGATCGTTTTTATGTATTCACAGATTACACGGTACTAGAGGAATTGATGAATGATAAATTCTCTGTTATTGATACTTTCCGAGAAGAATCAAAACAGAGGCATCTACCCCTAACTTTAAGTATGGGATTTTCTTATGGTGATGGAAACCATGAAGAGATTGGGAAAATTGCCTTGCTCAACTTGAACTTAGCAGAAGTTCGCGGTGGTGACCAGGTGGTGGTCAAGGAAAATAACGAAACCAAGAATCCAGTCTACTTCGGTGGAGGAACTGCTGCGTCTATTAAACGTACTCGCACACGTACGAGAGCCATGATGACAGCCATTTCTGATAAGATTCGAAGTGTTGACCAGGTTTTTGTAGTCGGTCATAAAAATCTAGACATGGATGCTTTGGGCTCTGCTGTCGGTATGCAGTTGTTTGCAAGTAATATTATCGAGAACAGTTATGCTGTCTACGATGCAGACCATATGCCAGCAGATATCGAACGTGCTATTCAGTTCTTGAAGAAGGAAGATGTCACGAAACTTTTATCTCTTACAGATGCGATGAAGTTAGTTACAAACCATTCATTATTGATTCTAGTGGATCATTCCAAGACGGCTTTGACCTTGTCAAAAGATTTTTATGATTTGTTCACTCAAACTATTGTTATTGACCATCATAGACGTGATCAGGATTTCCCTGAGAATGCAGTCATCACCTATATTGAAAGTGGGGCAAGTAGTGCCAGTGAGTTGGTCACAGAATTGATTCAGTTCCAAAATTCTAAGAAGAATCGTTTGAGTCGTATGCAGGCCAGTGTTTTGATGGCTGGTATGATGCTGGATACCAAGAATTTCACATCTCGCGTGACGAGTCGAACCTTTGATGTGGCTAGCTATCTGAGAACACGGGGAAGTGACAGTATTGCTATCCAGGAGATTGCTGCGACAGATTTTGAAGAGTATCGTGAGGTAAATGAACTCATTTTACAAGGTCGTAAGCTAGGTTCGGATATCTTGATTGCCCAAGCTAAGGACTCAACGACTTATGATACCGTTGTTATCAGTAAGGCTGCCGATGCTATGTTGGCTATGTCCGGCATTGAAGCCAGCTTCGTTCTGGCAAAAAATACACAAGGATTTATCTCCATCTCGGCTCGAAGTCGTAGTAAAATCAATGTGCAACGTATTATGGAAGAGCTGGGTGGTGGTGGTCACTTTAATCTAGCAGCTGCGCAAATCGAGGATATGAGTTTAACAGAAGTTGGAGACAAATTGATTCAACTTGTCTTAGATGAACTAAAGGAAAAGGAGAAAGAAGAATGAAAGTAATCTTTTTAGCAGATGTTAAAGGAAAAGGGAAGAAAGGCGAAATTAAGGAAGTACCAACTGGCTACGCTCAAAACTTCCTGATTAAAAAGAATTTGGCCAAGGAAGCAACTGCTCAAGCAGTGGGTGAGTTGCGTGGAAAACAAAAATCAGAAGAAAAGGCTCATGCTGAAATGATTGCTGAAGCAAAAGCCATCAAGGCTAAGCTTGAAGCAGAAGAAACAGTTGTAGAGTTTGTTGAAAAGGTTGGACCAGATGGCCGTACATTTGGCTCCATCACTAACAAGAAAATCGCAGAAGAATTGCAAAAGCAGTTTGGTATTAAGATTGACAAACGCAATATTCAAGTGCAAGCACCAATTCGAGCAGTAGGTTTGATTGATGTACCAGTGAAGATCTATCAAGATGTTACAAGTGTCATCAATCTTCGTGTAAAAGAAGGTTAAGTTTACAACTTCTTGACAAGATTGTAAAAGGAAGGAAAGTCGGATGGCAGAAGTAGAGGAACTGCGAGTTCAACCTCAGGATATTTTAGCAGAACAATCTGTTTTGGGGGCTATTTTTATAGATGAGAGTAAGCTCGTTTTTGTCCGAGAATACATTGATTCTCGTGACTTCTTTAAGTATGCTCATCGATTGATTTTCCAAGCGATGGTAGATTTGTCGGATCGTGGGGAAGCGATCGATGCGACGACAGTTCGGACGATTTTGGATAGCAAAGGCGATCTCCAAAATATTGGTGGCTTGTCTTATCTTGTTGAGATTGTCAACTCTGTACCAACTTCAGCTAATGCAGAGTATTATGCTAAAATTGTAGCTGAAAAGGCTATGCTACGTCGCTTGATTTCCAAGTTGACAGAGTCTGTCAACCAAGCCTATGAGGCTTCTAAGCCTGCAGATGAAATCATTGCTCAAGCTGAAAAGGGGCTCATTGATGTTAGCGAAAACGCCAATCGTAGTGGGTTCAAGAACATCCGAGATATTCTAAATATAAACTTTGGGAACCTAGAAGTTCGGTCACAACAAACAACGGATATCACTGGTATTGCAACGGGCTACCGTGATTTGGACCATATGACGACAGGTCTCCATGAGGAGGAATTAATTATTCTAGCGGCGCGACCAGCAGTTGGTAAGACGGCCTTTGCCTTGAATATTGCTCAGAACATTGGGACTAAATTAGACAAGACAGTTGCTATCTTTTCACTGGAAATGGGTGCGGAAAGTCTAGTAGACCGTATGTTGGCTGCCGAAGGATTAGTGGAGTCCCATTCTATCCGTACAGGTCAATTGACTGATGAGGAGTGGCAAAAGTATACCATTGCTCAAGGGAACCTAGCTAACGCGAGTATCTATATCGATGATACGCCAGGGATTCGGATCACGGAAATTCGTTCGCGCTCACGCAAACTAGCTCAAGAAACGGGCAATCTAGGCTTGATTTTGATCGACTACCTACAGCTTATTACAGGGACTGGTCGTGAGAACCGTCAACAAGAAGTTTCTGAAATTTCTCGTCAGCTAAAAATTCTAGCCAAGGAATTGAAAGTTCCAGTCATTGCTCTCAGCCAGTTATCCCGTGGAGTGGAACAGCGTCAGGATAAGAGACCAGTCTTGTCTGATATTCGTGAATCGGGTTCTATCGAGCAGGATGCGGATATCGTAGCCTTTCTATACCGTGACGACTACTACGATCGTGCGGGTGAAGAAGAGGAAGGAATTCCAAATAACAAGGTTGAGGTTATCATCGAGAAAAACCGTAGTGGAGCTCGTGGAACGGTGGAATTGATTTTCCAAAAAGAATACAATAAATTTTCAAGTATCTCAAAGAGGGAGGCATAAGATGTCAGATGCATTTACAGATGTAGCCAAGATGAAAAAAATCAAAGAAGAGATCAAGGCACATGAGGGACAAGTCGTTGAAATGACTTTGGAGAATGGCCGTAAGCGCCAAAAAAATAGATTGGGTAAGCTAATTGAGGTTTATCCATCTCTATTTATCGTTGAATTTGGGGATGTTGAAGGAGATAAACAAGCTAATGTTTACGTTGAATCCTTTACTTACTCAGATATCCTTACTGAAAAGAATTTGATTCGCTATCTAGACTAAGAATCTTAAAATGAAGTGAGCTTTGCTCACTTTTTTCTTTTTCTCCCGAATAGTATAAAGGAGGGTAACCTCAGGAATTTATATTATTAAGGAGAATGAATGACGTTTTTAAAATCAGGAGTTAAGAAGAGTAGATGTACTCAGTTGGGTGTAGGGCTGGCTACTTTGTTCGTTACAAGTACCTTTTTATTTGGTGGAGAATCGGTTCAGGCCGATAGTGTAGCGCGTGGAGATGACTATCCGCTTCACTACAAAAATGGTAGTGTTGAAATCGATCAGTGGCGGATGTATTCTCGCCAGTGTACCTCTTTTGCGGCCTTTCGTTTGAGTAGTGTAAATGGCTTTGAGATTCCTCCTGCCTATGGAAATGCGAATGAATGGGGACATCGTGCAAGGCGAGAAGGCTACCGTGTGGATACTAAGCCAGAAGTCGGGGCGATTGCTTGGTCGACAGAAGGGTACTACGGGCACGTGGCCTGGGTATCAGAAGTTTCAGGGGATATGATTGAGATTGAGGAATATAATTATGGAGTTCGAGAAAAGTATAACCGTCGAAAAGTCAAAGCTAGTACAATGACAGGTTTCATTCATTTTAAAGACGTGGTTGGAGGTTATGGTGGCAGTGGAGGTTCAGGGAGCTCTGAACTACCTTTTGGAGGTCATCATCTGTTTACTCAAAAGGTTGCAATTAGGAACTTACCTTCAATGGATAGTGTAGTTATTGATTATTATTACCCTGGTGAGGGGGTTACTTACGATCAGGTTGTTGAAAAGAATGGTTCTAAATGGCTTAGTTATATTGCTCGAAGTGGGAATCGTCGCTATATTCAGCATACGGATACGATAGTATCTGAAAATGGTTGGAAGCAGCAAGGAAAGATTTGGAATTACCGTGAAAATGGCGTTTTAGTAGTTGGTTGGAAGAAAATAAATGGTAGTTGGTATCATTTCAAAGAAAATGGATCCATGTCAATAGGTTGGGTAAAGGATAAGGGCATCTGGTACTATTTGAAAAAGTCTGGTGAAATGCAGACCGGGTGGTTGAAAGATAGTGGTATCTGGTATTATCTGGAGAGTTCAGGGGCTATGAAGTCTAGCCAGTGGTTCCAAGTAGGAGGAAAGTATTACTACGTTAATGCTTCGGGGGCTTTAGCAGTGAATACCACTGTGGATGGCTATAGGGTGAATCAAGATGGCGAGAGAATCTAAAGAGGAACTTTTCAAGTCGAAACATATTGTTTTACACTTTGCTATTTTAGACCGAGTTAAAATTTAGAAAAGAAAGAGCCGTTTATACGGTTTTTTCTTTATACTTGTTCTAAGTTTTAATTATAGATAGATATATTAAAAAATTAACATCTAAATAATTGACAAAATGTAAAATAGATAATATAATAACTTATATTAAATATTTTTTACTGGGGGAAGTCTCAATGGATAAGAAAAAGGTCATTTTGACCAGTTTGGCAAGTGCAGCAGTGTTGGGTGCGGGAGTCTTTGCATCTCAACCGTCAGTGGTGAAGGCGGATGGAGTGCAACCTGTTACATCTGAAAAGTCAGACGTAGAGAAGGCTCAAAATAAAGCAGAGGCAACAAGAGCAAAGATTGCTGAGCTAGAAAAAAAAGTCAGTGAAGCTAAATCTGAGGTTGAAACTAAGAAAGCAGAGGCGACTAAGGAAGAACAAGAAGCTGCTTCTAAAAAAGCAGAATTGGCAGAGTCTGAAACTAAAAAATCAGAAGCTGAAAAGGAATTAGCTAAAGCTAGAGAGGCACAAGTAGAAGCTGAGGCAGAATTGCAAGATGCTAAGGAAAAAGCAATTGAAGAAAAAGCTAAGCAAGATAAGGAAGAACTAGTTAAAGCCTTTGAAACTTTCGAGAAGGAAGCTGAAGAAGAAATAAATAGCAATGAAAAAATCAAGAATAAGAAACAGGCTATTGAAGAGGCTAAAAAAGCTATTGGTAAAGACGATTTACTAGCTGCGCTGGCATCAGGAGCTATTAAACTTGATGAAGTTCTTGCCGATTTACCTACGGAGGATTCAACGGGAGATAATGGATTTAAAATTTATAGTAAAATTACTGATCTTCCACAAGATTTAAAAACTAAAATTGATGAAGCGGAAGCCGCAGAGGCTGCTCGTCCTGCTTCTGAAAAAGCGCAGGATAAGGCGAATGATTTAGAAGGTCGTGTTGAAGCTTTAACCAAGTTAGCAAATGAGTACAAGGCTGAAGTTGAGAAACAAGCAAAAGTTGCTCAATTGGCTAAGGATGCGTTAGCGAAAGCGGAAGAAAGCTTGAAAGCAGTGACAGACAACCAAAATAAGGATGAGGAAGGAAATTCTCAAACTGCTGTAGAGGCATTGAAAAAAGTTGCTGAAAAAACTAAGGAAAATTTAGCAGGTCTTTACGAAAAATTGGCTCCAGTTGTAGAAGAGCTGAATCAGCTAACTGATGAGTACAATGCAGCTTTGAAAGAAGTTGAAACCGAAAAGGCTAAAGAAGAACAATCTAAAGCAGAAAAAGCTGAAAAAGAAGCTGCTAAACTTAAGGAAGAATTAGTAAAAGCCCTTGAAGAACTCGAAGAAGCTGCAGTAGAAGAAATTAACAAAAATGCTTCTATTGAGGATGCAGATAAGGCAGATGCCATTGAGGCGGTTAAAGATTTTATTGGCAAAGAAGACCTGTTAAAAGCACTTGAGTCAGGTGAATTGGATGTGGATAGTGCTATTGCGGAATTGCCAGATGGAACAGAGGGAACAACAACTCAATCAATTAAACAACCTTCTGAAGAAGAAAAAACAAAATTAGTTCAGGCTGAAAAAGAAGCAAAAGAAGAAGCTACACGAACTAAAGCAGAGTTAATCGCAGCCTTGGAAAACCTTGAAAAAGAAGCCGAAGAAGCTATTAACAAAGATGACTCTATCAAGGATAAAGCAACCGCTCTTGCAGAAGCTAAGGCAGAAATTGGTAAGGCTGATTTACTTGCTGCTCTCGAAGCTGGTGACATTAGCTTAGATGATATCGTTGATGAATGGCCAAGAGGTGAGGAAGACACTATCGAAGTATCTGATGATACGCCGAGACTCACTGAAAAAGAGCAAACGATATTAGATCAAATTGAAAAAGAAGCGAGAGCTGAAGACGAGCAAACTAAAGCAGAGTTAATCGCGGCCTTGGAAAACCTTGAAAAAGAAGCTGAAGAAGCTATTAACAAAGATGACTCTATCAAGGATAAAGCAACCGCTCTTGCAGAAGCTAAGGCAGAAATTGGTAAGGCTGATTTACTTGCTGCTCTCGAAGCTGGTGACATTAGTTTAGATGATATTGTTGATGAATGGCCTACAAGTGAAGCAGGAACAGTGGTTGTATCTGATAAGACGCAGCCCCTCACTGCAGAGGAACAGGCTATACTTGACCAAATTGAAAAGGATGCTAGAGCAGAAGATGCTCAATTGCAAGCAGACTTGGAAAAAGCTTTGGAATTGCTTGAAAAAGAAGCTGAAGAAGCTATCAACAAAAATGATTCTATCAAGGATAAAGCAGCCGCTCTTAAAGAGATTAAAGAATATATAGGTAGAGCAGATATCTTGAAACTGGTAGAAGAAGGTCAAGCTACACCGGAACAAGTTTTAGAAGAGTTACTTGATACAGTTGAAGCTGAAGGCCATGATGATGTTATAACACCACAAGATGCCCTCTCCTATAATCAGTTGCCAGCAGATGTAAAAGAAACAGTTGCTAAACAAAATGAAATAGATAGTAGTAAATCTGACGTTAAAAAAGTTGAGGAAAAAATCGCAGATTTGAATGATCGTATTGCGAATTTGGAAGCGAAGGCTGATGCGATTGAGGGTGATTTTGATCAGAGAGCAGTAGAGATTGAAAAATTAAAATCAGATCTTGAAGTTGCTAAATCTTCAGATGTGGAAGATTATATTGTGGAAGGACTTCAATCAACCCTTGAAAAAGCAATCAAAGATTTCCAAACGGACTATACCAAGGCAGAGGCAATCGCTTCAGAATTGGAATCTGTTAAAGAAGAACTGGAAGAGGCTAAGCAAGAATTACTCCAAGCTAAGGCGGCAGAAGCTATCAAAGCTCAAGAATCAGCTATTAAGAAGTTAGAAGATGACATAAAGACGGCTGAAGAATCTGATGCAGAACCTTATATTGTAGAAGGTCTTCGTAAGGAACTTGAACAGTTAAAAACTCATGCAGTAGGATTTAATCCTCTGGATGCAGCAGTAGCCGAAGAGTTACCAGAGTTTAACGGAGGCGTCAACGGCTCAGATGCAGCAGTGGCAGAGTTACCAGAGTTTAACGGAGGCGTCAACGGCTCAGATGCAGCAGTAGCCGAAGAGTTACCAGAGTTTAACGGAGGCGTCAACGGCTCAGATGCAGCAGTGG
>NZ_KQ969522.1:367425-431762 GCF_001578935.1 Streptococcus oralis | reverse complement strand
CAGAGTTACCAGAGTTTAACGGTGGAGTCAATGATCAGGAACCACTTGTACAAGAAGTGACAGAATACAAACCAACTGCTGGAACGGTTCAAGACAACACTTATAAGGCACCAGCAGCCAAGGAAGAAGAAAAGAAAGAACTTCCAAATACTGGTGGAAAAGAGAATACAACTCTTGCTTCATTAGGATTGATGGGTCTTGTTCTTGGATTACTTCCATTTGCAAAGAGAAAATTAAACAAATAAATCGCATAAAATCAATAAAAGAAAAGGATTTGAATAGTCCTTTTCTTTTTTATGGTGAAATAGGGAAAGTCCAAGTTTTTCAGCTCTTTCCGATGGTATTTTTCCTTGCTTTCCTTTATAATGGGTGTATGGACAAGAAAAAATTATTATTAATTGATGGATCTTCAGTTGCTTTTCGAGCTTTTTTTGCGCTCTATCAGCAGTTGGATCGTTTTAAAAATGCTAATGGCCTTCATACCAATGCAATTTACGGCTTTCAACTCATGTTGAATCATGTTTTGGAGCGAGTTGAACCCAGCCATGTTTTGGTAGCTTTTGATGCTGGGAAGACGACTTTCCGAACAGAGATGTATGCAGACTACAAGGGTGGCCGTGCTAAAACTCCAGATGAGTTTCGTGAGCAATTTCCCTTCATTCGTGAGTTGTTAGACCATCTTGGGATTCGCCATTATGAACTGCCCCAGTATGAAGCCGATGATATCATCGGGACCCTAGGTCGTTTGGCTGAGAAGGATTCTTTTGATGTGACAATCGTTAGTGGAGATAAGGATTTGATCCAGTTGACGGATGAGCATACGGTGGTTGAGATTTCCAAGAAAGGTGTGGCTGAGTTTGAGGCCTTTACGCCAGACTATCTCATGGAAAAGATGGGCCTCACACCAGCTCAGTTCATTGATCTTAAGGCCCTCATGGGGGATAAGTCTGATAATATTCCTGGTGTCACAAAAATTGGTGAAAAGACGGGTATCAAGCTCTTGCTAGAACACGGTTCGCTCGAGGGTATTTATGAAAATATCTACAGGATGAAGGCTTCTAAGATGAAGGAAAATCTCATCAATGACAAGGAACAGGCCTTTTTGTCGAAAACGCTAGCAACCATTGAGACTCAGGCACCAATTGAGATTGGCCTTGATGATTTGGTCTATAATGGCCCAGATGTGGAAAATCTCGGGAAATTCTACGATGAGATGGGCTTCAAACAACTCAAACAAGCTTTAAATATTTCGTCAACGGATGCACCTGAGAGCTTGGATTTCACTATTGTTGACCACGTCAGTCAAGACATGCTGAGTGCCGACTCTATCTTCCACTTTGAGCTTTTTGGTGAGAATTACCATACAGATGATTTGGTTGGTTTTGCCTGGTCCTGTGGGGATAAACTTTACGCCACAGATAAACTTGAGCTCTTGCAGGAGCCGATTCTCAAGGAATTTTTAGAAAAAACACCTCTGAAAGTGTATGACTTTAAGAAAGCTAAAGTTCTTTTAAATCGTTTGGACTTGAACCTGCAGGCCCCTGCTTTTGATAGTCGCTTGGCCAAATACTTACTCTCAACAGTCGAGAACAATGAGATCTCAACCATTGCGAGTCTCTATGGCCAGACTTACTTGGTCGATGATGAGACTTTCTATGGTAAGGGTGTCAAGAAGGCCATTCCTGAACGGGAAAAATTCTTGGAACACCTAGCTCGCAAGGTTGCAGTATTGGTTGAGACTGAGCTTGTTTTGCTTGAAAAACTCAGTGAACATGGGCAGTTAGATCTCCTCTATGACATGGAGCAACCTCTGGCTTTTGTCCTTGCTAAGATGGAAATTGCTGGGATCAAGGTCAAAAAAGAAACCCTACTTGAGATGCAGGCTGAAAATGAGGTCGTCATTGAGCAACTCACTCAAGAGATTTACGAACTGGCTGGTGAGGAGTTTAATATCAACTCGCCTAAGCAGTTGGGCGTCCTCCTTTTTGAAAAACTGGGTCTTCCTCTGGAATATACCAAGAAAACCAAGACTGGTTACTCGACAGCCGTGGATGTGCTGGAGCGTCTGGCTCCTATTGCACCGATTGTCAGGAAAATCCTCGATTACCGTCAGATTGCTAAGATCCAATCTACCTATGTGATTGGTTTGCAGGACTGGATTTTAGCGGATGGCAAGATCCACACGCGCTATGTGCAGGATTTGACTCAGACTGGGCGTTTGTCTAGTGTGGATCCAAACTTGCAAAATATCCCTGTTCGCTTGGAACAAGGCCGTCTCATTCGTAAGGCTTTTGTCCCTGAGTGGGAGGATAGCGTGCTGCTCAGCTCGGACTATTCACAGATTGAATTGCGCGTTTTGGCTCATATTTCTAAGGATGAGCATCTGATTAAGGCCTTTCAAGAGGGAGCAGATATCCATACCTCGACGGCCATGCGGGTCTTTGGAATTGAACGCCCTGAAGATGTGACTCCAAACGACCGTCGTAATGCCAAGGCGGTTAACTTCGGAGTGGTTTACGGGATTTCAGATTTTGGTTTGTCTAATAATCTGGGTATCAGCCGTAAGGAGGCCAAAGCCTACATTGCCACTTACTTTGAACGCTTCCCAGGTATTAAAAACTACATGGATGAAGTGGTGCGTGAGGCGCGTGATAAGGGCTATGTAGAGACTCTCTTCAAGCGTCGTCGTGAGTTGCCAGATATTAATTCGCGCAACTTTAACATTCGTGGTTTTGCGGAGCGGACTGCCATCAACTCTCCTATCCAGGGTTCGGCAGCAGATATTCTTAAGATTGCTATGATTCAGCTAGACAAGGCCTTGGTTGAAGGTGGCTATCAGACCAAGATGCTGTTGCAAGTGCACGATGAAATCGTCCTCGAGGTTCCGAAATCTGAACTAGCAGCCGTCAAAGTACTGGTGAAACAAACCATGGAAGAAGCCATCCAACTCAGTGTTCCCCTCATCGCAGATGAGAATGAAGGTGCAACTTGGTATGAGGCCAAATAAGAAAGCTATGATAGAGTTTGAAGTACCTGCCTTCAAACTCTTTTTCATATTTTTCTGTAAGCAGTTTCCTTGACTTATCCTTGCTTTTGCGTTATCATATATCCATATAAGATACGGGAGTCTGTGTACAGTCTGAGAGGAAGTGTTAAACTTCGACCGCACCTGATCTGGGTAATGCCAGCGTAGGGAAGGATACTTGGCCGAATTCTGCACCTTTTCCGTATATATGGGAAAGGTTTTCTTTTTGTCAAAAGGAAGTCTGAGAAAAGGAGGTTTTTATGAAAGCGAGCATTGCCTTGCAAGTCTTGCCCTTGTCACAAGGGATTGACCGGATCGCTATTATCGATCAGGTGATTGCTTATCTGCAAGCTCAATCTGTGACTATGGTGGTGACCCCCTTTGAAACGGTCCTGGAAGGGGAGTTTGATGAGCTTATGCGCATTCTCAAAGAAGCGTTAGAAGTGGCAGGGCAGGAGGCGGATAATGTCTTTGCCAATGTCAAAATAAATGTAGGAGAAATTTTAAGCATTGATGAGAAACTTGAAAAGTATGATGAGACGACAGATTAGTCTTTTAGGCTTTCTTGGAGTCTTGTCAATCTGGCAGCTAGCAGGTTTGCTTAAACTTCTCCCCAAGTTTATCCTACCAACTCCCTTTGAAATTCTCCAGGCCTTTGCTCGTGACAGAGAATTTCTCTGGCACCATAGCTGGGCCACCTTGAGAGTAGCTTTACTGGGGCTGGTCTTGGGAGTCTTGATTGCCTGTCTCATGGCTGTACTTATGGACAGTTTAACTTGGCTCAATGATTTGATTTACCCTATGATGGTGGTTGTTCAGACCATTCCGACCATTGCCATAGCTCCTATCTTGGTCTTGTGGCTAGGTTATGGGATTTTACCCAAGATTGTCTTGATTATCTTGACGACAACCTTTCCTATTATCGTCAGTATTTTGGACGGTTTTAGGCATTGTGACAAGGATATGCTGACCTTGTTTAGTCTGATGCGAGCTAAACCTTGGCAAATCCTGTGGCATTTTAAAATTCCGGTTAGCCTGCCTTATTTTTATGCAGGTCTGAGAGTCAGTGTCTCTTACGCCTTTATCACAACAGTGGTATCTGAGTGGTTGGGAGGCTTTGAAGGACTAGGTGTCTACATGATTCAGTCCAAGAAACTGTTTCAGTATGATACCATGTTTGCCATTATTATTCTGGTATCGATTATCAGCCTTCTCGGTATGAAATTGGTCGATATTAGCGAAAAATATGTGATTAAATGGAAACGTCCCTAAGATAAGGATGTTTTAGAAAAAGAAAAGAGGAAATGAAAATGAAGAAAACATGGAAAGTGTTTTTAACGCTTGTGACAGCTTTTGTAGCTGTCGTGTTGGTGGCTTGTGGCCAAGGGACTGCTTCTAAGGACAACAAAGAAGCAGAACTCAAGAAAATTGACTTTATCCTAGACTGGACGCCAAATACTAACCACACGGGGCTTTATGTCGCAAAAGAAAAAGGTTATTTCAAAGAAGCTGGAGTGGATGTTGATTTGAAATTGCCACCAGAAGAAAGCTCATCTGACTTGGTGATCAATGGCAAGGCACCATTTGCAGTGTATTTCCAAGACTACATGGCTAAGAAATTGGAAAAAGGGGCAGGAATTACTGCCGTTGCCGCTATCGTTGAGCACAATACATCAGGAATCATTTCTCGTAAATCTGACAATGTCACCAGTCCAAAGGACTTGGTTGGTAAGAAATACGGAACTTGGAATGACCCAACGGAGCTTGCTATGTTGAAAACCTTGGTAGAATCACAAGGTGGAGACTTTGAGAAGGTCGAAAAAGTACCAAACAACGACTCAAACTCAATTACACCGATTGCTAATGACGTCTTTGATACTGCTTGGATCTACTACGGTTGGGACGGTATCCTTGCCAAATCTCAGGGCGTAGACGCTAACTTCATGTACTTGAAAGACTATGTCAAAGAGTTTGACTACTACTCACCCGTTATCATCGCTAACAACGACTATCTAAAAGACAACAAGGAAGAAGCTCGCAAAGTTATCCAAGCTATCAAAAAAGGCTACCAATATGCCATGGAACATCCAGAAGAAGCAGCAGATATCCTCATCAAGAATGCACCTGAACTCAAGGAAAAACGTGACTTTGTCATCGAATCTCAAAAATACTTGTCAAAAGAATACACAAGCGACAAGGAAAAATGGGGACAATTTGACGCTGACCGCTGGAATGCCTTCTACAAATGGGACAAAGAAAATGGTATCCTTAAAGAAGACTTGACAGACAAAGGCTTCACTAACGAATTTGTAAAATAATGACAGAAATTAGACTTGAACATGTAAGTTATGCCTATGGCGATGAAAAGATTTTAGAGGACATCAACCTGCAGGTGACTTCGGGTGAAGTGGTTTCTATCCTAGGTCCAAGTGGTGTTGGAAAGACCACTCTCTTTAACTTAATCGCTGGGATTTTAGAAGTCCAGTCTGGGCGAATTGTCCTTGACGGCGAGGAAAATCCTAAGGGGCGCGTGAGTTATATGTTGCAAAAGGATCTTCTCTTGGAGCACAAGACCGTTCTTGGTAATATCATTTTGCCCCTCTTGATTCAAAAAGTGGATAAGGCGGAAGCCATTGCCCGCGCGGATGAAATTCTTGCAACCTTTCAGTTGACGGCGGTACGGGACAAGTATCCCCATGAACTTAGTGGGGGGATGCGTCAGCGTGTGGCCTTGCTTCGTACCTATCTTTTTGGGCACAAGCTCTTTCTCTTGGATGAGGCCTTTAGCGCCTTGGATGAGATGACCAAGATGGAACTCCATGCTTGGTATCTGGAGATTCACAAACAGCTACAGCTGACGACCTTGATCATCACGCATAGTATTGAAGAGGCCCTCAATCTCAGTGACCGCATCTATATCTTGAAAAATCGTCCTGGGAAAATTGTCTCAGAAATTAAACTAGATTGGTCTGAAGACGAGGACAAGGAAGTCCAAAAGATTGCCTACAAACGTCAAATCTTAGCAGAATTGGGATTAGATAAGTAGAAAAATAGGGAGTTGGTGAAGATTATCCTTTACTTGCTCCCTTTTCCTTTAAAAAAATCAAAAATTTCGGTATAATAGTCAAAGATAGTCAAGGTTCAAAGAAGGAGTTTGATTTACTATGAGATTTAAAAATACATCAGATCATATCGAAGCCTATATCAAGGCGATTTTAGACCAGTCTGGTATCGTGGAATTGCAACGGAGCCAGTTGGCAGATACCTTTCAGGTTGTGCCAAGTCAGATCAACTATGTCATCAAGACACGTTTTACTGAAAGCAGAGGATACTTGGTTGAGAGCAAGCGTGGTGGCGGAGGCTACATTCGCATCGGACGGATTGAGTTTTCCAATCATCATGAGATGCTCCGCGATTTGCTTTACTCGATTGGTGAGCGAGTTAGTCAGGAGATTTATGAGGATATTCTCCAGCTTTTGGTGGAGCAGGACTTGATGACCAAGCAAGAGATGACCTTGCTGACTTCTGTAGCAACGGATCGTGTCCTAGGGGAAGAATCTTCAGTTGTCCGTGCCAATATGCTCCGACAGCTATTACAAGAGGTAGATAGAAAAGAGAAGTAAGATGAACTATTCAAAAGCATTGAATGAATGTATCGAGAGTGCCTACATGGTTGCGAGCCATTTTGGAGCTCGTTACCTAGAGTCTTGGCACTTGTTGATTGCCATGTCCAATCACAGTTACAGTGTGGCAGGGGCGACTCTAAATGATTATCCTTATGAAATGGATCGTTTAGAAGAGGTCGCGTTGGAACTGACTGAAACGGACTATAGCCAAGACGAAACCTTTACGGAATTGCCCTTTTCCCATCGTTTGGAGGTTCTCTTTGCAGAAGCAGAGTATGTGGCCTCAGTGGTCCACGCAAAGCTGCTAGGGACAGAGCATGTCCTCTATGCGATTTTGCATGATGGCAATGCCTTGGCAACTCGCATCTTGGAGAGAGCAGGCTTTTCTTATGAAGACCAGAAAGATCAGGTCAGAATTGCTGCTCTTCGTCGCAATCTAGAAGAACGTGCTGGCTGGACTAGAGAAGATCTCAAGGCTTTGCGTCAACGTCATCGCACAGTAACTGACAAGCAAAATTCCATGGCCAATATGATGGGCATGCCTCAAGCTCAAAGTGGTGGTCTAGAGGACTACACGCATGACCTGACGGAACAAGCGCGTTCTGGCAAGTTAGAGCCAGTTATCGGTCGAGACAAGGAAATCTCACGTATGATTCAGATTTTGAGTCGGAAGACCAAGAACAATCCTGTCTTGGTTGGAGATGCTGGTGTCGGGAAAACAGCTCTAGCGCTTGGTCTTGCCCAGCGTATTGCTAGTGGGGACGTGCCTGCAGAAATGGCTAAGATGCGCGTGTTAGAGCTGGATTTGATGAATGTCGTTGCGGGGACACGTTTTCGTGGTGACTTTGAAGAGCGCATGAATAATATCATCAAGGATATTGAGGAAGATGGCAAAGTGATCCTCTTTATCGATGAACTCCACACCATTATGGGTTCTGGTAGTGGTATTGACTCGACTCTGGATGCAGCCAATATCTTGAAGCCAGCCTTGGCGCGTGGAACTCTGAGAACGGTTGGTGCAACCACTCAGGAAGAATACCAAAAACACATCGAAAAAGATGCTGCCCTTTCTCGTCGTTTTGCAAAAGTGACGATTGAAGAGCCAAGTGCAGCAGACAGCATGACCATTTTGCATGGGTTGAAGGCTACCTATGAGAAACACCACCGTGTGCAAATCACAGATGAAGCGGTCGAAACAGCTGTCAAGATGGCGCATCGTTACTTGACTAGTCGTCACTTACCAGACTCTGCCATCGACCTCTTGGATGAAGCAGCGGCAACAGTGCAAAACAAATCCAAGCATATGAAAGCAGACGAATCCGGATTGAGTCCAGCTGACAAGGCTTTGATGGATGGCAAGTGGAAACAAGCTGCCCAGTTAATCGCAAAAGAGCAGGAAGTCCCAGTCTATAAGGACTTGGTAACAGAGACTGAAATCCTGACTACCTTGAGTCGCTTGTCAGGGATCCCAGTCCAAAAATTGACACAAACAGATGCTAAGAAATACCTGAACTTGGAAGCGGAGTTGCACAAACGTGTCATCGGTCAAGATCAAGCTGTTTCAAGCATTAGCCGTGCCATTCGTCGCAACCAGTCAGGTATTCGCAGTCACAAGCGTCCGATTGGTTCCTTTATGTTCCTAGGACCAACGGGTGTCGGTAAGACAGAATTGGCGAAGGCTCTGGCAGAAGTCCTCTTTGATGACGAATCAGCCCTTATCCGCTTTGATATGAGTGAGTATATGGAGAAATTTGCGGCTAGCCGTCTCAATGGAGCTCCTCCGGGCTATGTGGGTTACGAAGAAGGTGGAGAGTTGACCGAGAAAGTTCGTAACAAGCCATACTCCGTTCTCCTCTTTGACGAGGTAGAAAAGGCCCACCCAGATATCTTTAATGTCCTCTTGCAAGTCTTGGATGATGGTGTCTTGACAGATAGCAAGGGGCGCAAGGTTGACTTTTCAAATACCATTATCATCATGACGTCAAACCTTGGTGCAACAGCCCTTCGTGATGACAAGACAGTCGGTTTTGGGACCAAGGACATTCGTTTTGACCAGGAAAATATGGAAAAACGCATCTTTGAAGAGTTGAAAAAAGCTTATCGACCAGAGTTTATCAACCGTATTGATGAAAAGGTGGTCTTCCATAGCCTGTCTAGCGACCATATGCAGGAAGTGGTGAAGATTATGGTTAAACCATTGATTGCTAGCCTAGCAGAGAAAGGCATCGACTTGAAACTGCAAGCTTCAGCGTTGAAGTTACTGGCAAGCCAAGGTTATGATCCAGAAATGGGAGCCCGTCCACTTCGCAGAACACTGCAAACAGAGGTGGAAGACAAGTTGGCAGAACTCCTCCTCAAGGGAGAACTAGTAGGAGGTAAGACTCTCAAGATTGGTGTCAAAGCGGGTCAATTAAAATTTGATATTGCTTAAAAATGGAGAATCAGGAGCAATCCTGATTTTTTTTGTATTTATTTTTATGAAATCAAAGGAAACAAGTTGACAATATGTAAATATCGGTTATAATAAGAATAGATAGATATTAAGATTTGTACAGCATGAAAAAGAGCAGAGTTTCCTGAAATTTCCACCATTTCAACAGAGCCCTGTTTCTTTTTTTGCGTATGAAATGAAAATAATGTAAACCTAGCAAAAGAGTGAATTTTAGATAGGTTAAGAAGGGAAATAGATGAACATTTTAGTTGTAGATGATGAGGATATGATTAGAGAGGGGGTAGCTGCTTTTTTGAGAGAAGAAGGCTATCATGTTATTCTAGCAAAGGATGGGGAGGAGGCTTTGGAGAAATTTCATGAGTTCCCGATTCATCTGATGGTCTTGGATTTGATGTTACCGAAGCGGAGTGGATTTGAGGTGTTAAAAGAAATTAATGGAAATCATGATATTCCTGTAATCGTCTTAAGTGCACTCGGAGATGAGGAAACTCAGATGCAGGTATTTGACCTTTATGCTGATGATCATGTGACAAAACCATTTTCACTGGTGCTCCTAGTCAAACGGATTCAAGCCTTGCTTAGGCGTTACTATGTTGTGGAGGATATCTGGCATTATCAAGATGTGACAGTGGATTTCACATCCTACCAAGCTCGAGTCAAGAACGAGGAGGTTGCAATTAAGCCGAAAGAATTGTTGGTTTTAAAATGTTTGATCCAACATAAGAACCAGGTCTTGAGTAGAGAGCAGATACTCGAGTCTATCTCAAATGATTTTGCAGATTTGCCTCTTGATAGAGTAGTTGATGTTTATATTCGAAATCTTCGTAAAAAGCTAGATTTGGATTGTATAGTGACAGTGAAAAATGCAGGGTATAAAATTAGCTTATGATAAAAAATCCTAAATTATTAACCAAATCATTTTTAAGAAGTTTTTCGCTTTTAGGTGCAATTGCTTTGATCATCCACATCGCCATCTATCTGACCTTTCCTTTTTATTACATTCAGCAAGAGGGTGAGAAGTTTAATGAGAGTGCTACTATTATGAGCAGGTACTTAGAAGGTAAAAATTTTCATGAACTGCCTAGCTTGCTGGAGTCCTATTCGAAGTCTCTTCGCATCTCTGCCCATTTGAAAGATGATGTACTGGACAAGAGAATTTCCCTTGTGCATGACTTGGAAATAAAAGAAGGCAGTATTACTAACTATATTGTGACTATTGACCGTCAGATTACGACAGCTGATGGTAAAAAGGTAACCATTCAATTTATTCAAGGTGTGGATATTTATAAAGAGGCAACACGGATTATGCTTCTCTATCTCCCTTATACCTTTCTAGCAACGCTTGTATTTGCTTTTCTCTTTTCCTACTTCTATACGAAACGTTTATTGGAGCCTCTCTTTTATATTTCAAAAGTTACAGGTAAGATGCAGGAGTTGGACCATGATATTCGCTTTGATGAAACGCGAAAGGATGAAGTTGGGGAAGTTGGAAAGCAAATCAATGATGTGTATGAAAACTTGCTGGCAGTCATTGATGAATCTGAGAGAAGAAATGAACGGATTATCAGGTTGCAAAAGCAGAAAGTTTCTTTTGTTCGTGGAGCGTCCCATGAGTTGAAAACCCCTTTAGCCAGTCTTCGAATTATTCTAGAGAATATGCAGTACAATATTGGGGATTATAAAGACCACCCTAAGTATATAGCAAAGAGTATCGATCAAATTGATCAAATGAGCCACTTGCTTGAAGAAGTTTTGGAGTCCTCTAAGTTCCAAGAGTGGACAGAGTGTAGCGAGACCTTGATAGTCCAGACTGTTTTGACGGATGTTTTATCTCGCTATCAGGAATTAGCACGCTCAAGAGGAATAGAAATTGAAAATCAATTGACAGATGCTACCAGGGTCGTCATGAGCCTCAAGGCATTGGATAAGGTTTTGACAAACCTGATTAGTAATGCAATTAAATATTCAGATAAAAATGGGCGCGTAATCCTATCCGAGCAAGATGGCTATCTTTCTATCAAAAATACCTGCCAACCTCTTAATCAAGAAGAGTTGAATCATTTGTTTGATATTTTTTACCACTCTCAAGTTGTTACAGATAAGTCTGAAGGGTCTGGTTTGGGACTCTATATCGTGAATAACATCCTAGAAAGTTATCAAATGTCCTATAGTTTTCTCCCTTATGAACAGGGAATGGAATTTAAAATTTGCTTGCAAGTAGATTAGTTGTATAAAGTAAAAGAACGGAAATCTCTCCGTTCTTTTTTGTTAAAATTCACATAGGTTTAACATGAGAATATTATTTTAAATATAGAAAAAAGAAAGGATACTGGTATGGTATTAGCGATTATTTTAGTAACCTTCCTCGTTCGATTGATTTTTTTAAAACGTTCGATGGAGAATGAAAAACGAATCCTTAGCAATGGCGGGAAAGAATTTGGAGTTGAGAATACAAAACGATTAACGATGGCTCATATTGTTTTTTATCTCTCTTGCTTCGTTGAAGCAATGGTGCACAAGACAAATTTCGATGGCATGAGTATGGTTGGTTTAGTCTTGCTTATTTTTTCTATGCTGATGTTGATGTTGGTGATTCACTTGTTGGGAGATATTTGGACAGTAAAGCTTATGCTTGTCAATAATCACAAATATGTAGATCACTTCCTTTTTAGAACTGTAAAGCATCCTAATTACTTTTTAAATATACTACCAGAACTAGTTGGTTTGGCCCTGGTGAGTCATGCTTATGTGACATTCATCTTTATTTTTCCTGTATATGCTACTATTTTGTACCATAGAATAGCAGAGGAAGAAAAATTATTACAGGAAGTGATTATTCCAAATGGAAGAATGAAAGGTTAAAAATAATATACCAAATTTAATATGCAGTTCATATTGGAAGGGTATACTGAAGATAAATAAAATATTGGAGGATATAGATATGTTTAAATCAAATCATGAACGAAGAATGCGTTATTCCATTCGTAAATTTAGTGTAGGGGTAGCTAGTGTACTAGTAGCTAGCTTCTTTATGGGAAGTGTTGCTCATGCAAGTGAGCTTGTAAAGGATGATAGTGTTAAGACTACGGAGATTGCGGCTAAGTCATATCCAAGTATGGCTCAAACAGATCATGGAAATAAGTCATCATCCTCAGAACTTGAGACAACAAAGATGGATATTCCTACAATAAACATTAAAGAAGCTGTTGAACCGATCGAGAAAACAGCTATTACTGCTTCTCAAAATGATGAGGAGAGAGAATCAACTGAAAAAGTTACAGCAGAAAAGACTAAGGAGACAGACTCGTCTAAATCAAATGATAATAAAGCCAAGGTAGAAGAATTAAAGAATCGTCTCAAAAATCAAATTAATCAGAGTCCATTATCAGAAAACGAAAAGAAAGATTGGCTAGCTAGTATTGATGATGAGGAAGATACGGACAATTTACAGACTTTAGAGTATGGATTTAAAAAGTTTATCCAAAAGAAACAGGAACAAACTTCTAAGCAATCAGATACGAAAGTAGATCTAGGCAATATTGACAAAGAGCTTAATCATCAAAAGAGTCAAGTTGAAAAAATGGCAGAGCAAAAGGGAATCACAAATGAAGATAAAGATTCTATGCTGAAAAAAATCGAAGATATTCGTAAACAAGCTCAACAAGCAGATAAAAAAGAAGATGCCGAAGTAAAGGTTCGTGAAGAACTAGGTAAACTCTTTAGTTCAACTAAAGCTGGTCTGGATCAAGAAATTCAAGAGCATGTGAAGAAAGAAACGAGTAGTGAGGAAAATACTCAGAAAGTTGATGAACACTACGCTACTAGTCTTCAGAATCTTGCTCAAAAATCTCTTGAAGAACTAGATAAGGCAACTACCAATGAACGAGCTACACAAGTTAAAAATCAATTCTTAGAAAACGCTCAAAAGCTCAAAGAAATACAACCTCTTATCAAAGAAACGAATGTGAAATTGTATCAGGCTATGAATGAGAGCTTGGAGCAGGTTGAGCAGGAATTAAAATATAATTCGGAAGCTAATTTAGAAGATTTGGTTACGAAATCTAAAGAAATCGTAAGAGAGTACGAAGAAAAACTTAATCAATCTAAAAATCTTCCAGAATTAAAGCAACGAGAAGAGGAAGCTCATTCGAAGTTGAAACAAGTTGTGGAGGATTTTAGAAAAAAATTTAAAACGTCAGAGCAAGTGACACCAAAAAAACGTGTCAAACGAGATTTAGCTGCTAATGAAAATAATCAACAAAAGATTGAGTTAACAGTTTCACCAGAGAATATCACTGTATATGAAGGTGAAGACGTGAAATTTACAGTCACAGCTAAAAGTGATTCGAAGACGATGTTGGACTTCAGTGATCTTTTAACAAAATATAATCCGTCTGTATCAGATAGAATTAGTACAAATTATAAGATCAACACGGATAATCATAAGATTGCCGAAATCACTATCAAGAATTTGAAGCTAAATGAAAGTCAAACAGTGACTCTAAAAGCTAAAGATGATTCTGGCAATGTGGTAGAAAAAACATTCACTATTACAGTGCAAAAGAAAGAGGAGAAACAAGTTCCTAAAACACCAGAGCAGAAAGATTCTAAAACGGAAGAAAAGGTTCCTCAAGAACCAAAATCAAATGCCAAGAATCAATTACAAGAGTTGATTAAATCAGCTCAACAAGAACTGGAAAAGTTAGAAAAAGCAATAAAAGAATTAATGGAGCAACCAGAGATTCCATCAAATCCAGAGTATGGTATTCAAAAATCTATTTGGGAGTCACAAAAAGAGCCTATCCAGGAAGCCATAACAAGTTTTAAAAAGATTATTGGTGATTCATCTTCAAAATACTACACAGAGCACTATTTTAACAAATATAAATCTGATTTTATGAATTATCAACTTCATGCACAAATGGAGATGCTGACTAGAAAAGTGGTTCAGTATATGAACAAATATCCTGATAATGCAGAAATTAAAAAGATATTTGAGTCAGATATGAAGAGAACGAAAGAAGATAATTACGGAAGTTTAGAAAATGATGCTTTGAAAGGTTATTTTGAGAAATATTTCCTTACACCATTTAATAAAATTAAGCAGATTGTAGATGATCTGGATAAAAAAGTAGAACAAGATCAGCCAGCACCAATTCCGGAAAATTCAGAAATGGATCAGGATAAGGAAAAGGCCAAGATTGCTGTATCGAAGTATATGAGTAAGGTTTTAGATGGAGTTCGTCAACATCTACAGAAGAAAAATCACAGTAAAATTGTTGCTCTTTTTAAGGAACTTGAAGCGATTAAACAACAAACTATTTTTGATATTGACAATGCAAAGACTGAAGTAGAGATTGATAATTTAGTACATGATGCATTCTCAAAAATGGATGCTACTGTTGCTAAATTTCAAAAAGGTCTAGAGACAAATACGCCAGAAACTCCAGATACACCGAAGGTTCCAGAGCTACCTAAAGCCCCAGACGCACCTCAGGCTCCAGATGCTCCAAGTACCCCAGATTTACCTCAAGAATCGGAAGTCAATCAGGAGAAGGAAAAAGCTAAGTTTGCTGTAACGACGCATATGAGTAAACTTTTAGATGAAATAAGTAGCCATTTAAATAAACAAAAACACAATCAGATAGTCAGTCTTATTAAGGAACTTGATGAAATCAAAAAACAAGCTCTTTCTAAGATTGATAATGCAAGTACTATCCCGGAAATTGGCAAATTAGTGTATGAGACACTGGAAAAAATGGACGATGCTGTTACGAAATTCCAAAAAGGCTTAGAATCAGACTCACAGGAAGCCCCAGATGCACCAAAGGCTCCAGACACACCGCATGTTCCGGATACACCAAAAACTCCAGATGTACCAAAGGCTCCAGACACACCGCATGTTCCGGATACACCAAAAACTCCAGATGTACCAAAGGCTCCAGAAACACCGCATGTTCCGGATACACCAAAAACTCCAGATGCACCAAAGGCTCCAGAAGCACCGCATGTTCCGGATACACCAAAAACTCCAGATGCACCAAAGGCTCCGGATACACCGCATGTTCCAGAAGCACCGCATGTTCCGGATACACCAAAAACTCCAGATGCACCAAAGACCCCAGATGTACCAAAAGCTCCAGATGCACCTAAGGCCCCAGACACACCAAAGATTCCGGAAGCACCGCATGTTCCGGATGTACCAAAGACTCCAGAGGTCCCTAAGCTTCCAGATGCACCGAAGTTACCGGATGGGTTAAATAAAGTTGGACAAGCAGTATTTACCTCAACTGATGGCAAGACGAAAGTCTCAGTAATATTTGATAAACCTACAGATGCTGATAAGTTACATCTCAAGGAAGTAACGACGAAAGAGTTGGTTGATAAAATTGCTCGTAAAACAGGAGGGGGAACAGTTCGTGTGTTTGACTTATCTCTTTCTAAAGGAGGCAAGGAAACTCATGTCAATGGAGAACGGACTGTTCGGCTCGCGCTTGGGCAGACTGGCTCAGATGTTCACGTCTATCACGTAAAGGAAAATGGCGACCTTGAGCGTATTCCTTCTAAAGTTGAAAATGGGCAAGTTGTCTTTAAAACGAACCACTTCAGTTTATTTGCGATTAAGACACTTTCTAAGAATCAAAATGTCACTACACCTAAGCAGACTAAACCTTCTATCCAAGATAGTCAAACACAGATAGGAGAGAGCCAAACTGGAAAATTCCAGAATAAAGAAGTTAATCATAAACCATTGGCTACTGAAAATGAAACAGTAGCAAAAGGAAATCCTACATCAGCAACTGAGAAGAAATTGCCATCTACAGGAGTGGCGTCTAATCTAGTTCTTGAGATCCTTGGTCTCCTTGGTTTGATTGGAACTTCATTCATCGCGATGAAAAGAAGAAAATAATGATTCAGTTTTTTAAAAATATCTACTTTCGATATTTAGCATTTGATTGGTTATCTGTGGATGATTCTAAAGATGTTACCTATCGTTGGTATGTAACAATTATAAGTCATTTCATATAGAGATGAATCTAAGATATAAAAAGAGAAGGCTAGTGAACCGCAAAAGTTAGAGTTTTTATGTCCAACTTTTGAGGGGCAGTATAAAGATGGCCTTCTCTTTTTTTGCTACTTTTTTATAAAAAATGATAAAAAACTATTGACAAAACAAAAATATAGTATATAATAAAAATATAGAAAATAAAAATATCAAAAACTATAAAAAGGTAAAACGTTTATGAAAAAGAAAACAGCAGTGGTATTTGGAACCTTTGCCCCTCTCCATCAAGGGCATATCGATCTGATTCAGCGAGCGAAGCGTCAGTGTAACCAGGTCTGGGTAGTTGTTTCAGGCTACGAGGGAGACCGAGGTGAGCAGGTAGGTTTAAGTCTTCAAAAACGATTTCGCTATATCCGAGAGGCTTTTCGTGACGATGAGTTGACCTCTGTCTGCAAGCTGGATGAGACCAACCTTCCCCGTTACCCTATGGGCTGGCAGGAGTGGTTGGACCAGATGTTAGCGGAGATTTCCTATGATGAAACCCAGCAAGATTTGACCTTCTTTGTGGGAGAAGAAGAATACCAGCAAGAACTAGCTAAACGTGGATTTGGCACTGTCTTGCAAGAAAGAAAGTTTGGTATATCAGCGACTATGATTCGAGAAAATCCAAGCAAATATTGGAAATACATCGCTCAACCCTTCCGTCGTCAGTTCACAAAGAAAGTCTTGATCATGGGAAGTGCCAGTAATGGGAAGACCACTCTAGCCAAGGATTTGGCAAGGTATTACGATGCGCCTGTCAGTCTGGAATACGCGCGTGAGTACCAGATCAAAAACAATGTCCGCGATGATGAATTGACTCCAAAGGATTACTACTATCTCCTTTTAGGACAGTACGACCAGACCTCAAAGCTAATCGATAGCAATGCCAATCGTGGCCTAGTGATAGCTGACACAAACTCCTTAGTAACCAAAGGCTACTATGACTATTACATGGAGACTGAGGACCAAGGGGACTTATCAGGAGAAACCTTTGACAATCTCTTTGCCTCTATCTTGGCCAAGGAAAAATGGGATTTGATTCTCTTTGTGCAGCCTGTCGGCTCCTATGTCAATGATGGATTTAGAGATATGACCATGGCAGAAGACCACATTCGCTACAGTTTTTCCCAGCATTTGGATCAGATGAGGGAGCGATATTTAACGACCATTCCTTTAGTTTATCTGGCTGAGGATTACTTAGGCAATTATGAAGCAGCAAAAGTGGCTATTGATGCCATTTACCAAGCAGATTAGGAGAAAATGATGAAAAAACTAACTGAAAAAATCACACAATTTATCGAAAATTTTAAAAATGTCCATGCCGAAGCCCGTAAGATCGGTTTTGCAGGAATCATGCGCTTGTTATGGAAAGATCTCTTTGTCGGTCGCAGTCTTTTCCAGTGGTTGTATCTCATCGCCCTGTCAAGTGTTCCCTTGATCTTAGAGTTCACGCAAAATACAGAAAGCCATGATTGGCTGAGCTTGTTTGCATCTTGGACTGGGATTGTCTGTGTTATCTTGGTAGCAGAAGGTCGTGCGAGCAATTATCTCTTTGGGGCCATTAACTCGGCTATCTATTTGATTTTGGCCATGAATGCGACTTTTTATGGAGAAGTTTTGACGACTGTTTACTTCTTTGTCATGCAGCCGATTGGTCTCTATGCTTGGTTGTCCAATCGTATCAATGACCAAGGAAAACCAGAAGAATCCCACTTTGAAGCTAAGAAATTATCTGTGCTTGACTGGCTCAAGTACTTGACCTTGACTGCTATCATTTGGATTGGTATGGGCTTGGCTTACCAAAGTATCAATAGCGCTCGCCCTTTCCGTGATAGTGTTACTGATGCGACCAATGGTGTTGGTCAGCTCTTGATGACACGTCTCTACCGTGAGCAATGGATTTTCTGGATTGCAACCAATCTCTTTAGTATTTATCTCTGGTGGGGCGAAAATATCCACATTCAAGGGATGTACTGGGTTTACACACTTAATAGTCTAGTGGGTTGGTACCAATGGACTAAGGCAGTTCGAAAGGAGGCATAAGATGGCAGACATAAAGATTCCAGCCGGGATGACGGAAAAAGAATATTATGAAATCCATGCCAGTCAGGAGGAGTTTTTAGACTGGTACTACAAGCAGGAACTCCCTCAATATGAAAAACCAAGTGTGACAGTGGATATGGTAGCCTACTGCTTTGTCGAAGGAAAAATCAAGCTCTTGCTGATTCGTCGCAAGGCTCACCCCTATCAGAACTGTTTGGCTTTGGTTGGAGGCTTTATGGATAAGGGAGAAGATGCTGCACATGCCTGTCAACGCGAGGTGAGAGAAGAAGTCAATCTGGATCTACCTTTGGAAAAAATCGAGCAATTAATGACCGTATCAACCCCTGGGCGTGACCCACGGGGCTGGACAGTGACCATTGCTCACTTGGTGTACCTGCCTAGTCGTGCCCTAGACCTCGTTCAGGCAGGAGACGATGCCAAGGATGTGGTTTTCGTAGATGTCAATTTTCAGACAGGCAAATGCTTCTTAGAGGGAGTTGAGCTGGAGGAGCAAGCCTTCGCCTTTGACCATTATGCCATTATCCAAGAATCCATCAAACGAATCCAAGGCCGTCTCGACTGGAACCCGACCTTCCTCTATCTGTTGGAGGAGGAATTCACCGTCTACGAAGGAACCGAACTGGTCAACCTCATCAACCCCGGTCGCCCAATCGTTAGCAATAACTTTCTTGTAAAATACGGCGAATATGTAGAAGAAGTCGGACTCAAACGAGTGCCTAAAAAGAAACCAAGAAAAACCTATCGATTGAAATAAAAAGCGAGGTCGGGACAAAGTTCCCGACCTCTTTATCTACCATCATGAGATAGCTTTCTGTTGCGACTGTATTAGGGGTGGCTATCTTTTTTAGGATCGCTCAACATGTGAGTAAAGAAATCTTTGTATCGATACTTGAGATAGTTCTCATGTAAAAATAACAAAGCGATGTAAACAATCATAAAGATTGTAGTCAGATAGAGCACATCAAATGCAGTTCGCGCATAGTAAGTGGCTGATTGATAAGAGCCAATAGCTCCCAAAATCAACCAAGGAATATACTTGTAATACTTATTTAGCATAAGAGCATACCTCCTATATTCTATTTCAATGTTATTATATTCCTTTGTCTAACACAATGCAAGCGATTACACAAAGGTGATGTAAAAAATAGGACTCTAATTTTAAAAATTTTCTATTTTTTTGTTTCAATTACGAATAGAAATAGTAGAGAGAAATTTTTTAAAATAGTTTCTCTAAATAGTTGACAGATTTAAGGTCTAATGTTACAATTATATTACAAAAAGATTTCTTAACATTTCAAAAATGTTACAAAGGAGTAGAAAGATGGAAAAGAAAACCTATATCAAATTGATGGCAGCAACTGTATTGGCTTCTACTTTGCTATTAGGAGCTTGTGGAAATAAAAACGAAACCACTCAAACCAGCAGCTCTGCCAAGACAAGTCAATCATCAAGTTCTAAAGCAGCTTCTTCTAGCAAAGAAAGCAAGACACAAAAATCTTCAAGCTCAGCTTCATCTGAAAAGGCTCAGGCATCTTCTGATCAGTCTTCTACAACGGCAGATCAGTCACAAGCGAAACCAGCACCTGAATCAAGACAAGAACCAGCAGCTCCTAGTCAACAAGCCCCATCTCAGGCACCTTCAACTCAGCAAGGTTCTCAAGCCCAGTCTAACCAGTCAGGCTATGATCCAACAACTGACCGCCAACTTCAAGACAAGCAAGCAGAACACAACAAACGCTACAAGGGTGTTTTAACCATGGTCGATGGTGACTTCTCGGCTGCTGCGGGCAACTGGAAGGGAGCGAATGGTGAAACTATTACGGTTTCATCAGGGGGCCAATTCACAGTAGAAACTGCAGATGGAAAGAAAGAAAACTATTCTATCAGAGGCTACTCTTACACTCTTGATGATGGTAAGTATAATGCCAAAATCGGTGGAGGAAAAATCATCCAAATTACAACAGGTGCGGATGGCAAGGTTTCCAGTGTTGCTTTGAATCAATAATAGTACCTAGGTTTTCCTAGGATCTAAAAAAACCGTAACTCGCTTGAGTTTACGGTTTTTTGTGTATTATGCTTTGTCTAATTGCAAGAGGGATTCAATCTCTGCTAGAGTGCTGGCTTGGGAGATGGCTCCACGGAGTTTAGCAGCGCCAGATGTTCCCCGGAGGTAGTGAGGAGCGAGGCCGCGGAATTCACGAACGGCTACGTTTTCTCCTTTGAGGTTAATCAAGCGTTTCAAATGTTCGTAGGCGATTTTCATCTTGTCTTCAAAAGTCAAATCAGGGAGAATTTCTCCTGTTTCAAAGTAATGGTTGATCTGGTTGAAGAGGTAGGGATTTCCCATGGCTGCGCGTCCAATCATGACAGCGTCAGCCCCGACCTCTTCGATACGCTGTTTGGCTTCTTGGACCGTACGGATGTCACCATTTGCGATAAATGGAATCTTGGTCAGAGCTTGAGCGACCTTGTGAAGGGTCTCAAGGTCTGCGTGGCCTGTGTACATTTGTTCACGGGTACGTCCATGCATGGCGAGAGCAGAGACACCAGCAGCCTCAGCTGCGAGGGCGTTTTCCACGGCGAGTGAAGCATCTGACCAGCCAGTGCGCATCTTGACAGTGAGGGGTATATCAAGGACAGATTGGACCTTGTTGATAATAGAGTAGATCTTATCTGGATCCTTGAGCCACATAGCGCCAGCTTCATTTTTTACGATTTTGTTAACCGGGCAGCCCATGTTGATATCAACGATATCAGTCTTGGTGTTTTCTTGGATGAATTCTGCTGCGCGTGCGAGGCTGTCTTCGTCGCTACCAAAAAGTTGGATAGAAACGGGGTTTTCACCTTCGTCGATATGAAGCATGTGCAGGGTTTTTTCGTTGTTGTATTGGATTCCTTTGTCAGAGACCATTTCCATTACAACGAGTCCAGCTCCGAGCTCTTTTGCGATGGTCCGAAAGGCTGAGTTGGTCACGCCAGCCATGGGCGCTAAAACGGTACGATTGGGAATCTCAACATTGCCAATCATAAAAGGTGTATTAAGATTTGTCACGAATGAGTTCCTCCAGGTCCTTTTCATCAAAATTGTAAGTGGTTTGGCAGAATTGACAAGTGATTTCTGCTCCCTTGTCTTCTTCCTTCATTTCCTCTAAGTCTGAGCTTGGAAGGCTGGCAAGAGCGTTCATAAAACGGTCTTTGCTGCAGTCACATTGGAAACGAATTTCTTCTTCAGATAGACGTTTGTAAGATTCGTCACCATAGATGGCCTTGAGAAGGGCTTCGATATGGTCATCGCTTTCCAGAAGGTTTGAGATAGCTGGCATTTCTTGGATGCGTTTTTCAAAGCGAGCAATCTCTTCTTCCTTGGCCCCTGGCAATACTTGGAGAAGGAAACCTCCGGCAACTTTGACCTTGTCGTCTTTATCCAAAAGAACATTGAGGCCGACTGCTGAAGGGGTTTGTTGGCTTTCTGTCAGGTAGTATGCCAAATCTTCACCGATTTCTCCAGAGATGAGGGGAGTCATGGAGTTGTAAGGATTTCCAGTACCGTAGTCTGTGATAACGAGAAATTGGCCATTGCCGACAAAAGGACCGACTAGGACTTCACCCGTTGCAGTCTTTTTGATGTCAACGCCAGGATTTTGCACATAGCCTTTGACATTTCCCTTAGTATCTGCGACTGTGATAATGGCACCGAGAGAGCTCGTTCCAAGAACTTTAACAGTTAGTTTGGTATTTCCTTTTTCATTGGCTGCGAGAATTTGGCTAGCGATAAGGGTACGGCCAAGTGCAACAGTTGAACTGGCTTGGGTTTGATGTTTTTCTTGAGCAGTGCGGACGGTTTCCGTGCTGTCGAGGACATAGGCACGAAAAGAGCCACTTTCTGAGATTGTTTTAATAATTTTATCCATAGCTACTATTTTAGCATAAAAAGGAGTGAAGGGGCAAAAAGAGAACTTGTTTTCGAACGTCTGGTGAAATGTTTCTCTTGGTTTAAATTTTTGTACAATGGAGAAGGGGACAATAGTTTGTAAGGATTGCCTCTGGTCGTAAGTGTTCAAAAGAAAGAAGAGTGTTATGTCTAAAATCGATGTTTTTGCCCATGTTTTACTGCCAGAGTTTTCTAAGCGAATGTTTTTGTTGGATCCTGAACTTCCTGAAAAGATGCCTTTTATTCAGAATTCTGTCCTTTCGGATTTCGCTCTTCGCTGTAAGTACCTGCTAGCAGGGATTAAGCAAATCATTTCTTATGTCAATCTGAATCCTGAGGATTATTTATCAGAGTTGTCTGCTCTTCTATTGACTAAGAAAGCTAATCAATAATTGATCCAGACAGTTCAGGAGTATTCGGACCTATTTGTGGGTGGCGTTGCTATGCTGGTTCTTGATGATGAAGAAGGGAGTCTATCTATGGTGTATACGGTAGCAGAGATACCAGAATTGCTTGGCGTTCAGATTTTTAGTCGTCATCTAGGCAAATCACTGGCGGATGAGAAATTTAAGCCGATTTTTGGTAAATGTGCTGCGTTACAATTACCTGTCCGACTTCATCCTGTTTTGATGAACGAAAACCTGACAATAATATTGTTTTTTCTTGGGAATATAAGTCGACTTAGGCCATGTATCAGATTGTCGAGGCAGGATATTGTCAAAAATTTCCAGATCTCAAAATTATTGTCCATCATGCGGGTGCCATGTTTTTTATTTTGCGAGGCGGATTGATCACATCTTATTAGAATGGCAGACATCAGATTTCCGAAAATTTTATGTGGATACAGTTATTTTTGGGAATCCCAAGGCGCTAGAGTTGGCAGTAGATTTCTTTGATCTGGATCATGTCCCCTTTGGTCTTGCGCCGACAGGAGCGTGGGAAGTGATTAGCCAGGCGATTGAAAGTTTGCCCCTCAGTCAGGCGGAGAAAGAGCAGATTTTCAGCCAAAATATAATAGGGTTAGTGGGAGATAAGGCTTGATATGAAGCTGGTTACCTATCCTTTTCGTTTGAGAGCGACTCGTACAGATTTAACAACTTTTCATGAGGGCCAGTGTCGTTAATCTAATAATTTCTCAAAAAAGTGAGCTCGGACCCCTCGCATGTATATGAAAGTTAGAACTCGCCTACAGAATCCATTGTTTTTGAAGCCTATGCGAATGGGGGAGCCTATTAAATTCACCGAAAATCTCCCCAGTGCCAAGATTATGTGAAAAAGACTGGGTCTAAACTCGCTAAAAGAGAGGCGTTTAAAGTGGAGCCGATTTTCCTGCAGGGAGACATTGGTGCTGGCGAATGGATTGGAGAGGAGTATTTTTTCTAAAATTTGTTCAAGTTGAAACCGAAAGGGAAGGGGAAACTTTGAGAGTAGTGTATTAACCAATATAAAAATCTCTCTGGCGGTAGAAGAGGCTGTTCTCGCTATGTATGCGATGCGCGAATGTGAGAAATCCAATCGGAGGTATTTCTATGAAGTCTATGTGAATGCAAGAGTTTACCAGATGTACCGTGAAGCATCTTATTTTAAGATTTATCTGGCGGAAACGGAGGGTCTTGTTTTAGACAAGCAATTTCTTGATTTATCCAATGATAAGATCGTGATTAAGGGGATTTTTCTACTTTTGAGTGAGGTGAAAGAGATTCTGATTTTGATGATGGCTTTTCCGAATAGATAGATAGGAATCATTTAGAAGAAGTCATGCAAGAATGTCACACGGAATTGAAGCCGACCTTTGATACTGTTACAAAAAATGTTTCGCCTTCAACCTCACGATATTCTAAGATACAGTCAACTCAAAAAAAATCGTAGTCACTATCAGTGCTACGATTTTCTACATCTTTACTCGATTTCAGGAAAGAGTTTTGCCAAGATTTTGGGAGTTAGGGATTGACCAGGACCTTGGGCGCAATAGGTGTGCATATACATAGAAGGATTAAAGTTCAGCTCGATACAGGTGCAGTTAGGGGCATCTGGACGAGATGGTATCGTATTATCTGGGATGATGAGATCCACTCCGCAGGCCCAAGCCCCCATAGCTTTCGCCATCTGGGCAGCCAGTTCCTTGTAGGAAGGATGCATGGTCTCGGTTACATCAATCGAGTCGCCTCCAGTTGAGATGTTGGAGTTGCGTCTGAGATTGACTTGTATCCCTGCTGGTAGGATATCATCAGGCTCGTAGCCTTGTTGACTGAGCATGAGTCGTTCAACGTCTCCCAGTTGAATGATTTCAAGCGGAGAGCGGTGGTCGCGACCCCGTAACGGATTGTCGTTTTTGAGGGCGACGAGCTCTCTGACGGTGTGCATGCCATCCCCGACGACATTGGCGGCTACCCGAAGCAAAACAGCTTCACAGACGCCATCTAGGACAAAGAAGCGGTACTCGGTTCCTGCGATGAATTCTTCTACTAATACAGCACTGTCTTCAGCAAAGGCGATTTCCAGAGCCTTTTGATAGGATTCCAGACTGGCTGGTTCTTGGAAGATAGAGATGCCCAGTCCAAAGTTGGTTGATTTGGGTTTAACCACGATTTGTTTGTCCTTGATAAAAGGGTAGTAGGCGAGACCAGCTTCTAGACTAGTAAATTCCTCTCCAGCAGGGACGGGGAAGTGGGCAGCTTGGAGGATTTTCTTGGTTACAGTTTTATTGGCCATGGCAAGAGGGATGACATAGTTGTCTTTAGAGGTCATGTTGCCGTTTTTGACATATTCGACATGCTGGTCGTGCCAGAGTTTTAAGAACTGGTCTTCCTCATCTAGGATCTCAAAGTGAACTCCTTGTTGGATGACATCAAAGAGCAACATCTGGGTGGAGAGTTCCATATTTTCATAGCCTTTCAAAGCATAAGGAGCGGTCCAAGCATAATTCTGGTATTCGGTTGCTTTTTCTCGTCCAAAGTTGGCCAGAGAGTGGTTCTCGATGTGAGGGAGTAACTGCCCTGAAAGAGTCCGGTGAGGATCTGTAAGGGTTAGACGGATATCGTCTAGCAAGTCTTGGTAGGAGCGTCCAAGTCTAAAGTGGGCAATCACGGCTTCCATGGCTGCCAAAACAGGCGCTGCATCTGCCTTATTAGGTAGAGGATCTAGGGGATGTGCTAGGGCAATCTGGTTATTGAGTTCGTGAGCTTCTTGGAGGAGTCCATCAACTTCTTCCTTGTCTGCCTGATCCATCCAGACAAGGGCTAGGAGTAGGAGATGGACGGTATCCATGGTGGCTTGGTCAATGCCAGTCACTTCAAAAGGATTGAGGTCAAAACAGCGCAATTCCAGATAAGTAATGCCCTGATCTAAAAACTGACGGTTGGGTTTTTGGCCACGAAAACGCACAGCAGAGTAGAATTCTTTCTCCGCAAGAAGTTCCCCCTCTTTGACATAGCGCTCAATGTCTGTGATATAGGCTTCAAGACTGGCGTAAGAAACTTGAATGTTGGGTTTATTCACATAGCCGTAGTCGCTATTACGATAGGAGCGAACAGGCCCTTGAGGGGCTTCCTTGTAAAATCCTTTCTCTGCTAGTGGAGCAGCTCCATAGAGATAGGTCAAGAGCCAGCGGTAGCGTAGGAAGTTTTGGGCGAGCTTGAGATAGAGGTCGTTTTTAAAGGATTTTTTGTCTCTATAGTCACTCACCTGATAGAGAGCCTGGACCAGATCCGCTCCCAGCTCGATATTGTAGTGGATCCCAGAGATGGCTTGGAGCTTGGTGCCGTATTTATCAGCCAGATAGGAGCGGTAGTGGCGTTCAAAGTCGTCTTCTAATTGGGCAATTTGAATGTCAGCTTCTGTGATGTGAGGGGGCATGGATAAGGGCCACATGTGCTCGTTTCTATTGATGGAGCGTCCGGCAACATCTGTAATAGCCCCCAAGAGACGTTTGGCTTCCTGGGTTGATTTGGCAACAGGGGTGATCAATTCTAGCTGAAATTCACTAAAATCCGTCTGGATATAAGGATGGTAGGAGCGAGCTCCACAGACCTCTGGATGAGGCGTTTGGGCCACGCGCCCCTCTAGGTCAACGCGCAAGCTCTCTCGCTCAATACCAAAATTTGCCTGCAGAACAGGGCTTGCTGCATCTAGTTGTTGAAGAAGTTGATTCATTTTCATAAACTCACCTGTATTTGTTGGTAGAATAGATACAGTTTATTATAAATAAGCAGAGAATTCAAATTTTCGCTACGTTTTCCCGAACTTTTAATAGCTGACGTCGTTTTGTGAGCTATGGGAAAGAAAGTGCTCTCAATTACGAATAAATAAGGGAGAAAAAATTTTTTAAAAACTCCCCTAAATAGTTAACCTCCTATTGAAAAAGTGGTAGAATAAAACATATCTTCATTATAGTAATAGAATGAAAGTGTGAATCAATGAAAATTTCTAACGATTGGCTCCTATTTTTAGGTCGCACAGCCCTGTATTTCGTGATCATCATGGGCTTGCTTTACTTCTTTAGTTACCTGGGTCAAGGACAGGGAAGCTTTATTTATAACGAGTTTTAGAGAGGAGACGGTGGATGGTGACCAAAAACGAGATTGTCAAGGACATGATAGAAAGGATAGAGCATTGGGCCAGTATAGAGCCAGATTTTCCAGTTTACCATGTCCTTGGACAGGAGCATACCTATGGTGATTTAAAGGCGGATTCGGACAGTCTAGCTGCGGTGCTGGATACTCTAGATTTGCCAGAAAAATCACCAGTCCTAGTCTTTGGTGGACAGGAATACGAAATGTTGGCGACCTTTGTGGCCCTGACCAAGTTGGGACATGCCTATATTCCTGTGGATCGCCATTCGAGCTTGGAGCGCGTGACAGCTATTTTAGAAGTGGCAGAACCAAGCTTGGTGATTGCGATCTCTGATTTCCCTTTGGAGCAGGTGAGCCTACCCATTTTGAGGTTGGAGCAGATTCAGGATGCCTTTGCCCAGAAGAACCAGTATCAGTTGACGCATTCTGTCAAGGGAGATGATAATTACTACATCATCTTTACCTCAGGGACGACGGGCAAGCCCAAGGGCGTGCAGATTTCCCATGACAATCTTCTGAGTTTCACCAACTGGATGATTAGAGACAAGGAATTTGCGACCCCTAGTCGTCCGCAAATGTTGGCGCAACCGCCTTATTCTTTTGACCTGTCTGTCATGTACTGGGCGCCAACCTTGGCGCTGGGAGGAACACTTTTTGCTCTTCCTTCAGCCATCACGCAAGACTTTAAGCAGCTCTTTGCGACTATCTTTTCTCTTCCAATCGCGATCTGGACTTCAACTCCGTCCTTTGTCGATCTGGCACTTTTGTCAGAAGACTTTAACAGCCAGCAACTCCCAGGGATTACCCATTTTTACTTTGACGGGGAGGAATTGACGGTTAAAACCGCACAAAAACTTCGGGATCGTTTTCCAAAAGCCCGTATTATCAATGCCTACGGACCAACAGAAGCGACAGTAGCCCTCTCAGCTGTTGCCGTGACAGACGAGATGTTGACGACTCTTAAACGCCTTCCAATCGGCTATACCAAGGCGGATTCTCCGACTTTTATCATTGATGAGGAAGGTCAGAAAGTTCCAAATGGTGAACAGGGAGAAATCATCGTGACTGGTCCAGCAGTTTCCAAAGGCTATCTCCATAACCCTGAAAAAACTGCCGAAGCCTTCTTTGAGTTTGAAGGTCTGCCAGCCTATCACACTGGCGATGTAGGAAGCATGACAGATGAAGGCTTGCTACTCTACGGAGGACGGATGGACTTCCAAATCAAGTTTAATGGCTATCGCATCGAGCTAGAGGATGTTTCCCAAAACCTTAACAAGTCCCGCTACATCGAGTCGGCTGTTGCCGTTCCACGCTATAACAAGGACCACAAGGTGCAAAATCTTCTCGCTTATATCATCTTAAAAGACGGCATTCGTGAGCAATTTGAGCGAGAGATTGACATTACCAAGGCCATCAAGAAAAATCTGGAGAACATCATGATGCCTTATATGATGCCATCTAAGTTTCTCTACCGAGAGAGCCTGCCTTTGACTCCAAATGGCAAGATTGACATCAAAGGCTTGATTAACGAGGTAAATATCCGATGATGGAATTTTTCAAACAGCTTCCTCATTTGGAACCCTACGGCAATCCCCAGTATTTTCTCTATGTGATACTAGCCGTTCTTCCTATTTTTATCGGTCTTTTTTTCAAGAAGCGCTTTGCCTTGTACGAGGTGCTCGTTAGTCTCTTCTTTATCCTAGCCATGTTGACAGGTGGGAAGACGGATCAAATAAGCGCTCTTATCCTTTACGTTATCTGGCAAGTACTGCTTGTATTTTTCTACAAAAGGTACAGGAAACAACGGGATAGTAAATGGATATTTTACCTGGTTAGCTTTTTATCCCTAGTGCCTATCGTCTTTGTGAAAGTATCTCCTGCTATTCATGGAACCCAGTCCTTGATTGGATTTTTGGGAATTTCTTACTTAACCTTTCGTGCAGTTGGGGTTATCGTTGAGTTGAGAGATGGTGTTATCAAGGATTTAACGATCTGGCAATTCTTGCGTTTTCTTCTCTTTATGCCGACTTTTTCAAGTGGTCCCATTGATCGTTTTAAACGCTTCAATGAAAATTACGAGACCATTCCTGAGCGGGATGAGCTGATGGATATGCTAGAAGAGGCTGTCAAGTATATCATGCTTGGCTTCCTTTACAAGTTTATCTTGGCCCATGTTTTAGGAGAGATATTACTGCCTCCGCTGCAAAATTTGGCCTTGCAGACGGGTGGTTTCTTTAACCATTATGCTCTTGCAGTTATGTATACCTTCGGTTTAGAACTGTTCTTTGACTTTGCGGGCTACTCTATGTTTGCCCTAGCCATTTCAAACTTGATGGGCATTCATAGTCCGATGAACTTCAACAAGCCTTTTTTATCAAGGGATTTAAAGGAATTTTGGAATCGTTGGCACATGAGTCTGTCCTTCTGGTTCCGTGACTTTGTCTTTATGCGGATGGTCATGGTGTTGACTAGAAAGAAGGTCTTTAAGAATCGCAATGTCACTTCAAGTGTAGCCTATATTCTCAATATGCTGATTATGGGATTTTGGCACGGTGTGACCTGGTACTACATCGCCTATGGACTCTTTCATGGGCTTGGACTGGTCATCAATGACGCTTGGGTTCGCAAGAAAAAAGCGCTCAATAAAGAACGGAAAAAAGCTGGAAAGGGTTCCTTACCTGAGAATCGCTGGATTCAGTTGCTTGGCATGGCTGTAACCTTCCATGTCGTCATGTTCTCATTCTTAATCTTTTCTGGATTTTTGAATGATTTGTGGTTTAAAAAATAAAAGGATATAAAAATGGATATCAAATCAGAAGTTATTGAAATTATTGATGAGTTGTTTATGGAAGATGTTTCTGACATGATGGATGAAGATCTTTTTGATGCCGGTATTCTGGATAGCATGGGAACGGTTGAATTAATTGTAGAGATTGAAAACCGTTTTGACATTCGCGTCCCAGTGACGGAGTTCGGGCGCGATGACTGGAATACAGCTACTAAAATCATAGCTGGTATTGTGGAGCTACAAAATGCTTAAACGCTTATGGATGATCTTTGGCCCTTTGCTTCTTGCTAGTTTCCTTGCCTTCTTACTAATCTTTTTCTATCCTAACAATCCAAGTCATAATTTGATTGAAGAAAAGTATTCTGCGGCTTCTATTAGCAGGGAAAGCTTTAAAGAGAGAAGCCAAAAAGTAAGGGCTCTTACGGATCCAAATATGCGTTTTGTCCCTTTTCTAGGGTCAAGTGAATGGATTCGGTTTGACAGTGTCCATCCAGCTGTTTTAGCAGAAAAATACAATCGTCCCTATCGCCCGTACTTTCTGGGTCAGGCAGGAGCGGCCTCGCTTAACCAATATTTCGGTTTGCAGCAAATTTTACCAGAAATAGAGAACAAGCAGGCGGTGTTTGTTATCTCGCCTCAATGGTTTACAGAGACAGACTATGAGCCTGCAGCATTTCAGCAATATTTTAATAGTGATCAGTTGACAGCTTTTTTGGAAAATCAATCTGGAGATATCGCAGCAAAGCATGCGGCTATTCGATTGTTAAAGCAGAATCCCAATGTGGCGTTGAAAGGCATTGTTCAAAAGATTTCAAAAGGAGAAGGCTTGTCAGCTACTGATCGACTTATTGCTAACCTTTTTGCACGATTCAATGAAAAGCAGGCCGCACTATTTGGTCAATTTTCACTACGTGGAAAACTCAAGTACAAAGGGCATGTAGAAAATTATTTAAAAGATCTTCCTGATCAGTTTTCCTATGAAGAATTAGAAAAAATTGCTCGAAAGGACGCAGAAGCAAATACGACCAATAACGATATGGGGATGGAAAATCATTTCTATACGAGAGAGGTTCAAAAGGATTTAAAAAAATGGGAAGGATATCAAAAAAATTACAACTTCCTCAAGTCCTCTGAATACAATGATTTGCAGCTGGTCCTCAATCAATTTGCTAAGTCGAATGTCAATGTGCTCTTTATCATTCAGCCGGTTAACAAGAAGTGGATGGAGTACACAGGACTCAGCGAAGAGATGTACCAGCATGCAGTGGAGAAAATTCGTTACCAATTAGAAAGTCAGGGTTTTACCAATATTGCTGATTTTTCAAAAAATGGAGGGGACCCTTATTTTGTTAAGGATACTATTCATCTAGGATGGTTAGGTTGGCTGGCTTTTGATAAGGTTGTCAATCCTTTCTTGACGGATCCGAAACCAGCTCCAGACTACAAGATGAATGACCGCTTCTTTAGCAAGGACTGGGCAACCTATGATGGGAACATCAAAGATTTCCAATAAAATGAGCTAAAAGTTTGGGATTTAAACCCAAGCTTTTTTGTTTAAATGGCGAATATTTAAGATACAAATAGGTCAAAAGTTTCAAAATTTTTAGAAATAGCGTATAATATAAAAGAGAAAAAGAAAAGAAAGGGATTTTAAAATGAACAAACGTTCTTTGTTACCTGTCTTATCGACAGCCCTGTTAGCTCCAGCCTTCTTAGCTGGACAAGTATACGCTGAAGAAGCATCAACTCCTGCAGAAAGTTCAGCTGTTGTAGCGACTCCAGCTACGTCGGCGACTCCAGCTCCTGTTGAGAGCCCTGCAGTACCGGAAACTTCGGCAACTTCAGAAGTGGTTGCACCTGCAGAAGCTTCGACAGCTCCTGCTGAATCTACTAAAAGCGAAGAAAAGGACACTGTTATCTTACACACCAATGATGTCCATGGTCGTATTGTAGAGGAAAAGGGAGTAATTGGAGATGCCAAGTTAGCGACTGTCATTGAGCAGGAACGTGCGAAATCAAATCAAAATACTCTAGTTGTTGATGCGGGAGACGCTTTCCAAGGTTTACCGATTTCCAACTCTACGAAGGGTGAAGCGCGTGCTGAAATTCTCAATCAGATGCAGTATGATGCCATGGCAGTAGGAAACCATGAGTTTGACTTTGGTCTTGATGAAGTTAAAAAATACAAGGAAATCTTGAAATTCCCATTACTTAGCTCCAATACTTATGTCAATGGAGCTCGTCTTTTTGAAGCGTCTACAATTGTTGATAAAGATAAGACTGTAGAAGGTGATGAGTTTGTTGTAATCGGTGTGACAACACCTGAAACTGCCACAAAGACCCACCCTAAAAACATTAAAGGGGTAACTTTTACAGATCCAATCTCTGAAGTCAATAAGGTCATCGAAGAAGTTCAAGCCAAGACGCGTGCAGAAGGTAAGGACTACAAACACTATGTTGTGCTCGCTCACTTGGGTGTAGATTCCACAACTCCAGTCGAGTGGCGTGGTTCAACCTTGGCAGAAGCTCTATCTAAAAATCCTCGTCTCAAAGGCAAACGTGTGACAGTTATTGATGGGCATTCTCATACAGTAGCTTCCACAACTTATGGCGACAATGTTACCTATAACCAAACAGGAAGTTACCTTCATAATGTTGGGAAGGTTATCTACAAATCCCGTCAGCTTTTGGGCAATCCTACGTTGATTGCAGCTGCTGACGCCAAGAAACTGGCTGCCAATCCGAAAGTTGAAAAACTAGTCAAAGATATTAAACAAAAATACGACGCTGAAAATGCTGTTGAAGTCGTTTCAAACAGCCCTGTAGAACTCAACGGTGATCGTGAAAATGTTCGAGTCCGTGAAACCAACCTCGGAAACGTCGTAGCAGACTCCCTCTATCAGTATGGTCAAACAGGATTTAGCCATCCGACTGACATCGCTGTGACAAATGGTGGTGGCTTGCGTGAAACCATTGCAAAAGGCAAACCAATCACTAAAGGAAATGTCATTGCCGTTCTTCCATTTGGGAATACCATCTCACAAATCCAAGTGACGGGGCAACAAGTCTTGGATATGTTTGAAAAGTCACTCGGATCTATCTTGCAGGTCGATAAGGATGGCAAGAAGATCTTGGATGAGAACGGGCAACCATTGTTAGAGCCAAGTGGTGGTTTCTTGCAAGTTTCAGGTGTGAAGGTCTACTATGATACCAACCTACCATCAGGCAAACGTGTCTTGGCTATCCAGGTTAAAAACCGTGCAACTGGTCGTTATGAACTACTGGATCTCGCAAAAACCTACTATCTTGCAACCAATGATTTCTTAGCTGCGGGTGGTGATGGCTACATTATGTTGGGTGGCGCGCGTGAAGAAGGTCCTTCTATGGATGCAGCCTTTGAAGAGTATCTGAAAACCGCTGATTTGACCCAGTATGAAAAGATTAATCCGAACTCACGGACGATTTCTGTGGATTCTAAAAACTTTAGTTTACCAGTAGAAACGCCTCAAACGAATGCGACTGCTAATGATGCGACTACAAATGTGCCATTGACTTATGAGGTGGCAGGTCAATTTAGCAAGAAGGCAGTTGTCTCAGAAAAAGCCCTCCCAAATACAGGAAGCGAACAGTCCATCTTCTTGCTCTTGATGGGAATGGTAGCTGGTTTGGCAGGTATCTTATCGAGTCGAAAACCAAAGCAAAAATAGGTTAAATTTTACATCTAGAAGAGTCGAGGGAAACGTTTTTACGCCTTTTTCCCTTGACTCTTTTTTGGTTTATGATATAATTAACCAGTAAAGAATCGGTGGCTATCTATGTTTTTTACGAAAAAGATAGCTAGGGAAGGAGTAACACATGAGACAGCTTGCACAGGAAATCGATAACTTTTTAAACGAGGTGATCTTGAGATCTGAGAACCAGCATGAAATTCTGATCGGGCATTGCACAAGTGACGTAGCCTTGACCAATACTCAGGAACACATCCTCATGCTCTTGTCCGAAGAATCCCTAACCAACTCGGAGTTGGCCCGTCGCCTCAATGTCAGTCAGGCGGCAGTGACCAAGGCTATCAAGTCTTTGGTCAAAGAGGGCATGTTAGAGACATCTAGAGATCCAAAAGATGCGCGTGTGATTTTTTACCAACTGACAGAACTAGCTCGACCAGTGGCAGAGGAACACCACCATCATCATGAACACACGCTCTTAGCCTATGAACAAGTAGCAAGTCAGTTTACTCCAAATGAACAAGAAGTTATCCAGCGGTTTTTAACTGCTTTAGTAGGAGAAATCAAATAATGAGGTATATTACAGTAGAGGACTTGTCTTTCTATTATGACAAAGAGCCTGTCCTCGAGCATATCAACTATAGTGTTGATAGTGGGGAGTTTGTCACCCTGACTGGTGAAAATGGAGCTGCCAAGACAACGCTTATCAAGGCGAGCCTAGGTATTTTGCAGCCGAGATTTGGCAAGGTAACCATCTCAAAGACAAATACTCATGGGAAAAAGCTTAGGATAGCTTATCTTCCCCAGCAGATAGCCAGTTTTAATGCTGGTTTTCCAAGTACAGTTTATGAATTTGTCAAGTCGGGTCGCTATCCTCGAAAGGGTTGGTTTCGTCGCTTGAACGCCCATGATGAGGAGCATATCAAGGCCAGTCTAGACTCAGTTGGTATGTGGGAACATCGTGACAAACGAATTGGTTCTCTTTCGGGAGGTCAAAAGCAACGAGCAGTGATTGCCCGAATGTTTGCTTCTGACCCAGATATCTTTGTCCTGGATGAGCCGACAACAGGGATGGATGCTGGAAGCAAAAATGAATTTTACGAACTCATGCACCATAGTGCCCATCATCATGGCAAGGCTGTTTTGATGATTACCCATGACCCTGAGGAGGTCAAGGACTATGCAGATCGCAATATCCATCTAGTTCGTAACCAAGACTCGCCGTGGCGTTGTTTCAACGTTCACGAAAGCGACCAGGAGGTGGAACATGCTTAGTTTGTTATCTTATGATTTCATGCAGCGTGCCTTCTTAGCGGTCATTGCCATGAGTCTCTTTTCTCCAGTTCTTGGGACTTTCCTTATCTTACGTCGTCAGAGTCTCATGAGCGATACCCTCAGTCACGTTTCTCTATCAGGTGTAGCCTTTGGTCTGGTTTTGGGGATTTCTCCAACTGTTTCCACTATTGCCATTGTCTTGATTGCTGCGGTCTTTCTGGAGTATCTTCGGACAGTCTATAAGAACTTTATGGAAATCGGGACTGCCATCCTCATGTCAACAGGACTTGCAGTGTCTCTTATCGTGATGAGTAAGGGTAAAAGTTCGAGTTCCATGAGTTTGGACCAATATCTCTTTGGTTCGATTGTGACCATTAGCCAGGAGCAGGTGATATTCCTCTTTGCCATTGCTGCGGTCGTTTTGCTCTTGACTTTCTTATTCTTGCGACCAATGTATATCCTGACTTTTGATGAGGACACGGCCTTTGTGGATGGACTTCCAGTTCGTACTATGTCTATCCTCTTTAACATGGTGACAGGGGTGGCCATTGCCCTTATGATACCAGCAGCAGGAGCCCTTTTGGTATCGACCATTATGGTCTTGCCAGCTAGTATTGCCCTTCGTCTGGGGAAAAACTTCAAATCCGTTATGTTACTAGCCAGCGCTATTGGCTTTTTGGGAATGGTGGCAGGACTCTATATTTCCTACTATGCGGAAACCCCTGCCAGCGCTAGTATCACCATTATCTTTGTAGCTGTCTTTTTGTTAGTCAGTCTACTGAAACGTTTTATCAAATAGGAGAATGAAATGAAAAAAATTAGCTTACTACTAGCTAGTCTATGTGCCCTGTTTTTAGTGGCTTGTTCCAATCAAAAACAGGCAGATGGGAAATTAAATATCGTGACAACCTTTTACCCTGTCTACGAATTTACCAAGCAAGTCGCAGGAGATACTGCTAATGTAGAACTTTTAATCGGTGCTGGTACAGAACCCCATGAGTATGAACCGTCTGCCAAGGCAGTTGCCAAAATCCAAGACGCAGATACCTTTGTCTATGAAAATGAAAACATGGAAACTTGGGTTCCAAAATTGTTAGAATCCTTGGATAAGAAAAAGGTGAAAACCATCAAGGCGACAGGTGATATGCTCCTCTTGCCAGGTGGTGAGGAAGAAGAGGAAGGGCATGATCATGGCGGTGAGGGTCACCATCACGACTACGATCCCCATGTTTGGCTTTCACCAGCACGCGCCATCAAACTGGTAGAGCATATCCGTGACAGCTTGTCAGCAGATTATCCTGATAAAAAAGAGACTTTTGAGAAGAATGCGGCCACCTATATCGAAAAATTGCAAGCCTTGGATAAGGCCTACACAGATGGTTTGTCTCAAGCTAAACAAAAGAGCTTTGTGACCCAGCACGCTGCCTTTAACTACCTTGCCTTGGACTACGGTCTCAAGCAAGTATCCATCTCAGGTCTCTCACCAGATGCAGAACCATCAGCAGCACGTTTGGCAGAATTGACAGAGTACGTCAAGAAAAATAAAATTGCCTATATCTACTTTGAAGAAAATGCCTCACAAGCCCTCGCCAATACACTTTCAAAAGAAACAGGTGTCAAACTAGACGTGCTCAATCCGCTGGAAAGTCTGACAGAAGAAGCAACCAAGGCTGGTGAGGACTATATCTCCGTGATGGAGAAAAACCTCAAGGCTTTGAAACAAACAACGGACCAAGAAGGACCAGAAATCGAGCCTGAGAAGGAAGAAAACACCAAGACGGTTCACAATGGTTACTTTGAGGATGCAGATGTCAAGGATCGTACCTTGAGTGACTATGTAGGTAACTGGCAATCAGTTTATCCTTTCCTTGAAGACGGGACCTTTGACCAAGTCTTTGACTACAAGGCCAAGTTGACTGGTAAGATGACCCAGGCTGAGTACAAGGCTTACTATAGAAAAGGCTATCAGACAGATGTGACTAAGATTAACATTACTGATAACACTATGGAATTTGTTCAAGGTGGACAAAGTAAGAAATTCACCTACAAGTATGTCGGCAAGAAAATCTTGACTTACAAGAAAGGCAATCGTGGTGTTCGCTTCCTCTTTGAAGCGACAGATACGGACGCTGGACAATTCAAGTATGTTCAGTTTAGTGACCACAATATTGCCCCAGTTAAGGCAGAACATTTCCATATCTTCTTTGGAGGTACAAGCCAAGAAGCCCTCTTTGAAGAAATGGACAACTGGCCAACCTATTACCCAGATAATCTATCTGGTCAAGAAATTGCCCAAGAAATGTTGGCACATTGATGCAAGAGAATATCCCGCAAATCTGCGGGATTTTTTGCTATAAATGATTATCTGGTTAGGTTGTTAGGTGGTATTGTATTTCTGGTCTGATATTTACTGTGTAATGGAGATGTCATTTTCGGCTTAGTAGACTTTGGCTGATTCTCACTAGCTGGCGAATGCAAAAGTTACTATTGTACAAATTATAGAATCTTTTCAGGGGATTTAGGAAGGGAGCTTAGTCATATTGACGCTGCTATCACTTTTTGTTATAGTCAAGAAGAGAGCAGTCTAGAACAATAGTTTATTCACAGCCTGTGGATAAGTCTAGGGGGAAATGACATACAACTCAGGGCGTTGAAGTATCCTGATAATAGTTCTGTATATTAGTGACTTTCTGGGAAGCTAGTAGAAACCTTAGTACAGAGCTATTTGGCAAAGATCTGTTTAGGGTGAAAGCTTCCAAGTCTAAGAGCTGGAGTCTGAAAAGACTAGTTTGTAGGCATATTTTCTTATCCACAAGTTGTGGATAACTTTGTGAACAAGAGAAAGAGATGTGAGATGATGACGAAAATAAAACCGCATGGACCATTACCAAGCCAGGCTCAGCTAGCTTATCTGGAAGATGAACTAGCAGCCTTTATCCACTTTGGCCCCAATACCTTTTATGACCAAGAATGGGGAAGTGGGCAAGAGGATCCCAAGCGTTTTAACCCGACCAAGTTGGATGCGCGGGAATGGGTTCGGGTACTCAAGGAAACGGGCTTTAAAAAGTTGATTTTGGTGGTCAAGCACCACGACGGCTTTGTCCTTTATCCGACAGCTTACACAGATTATTCGGTCAAAGCCAGTCCTTGGAGGGATGGAAAGGGAGATTTGCTCCTTGAAGTATCCCAAGCTGTGACTGAGTTTGATATGGATATGGGAGTGTATTTGTCTCCTTGGGATGCCCACAGCCCTCTCTACCATGTAGACAGGCAGGCAGAGTACAATGCCTATTATTTAGCCCAGTTGAAGGAGATTTTGTCGAATCCTGCCTATGGTAATGGAGGGAAGTTTGCTGAGGTTTGGATGGATGGTGCCAGAGGAGAGGGCGCTCAAAAGGTCAATTATGAATTTGAGAAATGGTTTGAAACCATTCGTGACTTGCAGGGCGATTGCTTGATTTTCTCAACGGAAGGCACTAGTATTCGCTGGATTGGCAATGAACGAGGCTATGCAGGGGATCCGCTATGGCAAAAAGTCAAGCCAGACCAGTTGGGGACTGAGGCTGCACTAGATTATCTGCAACATGGGGATTCAGAAGGAACACTATTTTCAATCGGTGAAGCAGATGTCTCCCTTCGACCGGGCTGGTTTTACCATGAGGATCAGGATTCCAAGTCTCTCGAGGAGTTGGTCGAAATCTACTTTCACTCGGTAGGGCGGGGAACTCCACTTTTGCTCAATATCCCACCAAACCAAGATGGACTTTTTGACGAAAAGGATATCCAGCGTCTCTATGAATTTGCTGCCTACCGTGACGAACTCTATAAAGAAGATTTGGCTCTGGGAGCCAAGGTATCTGGTCCTGCTCTATCATCAGACTTTGCCTGCCACCATCTGACAGATGGACGGGATACCAGTTCATGGGCAAGTGATGCAGAGTTACCAATCCAATTAGAGCTCGATTTAGGGGCTCCTAAAACTTTTGATGTAATTGAGTTAAGGGAAGATTTGAAGCTAGGGCAACGCATCGCTGCTTTCCATGTTCAGGTAGAGTTGGATGGCGTCTGGCAGGAGTTTGGAACTGGTTATACTGTTGGCTACAAACGTCTCTTGCGAGGGCCAATCGTTGAGGCGCAGAAAATTCGTGTGACCATTACAGAGGCCCAGGCTTTGCCTTTGTTGACCAAAATTTCACTCTATAAAACACCTACCTTGTCGAGAAAAGAAGCTGTTCAGCAGCTAGAGTTTTCAGAAAAAAGTCTAGCTGTGACCAAGGGAGAAAATGTCCACTTTACAGTGAAGCGCAGAGAATCTAATAGTCCTTTGGAAGCTAAGATTTCGATTCAACCAGGGACGGGTGTGCATGGTGTCGCTTATCGGGACGAGATTCAAGTCCTTGTGTTTCAAGTTGGCGAGACTGAAAAAAAGCTAATGCTACCAACCTTGTATTTTGCAGGAGATAAAACCTTGGACTTTTATCTGAATCTGACGGTAGAGGGTCAGCTTGTTGCTCAGCTTCAAGTTCAAGTTTCATAAAAGAAGAACCTTTGCGCGATGCAAAGGTTCTTTTGGTTATGAGTGACTTGGCAACCAGCCGAGGGTGAAGGTCAGTTGCTCAGCTTTCAAGAGGTCTTGGTGTTGAATGCTAGATACTGGGGTCTTGTCCAATCGGCAGTCTTTGACAAAGTTGAAATGGCTGTAGTTTTGCTCAGCAATAATGTCCAGCCATTTATTCTCTTTAGCGAGGTAGATACGGAGATGGTCAAAGAGGGGAATTCCGAGATCATAGCTTGCTTTGCCTGGACAGGTTGGATAGAATCCAAGGATCGACCAGATGTACCAGGCCGAGAGACTACCGTTGTCCTCATCGCCAGGATAGGCTTCCCAACTTGGGTGAAAGGCTTTCTGGCGTAGCGTCTTGATGAGAAGAGATGTATAGTCAGGGTAGTCACTATAGCGGAAGAGATAAGGAATGTGGAAGCTAGGCTGGTTGGAAATGGCGAATTGCCCAAAAGGAGCGGTAGCCATCTCGCTCATTTCATGAATCTCGTAACCATAGCCTGTCGTTTCAAAGAGAGGAGTATCCTGACAGGCTTTTAAAAGATAGTGGCTAAATGCTTCTTTTCCACCCATAAGTCGGATTAAGCCTGGGATGTCGTGGAGGACGCCTAAAGTCGCTTGAATGGCAGAGCATTCGGCGTAGTCGCGTCCCCAACTATAAGGGGAGAAGTCGGGGCGGAAGTTTCCTTGACTGTCTCGCGCTCGCATGTAACCTGTCTCAGCGTCAAATAGATGGCGGTAATTTTGTGACGAAGTTCTATAAGTTTCCGCGATGTCATTCTGACCAAGCTTTTCGGCACAGCTGGCGATACAAAAGTCACTATAGGCGTAGTCTAGGGTATGGCTGACGCTTTCGTGGTGGTCGGTAGAGAGGTAGCCCAGTTCTTGGTATTGGGCTAGTCCGTGGCGGCCATTGATGCCGAGAGGGTCGGACTTAGTGGCTGTTTCAAGCATGGCCTGAAGGAGTTCTTTTTCTAGGTCGGGGGCCATGTCCTTGCAGGCGCTATCTGCGATAATGCCGTCTAAAAGGGTACCAGGCATCATACCACGCTCGTCTGGGGCCAGCCATTTTGGAAGGAATCCAGTATCGCGGTAGCTATTGAGGAAACCTTCTAAAAAGTGGTGATAGTGCTCCGGTATGATAAGGGCAAAGAGGGGAAATGTAGTCCGGAAGGTATCCCAGAAACCATTGTTGCTAAAGAGGACGCCGGGTTTGACAATACCAGTAGCCAGATCCATGTGGATGGCTTGCCCTGATTCATCAACCTCATAAAAAGTTTGAGGAAATAGGAAGAGTCTGTAGAGGCAGTGGTCAAAGAAGGTTCGGTCAGCCTCTCCTGTATCCATAATATCAAAACGATGGAGGAGATTTTCCCAGTCCGCTTTCGCACTTGCTTTACAGCTGTCAAAGTCCTTTTGAGGTAGATTAAGCAGAGCTTGAGAAGGCGATATGAAAGAAGTTGCTAGCTGGATTTCAGCATGACTGCTTGCTAAGTCAATTCGCCAGTCACCACCTTCTGGTTTGACAGCAAGAATATCCGTATCCATTTGTAGAGCAGTAAACAGTAACAGAGGATTTTTATTGGTCTCAGTTTTGCCCTCTTGACGCAGGGCAAGAGTTCGCTTATCTACTTGCTTGACTGTCAAGTCATCTGCTGCGTGAAGATAGAGGGAGAGGGCTTTGCCTTGCTTTTGATCCAAACGAATAGAAGCGCCGTAGCAAGTCGGTGTCAGTTGACTTTCAATCTGATAGCGCAGGGAAAAAATCTTCAGATAATGAGGTTGGAAAGAGGCCTTATCTATATCATAGGAAGACTGGCGATGGAAGAGACTGTCTCCCCCCAGCTGACCTGTGACAGGCGTCAGAAGGAGCCAAGAGTAGTCGCCAATCCAAGGACTGGGCTGATGGGTTAATCGAATCCCCTGAAAGATGGGTAGATGTGGATCGAAAAACCAAGCTCCCTCCTGGTCACTGGTCTGAGGCACAAAATAATTCATCCCAAAAGGAACGCCTGTATAGGGCAGGGTGTTGCCTCTGGAAAAAGCATGTTTACTGGCTGTGCCAAAGCGGGTATCGATGGTTTCAAGTAGTGTTTTCATAAAAAAGCTTTCTGTTGGAGTTTTTGTTTAGTATAACATGAAATTGCCAATAACCGAATTTTAAAAAGTGAATGCCCCTATAAATTTCGGTTAATAATTTACAAATATTCATTCTTTTGTTAGAATGGAGACAATAAAAAAGAAAAGGGGATTTTTTTATGAGTGATTCGGTAAATAATGTGAATAACGAAGAATCTGTAGAGAAGGTTGAAAACACGCCTGTAGAGGATGTGGAGTCAGTTGCTACTCAAGAACTAGAAACTGTGGAAGAAACTGCTTCTGAGCAAGTAAAAGATGACCAATCTGAAGAAGTGGTGGAAGAGAAAGATTCTAAATCAGAACAGAAAGAAGATGCAAAAGCTTCAGCTGCGGCTTCAGCTCAACAAGTAGTTGAAAAAACCAAAGGACTGTTTGCAACGAAACGCAAAGAAATCATTGCAGCTCTTGTGGCAGTAGCTGTTATTATTGTGGCATTTGTGGGATACAATGTTATCCAGTCACAACCAAAAAGCTTGATTGGCGACGTTAAAGTTGAGTTCTCAGGTTATGAAGAATCTGGAATGGTAACTTATAATAGTCAAGATATTGCTGAGAAAGTAGCAGAAATAGCATACCAAAAAGTAGGCTTTAATAAAGACCAGGCAGCTGGTTTGGCTAAAAAAGATCCTATTATTTACGCAGAAGTGTCAAGAGATGGCAAATTGGCGTCTAAATTGATACAAGCAGAAGCGATGATTAGTAGTGTCCATTATGAATTTGACAAAACAAATGGTCTCAAAAATGGGGACGAAGTTACGTTCACTGTAACAACAAGCTCAAAAAACTCACCATTTAAAGCTGAAAAGAAAACTTTCAAAGTTGAAAATCTTAAAGAATATGAAAAGGTTTCAGCTTCTGACTTGTTGACAGAAACACCTGTAACATTCACTGGACTTAACGGTTCTGGCACTATTACAATCACTAAAAATTCTAAGGATGAAGCCTACTTTGATTTTGAAAATGGTAGACGTCCAAGAAACTTGAAAAATGGCGACAAAGTCACTTTGAAAGTGAAAGACGTAAGTATCGATTCTTTGAAAGCAGAAGGAAGAGTGGTAGACTCTAAAACTGTAGAAGTAACAGTTGAAGGTCTAAAAGATGCGAAAGATGTGAAGAATTTAATTGATGTATTGAAGAAAAACGATGCATACAGCAAGGAGCTAAATAGGAATAGTACTAACGAAACCTATACTTTAGAACCTCAGGGTAGTTATATTGGTATCACTACAGGAATAGGAAATACGTCAAGTGCTGACATTGATATAATTACAGTGTATAAAGTAACGCGTAAAGGTAGTTTATTTACAAATGTTAGTTACAAGTACTATGGTTTCAATGGTTACGAATTGAAAGATGACAATTTAGTCGCTAAGGAGGGTATAAGGCCAATCTATGGTGGAGGGCTAGAAGATTTTGAAGTGTTAAAAGAAGAACTCCAAAGAAAAGAGTATCATTTGATAGAGGTTAAAAAAGACGAAAAGAAAAGTGAATAGAAAAGTTGGGGGAGAGCCCCAACTTTTTTTCATAAGTTTGTTTCAAAACGACTTTAGTTTGTGTATATCTTTTAGGGGTGATTTTTTTTATACTGAAAATGAAAAAATGTTTGTTTGAAAGAGAGTTTGTTGGCTATGGTTTATACAAAAGAAATTGTCAGAGAATGGCTGGATCAAGTGGCAGAAAAGGCCAAGGAGCATCCAGAGTGGGTGGTAGTTTTTGAACGCTGCTACACCGATACCTTGGACAATACGGTCGAGATTCTAGAAGATGGCTCAACTTTTGTCTTGACTGGGGATATTCCTGCCATGTGGCTTCGGGATTCGACAGCCCAACTCAGACCCTACCTTCATGTGGCTAAGAGAGATTCTCTCTTGCGTCAGACCATTGCAGGTTTGGTCAAGCGCCAGATGACCTTGATCCTCAAGGATCCCTATGCCAACTCCTTTAACATTGAGGAGAACTGGAAGGGTCACCATGAGACCGACCACACAGATCTTAACGGCTGGATCTGGGAGCGCAAGTATGAGGTGGACTCCCTTTGCTATCCTTTGCAGCTGGCTTATCTCCTTTGGAAAGAAACAGGGGAAACCAGTCAGTTTGATGAAACTTTTGTCGCAGCTACCAAGGAAATTCTTCATCTCTGGACAGTGGAACAAGACCACAAGAACTCTCCTTATCGTTTTGTTCGTGATACGGACCGCAAGGAAGACACTTTGGTAAATGATGGCTTTGGACCTGACTTTGCAGTGACAGGTATGACTTGGTCAGCCTTCCGTCCGAGTGATGACTGCTGTCAATATAGCTATTTGATTCCGTCCAATATGTTTGCCGTAGTCGTCTTGGGTTATGTCCAAGAAATCTTTGCTACATTGGAACTAGATGATGGCGAGAGTATTATTGCTGACGCTAAGCGTCTCCAGGCTGAAATCCAAGAAGGCATCGAAAATTACGCCTACACAACTAATAGCAAGGGTGAAAAGATTTACGCCTTTGAAGTGGATGGTTTAGGGAATGCTAGCATCATGGATGACCCAAATGTACCAAGTCTGCTGGCGGCGCCTTATCTGGGCTATTGCGACATTGAAGACGAAGTGTATCAAGCCACACGTCGTACCATTCTGAGCCCTGAAAATCCATATTTTTACCAAGGTAAATATGCTAGCGGCCTCGGAAGTTCCCATACCTTCTATCGCTATATTTGGCCCATTGCCCTTTCTATCCAAGGTTTGACAACAAGAGATAAGGCAGAGAAGAAATTCTTGCTGGATCAGCTGGTTGCCTGCGATGGAGGCACAGGTGTTTTGCACGAAAGCTTCCACGTTGATGACCCAACGCTCTACTCTCGTGAATGGTTCTCTTGGGCCAACATGATGTTCTGTGAATTAGTCTTGGATTACCTGGATATTCGCTAATACTCTTCGAAAATCTCCTCAAACCACGTCAGCTTCGCCTTGCCGTAGGTATGGTTACTGACTTCATCAGTTCTATCCACAACCTCAAAGCAGTGCTTTGAGCAGACTGCGGCTAGCTTCCTAGTTTGTTCTTTGATTTTCATTTAGTATAAGGAGCACACTTTCGCTCAATCGATTCGTGTCAGAATCACACCTTTACATTTAAAACGTTAAAATTTAAGTTAGAATGAGGTTTTACTTCATGGAAAATGTTGTTGTACATATTATCTCACACAGTCACTGGGACCGTGAGTGGTACCTACCCTTTGAAAGCCACCGCATGCAGTTGGTAGAGCTTTTTGACAATCTCTTTGATCTCTTTGAAAATGACCCAGAGTTCAAGAGTTTTCACCTAGATGGACAAACTATTGTTTTAGATGATTATTTGGAAATTCGCCCTGAAAACCGTGACAAGGTACAGCGCTACATTGATGAGGGCAAGCTTAAAATTGGGCCTTTTTACATCTTGCAGGATGACTACCTGATTTCAAGTGAAGCAAATGTCCGCAATACATTAATCGGGCAGCAAGAAACAGCCAAGTGGGGCAAATCTACCCAGATTGGCTACTTCCCAGATACCTTTGGCAATATGGGCCAAGCTCCGCAAATCCTACAAAAGTCAGGCATTCACGTGGCAGCCTTTGGACGTGGTGTCAAGCCGATTGGATTTGACAACCAAGTTCTCGAAGATGAGCAATTTACTTCACAATTTTCAGAAATGTACTGGCAGGGTGCAGACGGTAGTCGCGTGCTAGGCATTCTCTTTGCCAACTGGTATAGTAACGGAAATGAAATCCCAGTTGATAAGGACGAAGCCTTGGCCTTTTGGAAACAAAAATTGTCAGACGTGCGGGACTACGCTTCAACCAACCAATGGTTGATGATGAACGGCTGTGACCACCAGCCTGTACAGCGAAATCTGAGTGAAGCCATTCGTGTGGCAAATGAACTCTTCCCAGATGTGACCTTTGTGCATAGTTCCTTTGATGACTATGTCCATGCAGTAGAAAGTGCTCTACCAGAGCAGTTATCAACGGTTACAGGTGAGTTGACCAGTCAAGAAACAGATGGTTGGTACACACTTGCCAACACTTCTTCATCACGCATTTACCTCAAGCAAGCCTTCCAAGAAAACAGTAACTTGCTGGAGCAGGTAGTGGAACCCTTGACCGTTATTACTGGGGGACACAATCACAAAGACCAGTTGACCTATGCTTGGAAAGTTCTTCTACAAAATGCGCCACATGACAGTATCTGTGGCTGTAGCGTGGACGAGGTTCACCGTGAGATGGAAACACGTTTTGCCAAGGTCAACCAAGTTGGAAACTTTGTTAAGACCAACCTTCTCAACGAATGGAAGGGTAAAATCGCAACCCACGAAGCCCAAAGCGACCATCTCTTTACTGTCATTAACACAGGTTTGCATGATAAGGTTGATACGGTCAGCACAGTGATTGATGTTGCGACTTGTGACTTCAAAGAATTGCACCCGACAGAAGGTTACAAGAAGATGGCCGCTCTTACCTTGCCAAGCTACCGTGTTGAAGATTTGGAGGGGCATGCTGTAGAAGCGAAAATTGAAGATTTAGGAGCTAATTTTGAGTATGATTTGCCAAAAGACAAGTTCCGCCAAGCTCGTATCGCTCGTCAAGTGCGCGTGACAGTCCCTGTTCACTTAGCTCCACTTTCGTGGACAACCTTCCAATTGCTTGAAGGAGAACAAGAACACCGTGACGGTATTTACCAAAATGGAGTGATTGATACGCCATTTGTAACGGTAAGTGTGGATGACAACATCACAGTTTATGACAAAACAACTCACGAAGCCTATGAAGACTTTATCCGCTTTGAAGACCGCGGGGACATCGGGAATGAGTATATCTATTTCCAACCAAAAGGAACAGAACCTATCTACGCCGTGCTGGAAGGTTATGAGGTCTTGGAAAATACAGCTCGTTTTGCTAAAATTTTGCTCAAGCATGAATTGACAATTCCAGTCAGTGCAGATGAAAAACTAGATGCGGAACAAAGAGGCATCATCGAGTTTATGACGCGTGAAGCTGGACGTTCAGAGGAGTTGACAAGCATTCCTCTTGAGACTGAAATGACTATTTTTGTTGATAATCCACAGATTCGCTTCAAGACTCGCTTTACCAATACTGCTAAAGACCACCGAATCCGTCTCTTGGTTAACACCCATAACCAAAGCAAGACCAATGATTCTGAAAGTATCTATGAAGTCGTGACCCGCCCTAACCAACCAGCTCCTGTATGGGAAAATCCTGAAAATCCTCAACACCAACAAGCCTTTGTCAGTCTGTATGATGATGAAAAAGGGGTGACAGTGGCTAATAAAGGATTGCACGAATACGAAATCCTTGGAGACGATACCATGGCGGTGACCATTCTTCGTGCCTCAGGTGAGTTAGGTGACTGGGGTTATTTCCCAACACCAGAGGCTCAGTGCTTGCGTGAGTTTGAAGTAGAATTTGCAGTTGAATGCCACCAAGCAGGAGAACGCTTCTCAGCTTTCCGTCGTGCTAAGGCTTTCCAAACGCCATTTACTAGCCTTCAAGTTGCCAAACAAGAAGGCAGTGTTGCTACGATAGGTAGTCTATTGAATCATGCGGCTCTCAGCTTGCCACAAGTCTGCCCGACAGCCTTTAAGGTAGCTGAAAACGAAGAAGGATATGTACTTCGTTACTACAATATGAGTCAAGAGAATGTGCGTGTTTCAGAAAAACAACAAACAATCCTTGACTTGCTTGAGCGACCATATCCAGTTCATTCAGGACTCTTAGCACCACAAGAGATTCGCACAGAATTGATCAAAAAAGAAGAAATCTAAACTTTTCTAAAGAATTCCAGCCATCGCAGTAGTTGTTTACTAATCTTGTAGGCAAACAGTTTTTGTTGTAGCATGCAAGCATAGATTTTCTGATATGTGAACTACAAAGACAAGCTGGATGAAAATATAGAATAGACACTATGACATAGAAAGGGGAGCGGAAACACAAAAATGAATGTTTTTCGCTCCTTATTGTGGTAAAAATAATGACTATCGCAACGATTGATATTGGAGGAACTGGCATTAAGTTTGCCAGTCTAACTCCTGATGGAAAAATACTGGATAAGGCAAGTACCCCAACACCAGAAAGTTTGGAGGATTTACTTACTTGGTTAGACCAATACTTATCAGCGCAAACTTACCGTGGGATTGCCATGAGTGTCCCAGGAGCGGTAAATCAAGAGACAGGTGTGATTGACGGATTTAGTGCTGTTCCTTATATACACGGATTTTCTTGGTATGAAACACTCAGGCGCTACCAGATTCCTGTTCATCTGGAAAACGATGCCAACTGTGTCGGACTCAGTGAATTACTAGCTCACCCAGAGATTGGAAATGCAGCTTGTGTTGTCGTCGGGACAGGGATTGGTGGTGCTATGATTATCAATGGTAAGCTGCATCGAGGTCGCCACGGCTTGGGAGGAGAATTTGGCTATATGACTACTCTTGCACCTGCTGAAAATCTCAATAACTGGTCGCAATTAGCCTCAACAGGTAGCCTTGTTCGGCATGTGATTGAAAAATCTGGTCGAACCGATTGGGACGGACGCAAGATTTACCAAGAGGCGGCGGCAGGCAATGCCCTTTGTCAAGAAGCTATTGGCCGCATGAATCGCAATTTGGCTCAAGGACTGCTTAATATCCAATATCTTATCGATCCTGATGTGATTAGTTTGGGTGGCTCTATCAGTCAAAATTCTGATTTTATCGCAGGTGTCAAAAAAGCTGTTGACAAACTTGTAGAAGACTATGAAGAATATACTGTTGCACCCCTTATTCGGGCCTGTACTTATCATGCAGATGCCAATCTTTACGGTGCTTTAGTCAATTGGTTACAGGAGGAAAAAGAATGGTAATTTTTACAGGACTTAGTCCCAAACAAACTCAGGCAATCGACTTGCTGACAAAACATATCTCTTTACCAGATGTGGAAGTGGCAGTCGCTCAGTCTGACCAAGCCTCTATCTCTATCAAGGGTGAAGGTGGACACTATCAACTAACCTATCGCAAACCTCACCAACTTTACCGCGCCTTGTCTTTATTAGCAACAGCTCTAGTAGAAGGTGATAAAGTAGCGATTGAGGAGCAGGCGGCTTATGAAGATTTGGCTTACATGGCAGACTGTTCCCGCAATGCAGTTTTGAATGTCGCTTCTGCCAAGCAGATGATTGAGGTCTTGGCTCTCATGGGCTACTCAACCTTCGAGCTCTATATGGAAGACACCTACCAGATTGAAGGGCAACCATACTTTGGTTACTTCCGTGGAGCTTACTCGGCTGAGGAATTACAGGAAATCGAAACCTACGCCCAGCAGTTTGATATGACCTTTGTGCCCTGTATCCAGACCTTGGCCCACTTGTCGGCCTTTGTCAAATGGGGTATCAAGGAAGTGCAGGAACTCCGTGATGTAGAGGACATTCTCCTTATCGGTGAAGAAAAAGTTTATGATTTGATTGACGGGATGTTTGCCACTCTGTCTAAACTTCAGACTCGCAAGGTCAATATCGGGATGGATGAAGCCCACTTGGTTGGCTTGGGACGCTACCTTATCTTGAATGGCGTTGTGGACCGTAGTCTTCTCATGTGTCAACACTTGGAGCGCGTGCTGGATATTGCAGACAAGTATGGTTTCCATTGCCAGATGTGGAGCGATATGTTCTTTAAACTCATGTCAGCAGATGGCCAGTACGACCGTGATGTGGAAATTCCGGAAGAAACGCGTGTCTACCTAGACCGTCTCAAAGACCGTGTAACCTTGGTTTACTGGGATTATTATCAGGATAGCGAGGAAAAATACAACCGCAATTTCCGCAATCACCACAAGATTAGCCAAGATATTGCCTTTGCAGGTGGTGCTTGGAAGTGGATCGGTTTCACACCCAACAACCATTTCAGCCGTCTCATCGCTATCGAGGCCAACAAAGCCTGTCGTGCCAATGACATCAAAGAAGTCATTGTAACGGGTTGGGGGACAATGGTGGTGAAACAGCCCAGTTCTCTATCCTACCAAGCTTGCAAATCTGGGCAGAACTCAGCTACCGCAATGACCTCGACCGTCTGTCTGCTCACTTCAAGACCCATACAGGTCTATCAATTGAGGATTTCATGCAGATTGACCTAGCCAACCTCTTGCCAGACTTGCCGGACAATCTCAGTGGTATTAATCCCAACCGCTATGTTTTTTATCAGGATGTTCTCTGCCCGATTCTTGATAGACACATGACACCTGAACAGGACAAACCGCACTTCGCTCAGGCTGCTGTGATCCTTGCTGAAATCAAAGAAAAAGCTGGGGACTATGCCTACCTCTTTGAAACTCAGGCCCAGTTGAACCAGATTTTAAGTAGCAAAGTGGATGTGGGACGACGCATCCGTGAAGCTTATAAAGCCGGTGACAAAGTCAGCTTACAGCAAATCGTCAGACAAGAATTACCAAAACTCAGAAGCGAGATCGAAGATTTCCACCAAACCTTTAGCCACCAATGGCTAAAAGAAAATAAGGTCTTTGGCTTGGATACAGTCGATATCCGTATGGGCGGACTCTTACAACGCATCAAACGCGCAGAGAGTCGCATAGAGGATTATCTGTCTGGTCAGATTGACCGCATCGACGAGCTAGAAGTTGAAATCCTACCATTTACTGACTTCTATGCAGACAAAGACTTCGCAGCAACTACAGCTAATCAGTGGCATACCATTGCGACAGCATCGACGATTTATACGACTTAATACTCTTCGAAAATCTCTTCAAACCACGTCAGCTTCGCCTTGCCGTATAGATGTTACTGACTTCGTCAGTTTTATCTGCAACCTCAAAGCAGTGCTTTGAGCAGCTTGCGGCTAGTTTCCTAGTTTGTTCTTTGATTTTCATTGAGTATAAAAATAAGAACAGTGTCCTTTGCTCAGAGTGTTTCTCGTGAAACCTATTTCTTATAAAAAACTTCTCCACATAAAATAATTTGTGGAGTTTTTTCTATAATTAGTAGTTTAACCTGACCTTCAAATAGGAGTATACTAATAATGTAATCGTTATCAAACCTAAAAATTCGATGAAATCAGTTTTTAGGAATAAAAAGGGAGGAAAGTATGAAAAAGTTTTCAAAGACCTTGAGAGATAACTGGATCTTTCTCTTGATGGTTTTACCAGGGGCACTCTGGTTGATTCTATTCTTTTACATTCCAGTATTTGGGAATGTGGTCGCCTTTAAAGACTACCATATGACCAGTAATGGTTTCATAGATAGTATTGTGAATAGTAAATGGGTCGGGTTAGATAATTTCAGATTCTTGTTTAGTTCAAAAGATGCCTTTATCATCACTCGAAATACCGTTCTCTACAACCTTGGCTTCATCTTTATTGGTTTGGTTGTGGCGGTTGGGATTGCCATTATTCTCAGTGAGCTTCGCTCTAAGAGAATGGTTAAGATTTTCCAAACGTCTATGTTGTTCCCTTACTTCTTGTCATGGGTTATCATCAGTTTCTTTACAGATGCCTTCCTAAACATTGACAAAGGGGTCTTCAACCATTTCCTAACATCCATTGGCATGAAGGAAGTCAACTTCTATGCTGACTTAGGCATTTGGCCATACCTTCTCCTTTTCCTAGGTATTTGGAAAGGCTTTGGATATAGCAGTGTCATGTACTATGCGACAATCATGGGAATTGACCCAACCTACTACGAAGCGGCAACAGTGGACGGGGCTAGCAAGTGGCAACGTATTCGCAACGTAACCATTCCTCAGTTGACTCCACTTGTAACAGTTTTGACCATCCTTGCAGTCGGAAATATCTTCCGCGCAGACTTCGGTCTCTTCTATCAAATCCCCCACAATGCTGGTCAGCTTTACAATGTAACCAACGTTTTGGACGTGTATGTCTTTAATGGTTTGACTCAGACAGCAGATATCGGTATGGCTTCAGCAGCTGGTCTTTACCAATCCGTAGTCGGTTTGATTCTGGTTATCCTATCAAACTTACTTGCAAGACGAGTCGATCCAAACTCAGCTTTGTTCTAGAAAGGAGGAGAATATGGCAAAAAAGAAAATTAAAAAGAAAAAATTGATAATGTCGGCATTCACTCCTTCAGCAAGAAAGCAGATATCTTCTTTAGTATCATCTCTGGTTTGATCGCTCTTTCTTGTATCTTGCCCTTTATCTTCGTTATCATGATTTCGATCACAGATGAAACGACTCTTCAACAAGTTGGCTATAGTTTCTTCCCATCTAAATTTGGGCTAGACGGCTTCGTCTTCTTGGGACAATTTAAAGACAAGATTCTCCAATCTCTCTTTATCTCTGTTTTTGTTACAGTAGTGGGAACGGTGACGAACGTCTTTATCACAACGACTTATGCCTATGCAATTTCACGGTCAACCTTTAAATACCGTCGCTTCTTCACCATCTTTGCACTTCTTAGTATGTTGTTCAACGCCGGTTTGGTACCGGGCTATATCGTGGTCACTCGCCTGCTTCAACTGGGTGATACCGTTTGGGCCTTGATTGTTCCGATGCTTCTCTCACCATTCAACATCATCTTGATGCGTTCCTTCTTCAAGAAGACCATTCCAGAAGCCATTCTCGAATCTGCTCGTATCGATGGTGCTAGTGAAGCACGGATTTTCTTCCAAATCTGTTTGCCCTTGTCCCTACCAGGTATTGCTACTATCACCTTGCTAACAGCTCTTGGTTTTTGGAATGATTGGTTTAACGCTCTCCTCTACATTAAGAGTGACAACCTTTATCCACTCCAATATTTGCTCATGCAAATCCAAAACAACATGGACTACATTTCCAAATCTGTTGGGACATCTAGTCAGATTGCTGTTGCCCTACCAAAAGAAACCGGTCGTATGGCCATGGTGGTTGTTGCTACCCTTCCAATCGCTGTTCTTTACCCATTCTTCCAACGCTACTTTGTAAAAGGATTAACCATTGGTGGTGTCAAGGAATAGAATTATTTTTGACAAAAAACGAGCGTTGCGAGTTCGTACTGTCAACAAATTTTATTATTATAATATCGTTTATAACTTTAAAAATAAAAAAGGAGTTTTTATCATGAAAAACTGGAAAAAATATGCTTTTGCATCTGCTAGCTTAGTTGCTTTGGCTGCTGGTCTTGCTGCTTGTGGAAACTTGCAAGGGAACAACAAGAAAGCAGCTGACTCAGCTTCAGGCGATAAACCTGTTTTGAAAATGTATCAAATCGGTGACAAACCAGATAACTTGGATGAATTGCTAGAAAATGCAAACAAAATCATCGAAGAAAAAGTTGGTGCTAAACTAGATATCCAATACCTTGGCTGGGGTGACTACAGCAAGAAAATGTCCGTTATCACATCATCTGGTGAAAACTATGATATCGCCTTTGCAGATAACTATGTTGTAAATGCTCAAAAAGGTGCTTACGCTGACTTGACTGATTTGTACAAGAAAGAAGGAGCAGAGCTTTACAAAGCACTTGACCCAGCTTACATCAAAGGGAACACTGTAAACGGAAAAATTTATGCTGTTCCAGTAGCGGCTAACGTTGCATCATCACAAAACTTTGCCTTCAACGGAACTCTCCTTGCTAAGTACGGTATTGACATTTCAGGTGTAACTTCATACGAAACATTGGAACCAGTTTTGAAAGAAATCAAAGAAAAAGCTCCAGATGTAACACCATTTGCAGTTACTAAGAACTACATCCCATCAGATAACTTTGACTATCCAGTACCAAACGGACTTCCATTTGTTATCGACCTTGAAGGCGACACTACTAAGATTGTCAACCGTTACGAAGTGCCACGCTTCAAAGAACACTTGAAGACTCTTCACAAATTCTATGAAGCTGGTTACATTCCAAAAGACGTTGCAACAAGTGACACAACCTTTGACCTTCAACAAGATACTTGGTTCGTTCGTGAAGAGACAGTAGGACCAGCTGACTACGGTAGCAGCCTCCTTTCACGTGTTGCTAACAAAGATATCCAAGTCAAACCAATCACAAACTTCATCAAGAAAAACCAAACAACTCAAGTTGCTAACTTTGTAATTTCAAACAACTCTAAGAACAAAGAAAAAGCAATGGAAGTCTTGAACCTCTTGAACACTAACCCAGAACTCTTGAACGGCCTTGTTTACGGTCCAGAAGGTAAGAACTGGGAAAAAGTTGAAGGTAAAGAAAATCGTGTGAAAGTTCTTGACGGATACAAAGGAAACACTCACATGTCAGGTTGGAACACTGGTAATAACTGGATTCTTTACATCAACGAAAACGTTACAGACAAACAAATTGAAGATTCTAAGAAAGAATTGGCAGAAGCTAAAGAATCACCAGCACTTGGATTCATCTTTAACACTGACAATGTAAAATCTGAAATTTCTGCTATCTCTAACACAATGCAACAATTCGATACAGCTATCAACACAGGTACTGTAGACCCAGAAAAAGCAATTCCAGAATTGATGGAAAAATTGAAATCTGAAGGTGCCTACGATAAAGTATTGACCGAAATGCAAAAACAATACGATGAATTTTTAAAAAATAAATAATCAATAGCTCCTGATTGATTTCATGTATTCATTCCTAATTCCTAAAAATGTGATCACTGCCTTCCTTAGTTCTCTAGGGGAGGTAGTGGTTTTTAGGATGTAAACATGAAAAGAGTGGTTCTAAGAGTTTCGACGATGTGATACACATACATCTATAGGGGATTTATTATGAAAAAATATCGTCTTCTATTCAAAATAAGTGCTGTCCTCTCTTACCTATTTTTCGTATTTGGCCTTTCTAAGCTGACGCTTATTGTTCAAAATTATTGGCAATTTTCTTCCCAGATTGGCAATTTCGTCTGGATTCAAAATATCTTGAGTTTGCTATTTAGCGGAGTCATGATTTGGATTCTGGTTAAGACAGGCCATGGTTATCTCTTTCGCATTCCAAGAAAAAAATGGCTTTGGTATTCGATTTTGACAGTATTAGTGGTAGTGCTCCAGATCTCTTTTAACGTTCAGACAGCTAAACATGTTCAGTCAACTGCTGAAGGTTGGGCCGTATTGATCGGTTATAGTGGGACCAACTTTGCTGAGCTAGGTATCTATATAACTTTGTTCTTTCTGACTCCACTTATGGAAGAGCTAATCTATAGAGGATTACTGCAACACGCCTTTTTTAAGCATTCGAGATTTGGCCTTGATTTGCTTCTTCCGTCAATTTTATTTGCTCTTCCTCATTTTTCAAGCCTGCCTAGTTTGTTAGATATCTTGGTCTTTGCAACATTTGGAATCATCTTTGCTGGTTTGACCCGCTATACCAAGAGCATTTATCCTTCCTATGCGGTGCATGTGATCAATAATATTGTAGCGACCTTGCCATTTTTGCTGACTTTTTTACATAGGGTGTTTGGGTAAAATACTGACTGGAGAGTTAGGAATTATAGTTTTTCAATTTATAAGCGAATTTCAGGAGGAAAATGAGAATGACACCATTAAAATGGTTCGCTGGAGGAAGCGAAAGGCGTTGTGAAGCCATGACCATCATTGATCATCTATTGGAAGATATAAAGGCTGCGCCTCAACTTGCTCCCCTGAAAAATCAGTTAGTGATTTATAAAAAACGATTAGAGGACGATGGGACCTCTACTCCATTTATTCTGAGCCAAATGAATGTTGACATCTCACGTGTGTTGATTGATAACAAGCTGGGTTTGTCAGAAAGTCAAGCTAAGCAAATCAAAAAATTGAGAGAATTATCTGTGATTCGCTATGGTTACTGATAAAGTGCAGTGGCAGGTCTCTCTATACAATTTCCGGTCAAATAAATTGCATTCGTTTTCCCAAGTGGGTATACTAGTATAGTTGAATGAAAAATTCTGAAAATTTAAGAATAGAAAAGAGAACAAATCTTATGGCAAAAGATATTCGTGTCTTACTTTACTACCTTTATACTCCAATTGAAAACGCAGAGCAATTTGCGGCTGACCACTTGGCTTTCTGTAAATCAATCGGTCTCAAAGGCCGTATCCTAGTCGCTGACGAGGGAATTAACGGAACCGTTTCAGGTGACTACGAAACAACTCAAAAATACATGGACTACGTTCACAGCCTTCCAGGTATGGAAGACCTTTGGTTCAAGATTGACGAAGAAAATGAACAAGCCTTCAAGAAGATGTTTGTTCGCTACAAGAAAGAAATTGTCCACCTTGGTTTGGAAGACAACGACTTCGACAACGACATCAACCCACTTGAAACAACAGGCGCTTACTTGTCTCCAAAAGAGTTTAAAGAAGCCCTTCTTGACGAAGATACAGTTGTCCTTGACACACGTAATGATTATGAGTACGATCTAGGACATTTTCGTGGGGCTATTCGTCCAGACATCCGCAACTTCCGTGAGTTGCCACAATGGGTCCGTGACAACAAGGAAAAATTCATGGACAAGCGTGTCGTGGTTTACTGTACAGGTGGAGTTCGTTGTGAGAAATTCTCAGGCTGGATGGTCCGTGAAGGCTACAAAGATGTCGGCCAATTGCACGGAGGAATCGCAACTTACGGGAAAGACCCAGAAGTCCAAGGTGAGCTTTGGGATGGGAAAATGTACGTCTTTGACGAGCGTATTGCAGTCGATGTCAACCATGTCAATCCAACCATCGTAGGGAAAGACTGGTTTGATGGAACACCATGTGAACGCTATGTCAACTGTGGAAATCCCTTCTGTAACCGTCGTATCCTAACATCAGAAGAAAATGAAGACAAGTACCTTCGTGGCTGCTCACACGAGTGCCGTGTTCACCCACGCAACCGCTATGTTTCAGAAAATGAATTGACACAAGCAGAAGTAATCGAGCGCCTAGCAGCTATCGGTGAAAGCTTGGATCAAGTCGCTACAGTATAAAGCAAACAGCCTTCAGGGCTGTTTTTCTATGCTTTTTATTCAAAAATCTAAAGTTTGTTTCTGTATCTTTCAGGAAAATAGGGTATACTATATGTAAACGATTTCAAAGGAGGCCAGTTATGGCGAAAACATTTTTTATCCCAAATAAAGAAAGCATTCTAGGACAACAGGAGGTCTTGACTGCTAAGTCCATCCTGGCCTTGGTGGAGGGCTTGGAGTCGCATAGTTATGATGCAGTCTATCTCCGTCAGCCCCTCAATCGTCTCGAATACATGGAGTGTGGGATTGTAGGTCAGTCGCAATTTCTCTTCAAGGTGAACTATGCGGATAGTCGAAAAGGCTACCAAGTGGTGATTCCAGACTTCCTTACCAGAGCGGACTGGGAGATTGTAGAAGCTCTCCTCCAAGCCCTATCGAACAAGTTGGGGCAAGTGGTAGAAGGGCTAGAAGGATTTGATTTTGAAGCCTATTTCCGACAAATAGTTCAGAATTATCTAGCGGATAAGGTGGCTCGTCTAGTATACTGCCAAGGGCTCTTGTCTCCTATCTATTTGAACAAGGAATACCTCGAGAGCTTTTTGGTTGAGGACGGATTGGCACGTTTTGAAGAGCTGGTCAAGAAGGTTCAAGGCTCTGATGCCTACCTTGCCAGTGTGAAATTTTACCCAGACGCCCAAGAAAAGGTACACGGTATCTACCACCTAGCCCAAGGAGTCAAGACAATTTTGCCAAAGAAACCCGTTGTACCAGCGCCTTACACCGAGCAGTTAGCAGGCAAGGAACTTGTTTGGGAGATTGACCTAGTGACGATTTCTGGTGATGGGTCCAAACCAGAAGACTATGAAGCCATCGCTCGCTTGGACTATGCAAAATTCCTCGAGGTATTACCATCAGAATCTTACCACCAACTAGATGCTAATCAATTAGAAGTACAAGCCATTTTGGGAAAAGATTTTGAGGAATTGGCAGTCGTCAAGTAGACACGGTTTAAAAAGAGTAAGCATAAAAACCCCTGTCATTAACAAATGACAGGGATTTTGGTTAAAAGAAGGTCAGGATGCGAAGGTAGTCAACTGTCAGCGCGAGCTCTGCAATGAAGAAGGGTAAGAGAATAGCACCATTAAGTAAGACAGCTAGCAAGAAACGATAAAATGGGTCAAGGCTACTGGTCTTACTTGGTTTGCTAATCACAAAGAGATTCCCAAGGGCAAAGATGGCCATGCTTAGAAGAGTGAGGATGCCAGCAAATCGTAAGCCACCAAAGAGTGCAAAGAAACTTGCTAGAGCCGTTAGGACAAGCGGGATAGCAAAGAGTCGGCTGTAACGATCGCAAGCTTCTTGGAATGTGAAGTCGCTCTCCTGGTCCAGTACACGTCGGACAGTGAATCCTCCCAAAATGATAGAAAAGTAAAATAGAGCGCTAGCGACAAAGATGGAGAGTCCAGCAAAGAGATCTAAAGGAGGGAGCTGATTAGGTAAATTATTGGCAATAGAGGCCATATAGCCGTAGTAGAGATGCTTGATATGATAGATACTAAAGAAAAGGTTAATCGAGGATAGCAAAGTGAGCAGGCCAAAGACACTGTAACGATGCTTTTGGTCCGTAGTCTTGCTAGCAGTTGGTTCTTGGATAGCATCCAGTAGCCAAGCCCAAAATAGTGCAATTTCTTCTTTGAATCTGGCTGTTTTACGAGGGTCAATATCTGGGATATAGGGGCTTTCTAAAGCCTTGCTGAGGATACTTTTCTCTTTTGCAGGGTTTTCTTGCTTGTGTTCCTCTTCAGCTTTCCCTTCTCCCTCTTCTTCGGTTTGGGTTTCCTCAGTCATTTCGGGAGCTTCCTCCTCATGCCTTTCCATCTCTTTAGGTGAGACAGGTGTTTCTTCGCTTACTTGTGGTTCAGTTTCCACAGTTTCCGAAGTCTCTGGCTCGTCGGGTTGGATTTCTGATTTCGTCTGAGGTGATTTTTTCTCAAGATCGGCACTTTCAAACCATTCTTGTGTCATGGTGGAACCTCCTTTTTATGGTCGTTTTCTATCTTTAGACTAGCAGATGAAAGCGTTTTTGTCAATGATTTCTAGATGGAGCAGAGTGCTCTTCTTTAGGTAGGTAGATATCCTGGTTGGCTTTTGCAATGAGTAGATCCTTGATATCTGCTTTTTCAGTTTTATAAGGATTGCTTAAACGTTCATCTTTGTTTTCTTCATTTTTAAACGAACGTCTTCCTTCTCTCAGAAAATGGATAATAGAACCATGTTTTGTTGAAAGGTCTAAGTTGATTCTTTGTTTTTCTTCTTCGGAAAGTAGTAGGTTTAGGTCTGTGTTCGCCACCAATTCCACCTTACCGTGTACTTGGATTTTTTCGGCGTGGAAGTGATTTTCTGTTGACTCTAGTTTACTATCTGTAAGGTCTGTATCAAAGATATTGATGATATTGGGCGTTGTGAATTTGCTGTTCTTGATACGACTTCCTTCAATTCGGAGGAGATAGCCGTTTGTATTGAGGGTCGCATTTTCAAGGCTAGCATTTATGATATTGGTTTGTCCACGATTGGCTGAGACGGTGATAGCTTGCAGCTTTCTTCCTTTAGGGAGGGAGAGAATGACTTCGTCAAAACGGTGAGAATAACTGCTGGCAATACGAAGTAGGCCTTCGATTCCTGAACCGAGAAAACGATGTTGGGAGGCTTGTTTGTCAGTGACGCTCAGTGTTTTGTCACTCATGCCAGTAGTTAGATCGTGACGACCAGACACAGACGGATGATAGGTGATGTGGATCTTGTCATCTACAGACTCTGTGATGGTTAGGCTATGTTCCTCAAGGGCTAAATCAAGTTTTTCCACTTCATTTCCAAAGGTTACTTCTTCGATACGATTGTCATAGACGGGGTCTTTTGACATGGCAAGTAAACTTTGAATACCATTGGACTGGGCGCCTATAATGATCATAATAAAACCGAGAATTGTGGAAACCACACCAAAGATGAGAAATCCTTTTGTCAATTTACGCATGTCTGTCACCTCTCTTTCCTTTTTTAAGAATCCATTGCACCAAGCGGACGACTAGGAGGCCAAAGAAACGAGCTACATAGGAGATACCCAGTAGAACAAGAGAAGAAGCACCGATAGAAAGCAAACCAGCCCCAAAAATCAAGATAAAGGCAGATTTAGCTTCGACCAGAACACTAAAGCTCTCTACGATAAAAAGTCCACCCAGCAGGATTCCCGTCACCGAAACGGTGAAAAAAGCTAGAATGACGGAGACAGCCGCGATAAAAAGCCCGATAATGGTTAAGATAATTGCAATTCCAACAGGAATGCCGATAGGGGCTGCTAGTAAGGCCAAGAGTGCAATGTGCAGCAGTTGGCGGTCATTCTTTTGGGCAGGGGCTTCATTGACCTTCTTATTGAGGAGGTTAGAGAGGACATCATGAGCCGCTTCTTTTGGTGTTCCTAGACTGGCAATGAGCTCCTCTTCGCCCTCTGAACCGGCATCGTCAAATAGTTCCTTAAAGTAGTCCATAGCTTCGATGCGGTCAGCTTCAGGTAGTTTATGGAGATAGGTTTCTAACTGAGTCAGATAGTCAGTTCTTGTCATGGCGGATACTCCCTTCTATGATGCCGTTGACGGTGCCGGTATAGAGCGTCCACTCTTCCTTTAGAGTAATGAGCTGCTCTACGCCCCGATTGGTCAAGGAGTAGTATTTGCGCATACGCCCCTGAAACTCTCTAGAGTAGGTGATCAGAAAGCCACTGGCTTCCAATTTTTTGAGAATGGGATAGAGCGTAGATTCTTTGATGTTGGCGATGAGTTTAATGGTTTGACTAATCTCATAACCATAAGAATCCCCCTGCTCCAGTACAGCCAAGATGAGAAATTCGATCAAGGCAGAGGATGTTGGGAAGTACATGGGAAACCTCCTTTATATTATATAAAAATTTTATATATACTCTTTTCAAATATATTGTATCTCAAGTTGAAAGCCCTGTCAAGAAATATGTGTAAAAATTTTATATATAAAAAACTCCTAGTAAAAACTAGAAGTTTAAAGAATTTTATCAGCCCGATCCACCATAAAGAGTGAGGCGGTCATGATGATATCGATGACTAGAAGGGCAAGGACAGCTGGGATCCAAGATTGGAAAAGTTCAAAACTGTAACCAAACAAGGCGGGCCCAAAAGCTGCTAAGATGTAGCCTCCTGTTTGCGCTAGTCCTGATAGCTGAGCGGTCTTTTCGGGAGAACTGGTTTTAAGTGAAAAGCAAACCATGAGGTAGGGGAAGAGGGCACTGCAGGCCGTTCCAATCAAGAGATGGACAACTAACCAGTAGAGGAAATTATTGGTTGGATACAAGAGCATGGCAATTCCTGTCATCCCAGCGATAGAGATAATTGCCAGCATGATTCGACGGTGACCATCTGATAGACGAGTCGTCAGACTTGGAACAGTCATTGAAAAAGGAATGCTGATCAGTGAGAAAATAGAAGCGAGGAGAGCTGCATCACTATTAGAAATACCAGCACTAACAGCCATAGTTGGCAACCATGTCATGCTTGTATAAAAGAGCAAGGACTGAAGTCCGCCAAAGATAATGATAGCCCAGACATCTTTACTTTTTAGAATATTCTCTTTGACTTGCTTTTCTTTTTGGTTTTCTAGGTGGTGGTTGTGGTGATGATTTGGCAACCAGACTAGCAGAGTGACCAGACAGAGAAAGCTGAGAAGGAGGATGAGGCCCTTCCAAGAACTAGCTTGGGTGATAGGGACCGAAAGATAAGAAGCGATGGCTGTCGAAATTCCCATGGCAGTGACATAGAGCGTTGTTAGGAAACTAATCTTTTGAGGCTGATTTGCCTGAATCATACTGGGGAGGAGTACATTGAAAATGGCGATGCTCGCTCCGATGATCAGAGTTCCCAGATAGAGAAGGGGAAGATTGAAAATACGAATGGCAGAGCCAACAGTTAAGAGGAGCAGACAGTAAGTAAAGAGATGTTCCAATCCGATTTTTTGTGCCAAGCGGCTTGCAAAAGCAGAGAAAAGAGCAAACATCAAGAGAGGGAGACTGGTTAAAATTCCAAGAGAGCTAACCTCCACTCCTAGTCCCTGAGCGATATCTCCTAAAATGGTTGGAAGAGCAGTAAAAGGAGAGCGTAAAACGGTCCCGATTAAAACAATTCCTAGAACAAAAAAGAGTGATTGTTTTTTCATAAAAACCTCGATAGGATGATTTTAATAACAGCTTATTTTAAGGTTTTTTCCCTATAATGTCAAGTAATGACAGCTAAGAAAGTTCGATTGATTTAAGCGAGAATAGAGTGAAAGGAGATACATTTCTTTACTAGAATTTTCCTTGATTTGATATAAAAATAGGAAACTAGGAGAATTTGTGATAAAATAGTGGAAGGAAATCTATACATTGGAGAAAAACTGTGCCTGAAAAGCAAAAAATCAGTGTCTTGATGTCGGTCTATGTAAAGGAAAATCCGACTTTTTTAAGAGATGCTATCAAAAGTGTTCAAAACCAGACCTTGAAACCGAGCGAACTTGTTCTTGTTGAGGACGGACCGCTCACACCCGAACTCTATCAGGTGCTAGATGAAGTGGCAGCTCAGTCAGACATTCCAGTTAAACGGTGCCCCTTAGAACAAAACCAAGGTTTAGGCTTGGCTCTTCGATACGGCGTTTTACAGTGCCAGTATGATATTATTGCCCGGATGGATACGGACGATTTAGCCGTTCCGGATCGTTTTGAGAAACAGCTTCAGCTAATGGAGAAAGAAGATCTCGACCTCTTAGGTGGGCAGATTGCAGAGTTCATTGACAATCCAGATGAGATTGTGTCTTATCGTCGTGTTCCAACTCAGCATGCAGACATTGTGGCTTATCAGAGAATGAGAAGCGCTTTTAACCATATGACAGTCATGTTCAAAAAGGACATGGTCCTCAAGGCGGGCAACTACGAAGACGGACTTTACATGGAGGATGACCTCCTTTGGCTCAATATGATTGCGGCAGGTGCCAAGACTGGCAACCTAGATCAAATCTTGTGTAAGGTTCGTGTAGGTGCAGGGATGTTTGAGCGTCGAGGTGGCTTGCGTTACCTTAAATTCTATCGTCAAGCTCGCCAAAGGATGCTTGAGCGAGGGCAAATTTCTTACATGGAGTATGCTAAAAGTGTAGCCATTCAGGCAATTGTTGCACTTTGTCCAGGTTTTGTACGTCAGTTTATCTTTGTCAAACTTTTAAGAAAGAGCAAGTAAGACCTGATAGATTGAACGATTCGGGTTATCATAACAATAGTATCATTTGACTCTTTTAAGGGGGAGTAAATTCCTATGAATAAAAAACTAACAGATTACGTGATTGATCTGGTTGAAATTTTAAATAAACAGCAAAAACAAGTATTTTGGGGGATATTTGATATTCTGAGTATGGTGGTTTCCATCATCGTGTCTTATATCTTGTTTTACGGCCTAATAAATCCTGCGCCTGTGGACTATGTGATTTACACTCTTTTAGCCTTCCTTCTCTATCAAATCATAATTGCATTTTGGGGGCTGAATGCTAGTATTAGTCGCTACAGTAAGATTACGGATTTTATGAAAATCTTTTTTGGAGTGACACTCAGTAGTGTTCTTTCTTATGGAATCTGCTATGCCTTTCTTCCATTATTTTCTATCCGTTTCATCGTGCTCTTCATTTTGTTGAGTACCTTCCTCATCTTGCTTCCTCGCATCACCTGGCAGTTGATTTATTCTAAGCGCAAGCAAGGTAGTGGAGATGGAGAGCATCGTCGTACCTTCTTGATTGGTGCTGGTGATGGTGGTGCCCTCTTTATGAACAGCTACCAACATCCAACTAGCGACCTTGAGCTAGTAGGGATTTTGGACAATGATGAAAAGAAAAAGGGACAAAAACTAGGTGGAATCCCAGTCCTAGGTTCTTATGACAATCTACCTGAATTGGCCAAACGTTACCAAATCGAGCGTGTTATCGTTGCGATTCCGTCGCTTGATCCATCAGAATATGAACGTATCCTGCAGATGTGTAATAAATTGGGTGTCAAATGTTATAAGATGCCTAAGGTTGAAACAGTTGTTCAGGGGCTTCACCAACCAGGTAGTGGTTTCCAAAAAATTGATATCACAGACCTTTTGGGCCGTCAGGAAATTCGCCTTGACGAATCACGCCTGGGTGCAGAAATTACAGGTAAGACCATCTTGGTGACAGGAGCTGGTGGTTCGATTGGTTCTGAAATTTGTCGCCAGATTAGCCGCTTCAACCCAGAGCGTATCGTCTTGCTTGGACATGGTGAAAATTCAATCTACCTTATTTATCATGAGTTGATCCGTACATTCCAAGGGATTGATTATGTTCCTGTTATTGCAGATATTCAGGACTATGACCGTCTCTTGCAGGTGTTTGAACAGTACAAACCAGCCATCGTCTATCATGCTGCAGCCCACAAACATGTTCCGATGATGGAGCGCAATCCAAAAGAAGCCTTCAAGAACAATATCCTCGGGACCTATAATGTTGCCAAGGCTGTTGATGAGGCCAAAGTACCTAAGATGGTCATGATTTCGACTGACAAGGCGGTCAATCCACCGAACGTTATGGGTGCGACTAAGCGCGTGGCAGAGTTGATTGTCACTGGCTTTAACCAACGTAGTCAATCAACCTACTGTGCAGTTCGTTTTGGGAATGTTCTTGGTAGTCGTGGTAGTGTGATTCCTGTCTTTGAACGTCAGATTTCTGAAGGCGGGCCTGTAACGGTGACAGACTTCCGTATGACACGTTACTTCATGACCATTCCAGAGGCTAGCCGTCTGGTCATCCATGCTGGTGCTTATGCCAAGGACGGAGAGGTCTTTATCCTCGATATGGGCAAACCGGTCAAGATTTACGACTTGGCTAAGAAAATGGTCCTTCTAAGCGGGCACACGGAAAGTGAAATTCCAATCGTTGAAGTCGGTATTCGTCCGGGTGAAAAACTCTATGAAGAACTCTTGGTTTCGACCGAATTGGTTGATAATCAAGTCATGGACAAGATTTTCGTTGGTAAGGTAAACGTCATGCCTCTAGAAGCGATTGATCAAAAGATTGAAGAGTTCCGTTCACTCAGCGGAGATGAGCTTAAAGAAGCGATTATTTCCTTTGCGAATGAGACAACTCATGCTGACTAAGATCGCCCAACTAATTATAAATAAAAGGCCAAGGTTCTGTTTGTACAGGACC
>NZ_KQ969522.1:239658-367376 GCF_001578935.1 Streptococcus oralis | reverse complement strand
CTTTTATTTATAATTTCAAATCGTTGTATTATTTATAGTTGCTTAATGATATCGTCAATGGTATGGGCAATCCAGTCAGGTTGATAGCTTAGTAAATCAGCCTCTTCTCCAAATCCCCAAGTAACAGCGAACTTTTTAATGCTAGTTTCTTGGGCTCCAATCATATCAAACTTGGTGTCCCCGATGATGAGGACTTGCTCTGCAGGGAGTCGATGCGTCTGTAAGGCGTAACGGATGACATCCGCCTTGTGAGGCGTTTCAGGACTAGAGCCGTAAATGCCATCAAAGAAATGATGGATTCCCAGATTTTTAGTCATATCCTGAGCAGTAGGAGTATTCTTTGTTGTAGTGATGTAGAGAGGGTAGTTTTGCGAAAGCTCTTGGAGTAATTCCGTTATTCGGGGGAAGAGTTGGGCTTCGTGGATTCCTTTTTTCTTATAGTAAGAACGATAGATTTGAACAGCTTCCGAGATTTGCTCCTTGGGAAGACATGTTGCAAAACTACTTTCAAGTGGTGGTCCCATAAAACCACGAATGGTTTTGGCATCAGGACTTGGAACTCCTAGTTCTTTAAAGGTATGGGTAAAGGCATTGTGGATCCCGAGGGAACTGTCAACCAGGGTTCCGTCTAGATCAAAAAAGATTGCTGAGATAGAGGGCATAGTTTCTCCTAATAGATAAGCTTATTCTCCGAAGATTTCTTTTTGTAGGCGACGACCAGTAGGAGTGGCAGCGAGTCCACCCTCAGCCGTTTCACGAAAGGCAGTTGGAAGACTCGATCCGACTTGGTACATGGCATCGATGACTTCGTCAACAGGGATCTTAGACTCGATACCTGCCAAGGCCATGTCTGCTGCGATAAAGGCAAAGCTGGCTCCCATGGCATTGCGTTTGACACAGGGAACTTCGACCAAACCAGCGACGGGGTCGCAGATGAGACCCAGCATATTTTTAATGACAAAGGCGATGGCTTGGCTAGCCTGATAGGGGGTCCCGCCTGCAGCCAAGGTTAAGGCTGCGGCACTCATGGCAGAGGCAGAGCCAACCTCGGCCTGGCAGCCACCTTCAGCACCTGAGATAGAAGCGTTGTTTGCGATGACTAGTCCAAAGGCACCAGCAGCAAAGAGGAAATCCAGCTGTTCTTCGTGGCTAAGGTCTAATTTTTGGATAGCAGCAGTGAGAACGGCTGGCAGACAGCCAGCACTTCCTGCGGTTGGAGTAGCACAGACCAAGCCCATCTTCGCATTGTGTTCATTGACCGCGATGGCATTACGGGCTGCTGATAGGATAGTAAAGTCCGACAAGGCTTTGCCACTGTTGAGATGGCGGTCTAGTTTGGCCGCATCTCCGCCTGTTAGACCACTACGGGATTTATTTTCACTGAGACCGAGCTCGACAGAGGCTTTCATGACTTCTAGATTGCGTTCCATGAGGAGGAGAACTTCTGGGCGTTCCCGACCTGTTAATTGATATTCGGTCGCAATCATGAGTTCTGCGACATTTCCTTGGAAGTCTAGATCTGCTTGCTCAACCAATTCTTTGATAGAATAAAACATGTTTCCTCCTACTTAAAGAAATTGACATTGTGGAGATGAGGGATTTTTCGAATTTCTTCAATCGCTTCTTCGCAATTTCGACTATCGACTTCGATAATCATAATGGCTTTTTCTCCAGCTTTTTCTCGAGTCACATTCATCTGAGCGATGTTGATATCGAAACGAGAGAGGGCTTCAGTAACATGGGCAATCATACCTGGAACATCCTGATGCACGATGATAATGGTTGGTGTGTTCATGTTGAGAGAGACAGCAAAGCCGTTAAGTTCCGTAACTTGGATATTTCCCCCACCGATGGAAATTCCTGTCACACTGATGGACTTGTGTTCATTTTTCACAGTAATTTTAGTGGTGTTAGGGTGAGGAGCGTTGCTGTCTTTCTGAATGGTCCAGACAATCTTGATACCACGTTTATGGGCAATCTCAAGGCTATTTGGAATGTCGGGATTGTCCGTATCCATACCTAATATACCAGCGACGAGAGCAAGGTCCGTTCCATGACCACGGTAGGTCTTGGCAAATGAATTAAATAATTGGAATTCGACTTCTGTCGGCGTATCGTCAAAGATGGAGGAGACGATTTTCCCAATACGAACAGCTCCAGCTGTGTGGCTACTTGATGGGCCAATCATGACTGGTCCGATAATATCAAAGACAGATTGAAAACGAAGTGAGTGCATCTGTTTCCCCTTATAAAGATTCTTATATCTATTATATCAAAGAATGGACCTCTGCGCTTGTTTCCCTTATCAAAAGCTCAAAATGATTAAAGATAGTATAAAATAAGGTCTTTTGTGACAAAACGCTCCTTAAAACGGTAAATATAAAACATTTTTGTAATATTTCTACATATAACCGTTAAACAACGGTAACATTTAAAAGGTATCATAGATATATTCAATGGAAGGAGAATTTTTAGATATGTCATTAACAACTAAAAAAATCAAAACAACTATCGCAGGAGTAGCAACTTTGCTTGCTTTCTTTGCTCCATCACTTGCATCTGCCCAAGAAACTGTAACTTACACTGTTAAATCAGGTGATACTCTTTCAGAAATCGCTGAGAAGTACAACACGACTGCTGAAAAATTAGCAGCAAAAAACAACATTAAAGATATTCACCTTATCTATGTTGACCAGGTTTTGGTCATCGAAGGGACAGCTTCAACTGTAGCTCCAGCAGCAACAACGGAAGAAACAGCTCCAGTAGTTACAGAAACAGTTGAAGAAGCTCCAGCAGCAACTACAACTTATGAAGCACCAGCAGCAGAAAGCAACACTGTAGCAACATCTACTGTAAGTGGTTCTGAAGCAGAAGCCAAAGAATGGATCGCTCAAAAAGAATCAGGTGGTAGCTACACTGCTACAAACGGACGTTACATCGGACGTTACCAATTGACAGATTCATACTTGAACGGTGACTACTCAGCTGAAAACCAAGAACGTGTAGCAGATGCTTACGTTGCAGGACGTTACGGTTCATGGACAGCTGCCAAGAACTTCTGGCTTAACAACGGTTGGTATTAAGATCTAGCTAACAGAAAAATATGTAAAAGTCGAGGAAATCCCTCGACTTTTTTATATTTCCTTTGGTTGATGATAGATCTCTACTTCTTTTTTGAGATGAGGTAGCATGGAGGTTTCATCGGTTAGTTCCAGAAGGGAGAAACCTTTTTGGATAAGTTTAGAATCATCCGTACAAATCCCAATACGGACATAGCAGATAGCAAGCCTATCGTAGCTTTTCTTGTTCTTAGCATCCTCCAGTAAAGTATAGCATATTTGTTTACACATGTTTTTATCTTGATTGTATAAGTAAATGGTAGAGAGGTTGAGTAAGATTGCCATTCGCAAGTCATATAAATGTTGATAGTTTTTATAGACTTCTAAGCGTTGCAAGATTTTGCCAGTGATGAGATGGATATGTTCTATAGGAAAGGTAAAGAGAATGGTATTGAGGATTTTTAAGTCATTCTCGTACCAAGTGTCCTGCTTTTCTATCTTCTTCCATAGCTTCTTTACAGTATTGTTAACCTCGATTGACAGTTTTTTAGTCCCATTTTGGCGAATATAGATAACAATTTCTAGCATATCTCGTATCTCTTTGATGGGGAGGTCGTGGTGAGTTTTGAGGTAGTCTTGACATTTTTGAAATAGTTTTTCGAGTTCATTAGTCCCTAGGATTGAGCTCATATTGAGATAGGCTTGCATAATTTCTGTGCGTTGACTTGGTTGATAAAGTTGACAGATATATTCAAACTCTTCAAAACTCATATTGACTTGTCGGAGAAGAAACTCCATATTCTCATATTTAGGAGTTGTTTTCCCGCTTTCGATTTTTGATAGGCTGGTTCTTGAGAGAATATCCCCACAGACCTCCTCTTGAGTTAACCCTTTTGACTCACGGATTTCTTTATAAACATTTCCAAAATCGTAGCGCATGATTTCCTCCTTATTTGTGAAAAAAGTTAACAAAAAATAGAAATTGATTAAAAATATTGTATCATAAAGACAGAAAAAGTAAAATAAAGATCTAAGATAATTTTGTGAAAAAGCAAACAAAGATCTTTGGCGTTAAGAAAAAGAGTTATAATATAGCTATAAAAAGATAGGAGAAACATTATGGATAAAAAAGTATTTCGCTTTTTGGTCTTTTTTGCATTCTTGGTCACCTTAGCTTCACAGTTTCCGTGGAATTGGCCAATATAATGCGCTAGTTATTTAATCAAGAGAGGAGGGAGCTTACGACATATAGAGACGTAATGTGCTATCATTAGCCAATTGGTGTTAGATTTGTATAGTGCTAGGAGGTGATATTTTTGAAAAGAAATAAAAATGACTATATAGTTGATTTTATTTTTGGTGTCGTTTTCATGGGATTGTTGTTGACGGGTTGTTATATTTCATTTTTTCAACCAGATATTTATAAGATTCAAATTATATTTTTGATACTGTTAACATTCCCTATTAGTTATGTTGTCATTAAATATTTTATAAGAAAGTAGGTTTGCAAAATGAAAAAATGTTCTCTGTTTCTTTTGACCATAATTTTTCTTAATATATTCTCTCCAACGGCTTTAGCTTTAGAATCTGCTATGAATAGCAAATCTAATTTGACAACGTCTGATTTTCAATCCAATCCGTCGTATGTTCGTGTTGTAGATTCACATAATCTAGCAATCACAAACGAAGATGGAACGGTGTCAAAAGTATATATTGATGACGAACACAATGTTTTTATTGATGGGGTCTTAGAATTAACCTCAGATGAATTTGATAGTATGGTTCAAGTAAGTAAAGATGAAGAGCAGTCAACTGAACAGCCTGTTATGGCGAGATCAGCTACTACTTGGTATTATCTTGATACACATACTTATAATATTGACTTTCAAAATAGAGGTCGTACAGTATTGCTAGGTGTTATTTCTTCTCTAATCCCTTATTTAACCCCTGCGATTGGTATTGGTTCAATATTAGATGCCTTATTAGGACAAGGAGCTCCGGGCATGTATGTAAAACTAAACAGATACTATCGAAAAGGGTATCAATTTTACAAATACTGTTACCATTTTTACTATGATGCAGCAATGAGATATAAGGTCGCTTATAGAGAAGAAATCAAACGAATGTGGTAATATATTACAATTTCTAGTTTTAAGAATAAAGATAATAGTTAAAATATTTTTCAAATCAAGGGAGTCAATATGGGACTCCCTTGTATTCTTCAAAAAATGTTATAATCAATCTTGTTTAAAGAACAGAACTTCGATGTTTACAAATGAATAATTCTATCTTTTTTTCTGAAAATACTGTATAATATGAAGCAAATATGAAAAAAATGGTGTAGCAATCGTAATGGCATGTGGTTTGCTTGCTACGACAAATGTTTTGGCAGTATGGGTAGATGGTGGTCAATGGAACTATGGAGTAGGTTGGACAGGAACTTTTGGATATTCTGATTATTTACATTCTACTCGATCTCATACAGCAACAGTCCGACATGGTGGTAGAATCTCTAAGGGTCGTGAAGCTCCTGAGGTTTGGGCTCAAGCTTCCCTTACTAAAATTCCGCCAACAGGATTAGAATATTTCTATGGATTTTAAGTGGAATTTTCCCTCTCTCTATTTGGAGAGGGAGAACTTTAGTGGAGGTACTTTTATGAAAAAAATCAGTAATTTCTGTATGTTACTACTGCTTCTGTGCACCACTTTTTTTGTTTTTAATGTAAACTACACACGAGAAGTGGTTCGGATTCAGGAAATGGGAAAAACAACGGCTTCTTTGGATGTATATTTGAAAGATGTTAATGAACCTGCAGCATCTGTTCTTCGATTTTTTGAGGATGTATCAAAGGAGTATAAAGTCTCCATCATCAAAACAGACAGTGGTGATGAGGTGGTCAAGTCTGGTGTTTTTGATAAAGATACCTTCCCCTACCAAGAGTTTGGGATTTCTTCTCTTGATTTTACCACAGATGGTGAGGGAGTTTACAGTAATAAAGAAATTTCCAATAAACTTGGTACGATTCCGACCTTTCTAAAAGCCAAGCCTATTCAGCTTATGACTTTTAAAACCTATATCAAGGACACATCTCGTAGTTTAAATGGTCGCTATACGATAACTTCTACACAAGAGATGGACAAGGATAGGATTGTACAGAAATGGAGCGATTTTTTCAAGATAGATCAGGCTACCTTGCTAGAGCCGACCTACAAAAGTGCAGTGGAAGTCATAAATCGAGATTTGCTTTTATCTGCCATTGTTTTTGTCTTGGCTATTTTACTTCTTGTGTTAGTGACAGTGTATCAACCGATGATGGAGATGAAAAGAGTTGGGGTACAAAAATTACTTGGTTTTCAAGATAGGGCTGTTTTAGCTGATGTTGTGAAAGGAAACCTCTACCTCCTCCTAGGTGGGGCGCTTGTGATCAATCTAGGAGTGTGTTTTTTGCTTGATTACAGGCCAAAAGATTTGTTTCCTATGTTATGGTTGTCGCATTTTTTGCTTTTGCAACTTTATCTCTTTATCAGTTGGTTGACTTATCTCTTAATCCAAAAAATGACAATCAGCTCCCTGCTGAAAGGTTTTTCATCTTTTAAATTTGGTCTACTCTTTAATTATTTGATGAAAATTGGAACTACCATTTTACTGACAGTCTTGCTAGTTGGGGTGGGAAAAAGTTTGGAGCAAGAAAACAAAGAGTTGGATTACCAGAAACAGTGGATCAGTCAAGGAAATTATCTGACCTTAGAAACCTTCCAACTCAATGATAACCTGTGGCAAGAGCAGTTGGCAGGCTCAGGGCAAGCAGTGGATTATTTCTATCGATTTTATCAGGATTTGGTAGAAAAAACGCAGGCGGGCTATGTGCAAAGTAGCAGTCTTCCTGTAAAAAATTTTGTCAAATCAGAACAGATTCAGCAATATCAGTTAACAGATACGGTGGATGTTTACTATGCTAATCGCAATTTCCTAAAGAGCAAGGGATTCAAGCTACCAGATACCGGCACTAAAAAAGTTATTTTGATGCCAGCAAGTACGAAAGGTGAAGAAGATAAAAATCAGCTCTTGGGGAAATTAATTGCCTATCTTTCGATGAAGTATGAAGAGCAGCAAAAACGAACGATAGAGGAGATGGATGTCGAGATTGCCTATTATGAAGGAGATTGGTCGTTCTTTCCATATAATGATAAGCGAAAGGAAAATCTCTACAATCCAACCAATTATTAGCTTGGTCAATGATTCCGATATGATGTGGGATGAAAAAGCTTCCCTGTCTACAACAGGTTTAAATAACCCGATTAAAATCGAAAATACGGCTCAACATCAAAAAGAGGTGACAGCGTTAGTTGAGAAATTGTCAGATGGGAATTATTTAAAATTTTCATCTATTCAAGCTATTCAACAAGAGAAAGTAGATTCTTATCGAGATGCTGTTCGGAATTTTAACCTACTCTTTGCTTTGTTTGGTCTCCTTAGCATGATGATTTCTTACTTCTTACTAGTAACAACTTTCTTGTTGAAGCGAACAGATATTATTACCAAGAAGTTTATGGGCTGGAAATTGATAGATCGGTATCGTTCCTTGCTGGGTCTCCTATTAGCCGTTTATAGCCTTCCTTTTATGGTTTTGTTATTCTTTGCTCACGCTCTTTTTCCACTCTTGCTTTTCGCAGGATTTACATGCCTAGATATTCTGTTTGTACTTTTCTTGGGTTCTAAGATGGAAAAACGAAATGTAGCGCAGTTATTGAAAGGGGACATCTTATGATAAAGTTGGAAAATGTTACGAAAACCATTGGGAAAAAAGTTATTTTGGAGAACTTATCTCTAAAGATTAACCAAGGGGATTTAGTTGCGATAGTTGGAAAGAGTGGTAGTGGCAAGTCAACCTTGTTAAATCTCTTGGGTTTGATAGATGGCGATTACAGTGGACGTTATGAAATTTTTGGTCAGCAAAATGTACCTGTCAATTCTGTTAAGTCGCAAGCGATTATCCGCGAACATATCTCTTATCTATTTCAAAATTTTGCTCTGATTGACAATGAAACGGTAGAGTATAATCTCATGCTTGCTCTGAAGTATGTGAAATTGTCCAAGAAGGACAAAGTCAAAAAGATAGAAGAAATTTTAGAGAGAGTGGGGTTGCCATCAACTCTACATCAGAAGGTTTCAGAGTTATCTGGAGGGGAACAGCAGCGAATCGCAGTTGCTAGAGCCATTTTAAAACCGAGTCAGCTCCTTTTAGCAGATGAACCAACCGGTTCTCTAGATCCTGAAAATCGAGATTTGGTTTTAAACTTTCTCTTAGATATGAACAAGGAAGGGAAAACGGTCATTATCGTTACCCACGATGCCTATGTAGCTCAACAATGCCATCGAGTCATTGAATTGTGAAAGAGAATGAGGGGAGTTCGTTGATCTCTTCATCTTACCTGTAATTGAACAATTGTATTTTTAAAAAATCAAACAGTATAAATAAGCTTATTATGTGTAAAAATATATCATATAATAAGCTTTTTCTTGATTTAAATGAAATAAAATACAGTTTTTCCTTGACAAACGAGAATGGAAAGAGTATTATTTATACAATAATAAAGTATAAAAATAAAAGGAGGCTCTTCTATGAATAAAGTGAAGAAGGTGTTGATGACGATGTTTGGTTTGCTTATGTTTCCCTTATTATTTGCTTGTAGTAACACTCAATCCCAAGGTGTTGAAGCCATTAAGGCTAAAGGAAAATTGGTGGTGGCCCTAAATCCAGAGTTTGCTCCATTCGAATACCAGAAATTGGTCGATGGGAAAAATCAGATTGTAGGTTCAGATGTTGAGCTAGCCAAAGCCATTGCAAAGGAACTAGGTGTAGAAGTGGAGTTCTCTCCAATGAGTTTTGACAATGTACTGGCTAGTCTTGATTCAGGCAAAGCCGATCTTGCCATATCAGGTGTTTCTAAAACGGAAGAGAGAAGTCAAGTTTACGATTTTTCAATTCCCTACTACACTTCAAAAAATAAGGTTATCGTAAGAAAATCTGAATTAACGAATTACCAATCAGTCAAGAATTTGGCTCAGAAAAAGGTTGGAGCGCAGAAAGGTTCTATTCAGGAAACTCTGGCCAAAGAAACCTTGCAGGATTCTTCTCTCGTTTCACTTCCTAAAAATGGAAATTTGATAACAGATTTGAAATCAGGGCAACTGGATGCGGTTATCTTTGAGGAACCAGTGGCGAAAGGATTTGTAGAGAATAATCCAGACCTAGCCATCGCTGAGTTTGATTTTGACAATGACAAAGAAGATTCCTACGCTGTTGCGATGAAAAAAGATAGTAAAGAATTAAAAGAGGCGGTTGACAAAACCATCCAGAAATTGAAGGATTCTGGGGAGTTGGACAAATTGATTGACGATGCTTTTAAAGCCTCTATCGAAAAATAGAAAGAAGGAAGAGAAATGAGTAAGGAAAAAGTTATTTTAGCCTATTCAGGTGGATTGGATACATCAGTTGCTATTACATGGTTAAAAAAAGACTATGATGTGATCGCTGTTTGTATGGATGTGGGTGAAGGAAAAGATTTGGAGTTCATCCATGATAAAGCTCTCAAGGTTGGGGCTGTAGAGTCTTATGTCATTGATGTTAAGGAAGAATTTGCTAATGACTATGTTTTAGTGGCTCTTCAGGCTCATGCCTACTATGAACAAAAGTACCCCTTAGTATCTGCTCTGAGTCGCCCTCTTATTTCAAAAAAACTTGTTGAAATAGCTCATCAGACGGGGGCAACCACAATTGCCCATGGTTGTACAGGCAAGGGAAACGACCAAGTTCGGTTTGAAGTCTCTATTGCAGCTTTGGATCCCAATCTAAAGGTAGTTGCGCCTGTTCGTGAGTGGAAATGGTCTCGTGAAGAAGAAATCCAATATGCCAAGGAAAACGGCGTTCCAGTTCCTGCTGACCTTGACAATCCTTACTCTGTCGATCAAAATCTTTGGGGACGTGCAAATGAATGTGGTGTCTTGGAAAATCCTTGGAACCAAGCTCCAGAAGAAGCATTTGGAATCACGTCTTCACCAGAAGAGGCGCCAGACAGTCCAGAATTTATTGACATTGAGTTTAGCTGCGGGGTGCCCATCTCCCTCAATGGTGAGAAGATGAAAGTGTCGGCTTTGATTCAAAAGCTCAATGAAATTGCAGGCAAACACGGTGTTGGTCGTATTGACCATGTGGAAAATCGCCTAGTCGGTATTAAGTCAAGAGAGATTTATGAGTGCCCAGGTGCTGTGACTTTATTGGCAGCTCATAAGGAGATTGAAGACTTGACTCTTGTGAGAGAAGTGGCTCATTTTAAACCAATTATCGAAAATGAATTGTCCAATCTCATCTATAATGCCTTGTGGTTTAGCCCAGCAACTCAGGCTTTGATTGCCTATATCAAGGAGACACAGAAAGTTGTCAATGGAACTGCAAAAGTTAAACTTTATAAGGGGAATGCTCAGGTAGTGGCTCGGAAATCTCCAAATTCTCTTTACGATGAAAATTTGGCGACTTATACTAGTGCGGATACCTTTGACCAAGATGCGGCTGTTGGATTTATCAAGCTTTGGGGGCTTCCAACTAAGGTTCATTCAGAAGTTCAGAAAAATGTTGAGTAGTGACACGATAGAAAGGGACGACAGGATATGTCGAAAAATACAAAATTATGGGGTGGTCGATTTGAAGGCACTGTGGAAGATTGGGTAGAACAGTTCGGTGCGAGTATTTCCTTTGATCACCAGCTGGCAAAATTTGATTTGATGGGTTCCTTAGCTCATGTTCAAATGCTAGGACAGACTGGCATTTTAAGCTTGGAAGAGGCGGAGCAGATCCAAGATGGTCTGCAAGCTTTATTGCGAGATTTAGAGGCAGGAGAGCTTCATTTTGATATTGCAAATGAAGATATTCATATGAATATGGAAGTGTTGCTGACAGAGAAAATCGGTCCTCTGGCTGGGAAATTACACACGGCTCGTTCTCGGAATGACCAAGTCGCAACGGATATGCACTTATATCTAAAGGAGCAACTTGGGCATGTCTTAGATAAGTTGGCGAATCTGAACAGTGTTTTGCTGGATTTGGCTGAAAAACATGTGGAAACCATCATGCCAGGCTATACCCATTTACAGCACGCCCAACCGATTAGTTTTGCCCACCATCTCATGGCTTATTACAATATGTTTCAAAGGGATAGCGAGCGCTTTGCATTTAACTTGAAACATACGGACCTATCTCCATTGGGTGCGGCTGCCTTGGCGGGGACAACTTTTCCAATCAATCGTCAATTATCGAGTGATTTATTGGGTTTCCAACAACCCTATACCAATTCCTTGGACGCAGTGAGTGACCGTGATTTTATCTTAGAATTTCTGTCAAATGCCAGCATGTTGATGATGCATATGAGTCGTTTTTGTGAGGAAATCATCAATTGGTGCAGTTTTGAGTATCAGTACATTAGCTTGTCTGATAGCTTTTCAACGGGTTCGTCTATCATGCCCCAGAAGAAAAATCCTGATATGGCCGAATTGATTCGAGGGAAGACAGGACGGGTTTACGGGCACTTGCTTGGACTATTGACCGTCATGAAGTCTTTGCCTCTGGCCTACAATAAGGATTTGCAAGAGGACAAGGAAGGCCTGTTTGATACAGTAGAAACGATTTTAAATTCTCTGGATGTGTTGGCAGGTATGCTATCGAGCATGCAGGTTAATAAGGCCAAAATGCAGCAATCTACAGAGAATGATTTTTCGAATGCGACCGAACTGGCAGATTATTTGGCAGAAAAAGGCCTCCCCTTTAGAGAAGCGCATGAAATAGTAGGGAAATTGGTTCTAGACTCTATCAAGAATGGTAAAAATATCCAAGATTGGGATTTGGAGGAGTTGCAAGTCTACCATCCCTTGATTGAAGAGGATATTTATATCTACTTGCGCCCAGAAACCGCTGTTCAGAGACGGAATTCCTTAGGAGGAACCGGCTTTGAGCAAGTGAAATACCAGATAGAACAAGCGAAGAAAGAACTTAAAGGGGAAAATTGATTCGTTTGCAAAGTAAGAAAGAGAGGTTGAGATGATTTATCAGCCTCTTTCTTGTCTTCTCTAACCAAGCGTGTTATAATGAATACTGCTCAAGCGACCTTCAATCGTTAAGCACACACGACCTTCAATCGTGAACTAGTCATTTCGTTTATCTTTTATTACGTCGTTAACTCGAAATGAGATGCAAGCTGAGCTTGTCTGATTTATAACCTCAATCAGTCTCCCAGACTGATTGAGCGAACTCAAGTTATGCCTGCGACTCGTTGCCTATCATATTTTTATTTTAAGATGATAGGCTAAAATGGTCTCCCAGACCATTTTACTACCAAAAGCAAACGAAATGCCTATACTCAAAGAAATTCTATTGAAAGTCATAGTAAATAGAATGTTGAGGGGTATAAATAAACGAATAGATGGGAGACTTACCATGAGTGATAACTCTAAAACACGTGTTGTCGTGGGGATGAGTGGTGGTGTTGATTCGTCGGTGACGGCTCTCTTGCTCAAAGAGCAAGGCTACGATGTGATCGGTATCTTCATGAAGAACTGGGATGACACAGATGAAAACGGCGTCTGTACGGCGACCGAAGATTACAAGGATGTGGCTGCGGTGGCAGACCAGATCGGCATTCCTTACTACTCTGTTAATTTTGAAAAAGAGTACTGGGACCGCGTCTTTGAGTATTTCCTAGCGGAATACCGAGCAGGACGCACGCCAAATCCAGATGTGATGTGTAACAAGGAAATCAAGTTCAAGGCCTTTTTGGACTATGCTATGACCTTGGGAGCAGACTATGTAGCGACTGGGCACTATGCCCGAGTGGCGCGTGATGAGGATGGCATCGTTCACATGCTTCGTGGCGTGGATAATGGCAAGGATCAGACCTATTTCCTCAGCCAACTTTCGCAAGAACAGCTCCAGAAAACCATGTTCCCATTGGGACATTTGGAAAAGCCTGAAGTTCGCAGACTCGCAGAAGAAGCAGGCCTTGCGACTGCCAAGAAGAAAGATTCGACAGGGATTTGCTTTATCGGAGAAAAGAACTTTAAAAACTTCCTCAGCAACTACTTACCAGCCCAGCCTGGTCGCATGATGACTGTGGATGGTCGCGATATGGGTGAGCATGCAGGTCTGATGTATTATACGATTGGTCAGCGTGGCGGTCTCGGTATCGGTGGCCAACACGGCGGTGACAATGCTCCTTGGTTCGTTGTTGGAAAAGATCTGAGCAAGAATATCCTCTATGTCGGTCAAGGCTTCTACCATGATTCGCTCATGTCAACAAGCCTAGAGGCCAGTCAAGTTCACTTTACTCGTGAGATGCCAGAGGAGTTTACGCTCGAATGTACGGCTAAATTCCGCTATCGTCAGCCTGATTCTAAGGTGACCGTCCATGTCAAAGGAGACAAGGCAGAGATCATCTTTGCGGAACCGCAACGCGCGATCACACCGGGACAGGCAGTTGTCTTTTATGATGGCGAAGAGTGTCTAGGTGGCGGTTTGATTGACAATGCCTACCGCGATGGACAAGTTTGTCAGTACATTTAGATTGACAAATTTTCTCAATTTGCTACAATAATAAAAGCAATAGAAATGATGGTCAAAGCTCATGGATGTTGCAGGCTTTTTTGTCCTGCACTCCTTACGAGTTTTGACTGTTTTTGTGTCGTTTAAGGGAAAGGATAAAAATGACTCAACAAGACTTTCGGACAAAAGTAGGAAATACGGTTTTTGGTGTTCGGGCGACAGCCTTGATTCTTCAAAATGGCAAGCTCCTAGTCACAAAAGATAAGGGCAAGTATTATACTATTGGCGGTGCGATTCACGTCAATGAAAGAACGGAAGACGCAGTAGTTCGTGAAGTGAGGGAAGAATTAGGTATCCGAGCTCAAGCTGGGCACCTAGCTTTTGTAGTTGAAAATCGTTTTGAACAAGACGGTGTTTCCTATCACAACATCGAGTTTCATTACCGGGTGAATTTGCTTGAAGAAGCTCCATTGACCATGCAGGAAGACGAAAAAATGCAGCCTTGTGAGTGGATTGACTTGGATGAACTCCAAAATATCCAGCTAGTTCCAGCCTTTTTAAAAACAGCTCTACCAGATTGGGACGGCCAACTAAGACACATTCATCTTGAGGAATAGGAGAGAAAATGATAGTTAAGCTTATTGCCCATGTACTTGTTCATAGTGGTGGTGATTATTTACTCATTCAGCGTTCGGAAATTAAAAGAGGAGAACCCAACGTTTATCCAACTTACTGGGATATTCCTGGTGGCGGGGTTGAAAAGGGTGAACTTCCGCGAGATGGTGCTCTTAGAGAATGCATTGAAGAAGCGGGAGTTAGGCTAGATAGCAGTTCGCTCAAACTTCTTCACGAAGATAGTCAACTGGATACCTCTAAGGATACGGTTTTTACTCGCTTAGTTTATAAAGCAGAGTGGGTTGGGGAGAAGCCAATTATCAGATTAGATCCTGAAGAGCATACACACTTTAAATGGGTTACTCTGGATCAAGCTCTAGAGGAGGAGAAGTTAGTTCCTTATTTGCGAGAAATTTTTGAAAGGTTAAGAAATGACTTATAATTTTACGGAAGAATACGATATTATTGTAATCGGTGCGGGGCACGCTGGGGTGGAGGCATCTCTAGCTGCTAGCCGTATGGGCTGCAAGGTATTGCTTGCGACCATCAACATTGAAATGCTGGCTTTCATGCCTTGTAACCCTTCTATCGGTGGCTCTGCCAAGGGGATTGTCGTGCGTGAAGTGGATGCCCTTGGTGGTGAAATGGCTAAAACCATTGACAAGACTTACATCCAGATGAAGATGCTCAACACAGGGAAGGGGCCAGCTGTCCGTGCCCTTCGTGCGCAAGCTGACAAGGAGCTTTACTCTAAAGAAATGCGCAAGACAGTTGAAAATCAAGAAAATCTCACCCTTCGTCAAACCATGATTGATGAGATTTTGGTGGAAGAGGGCAAGGTTGTCGGTGTGCGTACAGCCACCCATCAAGAATATGCTGCTAAGGCTGTAATTGTGACGACAGGAACAGCCCTCCGTGGGGAAATTATCATTGGAGACCTCAAGTACTCATCAGGTCCTAACCACAGCTTGGCTTCTATTAACCTTGCTGACAATCTCAAGGAATTGGGCCTCGAAATTGGTCGTTTCAAAACAGGAACTCCTCCACGTGTCAAGGCCTCTTCTATCAACTACGACGTGACAGAAATTCAGCCAGGGGACGAAGCGCCAAACCACTTCTCATACACTTCACGGGATGAGGATTATGTCAAAGACCAAGTGCCATGCTGGTTGACCTATACCAATGGTACCAGTCATGAAATTATCCAAAATAACCTCCATCGTGCGCCTATGTTTACAGGTGTGGTCAAGGGAGTGGGACCTCGTTACTGTCCATCTATTGAGGACAAGATTGTGCGCTTTGCGGACAAGGAACGCCACCAACTTTTCCTCGAGCCAGAAGGGCGTAATACAGAGGAAGTCTATGTCCAAGGTTTATCAACTAGTCTGCCTGAGGATGTCCAGCGTGAGTTGGTCCATTCCATCAAAGGGTTGGAAAATGCTGAGATGATGCGAACAGGTTATGCTATTGAGTATGATATGGTCTTGCCGCACCAGTTGCGTGCTACTCTGGAAACCAAGAAAATCTCAGGTCTTTTCACTGCTGGTCAGACCAATGGAACCTCCGGTTATGAAGAAGCTGCTGGTCAGGGGATTATCGCTGGGATCAATGCGGCGCTGAAAGTCCAAGGTAAGCCAGAATTGATCTTGAAGCGGAGCGACGGCTATATTGGAGTCATGATTGACGACTTGGTGACCAAGGGAACCATTGAACCTTACCGCCTCTTGACCAGTCGGGCAGAATACCGTCTCATCCTCCGTCATGACAATGCCGATATGCGTTTGACAGAGATGGGACGCGAGATTGGACTTGTGGATGATGAACGCTGGGCTCGATTTGAGATTAAGAAACACCAATTTGACAATGAGATGAAGCGTCTAGACAGTATCAAACTCAAGCCAGTCAAGGAAACCAACGCTAAGGTTGAGGAGATGGGCTTCAAGCCGTTGACAGATGCGGTGACAGCCAAAGAATTCCTTCGCCGTCCAGAAGTGACCTACCAGGATGTGGTGGCCTTTATCGGCCCTGCTGCAGAAGAGCTGGATGATAAGATTATCGAATTGATTGAAACAGAAATCAAGTACGAAGGCTATATTTCCAAAGCTATGGATCAGGTTGCCAAGATGAAACGCATGGAAGAAAAACGCATTCCAGCCAATATTGACTGGGATGATATTGATTCTATCGCGACTGAAGCCCGTCAGAAGTTCAAACTTATCAATCCAGAAACCATCGGCCAAGCTAGCCGGATCTCTGGGGTAAACCCAGCTGATATTTCGATTCTGATGGTTTACCTCGAAGGTAAAAACCGCAGTATCGCCAAGAGTCAAGAAAAGAAAGCATAGAGAAAAACAGCTCCGAAGACGGGGCTGTTTTGTTGATGGACTCTAGTTTTTTATTGCATATTTAAATATTTGATTAAAAGAAATCTTTTATGCTACCGATAAATTATTATTAAAACATTTAAAATAATGAGTAAATATACTTTCTATAGAAGAAATGTTAACTTGAGATTGATAGTTGTAAAAGTAATGATAGTGATGGGGAATATTGACTATAGGAGAATCTGTTACTTATTATTATTTATAGAGATATATTCATAAATAAATTTGACATTAAAATTATTTTATGATAAAATGAAACCGTTAACAAAAGTATTTAGCTAATCTAGAAAGGAGGAGTTTGTCAGTAGTTGTTTTGCTGAATACTCTACTCGTCTTTTTGTTTTAAAATAAAGTATTGTGGAAGGAGCTGATTAAAATTAGAAAAATAAATCCAGATATCTTATTTCTATGTGGTGTTTTGGTCATATGTTGCTCTTTTTTGCTTTTCCATATAAATCCTTACCATGCAGTTGATGACGAGCTAATGTTAAAAATACAATCTATATTTTGGAGTTTGTTGTGGCGTCCAGTTCCGTCTTTAGGAATGGTGGTAGGGGTGATTATGATTTTTAAGAGTTTGAAAAAATAATATCATTTTATTTTTAGTCTTCGATTTTCTAGTTAGAATGGAAATTGGATATGAACAGACTTAAGTCGATATTCTTATTGTTGTTTAGCTTGCTCACTTTTGGAATATTTTTAGACGTCAAAGCAGATACTATTCCAAGTCCTGATTTTGAAGTGATATCAGAGTTGGTATTAAAAGAAAATAAAACTGGAGTAATTTATGAGTTTGAAAATTTAGAAACTAGAGAACAATTTTTAAAATCTAGAAATATAACGCCTTCTAATGCAAGCTTATTCCGTTCTTATGGAGTAAGTAGTGTTCGTAGAACATACCTCAGCTCTTACCGTGATACAGCGGTTTCTGGAAGAGTTTCTTATACTGTTTATGGGGGGGAGCTCAGGAGCTAGTGTGTCAATATCATCAGGACAAAGTTTTTCTTCTTCTGAGTATGGAATAGGTTTTACTTATGGAAGCGCAGCTACTCATTTTGTTCCGCCTTATAAATATGGTTATATAGTTTTGAAAGCTTCTTTTACAGTTAATATTTATAAATTGGAGGTTAAATATCAAGGAACTAATGAATGGCGTCCAGCTGGACGGATTAAGACATTTAGTAACACAAATGTTTGGACCGAGTTGAGAACTTACAGTTAACTACTTTATAAAAATAAAAGAAAAAATATAACAGACTAGAATAACGAAGATGTGGTGCATAAGCACATCAAATTCCTGAGGAACTGACAGTCCTCAGGAATTTTTACTTAAATAAAGCTCACACAATAATGAAGCACACCCCAAAAAGTAAGAGCAAAATCCAACTTTTGGGGTGTGCTTCATGGGTGAGGGATGGTTTATTCTTCTTCATCTGGTGTGAGGATCATAGGGATGATAATCGGTTCACGTTCTGTATTTTCATAGAGGAAAGGACGAATAGCGTTGACAATGGCACCATTGACAGATTGCACGCTGGCATCTTTGTTCTTCAGTGCGATACGAATAGCATTGAAGAGGATCCGTTGGCTTTGGCGAATCAAGTCTCCAGATTCTCTCATGTAGACAAATCCTCGACTGAGGATATCTGGTCCAGACAAGATCATTTTAGACTTGAAGTCAACAGTTGCGACTGCTAGAACGACACCATCTTCAGATAGATCTCTACGGTCTTTGAGGACAGCAGCGCCGATTTCACCGATACGATTTCCATCAACATAGATGTCTTGAGCGTTGAAATGGCCTGCGATACGAGCAGAATTTGCAGTGAGGGCCAGCACATCGCCATTGCTCATGATAAAGATATTGTCCTTCTCGACACCCGTATCCACCGCTAGTCCAGCGTGGACTTTCTGCATACGGTATTCACCGTGTACAGGCATGAAGTATTTGGGTTTGATCAAGCGGAGCATGAGTTTTTGCTCTTGCTGACCACCGTGTCCAGATGTATGGATATTGTTAACCTTACCGTGGATAACTTCGACACCAGCTTCTGAGATAATGTTAATCAATTTGTTGACGCTAGTAGTGTTTCCAGGGATTGGGCTAGAAGAGAAGATAACAGTATCACCGGGTTGGAGTTGCACCTGACGGTGGGTTCCGTTGGCGATACGAGAGAGGGCTGCCATGGGCTCCCCTTGACTACCTGTACAGAGGATGAGAATCTCGCCTGCAGGGTAGTCTTTGATTTCATTTGGCTCAATAAAGGTTCCCTTAGGAGCTTTGATGTAGCCAAGTTCGATACCATTGACAATGGCCTTTTCCATAGAACGACCAAAGACTGCAATCTTGCGTCCAGTCTTAACAGCGGCATCCGTTGCTTGCTGGAGACGGAAGATATTTGAGGCAAAGGATGCAAAGATGATGCGTCCTTCAATGCCTTGGATAATCTTCATGATAGACTGCCCAACGACTTTTTCAGAGTTGGTAAAGGTTGGGACTTCTGCATTTGTCGAGTCAGACAGGAGACAGAGCACGCCTTCTTCACCAAGAGCAGCCATACGGTGCAAGTCCGCTGGTTCACCAACTGGTGTAAAGTCGAACTTGAAGTCACCCGTACAGACGATTTTCCCTTGAGGAGTATGAATGACAATCCCCAAAGGCTCTGGAATAGAGTGAGTCGTTCTAAAGAAAGTTGCCTTGAGATTTTTAAAGGTCAACTCAGTGTTGTGGTTGATTTCGTAAAGTTTGGCGTTGCGCAAGAGACCGTGTTCTTCCAGTTTTCCACGGATCAAAGCTAAGGCAAGTGGCCCAGCGTAGATAGGGACATTGGCTTGCTTGAGCAGGAAGGGAATCCCACCGATGTGGTCCTCGTGTCCGTGTGTAATCAAAACAGCCTTAACGCGGTCGATATTGTCCACAATGTAAGAGTAGTCGGGGATAACGTAGTCGATACCCAGCAAGTCATCTTCTGGGAATTTAATCCCAGCATCGACGATGATAATCTCGTCTTGGTATTCAATTCCGTATGTGTTTTTCCCGATTTCTCCCAGACCACCGATGGCAAAAACGCCGACTTCTTCAGGTTTAAGAGTGTAGGCCATATTAGAACTCCGTAATCTCGAAAGCGCCAGTTTCTTTTTCGTAATCTAGCAATTTGTCAGACAAGAGTTCGATGAATTCGATGTTGTACTCTGGGCGGTTTTCTTCGACAAGTTGGCGAGTAGCGATACGGCCCTCAAGTTCTGAGTTGGCATCGATGTCTAGGTAAAGTGAGCGTGTTGTTTCACGACGTGGGCTACGTTCTTTTGTTTCTTGATAAAAAACTTTGTAAATCATATAGTTCCTTTCTATTTACAGGTCAGCTTATTCCAAACTTTTAGCAGAGATTTGCTTGATTTCATTCCATTTTGTGTCTAGATTGACCTTGATTCGTTACAATTATTTCAATTATACCACAAAATGAAAAATTAGTAAAAGACGGAAATGGAGGAAGTCGGGAGGGGGAGAAGGAACAAAAAGACAGGTAGGATTTGGTCGGAGAGCACTTAGGTGTTATAATTAAAGGGGGAATCTAAAGAGATAGTAGATTTAAGGAAGAATACAGTTCTAGTTTCATTAATCGTTGGAGTGGATGGTTGGGACAGAATGATATCTTTGAAAAAAGAAAAAGCTCTTGAGAAATCTCGAGAGCAACCAAAAAGGCTGAGACAAAATTAAGGGATCTTTTTGAGCAAGCTCAAGGGGCAACACCATTACCTGAAGTGATTGAATCACAACCTTTGAAAGACTTGTCACCAAGTCAGACCAAATCTTAACCTTTACCCTATTTTATCATCTATGAGGCTAAGAAGTCAATCTATAAGTAGAAATAGCAAGATGGAGTGGAGTGCTTACTGAACAGGCAAGGAAAAGCCCTTGACCGAAGTCAAGAGCAGTCAAACACTGGGGGCGAATTGTTCAATCGCAATTTCAGTTCTTTAGAAACCAAAGTTTCAGGGATAGCACTGCAACCCGAAGAGTCAACGACTCAACCTGATTTTCCAACCAGTGTTGAATTACATTTTAACATTGATAGACCAACATTGTCAACAGTTTATATAAAAATAGGAATACCAAAAGGAGGATTAAGAATGTTTAGTTTGTTTGAATTTGCAGTAGGGATTCGCCTCTTGATGTTTGTAGTCTTTGTAGCTTGTGTCTATGGGGGGAATGCCCTGTTTGTGCATCTGGAACACCGCAAAACAAAGTTCCTTTGGAAGCTTGCTTTTGTGACGCTCTATTCAATTTTTCTCCTCCTGGTCACCTATGTTGTCTGGCTCGTTTTCTACTTTGGTTTAAATGCCTAAAGTCAATTATTCATCTAAATATACAGAAAATCCACCTCATCTTGATAGGTGGGATGGACTTTTTCTGTTTTTAGATGATATCCTTATTTTTACGTTGCTGATTTCTCTCATCAAAAATAGAGTTAAAACATAAAAATAAAACAATGCAAACAGATAAATCAACTGGTAACGGGATAGTGGTAATTTTTAAATCATTAAGAATGCTGAGTAAACTATAAGAGAAGAAGAGAATAAAATTTACTCTTCTAAAAATGTGTTTTTTATCTAGCATAACACTTATCCAAATTTCTTGCGGAGATCTTTCCCAATGGTGTAAGCTGCCATAAATAAAGCTATTCCAGCACCTAACCCAAAACCACCGTTAATTTCTTGCAACTCTTCATTAGAAATTGCGCGATACTTGTCCAAATCTTTGATCATACTAACCTCCTAAAAAATAACCAGCAGCCAAACCAGAACCTACAAGTGCTGTTCCACCTGCAATAGCTTTCCAAGATACTGCTACTCCAAAGATAACCAAGGGAGCGATACCGCCGTCAATATCTGATAATTCGTTTTCAGATAAGGATAAAAATTGATTGTCAAGAACGTCAAAATTTGTCATTGAACTTTCCTCCTTTTTTCTTGTTCACCTTTATATTCGGAAAAGAAAAGGAAAAGTGAACATTTTTTTAAATTATTTTTAGTTAAGTGAGGGCACTATTGTTTGGGGATAAAGAAAATTCCCATGCGCGGGCTTTTGTAGTATAATAGTAAACAGACAAAAAGATAGGAATGTGTTATGAAAGTATTAGCTTTTGATACGTCCAGCAAGGCTCTTTCTCTCGCTATTTTAGAGGACAAGCAGGTTCTTGCCGAGACGACGATTAATATTAAGAAGAATCACAGTATTACCCTCATGCCTGCCATTGATTTTTTGATGGCAAGTTTGGATTGGACGCCCAAGGATTTGGATCGAATCGTGGTAGCTGAAGGACCAGGTAGTTATACTGGCTTACGAATCGCGGTAGCAACTGCCAAGACACTTGCTCATACCCTGAACATTGAGTTGGTTGGTATGTCTAGCCTCTTGGCTCTGGTTCCATACCAACAAGAAGGCTTGATTGTACCCCTGATGGATGCGCGTCGCAACAATGTTTATGCAGGGATTTATGAAAATGCTCAGCCTGTATTTTCAGAAGCACACCTATCCTTTGCGGAAGTGCTAGAAAAAGTCAAGGATGCTGAGCAGGTGACCTTTGTCGGAGAAGTTGGAGCCTTTGAGGAACAAATCCAAGAACAACTACCACAAGCCAGCTACCAAGAAACTTTGCCAAATGCAGCTAATCTAGCTCTTTGGGCCTGGGACAAGGAAGCAGACTCCTTGCACGACTTTGTGCCAAATTACCTCAAACGTGTTGAAGCCGAGGAAAATTGGCTCAAGAACCACACCGAGTCTGGTGAGTCCTACATTAAACGCCTATGATAGAAATCAAACGAATCCAACAGCAACCTGACCTAGCTCAATCTATCTATGCTGTCATGGCAGCTGTTTACCCAGTCAGTCCTTGGACGCTGGAACAAATCCAAGCAGACCTGTCCCAAGACCAGACATGGTATGCTATGGCTTATGATGGGGCAGAAGTGATTGGCTTTCTAGCTGTTCAGGAGAATCTCTTTGAGGCAGAAGTCCTGCAAATCGCTGTCAAAGGAGCCTATCAGGGTCAGGGAATTGCGTCAGCCTTGTTTGCTCAATTGCCAACGGATAAGGAGATTTTCCTCGAAGTCAGAAAGTCAAACCAACGAGCGCAAGCATTTTACAAGAAAGAAAAGATGGCGATCATCGCTGAGCGAAAGGCTTACTATCATGACCCAGTCGAGGACGCCATCATCATGAAGAGAGAAATAGATGAAGGATAGATATATTTTAGCATTTGAGACATCCTGTGATGAGACCAGTGTCGCCGTACTGAAAAACGATGATGAGCTCTTGTCCAATGTCATTGCGAGTCAAATTGAGAGTCACAAACGTTTTGGGGGCGTAGTGCCAGAAGTAGCCAGTCGTCACCATGTCGAGGTTATTACAGCCTGCATCGAGGAGGCGCTAGCAGAAGCAGGAATTACCGAAGAGGATGTAACGGCTGTGGCTGTTACCTACGGACCAGGCTTGGTCGGAGCACTGCTAGTTGGTTTGTCAGCTGCCAAGGCCTTTGCTTGGGCTCATGGACTTCCGTTGATCCCCGTGAATCACATGGCTGGTCACCTTATGGCGGCTCAGAGCGTTGAGCCTTTGGAGTTTCCCTCGCTAGCTCTCTTGGTCAGCGGTGGGCACACGGAGTTGGTCTATGTTTCTGAGGCTGGGGATTATAAGATTGTTGGGGAAACGCGGGACGATGCAGTTGGTGAGGCTTATGATAAGGTCGGCCGTGTCATGGGCTTGACCTATCCTGCAGGTCGCGAAATTGATGAGCTGGCTCATCAAGGTCAGGATGTTTATTCTTTCCCACGTGCTATGATTAAGGAAGACAATCTGGAGTTTTCATTTTCAGGTTTGAAGTCTGCCTTTATCAATCTTCACCATAATGCCGAGCAAAAGGGAGAAAGCTTGTCTAAGGAAGATTTATCAGCTTCCTTCCAAGCAGCAGTCATGGATATTCTTATGGCCAAAACCAAGAAGGCCATAGAAAAATACCCTGTTAAAACCCTCGTTGTGGCTGGTGGCGTCGCTGCCAATAAAGGCCTCAGAGAACGCCTAGCAGCTGAAATCACAGATGTCAAGGTCATCATCCCACCCCTGCGCCTTTGTGGAGACAATGCAGGTATGATTGCCTATGCCAGCGTCAGCGAGTGGAACAAAGAAAACTTTGCAGACTTGGACCTCAATGCCAAACCGAGTCTCGCCTTTGATACCATAGAATAAAGAGTCAGCTTTGAGCAGGCTTTTTTGATAAAATATTTTATAATATGCTAAAAAAGTAAAAGTTTTTACGAATAGAATAGTAAAGGGAATCTTTAAAGGGGAGTTTGGCCATGATTGAAAAACAGGAATTGGGAGAATTTTACAAGGAACTGCGTCTGGCGAGAAAACTCAAGCAGTCAGATGTAGCTTGTGCTGGACTGACAGCATCCCAGCTATCCAAGTTTGAACTAGGGCAGTCTATGCTGTCTGCAGATAAGCTGATTCTAGCTATCCAAGGGATAAATGTGACCTTCGATGAGTTTGGACACAAGCTTAATAATTATCAGGAATCCCCACATATGCGATTTGGACGAAAAGTTGTAGATCGTTTTGCCCATCAAGATATAGCTGGCTTAGAGCAGCTATTAGAGAAGGTCGAGCAGGAGCAGATGGCACAGACTTATCGTCGTTTGAATGCTATTGTGATTAAAAATGCTATCCATTCTCTGGATAAAAACTATCCGCTAGAAGAGGAGGATAGCGAGTTTTTAACTACTTACCTCTATGCTATCGAGTCTTGGACCTGGTTTGAACTTTATCTTTTTTGCAATACCATGCCCTTCTTGAGCAATCAAGATCTGATTTTTTTATCTACCTCTTTACTTGAAAAATCCAAGGAATTTAAAGAATTGGCACACAATAGACTGTATATGAAAAGTGGCTTTCTGAATATCGCATCAGAGCTCATGGAGCGCAAACTTTTTTCTTATATCCCAATCTTTGAAGCCGAGTTGGGGAGCATGCTCCGACCATACGATGTTTTTGAGAGATTATTGTGGCAATTTTTAAAGAAATTGAGTGTTTTTCTTCAAACCAAAGGAGGTAATCAAAAAGAGATTGAAAGCTATCTCCAATCTCTGCAAGTATTAGAAAATCCACAATTAACCGCCCTTTTTGAATTACGCTTCCAACAATACAAAGAGCTTATCGATTAGTTAGAAAAGGTGAAATGATAATAATATCAGCAACGATTGTCAATAATGTTAAGACTTGTTTCTTCATTTTGTATCCTCCTATCTAATAGTAACCATATTATATCAGTGAAAGAGTCAATTCTATAAAAATCGCAAATGTGAAATTTCTATAAGAAAAAATATCAAATATGCGATTTTCTAAAATGTGGTGATTTCCGTGTTATACTATCCTTGTAAATCATTTGAAGCAAATCCTAGGTCGCAGGAGTGGTTTACAAATAAAAATAATTGAAGGAGTGTAAATGATGTTGAATTTACAATATGCAGAAACAATGGAACTGACAGAAGCTGAGTTGGAGAAGGTTTACGGTGGAGATTTTGTGTATACTGCCAATATCCCAGGAGGAGGAGGTTGGGGAGGGCTAGGAACACCTTGGTCAATCACTAATTTCTGGAAGAAAAATTTTAACCATGATTCTTCCACTGTTAATCGTCGCCGTTATTGATATTCAAAGCCCTTGCCTTTTCTTGGGTAGGGGCTGTCTTTATTTCATAGTATAGGAGAAAATAGAATGAAAAAGATAATCTCACATCACTACTTTATTATAGCTTTTCTACTAGTTATTGCTGACCAGAAGTTCAGTGATCTAGTTTTACGTAGCGATCTTGCTGTGGGTCTATCTGACTTTATCTATTATCTGTCGGATATGATGTTGAACTTTCTTGTGGTTCTGTTTGCTCTTCTTGCTATGATTTGGTCGGGGAAATGGCAGAAAATCAACAGTAGAAAGTTTAAAGGATCCTATCTTTTCTATTCCTTCCTAGCTCTGCTTGCTTTTGTTGTTTGGAATTTTGTCACATTTTATCTTTTCCCACCTACCAAAAATGAAATTTCTTATCAACTGGATGTTCCTACTTTTACAGGAGCTACGGCATTTTTGATGTATTTTTTCTATCCTGTGATTGCAGGTCCCATTTTTGAAGAGATAATCTATCGTGGGTTGGTGATGACCGCTCTGGAAAAAGGAAAGAAATGGGGACTGGATGTGCTTGGTTCGGCTACTTTATTCGGGATCTTGCATATTAGTAACCACGGTTGGGTTTTGACAGACTTTTTCGTATATATGGGTGGCGGTCTCATATTTGCCATCTTGTTTAGAGTAACCAAGTCCATTTATTGGCCTATTGGACTGCATATAGTTTACAACGGCATTGGGCAGATTCTCCCCTTGTTGTTTTAGAGGTTTTCAATAATCCTAATTAGCAAAAGAGAACACAGGCTATGACATAAAAATTCCCGAGTCAGTTTGTGGTATTGGACCAAGCCCTTACGGATCTTTTGATTGGATGAAAGGACTCTGGGCAGGTTTGGCTGAAAGAAGACGCAAATAAAACTTAAAAGGATCAACTATGAAAAGGAAAGAAACGAAATTTTATCTAGGGACCATTTTGGTGCTTGTGTCCTATTACTTGATTTTTAATCTTGTAGCAAAATTAGATTCAGTGAACCGGTTATCCGATTTTGGATTTTATGGGATTCAAATTTTACTTATAGTAATTGAGGGAATTACTGCTACTATGGTTCTTGTCAAGAGTCAACGTTGGAAAGATTATGGTCGCTTCGAGTTTCGTTGGCCCTATCTAGTTATCTTCTTTCTTTCCTTTATATTGATGTTTTTGTGGGTAAATATAACGACTCAGATCTTCCCCAGTACGCAAAATGGGAGTGCAATAGTGAAAGAAGCAGCTAATTTGACAGGAATTAGTTACTTTGTAACGCGCATTCTCTATGGCAGTCTCATTGCTCCGATAGTTGAAGAATTGGTCTTTCGTGGGCTTCTGATGACAGCACTATCTAAATTGAAAAAGTACTATATAGATGTCATCGTTTCCTCCACTCTCTTTAGTCTCATTCATGTTTTGCAGTATGGATGGGTGTTAACAGACTTCATCATTTATGCTGGAGCAGGTCTGCTACTCTGTATATTTTTTCGTTATACACGTTCAGTTTATTGGTCAATAGCACTTCACATCTTGTGGAATAGCTTCTTAATCATTGTCAGTTTACTGGTGTTTGGGTATTAGATTTAGCAGCAATTTTTACATCACATAGATAAGGCTGGCGCTCCAGTCTTTTTCTTTATCTAAAATATCTAATAATAGTCCTTGTTCAATTCCTTGTTACCTTAAATGAAAAAGTAATTTTAGAATCTAACCACGGAATCCGACTCTATCAAAGTTTGTCAATCATAGAGTTTTTTTGTATAGTAGAAATATGAAATTTACAAAAATAATCAGTAGTTTGCTTGCTCTTGGAGCTTTACTCATTCCTTTATCAGCTTGCCAGAATATCAAAAAGACACAACTGGTCTTGTTTGAATCTATTTCTTTCGGCATGTCTCCTAAATCTTTTGAAGAAAGATTGGGAAAGGCTAGCGAGGTAGAGGAAGAAGAGGAAACGGCCTATCGTGATACTTGGCGTGCAGAAGACCCATATTTCTATAAAACAGGTCGCCTTTTCTATCACTATGAGCAGATTACTTTGAAAGGCTATACTGGTCGAGCAACCTTTACATTTTCAAAATCGCATCGTTTGGAAGAAGCGACAGTTCATATTCCTGTAACTTCAAAGGTGGAGCAGAAAGTAGTGCTTAACAATCTATCCCAGGCTGTAAAAAAAGAACTGGAAGAACTCCCAGATTACCAGTCCATGACAACTGATACAGTAGGCCTCTATGATGACGGTTATCGCTACAAGGTCAAGTTGAAGGGACAACAGTGGGAACTCTGGGTGGATGTCTATCCAACAGAAAATAAATATGCTACAAACACAGAAATCGATAAGTATACTATCCGAGTGGATCAATTTCTCATGTATCCATGATGCTTCCTATTCAGCACTTTTTGCTGGCACTTAGTTTCGATTCCAAAACTTTTTTCTCTTCTTTGAATATGTTATAATAGTCCGTGCTGTGGCTGTGATGATGAACAGCCTCAATTGGAGAGAATATGAGGAGAAGGATGAAAGAAAAAGGATTTTGGGAAGGTGTACAGGCAGCCATGCCGACTGCCCTTGGCTATGTCAGCATTGGTCTGGCTTGTGGGATTATCGGCGCGCCCTATGTGACACCTGTTGAGATGGGCTTGATGAGCCTCTTTGTTTATGCTGGGAGTGCCCAGTTTGCCATGTTGGCATTGATTGCGGCCCAAGCGCCTGTGGCAGCCATTGCTATGACAGTCTTTTTGATCAACTTGCGACTCTTTTTGCTGAGTTTGCATGCGTCGACCTATTTCCGTCATACTAGTCTCTGGCAAAATATTGGTATGTCAAGTCTCTTGACAGATGAGACCTACGGGGTTTTGATGGGAGAATTGGCCCATACAGACAAGGTCCATCCCATGTGGATGCACGGGAACAATCTCAATAGTTATGTAGCCTGGTTTATTGGGACAGTTGCGGGGACAGCTTTAGGTGGCCTTCTTCCAAATCCTGAGGTTTTTGGATTAGACTTTGCCCTTGTCGGGATGTTTATTGGGATTTTTACTTCGCAATTTCAGATTATGCAAAGACGGGTTCCTGTACGGAATCTGCTGCTGATCCTAGCAGTTGTTGCAGTGTCCTTCTTTTTGCTCTTGACAGTAGTGTCTCAGTCGCTAGCTGTTCTGTTTGCGACCTTGCTAGGTTGTACCATGGGGGTGGTCTTAGATGGTCAGTAAGTATATTTTAATGGCAATCGTCTTTTCTGGATTAGTGACTTGGATTCCCCGTATGATTCCCTTCATCTTGGTTAAGTACAAGGGATTGCCAGCTATCGTCGAGCGGTTTTTGAAGTTCTTGCCTGTTTCTATTATCTTTGCCTTGATTCTTTCAAGCGTAGTGACCGGCAAGGTTGGGAGCCTTCCTCAGATCAAATGGCTGGACCTTTTAGCAGTCTTTCCAACGGCTTGGGTAGCCTTTCGCTACCGCAATCTAGTGGGTACGGTTCTTTTTGGAGTGGTCTTGGTTGCAGTCTTGCGTCTGGTCTTTTAGTCAGCCATAAGAAAAACCTATCACCGAGATAGAAATCATATAATGGCAGAAATTCTCTTTTTTTGTTATGATAGAAAAATAATATTTTGGAGGAAATAGAAATGAAGAAATCAATCCGCTATTCAGCCCTTGCGGCACTAGGACTTGTAGCAGCAGGAGTGCTTGCAGCATGTTCAACTAGCGAAAAGAAGGACACTGCTTCATCTAGCCAAGCAGCAAAAACAGAAGTGGTTGTCGCAACCAATGCTTCACCAAAACCATTTAACTATGAAGAAAATGGTGAGTTAACTGGTTACGAAATCGAAGTTATCCGTGCCATCTTTAAAGACTCAGACAAGTATGAAGTCAAGTTTGAAAAAACTGAATGGTCTGGAATCTTTGCGGGACTAGATGCGGACCGCTACCAAATGGCTGTTAACAACATTAGCTACACCAAAGAGCGTGCTGAGAAGTACCTCTATGCAGCGCCAACAGCTGTCAATCCAAACGTTCTTGTTGCCCACAAAGATGATAACAGCATTAACTCTTTGGATGACATTGGTGGAAAAACAACAGAAGTGGTTCAAGGAACGACAACTGCGAAGCAATTGGAAGACTACAATGCCCAGCATGCAGACAATCCAACTGTGATCAACTACACCAAGGCTGACTTCCAACAAACCATGAGACGGTTGGCAGACGGACAAGCAGACTACAAGATCTTCGACAAGATTGGGGTAGAAACAGTTATCCGTAACCAAAGTTTGGACAACTTGAAAGTTATCGAACTTCCAAGCGACCAACAACCATACGTATACCCACTTCTTGCCAAAGGTCAAGATGAGTTGAAATCATTTGTGGACAAACGTATCCAAGAACTCTACAAAGACGGAACTCTTGAAAAATTATCTAAACAGTTCTTCGGGGATACTTATCTACCAGCAGAAGCTGATATTAAATAAGAAGTTGAAATCATCCAGTCTGAGAAAGACGGATGATTTCTCAATTTTTAGACATATAGTTTTAAACTATATATCTGACTATCTAATAACAATTTGTGAAATCAAACAAATTGTGAGATACTAGTACGGTATTATTTTTAAAGGAGACATTCACATGAAATTAAAAAAATGGATCGGCTTGGTAGCTGTAGCAACTCTTGCAGGACTTGCTCTTGCCGCTTGTGGAAATTCAGAAAAGAAAGCAGACAACGAAACAGTTGTCAAAATTGCGACAGTCAACCGGAGCGGTTCTGAAGAAAAACGTTGGGACAAGGTCCAAGAATTGGTTCAAAAAGACGGAATCAAGTTGGAATTTACTGAGTTTACAGATTACTCTCAACCAAACAAGGCAACTGCTGATGGCGAAGTAGACTTGAACGCTTTCCAACACTACAACTTCCTCAACAACTGGAACAAGGAAAATGGGAAAGATTTGGTGGCTATTGCGGATACCTATATCTCTCCAATCCGTCTCTACTCAGGAACCAATGGTAGTGAAAACAAATATACCAGCGTAGACCAAATCCCAGCTAACGGTGAAATCGCCGTACCAAATGATGCAACTAATGAAAGCCGTGCCCTTTACTTGCTTCAATCAGCTGGTTTGATCAAATTGGATGTTTCTGGAACTGCACTTGCAACAGTTGCTAACATCACAGAAAATCCAAAGAACTTGAAGATTACTGAATTGGATGCTAGCCAAACAGCTCGTTCATTGTCATCAGTTGATGCTGCTGTTGTAAACAATACCTTCGTAACAGAAGCAAAATTGGACTACAAAAAAGCTCTTTACAAAGAACAAGCAGATGAAAACTCAAAACAATGGTATAATATCATCGTTGCGAAAAAAGATTGGGAAAGCTCACCCAAAGCAGACGCAATTAAGAAAATTATCGCAGCTTACCATACAGATGATGTGAAAAAAGTTATCGAAGAAACTTCAGACGGTTTGGATCAACCAGTTTGGTAATCAGATATAGGGAGGTGGGAGAGCGATTTTCCACCTCTTGCTTTGTCTAGGGCTTGAATGGAGAAAGGGACAAAAGACAATCGTAGAAAGGTAAGAAGAAAATGGCTTTTTCGAGTGAACAAGAACAGATTGAAAAATTTGAAAAGGATCAGGTAGCGCAGCATTATTTTGAGGTCTTGCGGACTTTGATTTCCAAGAAATCCGTCTTTGCTCAGCAGGTTGGGCTCAAGGAAGTCGCAAACTATCTGGGTGAGATTTTCAAGCGTGTAGGGGCTGAAGTGGAGATTGATGAGAGCTACACGGCTCCCTTTGTCATGGCGCATTTCAAGAGTTCGCGTCCAGATGCCAAGACCTTGATCTTCTATAACCACTATGACACTGTGCCAGCTGATGGAGACCAAGTTTGGACGGGGGAACCTTTTATCCTATCTGTACGTGATGGCATTATGTATGGACGTGGTGTCGATGATGACAAGGGGCATATTACGGCCCGCCTCAGTGCGGTCAGAAAATACCTGCAAGCTCATGATGACCTGCCTGTCAATATCAGTTTTATCATGGAGGGGGCGGAGGAATCTGCTTCGACAGACCTAGATAAATATCTAGAAAAGCATGCGGACAAACTCCGTGGAGCTGATTTATTGGTCTGGGAACAGGGGACAAAAAATGCCTTGGACCAGTTAGAAATCTCTGGTGGAAACAAGGGGATTGTGACCTTTGATGCCAGAGTCAAGAGTGCGGATGTGGATATCCACTCGAGTTATGGCGGAGTTGTGGAGTCAGCGCCGTGGTATCTTATCCAGGCCTTAAGTAGTCTGCGAGCTGCTGATGGACGTATCTTGGTAGAAGGCTTGTACGAGGATGTTCAAGAACCCAATGAGCGTGAACTGGACTTGGTGGACACCTATGCCCAGCGCAATCCAGAGGAAATCAGCCGTATTTACGGTTTGGAATTACCTCTCTTACAAGAGGACCGCACAGCCTTTCTCAAACGGTTCTTTTTCGAGCCAGCCATTAATATCGAAGGGATTCAGTCGGGTTATCAAGGGCAAGGGGTTAAAACGATTTTGCCAGCAGAAGCTAGTGCTAAGCTTGAGGTTCGTTTGGTTCCGGGCTTAGAACCGCATGCTGTTCTGGAAAAAATTCGGAAACAGCTAGACAAAAATGGCTTTGATAAGGTAGAATTATACTATACTTTGGGTGAGATGAGTTACCGGAGCGATATGAGTGCTCCCTCCATACTCAATGTCATTGAGCTTGCAAAAGGCTTTTATCCACAAGGTGTGTCAGTTTTGCCAACAACAGCTGGAACGGGTCCCATGCATACAGTCTTTGAAGCCTTGGAAGTTCCGATTGCTGCCTTTGGTCTGGGCAATGCTAATAGCCGAGACCACGGGGGTGATGAAAATGTGCGAATCGCCGATTACTACACCCATATTGAATTAGTAGAGGAGCTGATTAGAAGTTATGAGTAGAGATATTATTAAGTTAGATCAGATTGATGTGACTTTTCACCAGAAGAAGAGAACCATCACAGCGGTCAAAGATGTGACCATTCACATCCAAGAAGGGGATATCTACGGAATCGTTGGGTATTCTGGAGCGGGGAAATCCACTCTTGTACGGGTGATTAACCTCTTGCAAAAGCCATCTGCTGGGAAAATTACCATTGATAACGACGTCATTTTTGATGGTAAGGTGACCTTGACAGCAGAGCAGTTGCGTCGTAAGCGTCAAGACATTGGAATGATTTTCCAGCACTTTAACCTCATGAGTCAAAAGACAGCAGAGGAGAATGTGGCTTTTGCCCTCAAACATTCTGGACTCAGCAAGGAAGAAAAGAAAGCTAAAGTTGCTAAGTTGTTGGACTTGGTTGGCTTGGCAGATCGTGCTGAAAACTACCCTTCACAACTATCTGGAGGGCAAAAACAGCGTGTGGCTATTGCGCGTGCCTTGGCCAATGATCCAAAAATCTTAATTTCAGATGAGTCAACGTCTGCCCTTGACCCTAAGACAACCAAGCAGATTTTGGCCTTGTTGCAAGATTTGAACCAAAAATTAGGTTTGACCGTTGTTTTGATTACGCATGAGATGCAGATTGTCAAAGACATTGCTAATCGTGTAGCAGTCATGCAGGATGGTCGTTTGATTGAAGAGGGCAGTGTCCTTGAAATCTTCTCAGATCCTAAACAACCTTTGACACAGGACTTTATCTCAACAGCAACAGGAATTGATGAAGCCATGGTCAAGATTGAGAAGCAAGAAATCGTGGAAAATCTGTCTGAAAACAGTCTCTTGGTGCAACTCAAGTACGCTGGAGCTTCAACAGATGAGCCGCTTTTGAATGAATTGTACAAGCATTACCAAGTAACGGCTAATATCCTCTATGGGAATATCGAGATCCTCGATGGCACTCCTGTTGGAGAATTGGTTGTAGTCTTGTCAGGTGAAAAAGCAGCGCTAGCAGGTGCCCAAGAAGCCATTCGTCAAGCAGGCGTACAGCTAAAAGTATTGAAGGGAGGACAGTAAGATGGAATCATTGATTCAAACCTATTTACCAAATGTCTATAAAATGGGCTGGGCTGGTCAAGCAGGCTGGGGAACAGCCATCTACTTAACCCTCTATATGACAGTTCTTTCCTTCATCATCGGAGGGTTCTTGGGACTGGTAGCAGGTCTCTTTCTAGTCTTGACTGCTCCCGGTGGTGTCTTGGAAAATAAGGTTGTCTTCTGGATTTTGGATAAGATCACCTCTATTTTCCGTGCGGTACCCTTCATTATTCTCTTGGCAGTTTTGTCACCATTTTCACACTTAATTGTGGGAACGAGTATTGGTCCTAACGCCGCTATTGTGCCTTTATCCTTTGCGGTCTTTGCCTTTTTTGCCCGTCAGGTGCAGGTGGTCTTGGCTGAACTGGATGGCGGTGTCATTGAGGCGGCTCAAGCAAGCGGAGCGACCTTCTGGGACATTGTGGGTGTTTACCTATCAGAAGGTCTTCCAGATTTGATTCGCGTGACGACTGTGACTTTGATTTCCCTTGTTGGGGAAACAGCTATGGCAGGAGCAGTTGGTGCAGGTGGTATCGGTAACGTAGCCATCGCCTATGGATTTAACCGCTACAATCACGATGTGACCATCTTGGCGACTATCATTATCATTTTGATTATCTTTACAATCCAGTTCTTGGGAGATTTCTTGACCAAGAAATTGAGTCATAAATAAAAAGAGCTGTGTGGCTCTTTTTTTAGTGTTCAGATTTTGTGTGAAAATTTTTTACTAATGGTCTGTCCAATCACAGCACCCATCACAGCACCAAGGAGAATACTTGTGACAAAGAGAAAAATCTTGTCTAGCTCTGGAACGACCATGATACGGTCGATGTATTCTTGGGACTTTCCACGCGCGAGTAAGGTGGCCACGTAAGCTTTGGGACGGATCCACATGAGGAGGATGGGGCCACTTGTGCTGAAAGCAAAGACGAGGAAGGATAGGGTGTTTTTGATTCGATCTTTATAGTTGCCGAGATGAGCGATGGCATCTGCTGCAAGACCACAGGCGAGTCCTGGGAGAAAGGCACCAGCGCCATGCTTGCTAGCCAGGAAGAAAAGTGCCATAAAAAGTCCTAGAGTGGTGATAGCGCCAAAACGAGGGACCTTCGTCAAAAGAAGCATGTAGACACTGCCACCGACAAGGGCAGAAAAGGCCGGCGCGTAGAACATATTGCCTGTTTGATCGACCAGGTGTCCTAGGAAGACTCCAATCCCTACACAGAGAAAGTAGAGGACGGCGGCCAAGAGGGTGGTTAAGATATTTTTCTTCATGAGAATCTCCTTGATGCGAATTAACAAAACCAATTGTATCACGCTTTTTGAGGATTGTAAATGGAAACGCTATATTTTTGAAAACGTTTGAAATATGATATAATAGTTACATCGTTAGTTTAAGGAGAGTAGCATGGGAAAATTTCTAGAATTCGTCTTTAATCGTATCTTTTTGGGAATGATGGCGACGGCTTGTTTTTGGCTATTAACACTAGCAGGAGGAGTGGTCTTTGGTTTGGCCCCAGCTAGTGCAACTCTTATGAGTTTGTATGCGGAGCATGGCTATACCTATCGAGCCTATCATTTGAAGGAAGCTTGGGAATTGTATAAGAGCAATTTTGTCAAGAGCAATCTGGCTTTCTATAGTTTTGTATTTGTGGATCTTGTCTTAGTTTATGGTTTGTATCTTCTAGTTCAATTGCCCCACCAGACGATTTTCCACCTCGTGGCCACCTTTCTCAATGTCCTTGTAGTTGCTCTTGTCTTTCTAGCCTATACTGTTTCCTTGAAACTTCAGGTGTACTTTGATTTATCCTACCAAAATACTTTGAAACTGTCCCTTATCGGGATTTTCATGAGCTTACCTGCAATTGCCAAGGTTTTACTCGGGTCTGCTCTCCTTGTAGGAGTTGGTTATTATATGCCTGCCTTGCTCTTTTTTGTAGGAATTGGAATGTGGCATTTCTTTATCAGTGATATGTTGGAACCTATTTATGAAAGTATCCATGAAAAATTGGCGACAAAATAGAATGAAGCAGTTTTGGCTTCACTCTCTTTTACGGATTTATAGTTTGGTTATGATTGTGATTATTGTCAGTTTTGCGATTATGCTCTCGTATGCTGACTGGGATTCACGTGAGAAAGAGGCCCAACGGGTTGCAGAACGTGTGACCACTCGGACAGTAAGTGAAGTGGAATATTATCACAGAGAGTCAACCCAACTTGCTCAGTCTTTGGTTGAAAATCAGGCCCGCATCGAAGGGATTTACAAGTATTTCAGTCTCAGTACACCAGACTACTTCTATTGGCAATTAGAGCGTAAAACTTCGCCTTATATCTCGGTTTCCCTGTATGAAAATATTGATGATCTCTATGTTCGGAATGATTTTGTGACTGGAGTGGCTATTGTTCTTCAGGACTATAAGGAAGTGTATGTTTCGACTAGAGAAAAACGCAGTGGAGAGAAAGTTCCTGCGGAGGGTTTTAAGCCGACAGCCAATAGTTTTGCTATTCCTGTTTCCGATCCTGTGTCTGACAAGGATTTAGGAGTGATCTATATCTCCCTATCCCCAGATGTTTTACATGGCGCTATTGACAATACTCGGGGTCATATCCCAATGGCTGTAACAGTAACTTCGCCTTTTGAGACTGAGATGTTCCATATTGGGGAGAAGGTCTCAGCCGAGCGAGAAAACTGGTTTGTGGGTGTCACCTCTCATGGTTATCAGGTTCGAGTTGCTGTTCCTAAAAACTTTGTTCTTACAGGAACTTTGACGAGTTCTGCTGTCATTATTGGGCTAAGTATTCTCTTTATCATTATTTTGTACGTGACCCTTAGACAGACTTTTTCAAATTACCAAAAGCAGGTCGTAGACCTAGTAGATTCGATCGAGGTGATTGCTCAAGGAGAAGAAGGCCTTCGAATCGATACATCTGAAAAAGACCAAGAGTTGCTTCTCATTGCAGAAACAACCAATGATATGTTGGACCGCCTGGAAAAAAATATCCACGATATCTATCAACTAGAGCTCAGTCAAAAAGATGCTAATATGCGAGCCCTACAGGCTCAAATCAATCCTCACTTTATGTACAATACTCTGGAGTTTTTACGGATGTATGCCGTCATGCAAAGTCAGGATGAACTGGCAGATATTATCTATGAATTTAGTAGCTTGTTACGAAATAATATCTCCGACGAGCGAGAAACGACGTTGAAACAAGAGTTGGAATTTTGCCGAAAATATAGCTATCTCTGTATGGTACGTTATCCTAAATCAATTGCCTATGGTTTCAAGATTGCACCAGAATTGGAAGAAATGAGGATTCCAAAATTTACACTCCAACCATTAGTAGAAAACTACTTTGCCCATGGTGTTGACCATCGCAGAACGGATAATGTCATCAGTATCAAAGTCTTGAAGGGCCAAGAATTTGTTGAAATCCTAGTGGAAGACAATGGTCGTGGAATGTCCGCAGAGAAATTAGCTAGTCTGCAAGAAAAATTAGCTCAACGAAGTTTTGAACACGAAGCAAGCTATATCGGAGAACGACAATCAATTGGAATAGTCAATGTACACGAACGCTTTGTTCTTTATTTTGGAGAGCGTTACCAGATTAGTATAGAGTCTGTGGAACAAAAGGGCGTTCAATACCATATTACGATCCAGAATGAATAGAAAGAGTAAAAATGTATAAAGTTTTATTAGTAGACGATGAGTACATGGTGACAGAGGGGCTCAAGCGATTAATTCCTTTTGAAAAATGGGATATGGAAGTTGTTGCCACAGCTAATCACGCAGATGATGCTTTGGACTACGTTAAGGAAAATCCAGTGGATGTGGTCATTTCCGATGTCAATATGCCAGATAAGACCGGACTTGAGATGATTAGGGAAATGAAAGAGCTACTTCCAGATACCTATTATATCTTGCTGTCTGGTTATCAGGAGTTTGACTACGTCAAAAAAGCCATGAACCTTAGTGTCGTGGATTATCTGGTTAAGCCAGTAGATAAGGTAGAGTTGAGTAGTTTATTAGAGAAAATCGCAAGACAGCTCCATGAGAAGGAAGAAGAAAGTCAAGTTCTCAGTCAAGAACTGGATGAAGAAGGATTTATTAGCTTTTTAGCAGGTAAAAAAAATTGGTGGATTGGTCTTTCTAAGAAAAAGCAAGGTTCGTTCATTATACCGTACTATGTATTGGGACAGGATTGGCAGATTTTTATCTCCAATCAACCTCTAGATGGAATAATGGTAACAGCATTTGAAACTCCCTATCAGCAATCCTTTGAGAATTGGAAACTCAACGTAGAAAAATCCCTCTTCTATGGTTCTGTAAATATGGAAAAATCGGAGAGCCCATTTGCTTATTATGAACCGATTTATCGAGTGATTATCCAAGGAAATGTCAACCAAATCATAGAAGAGTTGACTATGCTGGAAAAAATTGTCTTAGAAAATACACCGCGAGTTGCTATTACCAAACAACTGTTCACCCAGTTTGTCATGGATGTCTTTCATCTATTTGAACATTTACAGGCAGACGATATGACAGAGATTGTCAAAATCATTCATGCGATTAGCTCCTTTGAAGAATTGGTTTCTTACACCAAAGATACCTTGACTAAATTCTTTGGCCAATATCGTATGAATGAAAACGTAGTGAGCGTTCTGGAGGTGATTGGGCGTGATTATCAGAAAGAGCTCTCGCTTAAGGATATTAGCAAGGATCTCTTTATCAATCCTGTCTATCTCGGTCAGCTGATCAAGAGGGAAACCAACTCCACCTTTGCAGAACTGCTCAATAAACAACGGATCAAGGCAGCACAACAGCTCTTACTTTCAACCAATGATAGTATTGAAGATATTTGCTATGCTGTTGGTTACAGCAATGTTGGATATTTTTATAAGGTTTTTCGCAAATTGTGTGGAAAATCACCTAAAGCTTATCGGAAACAAGTTGAAACCAGCTTGTAAAAGTTGTATTCCTGTACAAAAAATGCTATAATGTTCAAAATATCTTATGGAGGAAAACATGAAAAAGAATCCTATTTATCTTTGGGTCTTGTTAGTCCTATCAGCCCTCATTTCATCTATGTCATTATTTGGAATCTTGAGTCCATTGCCAAGTAAAGATGTGCTTCGTGCTAGCCTGGCGAATAGCGGGACGCTTACTGCTCAGCAATTAGAAGACACAGTCAACTATACTTACCAAGTAACAGCGTCATCGCACTCTATTTTTAATATGTTGTTGATTGTCTTATCTGCAATTTTAGTTGTAGTAGCTTTTGTATTTCTCGTACGTAAAAATGTGCAATTCGCAAACTATGCTTATATTGGCTATGTTCTACTAGCGATTGTTGGTTTGGTTTATAGCTATATGAACGTTCAAGATGCGGTTCAATTAATCAAAGATACTACTCTCGGCTTAGGAATGGGAGCATTGGCACAAGGAACGAATATTTTGTTCATCATCATCAACGTTCTCTTTTTAGCCTTAGTCTTTTACAAGATGTGGCGCCAACAAAAAGAATTGGCCGAAGAAGTCGAAGCAGAAGAAGTTGCCTAAGTATTGACAAAAAAGAACTATCAAGTTACAATTTTGGTAGTTCTTTTTATATCGTAAACATAAAAATCGAGGTCAATATGAAAAAAATATCCTTAGTGTATATCAGTCTGAGTGGGAATACAGAAAGTTTTGTAACCCGACTCAAGGACTATCTCTTGTCCCAGTACGAAGGGATTGAGGTCCAAAAAATCCATATCAAGGACCTAGTCAAGGAAGGTCAAGAATTCTTTGAAATGGAACATCCCTATATCGCTTTCTTGCCGACCTATCTGGAAGGTGGAAATGGTGTCGATAACGGCGATGTCGAGATTTTAACAACTCCACTGGGCGACTTTATCGCCTATGGGGACAATGCTAGTAAGTGTTTTGGGGTAGTCGGTTCTGGTAATCGTAATTTTAACAATCAATACTGCCTGACAGCCAAGCAGTATAGTCAGCGCTTTGGTTTCCCAGTTTTGGCTGACTTTGAAATGCGTGGTATGCTGGGAGATATTAAAAAGGTCGCAGCGATCATTGCAGATTTGTATGAGTTAGAAACAGAAAAATAAAGTAGTACTGAGGGGCAGTTGAGATTTTCAACTGCTTTTTGTGTATGCAAAATGCACCCTGTAAGGGTGCCATTTTATAAACTATCCTGCTTTTCCGATGGCAAGTGCATAGATAAAGAAAATAGCAAAGCCGAAGAGGAAAATCAATCCTGCGATAGCGAGGAGTTTTAGCCAAGAAGGAAGATTTTTATTTTCACGTGTCACTAAAACATAGTTCAAAAGAGCGAAGAATGGTGTTGTCAGGAAAGAACCGATCATGGCGAAGCGGAGCATGGTTGACACTTGACCAGCAAAGAACTTGATGATGATGATACCGATAATAGCTGTGAGGGTCATCCAGATGTTCAAAGATTTGCTATCATCCTCTTTTTGACTTAGCAAGAGTCGTAGGGAAACCTGATTAACGCGAGAATAGCCATCGATAACAGTAATGACTGTTCCAAAGATACAGAGAAAGGCGATGAAGGTGATCAAATAACGGGACCATTCCCCAAGAACAGAGGCATACATACCCACAAATTGAGAAATGTACTTGGCTGAAGCGGCTTCAACTGCTTGTCCTGTAGGATACTGAATAAGTGCTCCGAGTGCTACAAAGAATACAGCTAGGATAGCAGTTCCAATGTAACCAACGTTAAAGTCGAAAAGGGCGTCCTCTGTATTAAAGTTGACGGTCTTTTTCTTTTCAGCAGACCAGAGTGAGTTGATGGCTGAAATTTCAATAGGGGCAGGCATCCATCCTAGGAGGGAAACGATAAAAGGGAGGGCTGCCATTTGCCAAGGTGTCTTTTCGACAAAATCAGAGCTGTATTCTGGATGCTTAATTGTTGCAATGATAACTGCAAGAACTGTTGCAATGGTCAAAGCGGACATAATCCATTTTGCCATACCATCCAATAGTTTGTAGCCACCAAAGAGTAGCATGGCCCAAATGACTGCAACAAGGATAAGGGACCATTGAGTGATGCTAAGACCAATCATTGGAAAAGCGCTAGCGATGATAGCTGAGCAAAGGATAGCGACTCCAGCTGTATTGACCATAGCAGAGAAAACATTGAGGACAAAGAAAATCCAGAGATAGAGTTTTCCTTTTTCGGCATAACCTTCCACCAAGGTTTTGCCAGTGTCGGCAGTATATTCGGCACCAAAACGGAAAAATGGATATTTAAAAACATTGGCCAAGATAACCAAGAGGAGTAGTGCCCACCCATAAGAACCACCAGCTTGAGTAGAGGATACGATATGAGAACCTCCAACAGCAGCAGAAGCCATTAGGATTCCTGGTCCCATTGCCTTTAGTTTGCTTGCCCAGGTTGACTGGTTTGATAACGTAACTTGTGACATAATAAACGCTCCTATTTTTGAATTTTCAGAATAATCTGAATAGATAGCTACTATTCTACAAAAAACTTAAAAGAAATGCAAGAATATTTTGAAAAAAGTTGGAAAATCCTAAAAAAAATTCACAAAAATCATATGAAAATAACTGTAGCTGTTTCAAGGGGATGATGTTGACTAGGGCCAATAAAAATCCGAGAAGTTTTCTTCTCGGACTTTGGTCATTTTAATTGATCTGTGATGTCTTTTGATAGCAATATTCCTAGATGGTAAGTTTTATTGATATGTGCAATGACATCATTGATATTTTCAGTCGTGTGAATTTTCTCTTTGATATCAGACCTAAATTTCTCGTCCTTCAAGAGTTGCTCTTGGTAGAGTCTTTGAAGTCTTTCCTTCTCGTACTTATTGAGCAGAAAAAGGAAAATCAAGCTAATTACAACGAGGATATAAGCATATTGGCTCATAGGAAATCTCCCAGTGTGATAAATAAATAGTAGTGAATAGATCGAATTAGTGAAGCGCCAAGCCAAATCACTATAGTTACGACGTCATGGCCTCTAAATCGATTATATTTAGGGGCCATGACTAGTGAAGCAGTTAGCTAGACTGCATATAAGCGCCAAGCCAAAGTCCGAATAGGATTTGGCATTCGTTACTTAGACTACTTTACAATAAAGTGATTAAAAGATTACGAAATGAGCCTAACCAAATCGACATTATTTGGTTAGGTGAATTAGTGAAGCGTTTAGGCAAGTGTCTCCGGTTACGACGTAAAGAAACATAAATCGACAATATTTATGTTTCTTTACTAGTGAAGCGCCTAGCCAAATCCCTGATAGGATTTGGCGTTAGTTACTTAGATTGCTTTGCAATCAAGTAACTTTGGCGATTTACATCTTCTCCGGTGCTTCTACTCCGAGCAAACGAAGAGCTTCTTTGAGGACGACTGCGGTTGCGTAGCTGAGGGCCAGACGACTGTCGCGCTCAGGGCTTTCATCTAGGATACGTGTATGTGCATAGTATTTGTTGAAGGCTTGAGCTAAACTAATCGCAAATTTCGCAATGATAGAAGGTTCAAAATTATCTGCTGCACGATTGATAATACGCGGGAAGTCTTGGAGGAGTTTAATAATCTCCCAGCTTTCCGCATCCTTCAGGCTGTAGTTGGTGGTTGCATCTGGATTGAAATCTGCTTTTCGCAAGATGGACTGGATTCGAGCGTAGGCGTATTGAACGTAAGGTCCAGTTTCTCCTTCAAAGGATACCATAGCTTCAAGGTCGAAGTCATATCCATTTGTACGGTCGGTCTTAAGATCATAGAACTTGATAGCCCCAACTCCAACAGCGTGGGCAACCTGATCTTTATTTTCTAACTCAGGATTTTTCGCTTCGATTTGGGCCTTAGCACGACTAACAGCTTCAGCGACGGTCGGCTCTAGAAGGATGACATTTCCTTTACGAGTTGAGAGTTTCTTTCCTTCTTTGGTAACCAAACCAAAAGGAACGTGGGTAATGTCTTGACTCCAGTCATAGTCCATTTCCTGTAAGACAGCCTTGAGTTGTTTAAAGTGGGCGGATTGCTCTTGTCCAACGACATAGATGGATTTGGCAAATTGGTATTCGTTTTTACGGTAAAGGGCAGCAGCCAAATCCCGAGTGATATAGAGGGTTGCACCGTCTGATTTCTTGATGAGGGCTGGATGCTCAATGCCGTATTTTTCAAGATTGACGACTTGAGCTCCTTCTGACTCGACCAAAAGTCCTTTTTCAGAGAGGAACTCAACCACAGCGTCCATCTTGTCATTGTAGAAGGCCTCACCGTTATAGCTGTCAAATTCGACTTGCAATTCATTGTAAAGGCGGTTGAATTCCACTAAACTTTCATCACGGAACCATTGCCAGAGAGCGAGAGCTTCCTCATCTCCATTTTCAAGTTTACGGAACCATTCGCGCGCTTCTTCATCTAAGCTAGGGTTATTTTCAGCTTCAGCATTGATGCGGACATAGAGTTTAAGGAGTTCATCGATTGGATGCGCTTTAACGGCTTCCTCATTTCCCCATTTCTTGTAGGCAACGATCAACATTCCAAACTGTTTACCCCAGTCTCCCAAATGGTTGACCTTGACCGTTTGATAGCCGATCTTTTGGAAAATATGTGACAAGCTATCTCCGATAACCGTTGAACGCAAGTGCCCAATAGAGAATGGTTTAGCGATATTGGGGCTAGACATGTCGATCACAACATTTGCTTGTTTACCAATATTTTGGTCAGCATAGTGTTCTTTTTCAGTGATAACAGCTTGTAATACTTGAGCAGAAATGGCAGATTTATCAAGGAAAAAGTTGACGTAAGGTCCTGTAGCAACAACCTTTTCAAAGGCTTGACTATTGATTTTTTCAGCAATATCTGCTGCGATCATTTGCGGAGCTTTACGCTCAACCTTTGCAAGAGAAAAGGCGGGGAAGGCGATGTCTCCCATTTCTGAGTTTTTAGGTGTTTCCAGTAAATTTAAAATAGCCTCTTGGTCCAGGCTATCAATGACGCTAGCCAACTCGCTAGCAATCAATTCTTTTGTATTCATTAAGAGCTCCTTTTTGAACTTTTCTACTATTTTATCACAATTTACTACATTTTTTGAGAAAGAAGAGAATTTTTTTGAATTATCTATTTTTTTTGGTATAATATAGTTATAAAATAAATGTAAAGCTTGTTATAAATATTCACATAAGAGGATAATATGAGAAAAAGAGAACGGCATCAGTTGATTAAAAAGATGATCACTGAAGAAAAACTTGGTACACAAAAGGATATTCAAGATCGTCTAGAGGCTCGTAATGTCTTTGTGACACAAACGACTTTGTCGCGTGATTTGCGTGAAATCGGCTTGACCAAGGTCAAGAAAAATGATATGGTGTATTATGTACTAGCAAATGAGACAGATAAGATTGATTTAGTTGAGTTTTTGTCTCATCATTTAGAAGGAGTTGCAAGAGCTGAGTTCACCTTGGTACTTCATACCAAACTTGGGGAAGCTGCAGTCTTAGCAAACATTGTAGATGCAAACAAGGATGAATGGATTTTAGGAACGGTTGCTGGTGCTAATACCTTATTGGTTATTTGTCGAGACCAGCACGTTGCCAAGCTGATGGAAGATCGTTTGCTAGATTTGATGAAAGATAGATAAGGTCTTGGGAGTTGCTCTCAAGACTTATTTTTAGCAAGGAGAGACGGAAAATGGCAACAGAAAAACTATCACCCGGCATGCAACAGTATGTGGATATTAAGAAACAATACCCAGATGCTTTTTTGCTTTTTCGAATGGGTGATTTTTACGAGTTGTTCTATGAAGATGCAATTAATGCGGCGCAAATTTTAGAAATTTCCTTAACGAGTCGGAATAAAAATGCGGAAAATCCGATACCCATGGCAGGCGTTCCCTATCATTCTGCCCAACAGTATATCGATGTTCTGATTGAACAGGGCTATAAAGTTGCCATTGCAGAACAGATGGAAGATCCCAAACAAGCGGTTGGTGTTGTCAAGCGCGAGGTTGTTCAGGTTATTACACCCGGGACAGTAGTCGATAGCAGTAAGCCGGACAGTCAGAATAATTTCTTGGTTGCCTTAGATCGTGATGGCAATCAATTTGGTCTGGCTTATATGGATCTGGTGACAGGTGATTTCTATGTGACGGGGCTATTGGATTTCACGTTGGTTTGTGGGGAAATTCGCAATCTCAAGGCTCGAGAAGTGGTGCTGGGTTATGACTTGTCTGAGGAAGAAAAACAAATCCTCAGCCGTCAGATGAATCTGGTACTTTCCTATGAGAAAGAAGGCTTTGAGGATATTCATTTACTGGATCCACGACTGGCAGCTGTGGAGCAAGCAGCAGCTAGTAAGCTCCTCCAGTATGTTCACCGGACTCAGATGCGGGAATTGAACCACCTCAAACCAGTTATCCGCTATGAAATCAAAGATTTCTTACAGATGGACTATGCGACCAAGGCTAGTCTGGATTTGGTTGAGAATGCTCGTTCAGGTAAGAAGCAGGGGAGTCTTTTCTGGCTTTTGGATGAAACCAAGACGGCTATGGGCATGCGGCTCTTGCGTTCTTGGATTCATCGTCCTTTGATTGATAAGGAGCGAATCGTCCAGCGTCAAGAGGTGGTGCAGGTCTTTCTTGACCACTTCTTTGAGCGCAGCGATTTGACAGACAGTCTCAAGGGTGTTTATGACATCGAACGCTTGGCTAGTCGGGTTTCTTTTGGCAAGACCAATCCCAAGGATCTCTTGCAATTGGCGACCACCTTATCCAGTGTACCACGGATTCGTGCGATTTTAGAAGGCATGGAGCAACCTGCCCTAGCCTATCTTATCGAACAGTTAGATGCCATCCCTGAGTTGGAGAGCTTGATTAGTGCTGCCATTGCTCCTGAAGCTCCTCACGTGATTACGGAAGGTGGCATTATCCGTACGGGATTTGATGAGACCTTAGACAAGTACCGTCGTGTGCTCAGAGAAGGGACTAGCTGGATTGCTGAGATTGAAGCTAAGGAGAGAGAAAACTCTGGCATCAGTACGCTCAAGATTGACTACAATAAAAAGGACGGTTACTATTTCCATGTGACCAATTCGCAGCTGGGAAATGTTCCAGCCCACTTTTTCCGCAAGGCAACGCTGAAAAACTCAGAACGCTTTGGTACCGAAGAATTAGCCCGTATCGAGGGAGATATGCTGGAGGCGCGTGAAAAGTCAGCCAACCTAGAATATGAAATCTTTATGCGCATCCGTGAGGAAGTCAGCAAGTACATCCAGCGTTTGCAGGCTCTAGCCCAAGGAATTGCAACGGTTGATGTCTTGCAAAGTCTGGCAGTTGTGGCTGAAACCCAGCATTTGATTCGACCGGAGTTTGGAGACAATTCACAAATCGATATCCAAAAGGGACGCCATGCTGTCGTTGAAAAGGTTATGGGGGCTCAGACCTATATTCCTAATACCATTCAGATGGCAGAAGATACCAGTATTCAACTGATTACAGGACCAAACATGAGTGGGAAGTCTACCTACATGCGCCAGTTAGCCATGACGGCGGTTATGGCCCAGCTGGGTTCTTATGTTCCGGCAGAAAGCGCCCATTTGCCAATCTTCGATGCTATCTTTACCCGTATCGGAGCAGCAGATGACTTGGTTTCAGGTCAATCAACCTTTATGGTAGAGATGATGGAGGCCAATAATGCCATTTCGCATGCGACCAAGGACTCACTCATTCTCTTTGATGAGTTAGGTCGAGGAACTGCGACTTATGATGGGATGGCTCTTGCCCAGTCCATCATCGAATACATTCATGAACATATCGGAGCCAAGACCCTCTTTGCGACCCACTACCATGAGTTGACTAGTCTGGAGTCCAGTTTGGAACACTTGATCAATGTCCACGTGGCAACCTTGGAGCAGGATGGGCAGGTCACCTTCCTTCACAAGATCGAACCAGGAGCAGCTGACAAATCCTATGGTATCCACGTTGCTAAGATTGCTGGCTTACCAGCAGAACTGTTAGCAAGGGCGGATAAGATATTGATTCAACTGGAGAATCAAGGGACGGAAAGCCCTGCTCCCATGAGAGAAACAAGTGCTGTCACAGAGCAGATGTCACTCTTTGATGCGCCTGCAGAGCATCCTATTCTAGCAGAATTAGCTAAATTGGATATTTACAACATAACACCTATGCAGGCTATGAATGTCTTGGTTGAGCTCAAACAAAAATTATAAAAAGGGTCCCACTCATGCATTTGTGAGTGGGATTTTTCTCTATTACTTTTTATGAGCCAAGAGTTGATTGATGTGGTCTACTTTTTTTGCTTCTCTTTTATAGAGAATAACCCAGATGATGAGGTAGACGATTGCAAACTCTGGAATGAGCTGGAGATAGAAGGTCCAGTGGAAGGGGAACCAACCAGCCAGAGTTGCTAGTGGAACAAAGCCAGCCAGCATGAGGAAGAAATGGGAAAGTGTGGCACGGAGCAGGCTCCAGTCACGGCTGAATAAACGACCACCAAAGCTAAAGAGAACGCCAATAGCTGACCAGATGATCGTGCAGTAGAGCAAGACCAGGGCACCGTGAACTTGATGTTGAACCATCGCTTGGCCGATCAGAGACTCGGGACTCAGTGGCGCATAGGTATTTGGTGCATAAATGAGTGAAAAGAGGATAGAGAGGATGAGGCCGATAAGTACACCAGCGGCTGCATCGTGAAAGATTTGTTTTTTCATAGTTCTAATTTCTCCTTGATGGTTTTTAGGTAACGGCGTGAAGAGTAGGTGAAGCTTTCGTTTTTTAAGAAAATTTCAACCAGACCGTTGGGCGTGAGCTTGAGATGAGAGATCGAGTCGATATTGACGATTTCAGATTGGGAAATTTGGATAAAAGTGGTCGGCAGAATTTCAAGAACCTGATAGAGTCGCAAATAAATGCTGTAGGTCTGAGATGCAGTTTCTGCTAGAACCTTTCGATTCTCTATATAGAAGCGCTGAATCTTGCCAATTTCAACTAGATAGACCTGATCTTCAATCTTTCCTTTGATTGTTTCTTTTTGGTCAAGATTTTCAGCGAACTCGATGACTTTCAGGACTTTCTCGGTTGATTTAGGTGCTTGAACAATCAGCTTTTCTTCCTTGTAGGTCTCCTTAATCTGTAGTTCTACTTTCATAAATTTCTCTCCTTTTCAGTTATACAAGGTTAATCTCACTTCCTGTACACCTTTATTAATACTCTTCAAAAATCAAATTCAAACCACGTCAGCGTCGTCTTGCCGTACTAAAGTACTGTCTGCGCCTAGCTTTCTAGTTTGCTCTTTGATTTTTATTGAGTATACCACTATTTTACGACCCATGGCAAGAGCTTTTGTCTATGTGGAGAGATTTGGAGTCTATGTGGTATTTGCTTTTTCTGGTAACATCTGAAATATGGTATAATAGCACTAATCAATTTCTAGGAAAATAGATACAGAAAGGGGCTGAAAGATGTCTCATATTATTGAATTACCAGAAGTGTTGGCAAACCAGATTGCGGCAGGGGAGGTTATCGAACGTCCTGCCAGTGTGGTCAAAGAGTTGGTAGAAAATGCCATTGACGCGGGCTCTAGTCAGATTATCATTGAGATTGAGGAAGCCGGTCTCAAGAAAATTCAAATCACCGATAATGGTCATGGAATTGCCCACGATGAGGTGGAATTGGCCTTGCGTCGTCATGCGACCAGTAAGATAAAAAATCAAGCAGACCTCTTTCGGATTCGGACGCTTGGTTTTCGTGGTGAAGCCCTGCCCTCTATCGCTTCTGTTAGTGTGCTGACTCTGTTGACAGCGGTGGATGGTGCGAGTCATGGGACTAAGCTCGTTGCGCGTGGAGGTGAAGTTGAGGAAGTCATCCCAGCGACTAGTCCTGTAGGAACCAAGGTTTGTGTGGAGGACCTCTTTTTCAATACCCCTGCCCGCCTCAAGTATATGAAGAGCCAGCAAGCGGAGTTGTCTCACATCATTGATATTGTCAACCGTCTGGGCTTGGCCCATCCTGAGATTTCCTTTAGTTTAATCAGTGATGGCAAGGAAATGACGCGGACAGCAGGGACTGGTCAACTACGCCAAGCCATCGCAGGGATTTACGGTTTGGCGAGTGCCAAGAAGATGATTGAAATTGAGAATTCTGACCTAGATTTCGAAATTACAGGTTTTGTGTCCTTGCCTGAGTTAACCCGAGCAAACCGCAACTATATCAGCCTCTTCATCAATGGCCGTTATATCAAGAACTTCTTGCTCAACCGTGCTATTCTTGATGGTTATGGTAGCAAGCTCATGGTGGGGCGTTTTCCACTGGCTGTCATTCACATCCATATCGATCCTTATCTGGCTGATGTCAATGTCCATCCAACCAAGCAAGAGGTGCGAATTTCTAAGGAAAGAGAGCTAATGGCGCTGGTTTCAGAAGCTATTGCAAATAGTCTCAAGGAACAAGCCTTGATCCCTGATGCCTTGGAAAATCTTGCCAAGTCGACCGTGCGCAATCGTCAAAAGGTAGAGCAGACCATTCTCCCACTCAAAGAAAATACGCTTTACTATGAAAAAACAGAACTCTCAAAACCTAGTCAAGCTGAGGTGGCTGATCATCAGGTAGAATTGACTGATGAAGGACAGGACTTGACCCTGTTTGCCAAGGAAACCTTAGACCAGCTGACCAAGCCAGCAAAACTGCATTTTGCAGAGAGAAAGCCAGCTAACTATGATCAATTAGATCATCCAGAGTTAGACCTAGCTAGTCTCGATAAGGCTTATGACAAGCTGGAACGAGAAGAAGCATCCAGCTTCCCAGAGTTGGAGTTTTTCGGACAAATGCACGGAACCTATCTTTTTGCCCAAGGGCGAGATGGACTCTACATCATCGACCAGCACGCGGCCCAGGAGCGGGTCAAGTATGAGGAATATCGTGAAAGCATTGGCAATGTTGATCAGAGCCAGCAACAACTCCTAGTACCTTACATCTTTGAATTTCCTGCAGATGATGCCCTTCGTCTCAGGGAAAGAATGCCTCTCTTAGAGGAAGTGGGCGTCTTTCTAGCAGAGTACGGAGAAAATCAATTTATCCTACGTGAACATCCTATTTGGATGGCAGAGGAAGAAATCGAGTCTGGTATCTATGAAATGTGTGATATGCTCCTTTTGACTAAGGAAGTTTCGATCAAGAAATACCGAGCAGAGCTGGCTATCATGATGTCCTGCAAGCGGTCTATCAAGGCCAACCATCGTATCGATGACCACTCAGCCAGACAGCTCCTTTATCAGCTCTCTCAATGTGACAATCCCTATAACTGTCCCCATGGACGTCCTGTTTTGGTGCATTTCACCAAGTCGGATATGGAAAAGATGTTCCGTCGCATTCAGGAAAATCACACCAGCCTCAGGGAACTAGGCAAGTACGAATAGAAAAGGAATCCTATGTACGAATATTTAAAAGGAATCATTACTAAAATCACTGCCAAATACATCGTCCTAGAGGCGAATGGTATCGGTTATATCTTGCATGTAGCCAATCCCTATGCTTACTCAGGTCAGGCCAATCAAGAAACTCAAATTTATGTGCACCAAGTTGTCCGTGAGGACGCACATCTGCTCTATGGTTTTCGCTCAGAAGATGAGAAGAAACTCTTTCTTAGTCTGATCTCGGTCTCAGGGATTGGTCCTGTATCAGCTCTTGCTATTATCGCTGCCGATGATAATGCTGGTCTGGTTCAAGCGATTGAGACCAAGAACATCACTTACTTGACCAAGTTTCCAAAGATTGGCAAGAAAACAGCCCAGCAGATGGTGCTAGACTTGGAAGGCAAGGTAGTCGTGGCTAGTGATGATCTTCCTGCCAAGGTGGCAGTGCAAACCAGCGCTGAAAACCAAGAACTGGAAGAAGCTATGGAAGCTATGTTGGCATTGGGCTACAAGGCAACTGAGCTCAAGAAAATCAAGAAATTCTTTGAAGGAACGACGGATACAGCAGAGAACTATATCAAGTCAGCTCTCAAGATGCTGGTGAAATAGGAGAATATACTATGAAAACCCGCTGTGGCTGGGTCAAGATGACCAATCCCCTTTATATTGCCTACCATGACGAAGAGTGGGGGCAACCTCTTCATGACGATCAAAAGTTATTTGAACTTCTTTGTATGGAAACCTATCAGGCTGGGCTTTCTTGGGAAACGGTACTAAACAAACGCCAAGCCTTCCGAGAAGCATTTCATGGCTATCAAATTCAGGCGGTCGCGGAAATGACAGATGGGGAGTTGGAAGCTTTGTTAGATAATCCAGCCATCATCCGAAATCGTGCTAAGCTCTTTGCGACACGTGCCAACGCCCAAGAATTTTTAAGACTACAGATAGAATATGGTTCTTTTGATGCCTATCTTTGGTCTTTTGTTGAGGGGAAAACTATTGTTAATGATGTTCCCGATTACCGCCAAGCTCCAGCTAAAACGCCTTTGTCTGAAAAAGTAGCCAAAGATCTAAAAAAACGAGGCTTCAAGTTCACAGGCCCAGTTGCTGTCTTATCTTTTCTTCAGGCTTCAGGCCTGGTTGATGACCACGAGAATGATTGTGAGTGGAAGGGGGAGATAGATAATGTCTAATAAACATAAGGGAATCCTTATTTTTACAATCCTCTACACGGCTCTCTTTGTTTTTGACGGTGTTAAATGGTTAGCCTCCTTGATGTCATCTTCAATTGCGAATTATCTAGTTTATGTAGTATTAGCTCTGTATGGTTCTTTTTATTTAAGGATAGATTAATCCAACAATGGAATGAGATTAGAAAAACTAAGAGAAAATTCTTATTTGGCGTCTTAACAGGATGGCTATTTCTCATTCTGATGACTGTTTTCTTTGGCTTTATCTCGGGAATATTGAGACAGTTTTTGGGGCTAGACGGACAAGGTCTAAACCAGTCGAATATTCAAAGTACCTTTCAAGAGCAACCATTACTGATAGCTGTTTTTGCTTGTGTCATCGGACCTTTTATGGAAGAACTCTTTTTCCGTCAGCTCTTGTTACATCACTTGCAGAAAAGTCTGTCAAGTTGGTTAAGCATTCTTCTGGTAGGACTTGTTTTTGCTCTGACTCATATGCACAGTTTGGCTTTATCAGAGTGGGTCAGTGCAGTCGGTTATCTAGGTGGAGGCATCGCCTTGTCTATTATTTATGTGAAAGGAAAAGAAAATATTTACTATCCTCTAGTTGTTCATATGTTAGGGAATAGCCTTTCTTTCATCATTTTAGTTATCAGTAGTATGTGACATTTTAGTAGTTATACAAGAGAAAAAGCTGAGAAATTCATCTCAGCTTTCTTTGTTATAGTCAAAGCGAATGACTTGCTCCTGTGCATCTACATAGGCGTGAACGCCAAAGGGAACAATGGCTCTTGGAGTTGCGTGGCCGACATTCAGATTATAGACAATCGGGATATTGCTGTCAATGATATCTAATAGTGCCTCTTTATAATCGTCATAGAAGGTTTCATCCATTGGCTTTCCGACCAAGAGTCCACTGATGACCTCAAATACCCCAGTTTCTTTCAAAGTCTGCAATATCTTTTTGAAGTCTTCCAGATCAGGCTTTTCTTCGCTTGTTTCTAACAAGAGAATCTTTCCTTCCCAGTCTGACAAGTCAGGGAAAAGTTTGTATTTTTGGCAGAGCTCCGTGCTGTCTGCGTATCGAGAATTGTCAAAGATATCATAGAGAGACCCAAGGCAACCACCGAGAATTTCTCCCTCAAACTGAGCATTTCCTTGTAACAAGTCAAAACCGGTATTTGCATGACTGACACGAGGTGTTCCTACAGCCTTGGGACTGAAGTCAGTTCGTTCCACATACCAAACGTCACTAGGGCGAATTTCTGAGATTTTTCCTGTCTCGATCAATTCTTTAAAGTAGTGGAGACTATAGGGCAACATCTCCTTGTCCAATTCACAAATGTCTGCTAGAAAGGATTGCCCATAAAAAGTCTTGATCCCTAGTTTGTGCAACATAAGGTGGTTCATAGTGGTATCCGAGAAGCCAAGAAAAATCTTTTGTTTGATAATTTTTTCTAGTTGGTCATTTTCAAAAAGGTAGGGCAACAAGCGATAGGTATCATCCCCACCGATGGCGCATAGGATCATGTCGATGCTATCGTCCGAAAAGGCCTGCATCAAATCTTCTGCACGTGCCTCAGGATGGTCCTTGATAAAGTCTAAGCCCTTTAGTGAATGGGGCAAAAAGATCGGATTGAGTCCCAAATCCTTGAGACGTTGGAGACCCAAGTCGACTTCGTGTTTGACAAAGTCCTCTCCGATAACACCGCTAGACAAACTAACAATACCAATAGTAGAAACCATAACTCATCCTCCTAGAAATGGATTGAGCCTATTTTATCACAAAAGATGAGAGAAAACTATAGGAATTAGACTCAGAAGTGCTATTGAATCTCAAGAAAGCAAGTGAAAAAGCAACCGCCTATGCAGTTGCTTTTCGTTTTTCTAATCTCGCTGGATATGAGTTACTTGGTCAACTCTTGATTATAGGAGAGGGCTAAATCAATCCAGTAAGGCAGTTCTTTTTGACCTTCTATATCTAGGTCTATGTAGCCATGATAAAGGTGTTCTCTCATCAATGTAGTATGAGCTCCTGTTCGGGGGAGAACTTGCTTTTCCATTTCTTTGCCAATTCTCACCATAACCAGCTCGTCCTTTCTGGAACTGACTGTAAGGACCATTTTCCTACGAATCATAAAGGCCAGGCCACCAAATAGTTTCTTTTCTTCTAACTCTTCTTCGAAAATTTGGGGAGGAAGTTTGAGTGCTAGAATTTTTCGAATCTGCTGAGCTAAAGATTGACTATATGCCATAGCTGTTCACTTTTCTTAATAACGTGATGGGCCCGCGCTTGCGCTTCGAATATTGAAGCGTTTCTTGAGATAGAAGCGAAGGGCGAGAAGGGCAGCTCCTAGGATAGCCAAAGGCAATGGAGCAAGGACTGGATTGAGGCTGGCTGGTAGGAAGCTTGTTGCAAAGAAGACAACCAGCCAAAGGACCATAGAGGCTAGGATAACGAGGATTGATTTCCAGAAAGGAGGACGTTGACTACGGTCTGTGTCTGGTCCATAATACTGGTAGACAAAGTAGTACATCAAGTAGAAGGCAAGTCCTCCTACAAGTCCAACCAACAAGAGGGTAATCACCCCATAGCCAATAGCCTGATCTGTAGAGAAGAAGGTAGTCAGAGCGCTAACCAATGCAAAGAGGCTGGTGATAAAAAGAGCTGAGTCCATAATCATGAGTTTTGGATCCTCATTTTCTTTTGGATGCTCTTTTTCATATTGCTCCTTGACAGTGAAGCTATGAGCCCAGTGGGTTGGTGCGCCATAGAGGGAACGAGCTGTCGTTCCTTTGGCTTGCTCTTCAAGGATTTGGGGAATGATTTCCTCAAAAATAGCCTTGATTTCAGCGTCTGTTTTCCCATCTTTGATGAATTGTTGGGTAGCGATGTGGATAAATTCTTGGTTTTTCTTGGTTAATTTTTGTAGATCAATCTGAGACATAGGGATTCCTCTTAGAACCATTTTTTATGGATGAGATAGAGAGTGAGCGAGACACTCATAGCAAAGGCGATAAAGACGATTAACCAGAAGGCATGTGGTTCGCCGTTTAGGGGGATTTCATTATCCTTAAAGTTCATCCCGTAGGCAGAAAAGACCATGGTTGGGATAGACATGACAATGGTCACAAGGGCCAAGGTTTTCATGATGTTGTTCTGGTTGTTGGAAATGATAGAGGCAAAGGTCTCTGTCATAGAGTGAAGGACGTTTCCATAGATATCTGCCATCTCGATGGCCTGTTGGGTTTCAATCAAGGTATCTTCGAGCAGGTCTTCGTCCTCAAGGTATTTCTTGATATTGCTAGTTGCGCTAGTCAATTTCTTAATCACGCGCTCATTTGTTTTGAGGGATGCTTTGAAATAGACGATGGTTTTTTCCAATTCCATGAGCTCAATCAATTCTTCATTACGAGTTGACTGATGCAGTTGGCTTTCGATTTGTTCACTCTTACGGTCAATCGAACGAAGGGCTGTTAGGTAAAGCTCTGCATTGCGATAGAGAATCTGAAAGATAAAACGGGAACGCATGAACGTATAAAAATTACGTAATCGACGGTTGATAAAGACATCAAGGACTGGTAGAGGTTCCAAACACGTAGTGATAATGGTTTCCTCGGTGATGATAATACCAAGTGGGATGGTTACGTAGTAGGTGCGGTTATTTCTTTCCTCTGTGACCGGCACGTCCACGATGATCAAAGTATACTCATCTTCGATGGTAATACGGGACATTTCTTCCGCATCGAGTGGTGCTCGTAGGTCTGCGATGTCAATGTCAAAGGTATTAGCGATTTCCAGTGATTCGTTTTGTGTAGGATTGACGAGATTGATCCAAGTGCCCGGTTCGAGTGTATCAATCTCTTTAAATTCCGTTGTTGTTGAGAGAAAGACTTGTTTCATATCCCTATCCTTTCATTAGTATTTGGATTTTTTCACACCGTACTATTATACTACAAAATCAGTTTTTTTGGTAATAGAATTTCACATTTTTTGGTATAATGGAAAGCAATAATGGACTAGAAAGAACAAAGATGCAAGATAAAATTGTGATTCATGGGGCGCGTGCCCATAACTTAAAAAATATTGATGTGGAGATTCCAAGAGACAAGCTGGTTGTCGTGACTGGTTTGTCAGGGTCTGGGAAATCCAGTCTGGCTTTTGATACCCTCTATGCTGAGGGCCAACGTCGCTATGTAGAGAGTTTATCAGCCTATGCTCGTCAGTTTTTAGGCAACATGGAGAAGCCAGATGTAGATGCTATTGATGGTCTCAGTCCAGCTATTTCCATCGACCAGAAAACCACCAGCAAAAACCCTCGTTCGACCGTGGGAACCACGACTGAAATCAATGATTATCTGCGTCTCCTCTACGCACGTGTGGGGACGCCTTACTGTATCAACGGGCACGGGGCTATCAAGGCTTCTTCTGTAGAGCAAATCGTGGATAAGGTCTTGGAATTGCCAGAACGCCAGCGCCTGCAAATTTTAGCTCCTGTCATTCGTAAGAAAAAAGGCCAACATAAGAGTGTCATTGAAAAGGTTCAGAAAGACGGTTATGTCCGCGTCCGAGTGGATGGGGAGGTCTATGATGTGACCGAAGTGCCAGAGTTGTCCAAGAGCAAGCAACACAATATTGATGTCGTGGTTGACCGTATTGTCATCAAGGAGGGCATTCGTAGCCGTCTCTTTGATTCTATTGAGGCTGCTCTTCGTATCGCAGAAGGTTATGTGATTATCGACACTATGGACGATTCTGAGCTGCTCTTCTCTGAGCATTATGCCTGTCCAGTTTGTGGCTTTACTGTTCCAGAGTTAGAACCGCGTCTCTTCTCCTTCAATGCTCCTTTTGGTTCTTGTAGCGAGTGTGATGGTTTGGGCATCAAGCTGGAGGTAGATGTTGACTTGGTGGTTCCTGATACCAGCAAAACTTTGCGTGAGGGTGCCCTAGCACCTTGGAATCCTATCTCATCCAACTACTATCCAAATATGCTAGAGCAGGCCATGACAGCCTTTGGAGTGGATATGGATACGCCTTTTGAGGACTTGTCAGAAGAAGACAAGAACTTGATTCTCTACGGGTCTGATGGCAAGGAATTCCATTTCCACTATGAAAATGAATTTGGTGGTGTGCGTGATATCGACATTCCTTTTGAAGGAGTTGTCAATAATATCAAGCGTCGTTACCATGAGACTAACAGTGATTACACGCGCACCCAGATGCGCCTCTACATGAATGAGCTGACCTGTGGAACCTGTCACGGTTACCGTCTCAATGATCAGGCCTTGTCTGTCCGTGTAGGTGGCGAGCAAGGACCGCATATCGGTGAAATCTCAGACCTGTCTATCGCAGACCACTTGGAGTTGGTGAGTCAGTTGACCTTGTCTGAAAATGAAGCCATCATTGCCCGTCCTATTCTCAAGGAAATCAAGGATCGCTTGACCTTCCTCAATAATGTGGGACTCAACTATCTGACGCTGTCACGTTCGGCAGGAACCCTTTCAGGTGGAGAGAGTCAGCGTATTCGCTTGGCAACTCAGATTGGGTCTAACCTATCAGGTGTCCTCTATATCCTGGATGAGCCGTCGATTGGCCTTCACCAAAGGGATAATGACCGCCTGATTGCTAGTCTGAAAAAGATGCGTGACTTGGGCAATACTCTCATCGTGGTAGAACATGACGAAGATACCATGCGCGAGGCGGATTATCTGATTGACGTTGGTCCGGGTGCTGGTGTTTTTGGTGGAGAGATTGTCGCTGCAGGAACGCCCAAGCAGGTGGCTCGCAACAGCAAGTCTATCACAGGTCAATATTTGTCAGGGAAACGTGCCATTCCAGTGCCAGCAGAGCGTCGTTCCGGAAATGGTCGCTTTATCGAAGTGACAGGAGCGCGTGAGAACAACTTGCAAAATATTACCGCTCGTTTCCCACTAGGAAAATTCATCGCAGTGACAGGGGTGTCAGGTTCAGGGAAATCGACCTTAATCAACAGTATCCTCAAAAAAGCCATTGCCCAGAAGCTCAACCGCAATTCAGACAAGCCTGGTAAGTTTAAGACGATTACAGGGATTGAGCATGTAGACCGCTTGATTGATATTGACCAGAGCCCGATCGGACGGACGCCGAGGTCCAACCCGGCTACCTATACGGGAGTTTTTGACGATATACGTGACCTCTTTGCTCAGACAAACGAAGCTAAGATTCGAGGCTATAAGAAGGGCCGCTTCAGTTTCAACGTTAAGGGAGGCCGTTGTGAAGCCTGCTCAGGTGACGGGATTATCAAGATCGAGATGCACTTCTTGCCAGATGTTTACGTGGCTTGTGAAGTCTGCCACGGGACTCGCTATAACAGTGAAACCCTAGAAGTCCACTATAAGGAAAAGAATATCTCGCAGGTTTTGGACATGACCGTCAACGATGCGGTGGAATTCTTCCAACATATTCCAAAAATTCAACGCAAACTTCAGACCATCAAGGATGTGGGGCTGGGCTATGTAACGCTAGGGCAACCAGCTACCACCCTTTCTGGGGGAGAAGCCCAGCGTATGAAGTTGGCTAGTGAACTCCACAAACGCTCGACAGGAAAATCTTTCTACATTCTGGATGAGCCGACGACAGGGCTTCATACCGAGGATATCGCTCGCTTGCTTAAAGTCTTGGCTCGCTTTGTCGACGATGGCAATACCGTCCTTGTTATCGAGCACAATCTGGATGTCATCAAGACAGCAGACCATATTGTTGATTTGGGACCTGAGGGCGGTGTCGGTGGTGGAACCATCATCGCAACAGGAACCCCAGAAGAAGTAGCGGCCAATGAAGCCAGCTACACAGGACACTATTTGAAAGGAAAGTTACATCATGAATAAACGTGTGCAAGCATTTCTAGCTAAAATGCAAGAAAAAGAACTAGATGGCATCATCATAAACAACCTTAAAAACGTCTATTACCTGACTGGTTTTTGGGGTTCAAATGGGACAGTCTTTATCAGCCGTGACCGTCAGATTTTGGTGACAGACTCTCGCTATATCATTGCAGCTAAGCAAGAAGTGACAGGTTTTGAGATTGTGGCTGATCGCGATGAATTGGCTGTTATTGCAGGCATTGTTAAGGATATGGGCTTGTCTCGAATCGGTTTTGAGGACGAGATTTCGGTCTCTTATTATCACCGTATGCAGGCAGCCTTTGCAGGGATCGACTTGCTTCCACAGACTCAGTTTGTTGAAGCACTTCGTATGATTAAAGATGAGAAAGAGATTGCGACTATTCGTAAGGCATGTTCTATCTCAGACCAAGCTTTTCGTGATGCGCTTGACTTTATCAAACCAGGAAAAACTGAGATCGAAATTGCCAACTTCCTTGATTTCCGCATGCGGGAGTTAGGAGCGGCAGGCTTGTCTTTTGATACCATTTTAGCAAGTGGCATCAACTCTTCTAAGCCCCACGCTCATCCAATGCACAAACCAGTAGAGTTTGGCGAAGCCATTACCATGGACTTCGGCTGTCTCTACGACCACTATGTCAGTGACATGACACGTACCATTTATCTAGGTCATGTCAGTGACGAGCAGGCAGAGATCTACAATACAGTTCTGAAAGCCAACCAAGCTCTGATTGATCAAGCTAAGGCAGGATTAGGTTTCCGCGACTTTGACAAAATTCCTCGTGATATTATTATCGAGGCAGGCTATGGCGACTACTTTACTCACGGTATTGGACACGGTATCGGACTGGATATTCACGAAGAACCTTACTTTAGCCAAACTTCGAAAGAAGTCATTAAATCTGGTATGGTCTTGACTGATGAACCAGGCATTTATATTGAAGGAAAATACGGCGTTCGTATTGAAGATGATATCTTAATTACAGATAACGGTTGCGAATTGTTGACTCTAGCGCCGAAGGAATTAATTGTTATTTAAGAAAATTATGATAAATCATTGACTTTTATATTTTAAAGGTTTATACTGAAAGACGAAAACGGTAGGTGAGGCTACCATAGGGATACGGATGACTACCGCAAAGCAGTGGAGACACTACTCGTTGGTCAACAGTCCTGGTCGCGAAGGCCAAGACTAAGCTCATTACATCGCCCTATGGAGTTAAAGCTTGAACGAAAAAACAGATAATTAGTTTTTTAATCCTGCCATTTTATGGTGGGATTTTCTACTGTTTTAGAACAAGGAAAGGAGACAAACGATGCAAATTGACGATCATCCAGAACCGCACATACACAGCCAATCGCTGATTTGTGTCGTTCTGCCCTTATAAAGTGATTGGTCTCTGTGTATGAAACACATCATTCATACAGATAGGAGAAACCAATGAAAACTACAAAAGAAAGATTAGCAACAGCTATTCGCGCACCTTTAAACGAAACTCTATCTTTTTATAAGACAAGTCTAACAGGTTTGACTGAGGAGCAGGTGGAGAAAAATCGTGACCTATATGGCGAAAACACCATTACCAAGGGTCAAGAAGACAGTATCCTCAAAAAGATTTACGAATCTATTATCAATCCATTTACAATCATCCTCCTGGTCATCGCTATGATCTCCATGGTGACCAATGTCTGGTTGGCAAAGCCTGGACAAGAAGATCCGACGACCTCTATCATCATCGTCATTCTCGTTCTAATCTCTGGTGGCATACGCTTTGTCCAAGAACTGCGGAGTGACAAGGCTGCGACCAATCTATCAAAAATGATTGTGAATACAGCCACAGTTATTCGCGAAGGCCAGAGTTTAGAGGTCGCAATTGAAAATTTGGTCGTTGGAGATATAGTCAAGTTAAGTGCTGGGGATATGATACCAGCAGACCTCCTTTTGACTGAATCACGTGATTTCTTTGTCCAACAGTCTGGTTTGACAGGTGAAAGTGACTCAGTTGAAAAATTGGCTTTGTCAAAAATGAGTCAGTCAAACTTTGATAGTCTGCTAGAAGCAGAAGCGCTCGCCTTTATGGGAACCAATGTGATATCAGGAAGTGCCAAGGCTTTGATTCTAGCGGTCGGTGATGATACCATGATGGGAGAAATCGAGCAGACTCTCAATACCTATGACGAACCGACCTCTTTTGAACGGGAGATGAATAGCATCTCTTGGCTCTTAATCCGTTTGATGTTAGTCATGGTGCCTATTGTTTTCTTGTCCAATGGTTTAACAGATGGCGACTGGTTGGAAGCAGGTGTGTTTGCACTGAGTGTTGGTGTTGGATTGACACCTGAGATGCTTCCTATGATCATCACGGCCAGTCTAGCAAAGGGTTCTATTATCATGGCCAAGGAAAAAGTGGTTATCAAGAAACTCAATGCCATACAGGACCTAGGTGCTATTGATATCCTATGCACGGATAAAACCGGAACCCTTACTCAAGACGAAATTGTCCTTGAATATCCTTTGGATATACATGGAGATTTGGATTTATCTGTGTTGAGACGAGCCTACCTCAATTCCTATTTTCAAACCGGTTTGAAAAACTTGATGGACCGTGCCATTATCAGTAGAACTGAAAAAGAAGCTAAAGAACACGCTATTCTACAAAATTTGGATACTAGCTTCCAAAAAATAGATGAATTGCCCTTTGATTTTGAACGCAGACGGATGAGTGTCATCGTCAAGGATGAAAACGAAGTTGTTAGTTTGGTAACCAAGGGTGCCCTAGAGGAAATGCTTGCAATTTCAACCCATGTGGAATATCAAGGTCAGATTAGCCCTCTGACGGATGATATCCGAGTGGAAATCTTAAAAGAAGTGGACCAACTCAATCAACAGGGCTTACGAGTCTTGGGAGTCGCCTATAAAACAGGTCTAAAAGAAGGTTTTGCTTACTCAGTTGAAGATGAAAAGGAAATGATTCTAACAGGCTATCTTGCCTTCCTAGATCCACCAAAACCATCTGCAGCCCCTGCTATCCAAGCTTTGTTAGAACACGGTGTTCAAACAAAGATCTTGACGGGGGATAATGAGAAGGTAACCCAAGCAGTTTGTGAAAAAGTTGGTCTAGACGTTGATCAAATCTTGTTGGGTTCTGATATTGATGCCATGACGGACGAAGAGTTGACCCAAGCCGTTGAGAAGGTGACGGTCTTTGCCAAACTCTCTCCGGATCAAAAAGCACGAATCATTTTACAAATCAAATCGAATGGACATTGTGTCGGTTATATGGGAGATGGGATCAATGATGCCCCTTCTATGAAAGTAGCAGATGTGGGGATTTCTGTTGATACAGCAGTAGATATTGCCAAAGAAACGGCTGATGTCATTTTGCTAGATAAGGATTTGATGGTGCTTGAAAAAGGGCTGGTTGAAGGACGCAAAGTCTATGCCAACATGACCAAATACATCAAGATGACGGTCAGCTCTAATTTCGGGAACATTTTCTCTCTGTTAGTGTCTGGTATCTTTTTACCTTTCCTTCCTATGGCTCCGATTCACTTGATTGTGTTAAACCTCGTCTACGACCTTTCTTGTGTTGCTCTTCCTTTTGATAATGTGGATGAAGACTTTTTGAAGCATCCTCATAAGTGGGAAGCTAAGTCTATTACTCGCTTTATGATTTGGATGGGTCCGATTTCTTCGGTTTTCGATATTTTGACCTTTATTTTGCTCTATTTTGTCATTGTGCCAATGGCGACAGGCCAAGCCTATGTTCACGGAGCAGAGTCTGCAACGGGCTTTATCATCCTGTTCCAGACAGGTTGGTTCATTGAATCCATGTGGTCCCAAACCATGGTTATCCATATGCTTCGTTCAGCAAAACTTCCTTTCTTACAAAGTCGTCCATCATGGTTTGTTCTTGGAACAACCTTGCTAGCAGCTAGTTTTGTGACCTTCCTTCCCTACTCTTCAATTGCTAGCCTGCTTCATTTAACCCCTTTGGAACCAATTTATTTCCTCTTTTTGCTTTTGATTATTGTTCTCTATATGATAAGTGTTACAGTTGTGAAACGATTGTATATCAAAAAATTTAAAAGTTGGTTATAAATTGATTTTGTCAAGAAAAAAGTACGAAAATCGCGAAAAAAGTTAATTTTTTTAAAAAATAGGTCGCAAGTCGGATGTTTTTTATGGTATAATAGACTAAACTGATAGTAACATGTAGCGAAAGGGGTAGGTACATGATCAAAATTTATACAGTCTCAAGTTGTACTAGCTGTAAAAAAGCGAAAACCTGGCTCAATGCCCACCAGTTAAGTTATAAAGAACAAAATCTCGGTAAAGAAGGAATTACAAGAGAAGAGTTATTAGATATTCTCACGAAAACAGATAATGGAATTGCCAGTATCGTTTCGTCAAAAAACCGCTACGCTAAGGCACTTGGAGTTGACATCGAGGATTTGAGTGTCAATGAAGTGCTAAACTTAATCATGGAAACACCACGGATCTTAAAGAGTCCGATTCTCGTTGACGAGAAGCGCCTACAAGTCGGCTATAAAGAAGATGATATCCGTGCCTTCTTGCCACGCTCTGTCCGTAATGTAGAAAATGCAGAAGCACGTCTACGTGCAGCTCTATAAAACATCAAGGCTAGGAGTGACTCCTAGCCTTGTTTGCTCTTTTGTTTTAAAATCATGTGAGGAATTATGAAAAAGTTACTAATTGCTAGTTTTGCTCTCCTCTTTTTGCTTGCGGGATGTGGGCAAAAAAAGGAAACTCCTGCTGCTTCTACAACAGCATCTGACCCCATCCAATCAAACCTTCCCGTTTTGGACAATGCCGAAAAGAATACGGTTGTCACCAAGACCTTATTGATGCCGAAGTCAGAAAATGGAACGCAGCAGATTCAGACCATTACTTATAAAGGCAATCAATTTTTGACCTTGACCATCCAGCAAAAACGACCTGTCGGGGATGAACTCAAGACCTTTATCTCTGAAAATGGCCTAGAGGAGACGCAAAAAGCGCTTCTAGAAGCGGAAGAGAAGGATGAGACCATCCAAGAGGCGCGCAAACTAGCAGGATTTACACTGGAAACCAAGCTACTCAGCGAGACAGAAATCCAGACTACAACGACTTATGATTTTCAAGTATTGGATGTCAAAAAGGCATCTCAGCTAGAATATTTAAAAAATATCGGTCTTGAAAATCTCTTAAAAAACGAACCTGGCCAATATATTGCAGATAGAGTGGCAAATGGGGCGACAGAACAATAGAAAATCCAAATAAATAGACTGACTTATTTGTAGAACGTCAGGGAATGTGCTATAATAGTACTATTCTAAGGAAAGAGGGTGTTAGAATGGGATTTACTGAAGAAACTGTACGGTTTAAATTGGATGATTCCAATAAGAAAGAGATTAGTGAAACGTTGACAGATGTTTATGCTTCTTTGAATGACAAGGGCTACAATCCGATTAATCAAATCGTTGGATATGTCTTGAGTGGAGACCCTGCCTACGTTCCTCGTTACAACAATGCACGAAATCAAATCCGTAAGTATGAGCGTGATGAAATTGTTGAAGAACTGGTACGCTACTACCTTAAAGGACAAGGAGTCGATCTATAATCTATGAGAATTATGGGATTGGACGTCGGTTCAAAAACAGTAGGGGTGGCTATTAGCGATCCCCTAGGCTTCACCGCTCAGGGACTTGAAATCATCCAAATCAATGAGGATCAAGGCCAGTTTGGTTTTGACCGTATCAAGGAATTGGTTGACAGCTATAAGGTAGAACGCTTTGTAGTAGGTTTGCCAAAAAACATGAACAATACCAGCGGTCCGCGAGTAGAAGCCAGTCAAGCCTATGGTGCCAAGCTAGAAGAACTCTTTGGTTTGCCAGTGGACTATCAGGATGAGCGTTTGACAACGGTCGCTGCGGAACGTATGTTGATTGAACAAGCAGATATCAGCCGTAACAAACGCAAGAAAGTTATTGATAAGTTGGCTGCTCAGCTGATTTTGCAAAATTATTTAGATAGAAAATTTTAAGACAGAGGAGAAACTATGTCACACGATCACAACCATGACCACGAAGAACGTGAATTGATTACACTAGTAGATGAGCAAGGAAATGAAACCTTGTTTGAAATTCTTTTGACCATCGACGGAAAAGAAGAATTTGGTAAAAACTATGTTCTGCTAGTGCCAGTTAACGCAGAAGAAGATGAAAACGGTGAAGTTGAAATCCAAGCTTACTCATTCATCGAAAATGAAGACGGAACAGAAGGCGAATTGCAACCAATCCCAGAAGACTCAGAAGATGAATGGAACATGATTGAAGAAGTCTTCAACAGTTTTATGGAGGAGTAAAAACATCCAGTGGATGTTTTTAGCCCTGCGCCAGAAATTAGAAACGCAGGAATATCCGGGGGACGTTTTTAGCCCACGTTGAAATTCATAGTAGCTAGTGATTAGCTAACCAGGTAAGAGGTTGGGATTTTAGTCCCGACCTCGTTTTTTATTTGTAATCATACTTTGATGCTGTAGTTGATTGGACTTTTGTTAAGGAGACATGTATGTTTGAAGTAGAAGAATGGCTTCATAGTCGGATTGGTTTAAATTTTAGATCTGGACTTGGACGAATGCAGCGAGCAGTGGATTTGCTGGGGAATCCAGAGAGGACTTATCCTATTATCCACGTAACAGGGACTAACGGTAAAGGGTCAACTATTGCCTTCATGAGGGAGTTGTTTGTTTCTCATGGTAAAAAAGTTGGTACTTTTACCTCTCCTCATATCATCAGCATCCATGATCGAATCTGTATTAATGGGCAACCAATCGCAGAGGAAGACTTTGTCCGTATAGCCAACCAAGTCAAGGAGATGGAGAAAACTCTTTTAGAGACACACGATCAATTGTCTTTCTTTGAGTTGTTGACCTTGATTGCCTTGCTTTACTTTAAAGAGCAGGGAGTGGATCTAGTCCTGCTAGAGGTGGGGATTGGTGGTTTGCTTGACACGACTAATGTCGTAACAGGAGAGATTGCAGTTATTACTTCCATTGGGCTAGATCATCAGGAGACCTTGGGCGATAGTCTGGAGGAAATAGCCGAGCAGAAAGCTGGTATTTTCAAGGCTGGCAGGAAGGCGGTCATTGCTAAGCTCGCTCCAGCAGCTGAGCTTGTCTGCCAAAATACAGCTAGAGAGTTAGGTGTGGATCTTTATCAAGCTGGGCGAGACTTCACCTTGACTGCTGCGGATTTTTCAAGTAGTCTAGCAAGCTGTTCCCAACTTGACATCAGTTTGGAAGGTGCTTATCAGCAAGAAAATGCTTCCTTGGCTTTACAAACTTTTCTTCTGTTTATGACGTCAAGAGAGGAAGATGTCGAAGAAGAGCTTGTCAGACAGGCTTTGAAGGAGACACACTGGGCAGGTCGATTAGAACGGATTCGCCCGCAGATTTACCTAGATGGGGCTCACAATCTTCCAGCTTTAACTCGTTTGGTCGAGTTTATCCAGGGGGAAATCCAGCAAGGTTATCAGGTCCGCATCCTTTTTGGCGCCCTTAAACGTAAGGATTATCAAGGGATGCTAGGTTATTTAACGGATGCTTTGCCAGAGGTGGAAGTCAAGGTAACAGGCTTTGACTACCAAGGATCTCTAGAAGAAAGCGATGTTTCTGGTTATAAACTGGTTGACTCTTATCGTGATTTTATCAGCGAATTTGAAGAAAATGCTAACAATCAGGACTTGCTTTTCGTGACGGGCTCTCTTTATTTTATCTCGGAAGTACGAGCGGGTTTGGTGGGAAATCATGAGATTAGTTGACCTTCTAGACTTAAGTTGCTATACTGGGGATAGGACAACTCGAAAACGATTTCAGAAATACATTAGCACAAAAGAAAGGAAGTCGCTATGAAAACGAAAACATTCACACTTTCTATTGCTTCTTTAGCAATTCTTAGTCTTTTAGCAGCTTGTGGACCTAAGGAACAAGCATCTACCCAGTCATCTGCTCAACAATCATCTACTCAACAAGAATCATCTTCTAGTGCTGCTACCAGTGCTAGTCAACCACAGGCGTCCTCAAGCCAGGACACTACTGCGGCAGCTCAACCGACTAATATTGATGGTACCTATACTGGAAAAGATGAGAACGACCAGATCACTCTTGTTGTAACAGGCGAAACTGGTACATGGACTGAGGTCGAACCAGATGGAGATAAGGAAATCAAGCAAGTCACCTTTGAGCCAGAAAATCAACGTGTCATTATCGGAGATGATGTTAAAATTTACGCGGTTAATGGTAATCAAATGATTATCGATGATATGGACCGAGAGGCATCTGACCGAGTAGTCTTAACGAAGCAATAATGATTAAGTAAAAGTTCCAATGAGATGAAAGCTATCTTTTTGGAGCTTTTTTTCTTGAAAAAAAGGCTGGCGGTTCTTTACTAACTTTTTACTTAAAACGCTTACAAATCTTTGTAAAACTTCTTATAAGGTCGTATACTTATAGTGAATAATCAAATAGCGCAGAGGCGCAGGAGGAAACACATATGGCTACATTTTACGTTCCATCAGTTAACCTTATTGGTAAAGGTGTTGTAAATGAAGTAGGTCCGTATATCAAGGAACTGGGGTATAAGAAGGCTCTTTTGGTGACAGACAAGTTCATTGAGGGAAGTGATATTTTACCTAAGATCCTAAAACCACTAGATGCTGAAGGGATAGAATATGTGATCTTTAGCGATGTGGAGCCAAATCCGACTTGCAAGAACGTTACAGACGGAGTGGCTGCCCTGAAAGAGCATGGATGTGACTTCATCATCAGTCTTGGAGGAGGATCTCCTCAGGATGCGGCTAGCTGTATCTCTATCATCGCTACAAATGGTGGAAAACCACAGGACTACGAAGGTCTTCACAAGTCTGCTAAAAAAGGCTTACCAGTGGTTGCGATCAATACAACAGCTGGAACTTCTGCAGAAATCACCATTAACTATGTCATTACTGACGAAGAACGCAAGGTCAAGATGGTAATGGTTGATAAGAACAGCCTCGCCCTTATCTCTGTCAATGATCCAGAACTCATGCTTTCAAAACCGAAAGGCTTGACAGCTGCGACAGGCATGGATGCTCTTACTCACGCTGTCGAAGCCTTGGTAACACCAGGTGCTTATAATGTGACTAAGAAACTCTCTATCGGAGCGATTGAACTCATCAAGGAGTATCTTCCTCGTGCTGTGGCAAATGGCCAAGATATTGAAGCGCGTGAGGGTATGGTCAATGCCATCTTCCTCGGTGGTATGAGCTTTAACAATGCTGGTTTGGGTTATGTTCATTCAATGGCTCACCAACTCGGTGCGGTATATAACTTGCCACATGGTGTCTGCTGTGCCATGCTTCTCCCAGTTGTAGAACGTGAAAATGCCAAGCGTGTACCAGAAGCTTTCCGCAATGTAGCCAAGGCCTTGGGACTCCATGTTGAAGGGAAAACAGACCAAGAATGTGCTGCCTATGCTATCGCTGAGATTGAAAAATTGTCTGAAACGGTAGGAATTCCGAAGAAACTCACTGAACTCGGTATCCAAGAAAAAGACTTTGACTTTGACTACCTTTCTAAGAATGCCTTGATTGATGCCTGCGCACCTGGAAATCCATTTATGCCAACTTTAGAAGAAACCATTGCTCTCTACAAAGAACTTTTCTAAAAATCAAGTAGAGTGGAAGGGACTTATTCTTCAAAATACAAATAATGCTGGAAAGAACTATCATTTTGGTAGTTCTTTTTTTAAAAATTTGCTATTCTAGACATATGAGAAAAATCAAAATCGATGTGGTTGTAGTGCCCTTAAGTGGGCATCTCTTCCCAACCCTGAATCTGCTCGCACCCTTGTTGAAGGATCCCTTGTATGAGATTCGATTATTTACAGGGCCGCAACGAAAAACTGTAGCAGAGGAGATGGGATTCCGGGTGATTCCCATTTTAGAAAATTGTGTAGATGAGTTTGAGCGTGTAGCCAACAATGAAGGTCAATTAAACCTGTTTTCTGCTTATCGACAGTTGTCAGCTAGTCTTGATTTGATCAATGTGGTTTCAGATCAATTAGTGCAAGAGTGGCAGGAAAATAGACCGGATATTGTGATTGCGGACTTTATAACCCTCTCTGGAGGACTTGTTGCGGAACAGTTGAATATTCCCTGGATTACCACGATGGCGACACAGTTTGCCATTGAAACGACAGATGGACCGCCTTGTTTCTTTGGAGGAATGGGCAGTCCAAAAACATCTTTCCAATCTGGTCTGCAATGGACAGGAAGAAAAGGGACTCGTTTAGGGAAACGAATCGTAAGCTTTTTATTGAGAGAACGATTGAAACGTTACGATTTTAAGCTCTACAATCAGAAAGGTCAGGAAACCATCTATTCACCCTATTCCATCTTGGGAATTGGGATGAAAGAGTTGGAGCTGAAAAGTGGTTTTCCAGAGCACTACCTTTGGGTGGGACCTTTTGGCTCTTCGATTGAGAGGGCAGAAAATTATCCCCTCGATTTGTCTCCTTATGCAGGTTATAAGAAGGTCCTTGTCTCCTGTGGCACTCAGCTAGCATGGGCTAAAGATAATCTCCTCTATCAGACACAACAATTGGCAGAAGCACATCCGGACTGTCACTTCTTTGTGACTCTGGGGTTTGGCGGACAAGACTTCCAATGCGAAGAGCTCATGGACAATGTTTCTGTGGTATCCTATCTTCCCTATAAGGAGTACATTCCTCAGATGGATTATGTGATTCATCATGGTGGTGCAGGTATTTTTTACCAGTGTATCATCTATGGTAAGCCTGCCTTGATTCTCCCCCATGACTATGATCAGTATGACTATGCGGTTCGTGGATTAGAGGCAGGGATTGCCTTGACTGCTAAACGAGAGGATACGGAAGCGATTGGACGTGCCTTTGATGAGTTGTTGGCTAGAGATGACTGGCCAGACTTGAACAAACTTAGTCGTGCAGCTCAAATCTATCAGCCAACAGAGATTCTGAAGAGCGAAATACATCGGCTCTTAGGGGACAAGGAGAAGTAAAAAATGAAGAAAGTATTGGTAACGGGTGCTACGGGCTTTCTAGGTAAGTATGTTGTTGAAGAGCTCAGTCAGCAGGGCTATCAGGTACGTGCTTTTGGACGCAATCGCAAGGTGGGGCAGTCTTTAGAGAACTCCTCTGTGGCATTTTTTCAGGGAGATTTGACCAAGCAAGAGGACTTGGCTCGGGCTTGTCAGGGGATGGACATGGTTGTGCATGCGGCTGCTCTTTCTACCGTTTGGGGACCTTGGGAGGATTTCTACCAGACAAATGTCTTAGGGACCAAGTATGTTCTGGATGCTTGCCGAGAGGCTGGTATTCAGCGTTTGGTTTATGTGTCCTCGCCTAGCATCTATGCTGCGCCTCGAGATCAGCTAGCTATCAAAGAAAGTGCTGCGCCTCAGGAAAATAATCTGAACAACTACATTCGTAGTAAGCTGGCTTCGGAGAAGCTGTTTAAGGATTATCCCGATGTTCCGAGTATTATCTTACGACCTCGTGGACTTTTTGGGATTGGGGATACCAGTATTTTGCCCAGAGTTCTCAAACTCAGTCAGAAGATTGGCATTCCCTTAATAGGAGACGGTCGTCAGCTCATGGATATGACCTGTGTGGAAAATGTCGCTCTGGCAATTCGCTTGGCACTAGAGACCCCTCAAGCTAGTGGCGAAGTTTATAATATTACCAATGGGGAACCAAGAGCCTTTAAGGATTTGATAGAAGAAACCTTAAGAGGGTTGGGCTATCCAATAACATACAGAAAAGTGCCAGCTCCTCTTCTTTCAGTTATTGCTAGTAGTTTAGAGTTTCTGTATAAGGTCTTGAAACTCAAAGGTGAACCGCCTCTGACATGCTATACCTATTATCTGCTCCGTTATAGTCAGACGCTGGACATCAGCAAGGCGGAGCGAGACTTGGGGTATCGCCCTCAAATCAGTATTTCGGAAGGGATTGAACAATATGTCCAAGATTATCGAAAGCATTGATTATTTCCCAGCAGGCTACTGTACCAGCTACACAGGTTTGCTATTTAAGGGAGTCAAGAATCAAAAGATGACCTTCCCAGCAGGTGTTTTTCTTATCAAACACAGGGACAAGGACTATCTCCTCTATGACACAGGCTATCATTACGATATTAAGACCCGGCTTCGCTATGGTTTCTATCGGCTAGGAACGCCCGTTCAAATGACGGAGAAGGACCAAATTTCACGTTTGCTGGAAGCGAAGGGAATCAAACCAGAAGAAATTAACTACGTTCTTCTATCGCACCTACATCCAGATCATCTGGGAGGAGCTAGTTTCTTTCCTCATGCAACCTTTATCTTGACAAAAGAAGTATATAAAGTCTACCAAAAACCCAAGTTGAAAGACTTGATTTTCAAGGAGTTTTTACCAGCTTCTTTTGAGAAAAATCTAACCATTATCAGAGCTGACCAGCAAGATTCAACTTTTCCCTATCGTCCGATTTGTGATCTTTTCGGAGATGGCAGTGTCCTAGTAGCTTCTGTTGACGGGCATGCTAGGGGGCAAGCCTGTCTATATTTTCCAGACCTTAATCTCCTCATTGCAGCGGACCTCTGTTGGGGAATTGACCTCTTACCTTACACCAAGCAGATGCACCTGATTCCTTCCTTGGTTCAGGACAATAAGGCCGACTATATCAGGGGGGCAGAGTTTCTGGAGAAAGTTTTAAAGGCCGGTATCGAGGTAGTTGTTAGCCATGATCCTGTAGAAAGGATAGAGTCAATCTTACATGAAAAAAATAACCTTTCTTAAAACCTTTATCCAAACTCGATGGCTTCATCATTTCAAATCTCGAGAAGCTTTAGAAAACTATCAGAAAAAGCAATTAACCAACTATATGGACTTTTTAAAGCGAGAGTCTCCTTACTTTAAAAATGGGGTTCCTAGCGACTTTGACCATATGGACAAGGCTTTTATGATGGAACATTTCAATGAGCTCAACACCCAAGGAGTGGATCGTGATGAAGCCTTATCCTTAGCTATTGAAAGTGAGCAGACCCGTGACTTCACTGAACTTAAAGGGGAGGTGGCCGTCGGTCTGTCTTCGGGGACATCTGGACATCGGGGGCTCTTTATCACAACAGAGAAAGAGCGAAGTATGTGGGCTGCGGCTATCTTGGCAAAGATGTTGCCCAAGGGGCAGCTTTTTGGACACCGCATCGCCTTTTTCCTGAGAGCTGATAATGAACTCTATCAGACCATCAATACGGCGCTCATTCGTCTAGAGTATTTTGATATTTTCAAACATACAGATGAGCATATCGAGCGACTCAACAACTATCAACCAACGATTATTGTGGCGCCAGCCTCGATGTTGATTGAATTGAGCAAGCGTCTCAAGGATAGAGAGTTAGCTATTTACCCACGAAAAATCGTTTCGGTGGCGGAAATCTTGGAAGATAGTGATAGGGGACGGATCGCTGAAGCCTTCTCACTATCTATCATTGACCAAGTTTATCAGGCGACAGAAGGTTTTCTAGCCTGCACTTGCTCAGCTGGCAATCTGCATCTCAACGAAGACATTATCTTTGTGGAAAAGCAATATCTAGATGACCGCCGTTTCTATCCAGTGATTACGGACTTTAAGCGAAGTAGTCAGCCTGTTTATCGCTACCAGCTCAATGATATCTTGGTTGAAAATCCGGAGCCTTGTCCCTGTGGCTCCTGCTATACACGGATTGACAAGGTCGAAGGACGTTCTGATGATATCTTCTACTTTGAAGGGCAGAATGGGGGGCAGGTAACGATCTATCCAGACTTTATCAGACGTTGCATCCTCTTTGTGGAGAATGTAGGAGATTATCAAGTTAAGCAACATTCTGAGAAATTAGTGGAAGTTTGTCTAAGCCAACGAGATGAGGACGTAGAGACAGCAATTTTAGCACAGTTCCAACTCTTGGCCCAGCAAAAAGAGTTCATAGTTCCTCAAATCCAATTTTCAGATTATCACTGGGATACTAGCCGTAAACTCAAACGTATCCAACGCTTATGAAAGGAAAAAAGACAATGGCAGAAGTAAAAAGACATGTAGAAATCGCAGGTTATGGCATTTGCCTTCCAAAGCATACAGTGCAATTTAAAGATCAGACCCGTTATCGTGTAGTTGAAAATGAAGAAACGCAACTTGACTTGGCAGAAGGAGCTATCCAGCGTGCACTTGAACATGCAAATCTGGATATTAAAGATATCGATTGTCTTGTATCAGCTAGTGCAGTTGGTGTTCAGCCTATTCCTTGTACGGCTGCCTTGATTCATGAGCGCGTGGCAAAAGGACTCTCAATTCCAGCAATGGACATCAATACGACCTGTACCAGCTTTATTTCTGCTCTATCGACCATGTCCCACTTGATTGAGGCGGGCGAATACAATCGTGTCTTGATTGTGTCTAGTGAGGTTGGAAGTTTAGGGCTAAATCCCAAGCAAAAAGAAAGTTTTGAACTCTTTAGTGATGGGGCAGCAGCCTTTATTTTCCAAAAAAGTCATCAGGAAAAAGGGGTCATTGCGAGTCTCCAACGTACTTGGTCAGAAGGGGCTCACGATACGGAGATTCGTGGAGGTCTGACTTCTTTTCAACCAAAAGAGTACTCTGAAGCGACGAAGACCAACTATATGTTTGACATGAAGGGGAAGAAAATCCTCCTCTTGTCTGCTCGTAAAATCCCAGTCATGTTTGAAGAGTTTCAAGAAAAACACAGCTAGCCTTGGCAGACGTGGACTATATCATTCCTCACCAAGCAAGTCGTGCTCTTCCTTTGGTCATGGAAAAACTAGGTGTGGCCGAGAATCAGTACCCCAATCTCGTTACTGACTATGGAAATATGGTGTCAGTCTCTGTACCGTTTGCCTTGGCTTATTCTTTGGAGCATGGACTTATCAAGGAGGGAGATGTTGTCTACCTTATGGGGACTGCAGCTGGTATGACGGTCAATATGTTGGCTCTAAAATTGTAAGAATTACCTAAACACGGAACGACTGGAACTTGAGCAAAGGCAAAAGGTTGCCATCTACCCCTGAACTGAGGTATACTAGTAGAAACATTAGTTTATCAAGCAGTTAAGGAGAATGTTAGAAAAGGAAGGGGATGTATGACAGCTAGAAAAATGCAGCTACTCATGTCCAAATATGGTTTTAGTATTACCATCATGTTGGCAGAGTTGTTTATCGTCTTTGGTTTGTTTCTCTATCTAGGCCAGATGGCTCCAATTGTCTGGATTATCCTAGTCATTTTAGTGAGTTTAGCGACCATTGTATCGATTGTCAATCGATCTATGAATCCTGAGAGTAAGGTAACATGGCTGTTAGTAGCCTTTGTGCCAGTGTTTGGACCATTGCTCTATATCATGTTTGGAGAGCGTCGTTTATCTAAAAAAGAAATGAAGCAGCTAAAGCAGCTTCAATCAATGGTTGATCGAGAGGACAATAGCAGAGCTCTCCGTTTGGAGCTAAAAGAGCAGGACAAGTCGGCTTACGGAGTTATCAAATCGCTCCTCAGCATGGACACAAATGCAGATGTCTATAATCGAACGGATACCCATTTTTTCTCTTCAGGTGAGAATATGTGGCACCAGATGTTGGAGGATCTCAAAAAAGCCGAGAAGTTTATCTTCCTAGAATACTATATCATCGAAGAAGGATTGATGTGGAACAGCATCTTAGAGATTTTGGAAGAAAAGGCAGCTCAAGGAGTAGAGGTGAAACTTCTCTATGATGATATTGGTTGTATGGCAACCCTGCCAGGGGATTATACTACTCACCTTCGTAGTCGAGGGATCGAAGCTCATAAGTTTAATAAAGTGATTCCGCGATTGACTGTTGCCTATAATAACCGTGATCACCGTAAAATCATGATTATCGATGGTCAAATTGCCTATACAGGTGGTGTCAATCTGGCAGATGAATATATCAATCATGTCAAACGCTTTGGCTACTGGAAGGATAGTGGTATCCGCCTAGATGGATCGGCTGTCAAGGCTTTTACCAGACTCTTTTTATCAGCCTGGTATATCAACCGTGGAGAGATTAGTGACTTTGACCAATACCATCTTGAAAATCAACCCAAAGATGGGATGGGGCTCTGTATTCCCTATAGTAGTGGACCAAAGCCCATCTACAGAGCTCAAGTTGGAAAAACGGTCTATCAAAATCTTATCAATCAAGCTACAGATTACGTCTACATCACGACTCCCTATCTGATTGCTGACTACGATCTAACTGAAAGTATCAAAAATGCTGCTTTGAGAGGGGTAGATGTGAGAATTGTGACGCCGTGTATCCCAGATAAGAAGGTTATTCAGTTAGTTACCCGAGGAGCCTATCCAGACTTGTTATCTGCGGGGGTTCGAATTTATGAGTACAGTCCGGGATTCCTTCATAGCAAGCAAATGCTTGTCGATGGAGAGGTAGCTACTGTGGGAACCATCAATTTTGACTATCGGAGTTTGCTTCATCACTATGAAAATGCCGTCTTGCTTTATAGAACGCAGTCTATCATCGGTATTGAAAGGGACTTCGAAGAGATTTTTAAAGTTTCTCAAGAAATTTATCCCCACACTATCAAAACCAGCTGGTATCAAAGCCTCATCAAGGAAATTGTCCAGTTGTTTGCACCTATGCTCTAACTATTCATCAAGATCTAGCCCAAGGCTGGATCTTTTTTGTCTTCTTACGAATAGATAAGTAAAGGAGAAAACCATGCTTAATCTAGAAGATGATGATTTTATCAGAGAGTATAGAAATAGTCGATTCCACCGTTTTCGTGAAATCGAACGCTTTGCGCTATTGGATAAGAAATTCAGCAAATATCAATCCCAAGCTGACATTCCTGTAAGATTTTGATATACTAAAACAGATAAACTTAGAGGAGAAATTGAATGAACGTATACGGGAAAATAGATGAGAAGCAAGAAGAATCTCATTACCAAGACTGGTCGGTACCAGAAAAACGAGAAGGAGCTCCCATTCCCTTTTTTAGTATTTTGCTTTGGAGTTTAGTGGCCACAGCCATTTCGGTTGCCCTGTCTATTATTTTTGGTTTAGTCAGTCCGCAACAAACTCAAGAACTTTATACCGGTTGGGCCTTGCATCAAAATGGTCAAATGTATACAGATTACTTTGGGACGGAGGGATTGCTCTATTATGTGCTAACCTACCTTTTTCAAGGCAGCATTCTGATTGCTTTGGTTGAGTGGTTGGCCTTGTTTGGAGCAGGTGTTTTTCTTTTTAAGGCTGCGGATACTCTTGTCGGCCAAGAAAAGGAAGCGAAGCGAGTTGTCTTTATTTTATACTTGCTTGTAGCTGGCCTCGCTTTTGGTGGCGGTTATGCTCTCTTGCTAGCCCTACCTTTCCTATTTTATTCATTGAGTATCGTTACAAATTATCTAGCTTTTCCAAAGGATGACAAAGGATTTGTACGAGTGGGTATGAGCCTTGCTCTTGCTTTCTTCCTTGCACCAATCCCAACCGCCTTGTTTGCAGCTGTACTGGCCTTGGGCATCATCGGCTTTAATCTAGCTAAAGGTCACTTTGTTCATGGTCTATATCAGTTCTTTGCGTCAGCCCTCGGATTTTCACTCTTATTCTATCCTTTAGGCTACTATACAGTGTGGACAGGTAGTTTTGGGGATGCCATTAGCCAGACCTTGTATCCGGTACATACTCTTAGCCTCTTTTCAAATTCACATTTGCTTGAAAATGCAGCCTTCTATGGCTTGCTTGCTATTGGGTTAGGTTCCCTTGGTTTGCTCTTTGCAGGCTTGTTCCAGTCAAAACCAGCCAAGCAATATGCCTTATCGCTTGCTGCTAGTTTAGGATTCTTGGTTTCTTTGGGAATCTTGATTCTCTCCAAAGAACCCATCAATGGTACTCGTCTTGTGGTGCTGATTCCTTTCTTGGTCTTGCTCCTTCTAACAGGAATCAAGGAAGATGTTTCTGAGGGAGGGAGTCGTCGTAGAAGAAGACGTGAGAAACAAACTTCTTTCCTTAAAGGAAATTTCTATCTACCACTGATTGCCCTTGCCTATCTCATTGTTCTTCCTATCGTGAGTCGCTACCTTTCGCACCCAGCAACTTATCAGGAGAGAGAACGTCTTGCCAGCGTGGTCAAACAACAAACGAGTTCTGAGGATCGTGTCTATGCTTGGGATGATCGTCCTGATTTCTACCGTACAAGTGAACGCTTGGCGCCGACTTCTCTATCAACTCCAACACTCTATACTGCAAGCGATGAAAATAAAACTAAACTGATGAATGACCTGAAAGAGAATCAACCGAAGATGATTGTGGTCAATCAAAAAGTTGCCTTGTGGTCAGATGTAGAGAGCTGGATCAGTGAAAACTATGAGCTTGTTCAGACAGATACTAGCGAGTTCAAACTTTATAAATCAAAATAACAAAAAATCAATATCTTGTGGAATTTTAAAAATTTTAGGATTTTTAACACAAGATATTGATTTTTATTTTTAGAGTGGTATAATACTTCATAGAACAACATTTTAGAAAAGAGCATGGATATGATTGTATTAGAAGAAAAGCTTGCAACCGTTCCCACCTTGTTCGTTGAAAAACGAGATGGTAGACGTGTAGTGTTTGATGTAGACAAGATTGACAAGGCTCTCCACAAGGCAGCGGAAAAGGTTATGGACGTTACGCCTCTAGTAGAAAAACGCCTAAATGGTCTAGTTGAAAGAATCGTGACTGAAATTCACAGTCGCTTCCCTCAAGGTGTCAAGATTTACGAAATTCAAAATGTCGTGGAACATGAACTCCTTGAAGCCAAAGAATATGCGCTGGCTGAGGAGTATATCACTTATCGGACACAAAGGGATTTTGAGCGCTCAAAAGCGACAGATATCAACTTTAGTATCCATAAACTTCTCAATAAAGATCAAGCCGTTGTCAATGAAAATGCTAATAAAGACAGCGATGTCTTCAACACCCAGCGTGATTTGACAGCAGGGATTGTTGGGAAGTCAATCGGGCTGCAAATGCTTCCTAAGCACGTAGCTAATGCTCACCAAAAAGGGGATATCCACTATCATGATTTGGACTACAGCCCCTACACTCCGATGACCAACTGCTGTTTGATTGATTTTAAAGGCATGCTGGAAAATGGTTTTAAGATTGGAAATGCAGAGGTAGAGAGTCCCAAGTCTATCCAGACTGCGACAGCTCAGATTTCACAAATCATTGCCAATGTTGCTTCTAGCCAGTACGGGGGCTGTTCAGCTGACCGTATCGATGAAGTCTTGGCACCTTATGCAGAGAAGAATTACCAAAAGCACCTCAAAGATGCGGAAGAATGGGTCTTGCCTGAGAAACGGGATGATTATGCTTGGAAGAAAACCCAAAAAGACATCTACGATGCCATGCAATCTCTTGAGTATGAAATCAACACCCTCTTCACTTCAAATGGACAAACACCTTTTACTTCACTAGGTTTTGGTCTAGGAACTAGTCGTTTTGAGCGGGAAATTCAAAAAGCTATCTTGACCATTCGTATCAAGGGACTTGGTTCAGAACACCGCACAGCCATCTTCCCTAAACTCATCTTTACGCTTAAAAGAGGACTTAACTTAGAGGAAGGTTCACCTAACTACGACATCAAACAGTTGGCCCTAGAGTGTGCAACCAAGCGGATGTACCCAGATGTCTTGTCCTATGATAAGATTATCGAACTGACAGGTTCTTTCAAGGTTCCTATGGGATGCCGTTCTTTCCTTCAAGGATGGAAAGATGAAAATGGTGTTGAGGTCAATTCAGGTCGGATGAATCTAGGTGTTGTGACAGTCAATCTGCCTCGTATCGCCCTCGAGTCTGAAGGGGATCTGAATAAGTTTTGGGAAATCTTCAACGAACGGATGAACATCGCAGAAGATGCTTTGGTTTACCGTGTTGAACGGACCAAGGAAGCAACACCAGCGAATGCCCCTATCCTCTATCAGTACGGAGCCTTTGGTCGCCGTCTTGGAAAAGAAGAAAGTGTTGATCAGCTCTTTAAGAATCGCCGTGCAACAGTTTCGCTGGGTTACATCGGTTTGTACGAAGTGGCGACAGTCTTCTTTGGAAACAGCTGGGAAAGCAATCCTGAAGCCAAGGAATTCACACTGGATATTATTCGTGATATGAAACGTCGTGTGGAAGAGTGGTCTGACCAATATGGTTACCATTTCTCTATCTACTCCACACCGTCTGAAAGTCTGACAGACCGCTTCTGTCGCTTGGATACAGAGAAGTTTGGCTCTATTCCTGATATTACGGACAAGGAATACTACACCAACTCGTTCCACTATGATGTCCGTAAAAATCCAACACCGTTTGAAAAATTAGACTTTGAGAAAGTTTATCCAGAAGCAGGTGCGTCAGGTGGTTTCATCCATTATTGTGAGTATCCAGTTCTTCAACAAAATCCTAAAGCCCTGGAAGCTGTTTGGGACTATGCCTATGACCGTGTCGGCTATCTAGGAACCAATACTCCGATTGATCGTTGCTACAAGTGCGACTTTGAAGGGGATTTTGAACCAACTGAGAGAGGATTTGCTTGTCCCAACTGTGGCAATAGCGACCCTAAAACAGTAGATGTGGTCAAACGGACCTGTGGTTATCTGGGCAATCCTCAAGCACGTCCGATGGTTAACGGACGCCACAAGGAAATCGCTGCGCGTGTCAAACACATGAATGGCTCTACTATCAAAACAGCTGGACATGAAGTAACAAATTAGAAGGAAACGGAATGGGGAAATACCAATTAGACGATAAGGGACGCGCACAAGTGACCCGTTATCACGAGAAACACTCTAAAGGTGGGACAGGTAAAAAAGAACGCTTGCTCAACCTCAGAGAACAGTTTTTAAACAAGAACAAGAAAAAATGAAAGTGAGAGTCCGCTCTCGCTTTTCTCTTAGCGGGAGGTAAGGATGGAATTACGTAGACCAAGATTAGCAGATAAAGAAACAGTTTTAGAGATGATGGCAGAGTTTGAACAGACTCAATCAGCCCACGATGGGGGTTTTTGGGATGTTGAGGATTTTTCTTATGAAGAGTGGTTGGAAAGCAACCAGAATCAGGAAATGGGGATTAATCTGCCTGAAGGATGGGTCCCAGCAATTCAGTTAGTAGCTTTTTCCGAGAAAGGTCAAGCAGTTGGATTTCTTAATCTTCGATTGCGTCTCAGTGACTATTTGCTGGAAGAAGGTGGACATATCGGCTATTCTATCCGTCCATCTGAAAGAGGCAAAGGTTATGCCAAAGAGGCTCTTCGTCAAGGTCTGCAAGTTGCCAAGGAAAAGAATATCCCAAAAGCGCTTGTGACCTGTAGTGTGGAAAACTCTGCTAGTAGAGCGGTGATTGTATCAAATGGCGGGGTGTTTGAAGATGTTCGCAATGGCGTAGAACGTTACTGGATAGATTTGGAGTAAAAGGATGACATGGAATACACCAAAACCAGGTGAATGGAAAAGTGAGGAACTTAGTAAAGGACGGATCATTGATTATAAGGCCTTTAACTTTGTCGATGGAGAAGGTGTGCGCAACTCTCTCTATGTATCAGGCTGTATGTTTCACTGCGAGGGGTGCTATAATGTTGCGACTTGGTCTTTCAACGCAGGCATTCCTTATACATCAGAATTAGAAGAACAGATCATGGAAGATCTCGCTCAACCTTATGTTCAAGGATTGACCCTGCTGGGAGGAGAACCTTTTCTTAATACAGGCATTCTCTTGCCTCTCGTTAAACGCATTCGTAAGGAATTGCCAGATAAAGACATCTGGTCCTGGACAGGCTACACTTGGGAAGAAATGATGCTGGAGACGCCAGACAAGCTGGAGCTCTTGTCTTTGATTGACATTCTCGTCGATGGACGCTATGATCGCACCAAGCGCAATCTCATGCTCCAGTTTCGAGGTTCGACGAACCAACGAATTATCGATGTGCAAAAATCCCTCAAAAGTGGGCAAGTGGTGATTTGGGATAAGCTTAATGACGGAAAAGAAAGCTATGAACAGGTGAAGAGAGAATGAAGAAAAAAGACCTGATAGAACAACTGGTTTCAGAGATTGAAACGGGAAGAATTAGGACGCTAGGGATTTACGGTCATGGGGCTTCAGGTAAATCAACCTTTGCACAGGAATTGTACCAAGCTTTAGATTCCACAAAAGTAAATTTACTAGAGACAGACCCCTATATCACCTCAGAACGTCACCTGGTAGTACCAAAGCAAGCACCAGATCAAAAAGTGACAGCTTGTCTGCCAGTGGCGCATGAACTGGCAAGCTTACAGAGAGATATTCTCGCCTTGCAGGCAGGTATGGATGTCTTGACAATCGAGGAACCGTGGAAGGCTAGCGAGGTCTTGTCTGGAGCAAAACCGATTCTGATTGTTGAAGGGATGTCTGTGGGTTTTCTACCCAAGGAACTCTTTGACAAAACCATCTGTTTCTATACGGATGAAGAAACAGAATTAAAGAGGCGTCTCGCTCGAGATACGACTATGAGAAATCGCGATGCATCCTTTGTATTAGCTAGCCATCAGATGAGACGGGAACAGTATCTGCGATACTATAGAGAAACCGAGTTAAGGGCGGACATTCTAGTGGATCAATCAGACGATAAATTCAAGGTCAAGATGACGCATACTATATAGAAGAAAAGATTGATTTTTATAGATGTAAATCAGTAATCATAGGAAGATGAAATAGGAAAACAGTTTCATCCTAAAAAAACGAAAAAAAGCTCACAAATCCCTTGCAATCGTAGGGGCTTTGTGTTATTCTATTATGGTGCTGTAAATTACAGCCTTAGCTTTGATGCAAGAGGTTGCGACACGCTCGGTTGCATTGCCACGCAACGCGCGTCGGTTTTCTTGTGGAGCTAGCCTATTATCTTAAATAGACGAAAAGGAGAAAAAGATGGCAAACAAAAAAATCCGTATCCGTTTGAAAGCTTACGAACACCGTACGCTTGACACAGCGGCTGCAAAAATCGTAGAATCAGCTACTCGTACAGGTGCACAAGTTGCGGGTCCAATCCCACTTCCGACTGAACGTAGCCTCTACACAATCATTCGTGCGACTCACAAATACAAAGACTCTCGCGAACAATTTGAAATGCGTACACACAAACGTTTGATCGATATCGTTAACCCAACTCAAAAAACAGTTGATGCGTTGATGAAATTGGATCTTCCAAGTGGTGTAAACGTAGAAATCAAACTTTAATCTAAAGCTTGATACCTTGAGCATGAAAAACGCTCGTTAAAAACTTTTTGAATAAAAAATATAGAAAAGGAACTATTTTCTCATGACAAAAGGAATCTTAGGGAAAAAAGTGGGAATGACTCAAATCTTCACTGAAGCTGGCGAATTGATCCCTGTAACAGTTATTGAAGCAACTCCAAACGTTGTTCTTCAAGTTAAAACTGTTGAAACAGACGGATACAACGCTATCCAAGTTGGTTTCGATGACAAACGCGAAGTATTGAGCAACAAACCTGCTAAAGGACATGTAGCGAAAGCTAACACGGCTCCTAAGCGCTTCATTCGTGAATTCAAAAACGTTGAAGGCTTGGAAGTTGGTGCTGAAATCACAGTTGAAACATTCGCAGCTGGAGACGTTGTTGACGTAACTGGTACTTCTAAAGGTAAAGGTTTCCAAGGTGTTATCAAACGCCACGGACAATCACGTGGACCAATGGCTCACGGTTCTCGTTACCACCGTCGTCCAGGTTCTATGGGACCTGTTGCGCCTAACCGCGTATTCAAAGGTAAAAACCTTGCAGGACGTATGGGTGGCGACCGTGTAACAATTCAAAACCTTGAAGTGGTACAAGTTGTTCCAGAAAAGAACGTTATCCTTATCAAAGGTAACGTACCAGGTGCTAAGAAATCTCTTATCACTATCAAATCAGCAGTTAAAGCTGGTAAATAATAAAGAAAGGGGAAATCAGTCACAATGGCAAACGTAACATTATTTGACCAAACTGGTAAAGAAGCTGGCCAAGTTGTTCTTAACGATGCAGTATTTGGTATCGAGCCAAATGAATCAGTTGTGTTTGATGTGATCATCAGCCAACGCGCAAGCCTTCGCCAAGGAACACACGCTGTTAAAAACCGCTCTGCAGTATCAGGTGGTGGACGCAAACCATGGCGTCAAAAAGGAACTGGACGTGCTCGTCAAGGTTCTATCCGCTCACCACAATGGCGTGGTGGTGGTGTTGTCTTCGGACCAACTCCACGTTCATACGGCTACAAACTTCCACAAAAAGTTCGTCGCCTAGCTCTTAAATCAGTTTACTCTGAAAAAGTTGCTGAAAACAAATTCGTAGCTGTAGACGCTCTTTCATTTACAGCTCCAAAAACTGCTGAATTTGCAAAAGTTCTTGCAGCATTGAGCATCGATTCTAAAGTTCTTGTTATCCTTGAAGAAGGAAATGAATTCGCAGCTCTTTCAGCTCGTAACCTTCCAAACGTGAAAGTTGCAACTGCTACAACTGCAAGTGTTCTTGACATCGCAAATAGCGACAAACTTCTTGTCACACAAGCAGCTATCTCTAAAATCGAGGAGGTTCTTGCATAATGAATTTGTATGATGTTATCAAAAAACCTGTCATCACTGAAAGCTCAATGGCTCAACTTGAAGCAGGAAAATATGTATTTGAAGTTGACACTCGTGCACACAAACTTTTGATTAAGCAAGCTGTTGAAGCTGCTTTCGAAGGTGTTAAAGTTGCAAATGTTAACACAATAAACGTAAAACCAAAAGCAAAACGTGTCGGACGTTACACTGGTTTTACTAACAAAACTAAAAAAGCTATCATCACACTTACAGCTGATTCAAAAGCAATCGAGTTGTTCGCTGCTGAAGCTGAATAATCTAAGGAGGAAATATCGTGGGAATTCGTGTTTATAAACCAACAACAAACGGTCGCCGTAATATGACTTCTTTGGATTTCGCTGAAATCACAACAAGCACTCCTGAAAAATCATTGCTTGTTGCTTTGAAGAGCAAGGCTGGTCGTAACAACAACGGTCGTATCACTGTTCGTCACCAAGGTGGTGGACACAAACGTTTCTACCGTTTGGTTGACTTCAAACGTAACAAAGACAACGTTGAAGCAGTTGTTAAAACTATCGAGTACGATCCAAACCGTTCTGCAAACATCGCTCTTGTACACTACACTGACGGTGTGAAAGCATACATCATCGCTCCAAAAGGTCTTGAAGTTGGTCAACGTATCGTTTCAGGTCCTGAAGCAGATATCAAAGTCGGAAACGCTCTTCCACTTGCTAACATTCCAGTTGGTACTTTGATCCACAACATCGAGTTAAAACCAGGTCGTGGTGGAGAATTGGTACGTGCAGCTGGAGCTTCTGCTCAAGTATTGGGTCAAGAAGGTAAATACGTTCTTGTTCGTCTTCAATCTGGCGAAGTACGTATGATCCTTGGAACTTGTCGTGCTACAGTTGGTGTTGTCGGAAACGAACAACATGGACTCGTAAACCTTGGTAAAGCAGGACGTAGCCGTTGGAAAGGTATCCGCCCAACAGTTCGTGGTTCTGTAATGAACCCTAACGATCACCCACACGGTGGTGGTGAAGGTAAAGCACCAGTTGGTCGTAAAGCACCATCTACTCCATGGGGCAAACCTGCTCTTGGTCTTAAAACTCGTAACAAGAAAGCGAAATCTGACAAACTTATCGTTCGTCGTCGCAACGAGAAATAATAGTAAACTAGTCGCCTAAGCAACTAGGAAATCCGCCAGCTCGGTAGCGCTCCATGTGAGCGCAAGCCGCTGTGGTACAATATTTAAAGGAGAAAACATAAAAATGGGACGCAGTCTTAAAAAAGGACCTTTCGTCGATGAGCATTTGATGAAAAAAGTTGAAGCTCAAGCTAACGACGAAAAGAAAAAAGTTATCAAAACTTGGTCACGTCGTTCAACGATCTTCCCAAGTTTCATTGGTTACACTATTGCAGTTTATGACGGACGTAAACACGTACCTGTTTACATCCAAGAAGACATGGTAGGTCACAAACTTGGTGAATTTGCACCAACTCGTACTTACAAAGGTCACGCTGCAGACGACAAGAAAACACGTAGAAAATAAGGAGAACATAAATGGCAGAAATTACTTCAGCTAAAGCAATGGCTCGTACAGTACGTGTTTCACCTCGTAAATCACGTCTTGTTCTTGACAACATCCGTGGTAAAAGCGTAGCCGATGCTATTGCAATCTTGACATTCACACCAAACAAAGCTGCTGAAATCATCTTGAAAGTCTTGAATTCAGCTGTAGCTAACGCTGAAAACAACTTTGGTTTGGACAAAGCTAACTTGGTAGTATCTGAAGCATTCGCAAACGAAGGACCAACTATGAAACGTTTCCGTCCACGTGCGAAAGGTTCAGCTTCACCAATCAACAAACGTACAGCTCACATCACTGTGGCTGTTGCAGAAAAATAAGGAGGTAACATCGTGGGTCAAAAAGTACATCCAATTGGTATGCGTGTCGGCATCATCCGTGATTGGGATGCCAAATGGTATGCTGAAAAAGAATACGCGGATTACCTTCATGAAGATCTTGCAATCCGTAAATTCGTTCAAAAAGAACTTGCTGACGCAGCAGTTTCAACTATCGAAATTGAACGCGCAGTAAACAAAGTTAACGTTTCACTTCACACTGCTAAACCAGGTATGGTTATCGGTAAAGGTGGTGCTAACGTTGATGCACTTCGTGCAAAACTTAACAAATTGACTGGAAAACAAGTACACATCAACATCATCGAAATCAAACAACCTGATTTGGATGCTCACCTTGTAGGTGAAGGAATTGCTCGTCAATTGGAGCAACGTGTTGCTTTCCGTCGTGCACAAAAACAAGCAATCCAACGTGCAATGCGTGCTGGAGCTAAAGGAATCAAAACTCAAGTATCAGGTCGTTTGAACGGTGCAGATATCGCCCGTGCTGAAGGATACTCTGAAGGAACTGTTCCACTTCACACACTTCGTGCAGATATCGACTACGCTTGGGAAGAAGCAGATACTACATACGGTAAACTTGGTGTTAAAGTATGGATCTACCGTGGTGAAGTTCTTCCAGCTCGTAAAAACACTAAAGGAGGTAAATAACCAATGTTAGTACCTAAACGTGTTAAACACCGTCGTGAATTCCGTGGAAAAATGCGCGGTGAAGCAAAAGGTGGAAAAGAAGTAGCATTCGGTGAATACGGTCTTCAAGCTACAACTAGCCACTGGATCACTAACCGCCAAATCGAAGCTGCTCGTATCGCCATGACTCGTTACATGAAACGTGGTGGTAAAGTTTGGATTAAAATCTTCCCACACAAATCATACACTGCTAAAGCTATCGGTGTGCGTATGGGATCTGGTAAAGGGGCACCTGAAGGTTGGGTAGCACCAGTTAAACGTGGTAAAGTGATGTTCGAAATCGCTGGTGTATCTGAAGAAATCGCTCGCGAAGCGCTTCGTCTTGCAAGCCACAAATTGCCAGTTAAATGTAAATTCGTAAAACGTGAAGCAGAATAAGGAGAAGGCATGAAACTTAATGAAGTAAAAGAATTTGTTAAAGAACTTCGTGGTCTTTCTCAAGAAGAACTCGCGAAGCGCGAAAACGAATTGAAAAAAGAATTGTTTGAACTTCGTTTCCAAGCTGCTACTGGTCAATTGGAACAAACAGCTCGCTTGAAAGAAGTTAAAAAACAAATCGCTCGTATCAAAACAGTTCAATCTGAAGCGAAATAATAGACTAGGGAAGGAGAAATTTCAATGGAACGCAATAATCGTAAAGTTCTTGTTGGACGTGTTGTATCTGACAAAATGGACAAGACAATCACAGTTGTAGTTGAAACAAAACGTAACCACCCAGTCTATGGTAAACGTATTAACTACTCTAAGAAATATAAAGCACATGATGAAAACAATGTTGCCAAAGAAGGCGATATCGTACGTATCATGGAAACTCGTCCGCTTTCAGCTACAAAACGTTTCCGTCTTGTAGAAGTTGTTGAAGAAGCGGTCATCATCTAATCAAACCTGAAAGGAGAAAACTGAAATGATTCAAACAGAAACTCGTTTGAAAGTCGCAGACAACAGCGGTGCGCGCGAAATCTTGACTATCAAAGTTCTTGGTGGTTCAGGACGTAAATTTGCAAACATCGGTGATGTTATCGTGGCATCTGTAAAACAAGCTACTCCTGGTGGTGCGGTTAAAAAAGGTGACGTTGTAAAAGCTGTTATCGTTCGTACTAAATCAGGTGCTCGTCGTGCTGATGGTTCATACATCAAATTTGACGAAAACGCAGCAGTTATCATCCGTGAAGACAAAACTCCTCGCGGAACACGTATCTTTGGTCCAGTTGCACGCGAATTGCGTGAAGGTGGCTTCATGAAGATCGTGTCACTTGCTCCAGAAGTACTTTAATTGGTTGCTCAAAGAAAATTAAAACAAGTCTAGGAAGTAAGACGAAAGCATAACTTAAGTTAGGTGAGTTAAAACTGACGAAGGATTGCTTTGATTTTCGCAGAGCAAAAACAAACAAACTAGTCCCCTAGCTTCAAGCTAGGGTGCCCTTATGGGCGTAAGAAAAATCAAGGAGAGACCTAATGTTTGTAAAAAAAGGCGACAAAGTTCGCGTAATCGCTGGTAAAGATAAGGGAACAGAAGCTGTTGTCCTTACTGCCCTTCCAAAAGTAAACAAAGTTATCGTTGAAGGTGTTAACATCGTTAAGAAACACCAACGTCCGACTAACGAGCTTCCTCAAGGTGGTATCATCGAGAAAGAAGCAGCTATCCACGTATCAAACGTTCAAGTATTGGACAAAAATGGTGTAGCTGGTCGTGTTGGTTACAAATTTGTAGACGGTAAAAAAGTTCGCTACAACAAAAAATCAGGCGAAGTGCTTGATTAATCACGAAGGAAAGGAGAAGTATAATGGCAAATCGTTTAAAAGAAAAATATCTTAATGAAGTAGTTCCTGCTTTGACAGAACAATTCAACTACTCATCAGTGATGGCTGTGCCTAAAGTAGATAAGATCGTTTTGAACATGGGTGTTGGTGAAGCTGTATCAAACGCTAAAAGTCTTGAAAAAGCTGCTGAAGAATTGGCACTTATCTCAGGTCAAAAACCACTTATCACTAAAGCTAAAAAATCAATCGCCGGCTTCCGTCTTCGTGAAGGTGTAGCGATCGGTGCAAAAGTTACCCTTCGTGGTGAACGTATGTACGAATTCTTGGACAAATTGGTTTCAGTTTCACTTCCACGTGTGCGTGACTTCCACGGTGTTCCAACAAAATCATTTGATGGACGCGGAAACTACACTCTTGGTGTGAAAGAACAATTGATCTTCCCAGAAATTAACTTTGATGACGTTGACAAAACTCGTGGTCTTGACATCGTTATCGTAACAACTGCTAACACTGACGAAGAGTCACGTGCATTGCTTACAGGCCTTGGAATGCCTTTTGCAAAATAATATAGGAGGTAAATCTAATGGCTAAAAAATCAATGATTGCTAAGAACAAACGTCCAGCGAAGTTCTCTACTCAAGCTTATACTCGTTGTGAAAAATGTGGTCGTCCACATTCAGTTTACCGCAAATTTAAACTTTGCCGTGTTTGCTTCCGTGAATTAGCTTACAAAGGACAAATTCCTGGTGTAACAAAAGCATCTTGGTAATTTAAGATATCAAGGGCGTCAAAACTCTAGGTGAAAATAGGAAAGTTTATCTTTTTCATGCAGAGTTTAGCCCGGGTTCAGTTGGGCTTGCCAATTTGAACACGAGCTACAGCTTTGGCAAAAAAGACCAATTTTCTTTGGAGCATCGCTCTTGCATCAAATTGCCTATTTTTGCTCTTGCTGTTACGCTCTTTGTATCATGTATTAACTAGCAAGTGCAACTTGCAAACTACTAGTAAGAGGAGAAAAACAAAATGGTTATGACTGACCCAATCGCAGACTTCCTAACTCGTATTCGTAACGCTAACCAAGCGAAACACGAAGTACTTGAAGTACCTGCATCAAACATCAAAAAAGGGATTGCTGAAATCCTTAAACGCGAAGGTTTTGTAAAAAACGTTGAAATCATCGAAGATGACAAACAAGGCATCATCCGTGTATTCCTTAAATACGGACCAAACGGTGAAAAAGTTATCACTAACTTGAAACGTGTTTCTAAACCAGGACTTCGTGTCTACAAAAAACGTGAAGATCTTCCAAAAGTTCTTAACGGACTTGGAATTGCTATCCTTTCAACTTCTGAAGGTTTGCTTACTGATAAAGAAGCTCGTCAAAAGAACGTTGGTGGTGAGGTTATCGCTTACGTTTGGTAAAATCAAGATACAAAGCTCGTAAAGAACAAAGCAAAATTAGGAAGTTGGAGAAGTTTGTTTACAAACAAGCCAACTTATCTATTTTGCACAGTTCTTAGAGCGTGTTCAATTTAGCTATTGAACTCAATAAGTATCTTTAACCCCCGTGAAAACTGGCCGTTATGGCCTGACAATTTAACAGGAGAATAAAAACATGTCACGTATTGGTAATAAAGTTATCGTGTTGCCTGCTGGTGTTGAAATCACTAACAATGACAACCTTGTAACTGTAAAAGGACCTAAAGGAGAACTTACTCGTGAGTTCTCAAAAGATATTGAAATTCGTGTGGAAGGTACTGAAGTAACTCTTCACCGTCCAAACGATTCAAAAGAAATGAAAACAATCCATGGAACTACTCGTGCCCTTTTGAACAACATGGTAATTGGTGTATCAGAAGGATTCAAGAAAGAACTTGAAATGCGTGGGGTTGGTTACCGTGCACAACTTCAAGGTAAAAAACTTGTTTTGGCTGTTGGTAAATCTCATCCAGACGAAGTTGAAGCTCCAGAAGGAATTACTTTTGAACTTCCAAACCCAACAACAATCGTTGTTAGCGGAATTTCAAAAGAAGTAGTTGGTCAAACAGCTGCTTACGTACGTAGCCTTCGTTCACCAGAACCATATAAAGGTAAAGGTATCCGTTACGTTGGTGAATTCGTTCGCCGTAAAGAAGGTAAAACAGGTAAATAATGTTGAGTGGTTGATTTTCAACCACCAACCTATTTTCCAACTTAGTGCATAGCACACGATTTAAAACTAAAGAGGTGAAAACTGTGATTTCTAAACCAGATAAAAACAAACTCCGCCAAAAACGCCACCGTCGCGTTCGCGGAAAACTCTCTGGAACTGCTGATCGCCCACGTTTGAACGTATTCCGTTCTAATACAGGCATCTACGCTCAAGTGATTGATGACGTAGCGGGTGTAACGCTCGCAAGTGCTTCAACTCTTGACAAAGAAGTTTCAAAAGGAACTAAAACTGAACAAGCCGTTGCTGTCGGTAAACTCGTTGCAGAACGTGCAAACGCTAAAGGTATTTCAGAAGTGGTGTTCGACCGCGGTGGATATCTATATCACGGACGTGTGAAAGCTTTGGCTGATGCAGCTCGTGAAAACGGATTGAAATTCTAATAGGAGGACACTAGAAAATGGCATTTAAAGACAATGCAGTTGAATTAGAAGAACGCGTAGTTGCTGTTAACCGTGTTACAAAAGTTGTTAAAGGTGGACGTCGTCTTCGTTTCGCAGCTCTTGTTGTTGTTGGTGACCACAACGGTCGCGTAGGATTTGGTACTGGTAAAGCTCAAGAAGTTCCAGAAGCAATCCGCAAAGCAGTAGAAGATGCTAAGAAAAACTTGATTGAAGTTCCTATGGTTGGAACAACAATCCCACACGAAGTTCTTTCAGAATTCGGTGGAGCTAAAGTATTGTTGAAACCTGCTGTAGAAGGTTCTGGAGTTGCCGCTGGTGGTGCCGTTCGTGCCGTTGTGGAATTGGCAGGTGTGGCAGATATTACATCTAAATCACTTGGCTCTAACACTCCAATCAACATTGTTCGCGCAACTGTTGAAGGTTTGAAACAATTGAAACGCGCTGAAGAAGTTGCTGCCCTTCGTGGTATTTCAGTTTCTGATTTGGCATAAGAAAGGGGATAAAATGGCTCAAATTAAAATTACTTTGACTAAGTCTCCAATCGGACGCATTCCATCACAACGTAAAACTGTTGTAGCACTTGGACTTGGCAAATTGAATAGCTCTGTTATCAAAGAAGACAACGCTGCTATCCGTGGTATGATCACTGCAGTATCTCACTTGGTAACAGTTGAAGAAGTAAACTAATGAATTTTTAGGGGATGTGGCAATACTCATCCCCTAAAACTAGGTATAGTCATCTAAGATGACCATGTATAGGCGAGTTGATAAGGGAGACAACCTTTTCTCTCTTATCGGCGCTAGCATTTTACAAAAGAGGAGAAAATAATAATGAAACTTCATGAATTGAAACCTGCAGAAGGTTCTCGTAAAGTACGTAACCGTGTTGGTCGTGGTACTTCATCAGGTAACGGTAAAACATCTGGTCGCGGTCAAAAAGGTCAAAAAGCTCGTAGCGGTGGCGGAGTTCGCCTTGGTTTTGAAGGTGGACAAACTCCATTGTTCCGTCGTCTTCCAAAACGTGGATTCACTAACATCAACGCTAAAGAATACGCAATTGTAAACCTTGACCAATTGAACGTCTTTGAAGACGGTGCAGAAGTAACTCCAGTTGTACTTATCGAAGCAGGAATTGTGAAAGCTGAAAAATCAGGAGTTAAAATTCTTGGTAACGGTGAGTTGACTAAGAAATTGACTGTGAAAGCAGCTAAATTCTCTAAATCAGCTGAGGAAGCTATCACTGCTAAAGGTGGTTCTGTAGAAGTCATCTAAGAGAGGTGACCCATGTTTTTTAAATTACTAAAAGAAGCGCTCAAGGTTAAACAAGTTCGATCAAAAATTCTCTTTACGATTTTTATCATTCTTGTTTTCCGTATTGGGACAAGTATTACTGTTCCAGGGGTGAATGCAAAAAGTTTAGAAGCTCTCAGTGGTTTATCTTTCTTAAACATGCTTAGTCTTGTTTCAGGGAATGCCATGAAGAACTTCTCCGTTTTTGCACTTGGTGTAAGTCCGTACATCACTGCTTCAATCGTTGTTCAATTGCTACAAATGGATATTTTACCGAAGTTTGTAGAATGGGGCAAACAAGGGGAAGTAGGACGGAGAAAACTAAACCAAGCTACTCGTTATATTGCACTTGTGCTTGCATTTGTTCAATCTATCGGGATTACAGCAGGATTTAACACTCTATCTGGAGCGAAATTATTAACGACAGCGTTAACTCCACAGGTTTTTGTTACCATTGGTATTATCCTCACAGCAGGTAGTATGATTGTAACTTGGCTCGGGGAACAAATTACAGATAAGGGATACGGAAACGGTGTTTCTATGATCATCTTTGCAGGTATTGTCGCTTCAATCCCTGAGATGATTAAAGGAATCTATGTTGACTACTTCGTCAATATTCCAAGTAGCCGTTTGACTTCATCTATTATCTTTGTCGTTATTTTGATTATCGCTGTCTTGTTGATTGTATACTTTACAACCTATGTTCAACAGGCAGAATATAAAATTCCAATCCAATATACAAAAGTTGCTCAAGGAGCCCCATCAAGTTCATACCTTCCATTGAAGGTAAACCCAGCGGGGGTTATCCCAGTTATCTTTGCAAGTTCCATTACAGCAGCACCTGCAGCCATTCTTCAATTTTTGAGTGCTACAGGTCATGATTGGGCTTGGGTACGTACAGCACAGGAAATGTTATCTACAACATCTCCGACAGGTGTTGCTATGTATGCCTTGTTAATCATTCTCTTTACATTCTTCTATACATTTGTACAGATCAATCCAGAGAAAGCAGCAGAAAACTTGCAAAAGAGTGGAGCCTACATTCATGGTGTCCGTCCTGGTAAGGGTACTGAAGAGTTTATGTCGAAACTTCTTCGTCGCCTTGCGACTGTCGGATCAATCTTCCTTGGTGTGATTTCAATCTTGCCGATTGTGGCAAAAGATGTCTTTGGTCTTTCAGAGGCTGTTGCTTTTGGGGGAACTAGTCTTTTGATTATTATCTCAACTGGTATCGAAGGAATCAAACAGCTAGAAGGTTACCTATTGAAACGTAAGTATGTTGGTTTCATGGACAAAACAGAATAAAAGCAAAATTACTTTTGCTTAGAGAGTGGAGTATGAAGATCTATCTATCAGAGAGATTTTCGTCTCCCCTCTTCTATTTTGTTTTTAAATAGGGGTTGAAACGAATTTCTGCTTCTATTTAAATACAAAATAAGGAGATCCTATCATGAATTTTTTGATTATGGGCTTACCTGGAGCAGGTAAGGGAACGCAAGCGGCTAAAATTGTGGAGCAATTCCACGTGGCACACATTTCAACTGGAGATATGTTCCGTGCTGCTATGGCAAATCAAACTGAAATGGGTGTACTTGCAAAGTCATATATTGACAAAGGTGAGTTGGTTCCAGATGAAGTTACAAATGGAATTGTTAAAGAACGCCTTTCACAGGACGACATCAAGGAAACAGGTTTCTTGTTGGATGGTTACCCACGTACGATTGAACAAGCCCATGCCTTGGACAAAACATTGGCGGAACTTGGTATCGAACTAGAAGGTGTGATCAATATCGAAGTGAACCCAGATTGTCTCTTGGAACGTTTGAGTGGCCGTATCATCCACCGCGAAACAGGTGAAACCTTCCACAAAGTTTTCAACCCACCTGTTGACTACAAAGAGGAAGATTATTACCAACGTGAGGATGACAAACCTGAGACAGTGAAGCGTCGTTTGGATGTGAATATCGCCCAAGGTGAACCAATCATTGCTCACTACCGTGCCAAAGGTTTGGTCCACGATATCGAAGGAAATCAAGATATCAATGATGTGTTCAAAGACATCGAAAAAGTATTGACAAATTTGAAATAAAGCGTTTTTCACACTTGCAAAAAATCGCTACAAATGTTATACTGAGATAGTCTGACTTATAATTGTTGTCTCTGTTTTCAGAGGCATCGAATCGAAATTTATGGAGGTGCTTTTGCGTGGCAAAAGACGATGTGATTGAAGTTGAAGGCAAAGTAGTCGATACAATGCCTAACGCAATGTTTACGGTTGAACTTGAAAATGGACATCAGATTTTAGCAACAGTTTCTGGTAAAATTCGTAAAAACTATATTCGTATTTTAGCGGGAGATCGTGTTACTGTCGAGATGAGTCCATATGACTTGACACGTGGACGTATCACTTACCGCTTTAAATAATCGAAAAACTTGGAGGGATAAGAAATGAAAGTAAGACCATCGGTCAAACCAATTTGCGAATACTGTAAAGTAATTCGTCGTAATGGTCGTGTTATGGTAATTTGCCCAGCAAATCCAAAACACAAACAACGTCAAGGATAAGATAGAAAGGAGAAAACATGGCTCGTATTGCTGGAGTTGACATTCCAAATGACAAACGCGTAGTAATCTCATTGACTTACGTTTATGGTATCGGACTTGCAACATCTAAGAAAATTTTGGCTGCTGCTGGAATCTCAGAAGATGTTCGTGTACGTGACCTTACATCAGATCAAGAAGATGCTATCCGTCGTGAAGTGGATGCAATCAAAGTTGAAGGTGACCTTCGTCGTGAAGTAAACTTGAACATCAAACGTTTGATGGAAATCGGTTCTTACCGTGGTATTCGTCACCGTCGTGGACTTCCTGTCCGTGGACAAAACACTAAAAACAACGCTCGCACTCGTAAAGGTAAAGCTGTTGCGATCGCTGGTAAGAAAAAATAATATAGGAGGTAAAAGTCTTGGCTAAACCAACACGTAAACGTCGTGTGAAAAAGAATATCGAATCTGGTATTGCTCATATTCACGCTACATTTAATAACACTATTGTTATGATTACTGATGTGCATGGTAATGCAATTGCTTGGTCATCAGCGGGTGCTCTTGGTTTCAAAGGTTCTCGTAAATCTACACCATTCGCTGCTCAAATGGCTTCTGAAGCTGCTGCTAAATCTGCACAAGAACACGGTCTTAAATCAGTTGAAGTTACTGTAAAAGGTCCAGGTTCTGGTCGTGAGTCAGCTATTCGTGCGCTTGCTGCCGCTGGTCTTGAAGTAACAGCAATTCGTGATGTGACTCCAGTGCCACACAATGGTGCTCGTCCTCCAAAACGTCGCCGTGTATAATCATCGCATTACACTGCTTTTCGTTTAAGAGGGAGTAACTAAATGATTGAGTTTGAAAAACCAAATATAACAAAAATTGATGAAAATAAAGATTATGGCAAGTTTGTAATCGAACCACTTGAACGTGGCTACGGTACAACTCTTGGTAACTCTCTTCGTCGTGTACTACTAGCTTCTCTACCAGGAGCAGCAGTGACATCTATCAACATTGAAGGTGTCTTGCATGAGTTTGACACAGTTCCAGGTGTTCGTGAAGACGTGATGCAAATCATTCTGAACATTAAAGGGATTGCAGTGAAATCATACGTTGAAGACGAAAAAATCATTGAGCTTGACGTTGAAGGCCCTGCTGAAATTACAGCTGGAGACATTTTGACTGATAGTGATATTGAGATTGTAAATCCAGATCATTATCTTTTTACAATCGGTGAAGGTTCTTCTCTAAAAGCGACAATGACTGTTAACAGTGGTCGTGGATATGTACCTGCTGATGAAAACAAAAAAGATAATGCCCCAGTTGGAACACTTGCTGTAGATTCTATTTATACACCAGTTACAAAAGTCAACTATCAAGTAGAGCCTGCTCGTGTAGGTAGCAACGATGGTTTTGACAAATTAACCCTTGAAATCTTGACTAATGGAACAATTATTCCAGAAGATGCTTTAGGGCTTTCAGCACGTATCTTGACAGAACATCTTGATTTGTTTACAAATCTTACTGAGATTGCTAAGTCAACTGAAGTGATGAAAGAAGCTGATACTGAATCTGACGATCGTATTTTGGATCGTACGATTGAGGAACTGGACTTGTCTGTGCGTTCATACAACTGTTTGAAACGTGCCGGTATCAATACTGTGCATGATTTGACAGAGAAATCTGAAGCAGAGATGATGAAAGTACGAAATCTTGGACGCAAGAGTTTGGAAGAAGTGAAACTCAAACTCATTGATTTGGGTCTTGGATTAAAAGATAAATAAAGGAGGAATACATGGCTTACCGTAAACTAGGACGCACTAGCTCACAACGTAAAGCAATGCTTCGCGATTTGACAACTGACCTTTTGATCAACGAATCAATCGTGACAACTGAAGCTCGTGCTAAAGAAATCCGTAAAACTGTTGAAAAAATGATTACTCTAGGTAAACGTGGTGATTTGCATGCACGTCGTCAAGCAGCAGCTTTCGTACGTAATGAAATCGCATCTGAAAACTATGATGAAGCAACTGATAAGTACACTTCTACTACAGCACTTCAAAAATTGTTCTCAGAAATCGCACCTCGTTATGCTGAACGTAACGGTGGATACACTCGTATCCTTAAAACTGAACCACGTCGTGGTGATGCTGCGCCAATGGCAATCATCGAATTAGTATAAAATCATCAATTTTGTTGAGTGTTATGATGATGGAGTCTTGTGCTCTTAGTCTAGCTCTGGTCTACCGCTGGGACTTCGGTCCTAGCGGGAACACTCATCATCATTTGATAGGGTAGACGCTTGTTTACGAAATTGTTTTTTTCTTAAGAACAACTTCGTAAGCAGGCGTTTTTTAGTATTTTCTATGGAAATATGCTATACTAGGAAAAAAGAAAATCAAAAACGTTCAGGTTTTCTAAAAATCGTAGAAATGGGGTATAAGGATGAAGGCTATTATTACAGTGGTTGGTAAGGACAAGGCTGGGATTGTTGCAGGCGTGTCTACTAAGATTGCAGAGTTGGGGTTGAATATTGACGATATTTCTCAGACGGTGTTGGATGAATACTTTACCATGATGGCGGTCGTTTCTAGTAACGAAAAACAGGATTTCACTTATCTGCGAAATGAGTTTGAAACATTTGGTCAAACCTTGAATGTTAAAATCAATATTCAGAGTGCAGCGATTTTTGATGCTATGTACAATATCTAGGAGGTTATCATGGATATTAGACAAGTTACGGAAACCATTGCCATGATCGAAGAGCAGAACTTCGATATCAGAACCATCACCATGGGAATTTCTCTTTTGGACTGTATTGATCCAGACATCGAACGTGCTGCTGAAAAGATTTACCAAAAAATCACCACTAAAGCTGCAAATCTAGTGGCTGTAGGAGATGAAATTGCTGCAGAACTTGGGATTCCTATTGTTAATAAACGGGTATCGGTGACTCCGATTTCTTTAATTGGTGCTGCGACTGATGCGACAGACTATGTTGTTTTGGCAAAGGCTCTTGATAAGGCTGCCAAGGAGATTGGTGTTGACTTTATTGGTGGATTCTCAGCTTTGGTACAAAAAGGCTACCAAAAAGGAGATGAAATTCTCATCAATTCTATCCCCCGTGCTCTAGCTGAGACAGACAAGGTCTGTTCGTCTGTCAATATTGGCTCAACCAAGTCAGGTATCAACATGACTGCAGTTGCAGATATGGGACGTATCATCAAAGAAACAGCGAACTTATCAGATATGGGTGCTGCCAAATTGGTCGTATTTGCTAACGCTGTTGAGGATAATCCTTTTATGGCGGGGGCCTTCCATGGTGTCGGTGAAGCAGATGTTATCATTAATGTCGGGGTTTCGGGTCCTGGTGTGGTCAAGCGTGCCTTGGAAAAAGTTCGTGGACAGAGCTTTGATGTAGTAGCGGAAACAGTCAAGAAAACGGCCTTCAAGATTACTCGTATCGGTCAATTAGTTGGTCAGATGGCCAGCGAGAGACTAGGTGTTGATTTTGGAATTGTCGACCTAAGCTTGGCACCTACTCCCGCAGTTGGTGATTCTGTAGCTCGTGTCCTTGAGGAAATGGGCCTAGAAACAGTTGGTACGCATGGGACGACGGCTGCCCTCGCTCTTTTGAATGACCAAGTTAAGAAGGGCGGAGTGATGGCTTGTAATCAAGTCGGTGGCTTGTCAGGTGCTTTTATCCCCGTTTCTGAAGATGAGGGGATGATTGCTGCGGTGCAAGATGGTTCTCTGAATTTAGAGAAACTAGAAGCCATGACGGCTATCTGTTCAGTTGGACTGGATATGATTGCCATTCCAGAAGATACGCCTGCTGAAACCATTGCGGCTATGATTGCAGATGAGGCGGCAATCGGTGTGATTAACATGAAAACAACGGCTGTCCGTATTATTCCAAAGGGCGAGGAAGGCGATATGATTGAGTTTGGTGGCTTGCTAGGGACAGCTCCAGTAATGAAGGTCAACGGGGCTTCGTCTGTTGATTTCATCTCTCGCGGTGGGCAAATCCCAGCTCCAATCCATAGTTTTAAAAATTAATAAAAAAGAGAGAAGATTTAAGTTGAGTTTAAGGATGACTGTGTATACTATAATCATTAAATAAAGACCTCCTAACTTTATTTAATAGAAATCCTAAACTTTTTCATAATAATCTCCTAGGGAAGCTACCATGAGGGTAGCTTTTCTTTTGGATAATTTACAAATGTTGGCTTTGCTTTTGAAAGCCGAATATTTCTTTAATCCATGATATAATAGAAGAAATGGAGGATAGAAAATGTCTAAAGTAAGATTGTATTTGATTCGTCATGGGAAAACGATGTTTAACACGATTGGACGTGCTCAAGGATGGAGTGATACACCTCTGACTGTAGAAGGTGAGTTGGGAATCCATGAACTGGGAATTGGTTTGAGAGAGTCTGGTTTACAGTTTGACCGCGCTTATTCCAGTGATTCAGGGCGCACTATTCAAACTATGGGAATTATCCTAGAAGAACTTGGCTTGCAGGGGAAAATCCCTTACCGCATGGACAAGCGCATCCGTGAGTGGTGTTTTGGTAGTTTTGATGGGGCCTATGATGGGGATCTCTTTATGGGCTTGATTCCGAGAATTTTCAATGTGGACCATGTTCATCAGTTGTCCTATGCAGAACTAGCAGAAGGTCTAGTTGAGGTTGATACAGCTGGCTGGGCTGAAGGTTGGGAAAAACTCAGTGGTCGAATCAAGGAAGGCTTTGAAGCGATTGCCAAAGAAATGGAAGAACAAGGTGGGGAGAATGCCCTCGTCGTAAGCCATGGAATGACCATTGGGACCATTGTTTATCTGATTAATGGCATGCATCCGCATGGTCTCGATAATGGTAGCGTGACGATTCTTGAATATGAGGATGGCCAGTTTAGTGTAGAAGTTGTTGGCGACCGTAGTTATCGAGAACTCGGACGTGAGAAGATGGAAGAAATAAAAAATTGATAGAAGTTAGCTCCGATTAGGAGCTAATTTTTTTCCTGCTAAATAAGCTGGATTTGCGATTCAGTATTTCTTGTTATCCAAGTCTAAAAGAACATTTCTCGTCTTTCAAATTCCCTCAAAAATGGTATAATAGTAACATCATAAAATTGGAGAAATAGCATGAGTTTTTACAATCATAAAGAAATTGAGCCTAAGTGGCAGGGCTACTGGGCGAAACATCATACATTTAAGACAGGAACAGATGCCTCAAAACCGAAGTTCTATGCTCTCGATATGTTCCCATATCCGTCTGGAGCGGGTCTGCACGTAGGACACCCAGAAGGCTACACTGCAACCGATATCCTCAGCCGTTACAAACGTGCGCAAGGCTACAATGTCCTTCACCCAATGGGATGGGATGCCTTTGGTTTGCCAGCTGAGCAGTACGCTATGGATACGGGGAATGACCCAGCAGAATTTACAGCGGAAAATATTGCCAACTTCAAACGTCAAATCAACGCGCTTGGCTTCTCTTACGACTGGGATCGTGAAGTCAATACAACAGATCCAAACTACTACAAATGGACTCAGTGGATCTTCACCAAGCTTTACGAAAAAGGTTTGGCCTATGAAGCCGAAGTACCGGTAAACTGGGTTGAGGAACTAGGAACAGCTATCGCCAACGAAGAAGTTCTTCCTGACGGAACTTCTGAGCGTGGTGGCTATCCAGTTGTCCGCAAACCGATGCGTCAATGGATGCTTAAAATCACGGCCTATGCAGAGCGCTTGCTCAATGACTTGGATGATCTTGACTGGCCAGAGTCTATCAAGGATATGCAACGTAACTGGATTGGGAAATCAACTGGTGCTAATGTTACTTTCAAAGTTAAGGGAACTGACAAGGAATTTACCGTCTTTACTACTCGTCCGGATACTCTTTTCGGTGCGACCTTCACAGTCTTGGCTCCTGAGCATGAGCTGGTGGATGCCATCACAAGTCCTGAACAAGCTGAGGCTGTTGCCGACTACAAACACCAAGCTAGCCTCAAGTCAGACTTGGCTCGTACCGACCTTGCCAAGGAAAAAACAGGGGTTTGGACTGGTGCTTATGCCATCAACCCTGTTAACGGTAAAGAAATCCCAATCTGGATTGCAGACTATGTTCTTGCTAGTTATGGAACAGGTGCTGTCATGGCCGTACCTGCCCATGACCAACGTGACTGGGAATTTGCCAAACAATTTGACCTTCCAATCGTAGAAGTGCTAGAAGGTGGAAATGTAGCAGAAGCTGCTTACACAGAAGATGGCTTTCATATCAATTCAGACTTCCTAGATGGATTGAACAAAGAAGATGCTATTGCTAAGATTGTGGCTTGGCTGGAAGAAAAAGGTTGTGGACAAGAGAAGGTCACCTACCGTCTCCGCGACTGGCTCTTTAGTCGTCAACGTTACTGGGGTGAGCCAATTCCAATCATTCATTGGGAAGATGGAACTTCAACAGCTGTCCCTGAAAATGAATTGCCACTTGTCTTGCCTGTAACCAAGGACATTCGCCCTTCAGGTACTGGGGAGAGTCCATTGGCTAACTTGACTGACTGGTTGGAAGTAACTCGTGAAGATGGCGTTAAAGGTCGTCGTGAAACAAATACTATGCCACAATGGGCAGGCTCAAGTTGGTACTACCTCCGCTATATCGATCCACACAACACAGAGAAATTGGCTGATGAGGATCTCCTCAAACAATGGTTGCCAGTAGATATTTATGTCGGTGGTGCAGAGCATGCTGTTCTTCACTTGCTTTATGCTCGTTTCTGGCACAAATTCCTCTATGACCTCGGTGTTGTTCCGACTAAGGAACCATTCCAAAAACTCTTTAACCAAGGGATGATTTTGGGGACAAGCTACCGCGACCACCGTGGGGCACTTGTGGCGACTGATAAGGTTGAAAAACGTGCCGGATCCTTCTTCCATGCGGAAACAGGAGAAGAGTTGGAGCAAGCACCAGCCAAGATGTCTAAATCGCTCAAGAACGTTGTCAACCCAGACGATGTGGTGGAACAATATGGTGCCGATACCCTTCGTGTTTATGAGATGTTCATGGGGCCACTTGACGCTTCTATCGCTTGGTCAGAAGAAGGTTTGGAAGGAAGTCGTAAGTTCCTCGACCGTGTTTACCGTTTGATTACAAGTAAGGAAATTGTTGCGGAAAACAATGGCACTCTCGACAAGGTTTATAATGAAACCGTTAAAGCTGTCACAGAGCAAATAGAATCATTGAAATTCAACACAGCCATTGCCCAACTTATGGTCTTTGTCAACGCTGCTAATAAGGAAGACAAACTCTATGTAGACTACGCCAAAGGCTTTATCCAATTGATTGCCCCATTTGCACCTCACTTGGCAGAGGAACTCTGGCAAACTGTTGTTGCAACAGGTGAGTCCATCTCTTACGTAGCTTGGCCAAGATGGGATGAAAGCAAACTCGTCGAAGACGAAATTGAAATCGTCGTCCAAATCAAAGGAAAAGTCCGTGCCAAACTCATGGTCGCTAAAGACCTATCACGCGAAGAATTGCAAGAAATCGCTCTAGCGGATGAAAAAGTTAAAGCAGAAATTGACGGTAAGGAAATCGTGAAGGTAATTAGTGTACCAAATAAATTGGTTAATATTGTTGTGAAATAACCAATTTATTTGCTGATTTCCAACCTCAAACAGTTCCCCAAACTGTTTGAGCCAACTAAACTCGATAATATCGTTGTGAAATAAGATAGGAATCCTTCAGAGTAGAATCTGGAGGATTTTTATTTGACAAGAAGTTTCTATTTTGTTAATATGATTAACAAAGAAAAGAGAGATTATGGATAAAAAAGAATTTATTACATTTAATAATCGTTTCAATAGATTTATTTTAGCATTTGAACAGCTAAAAAAAAATCAACATAAAATTAGTATTGACAAATCCATTACGTTGAATGAGGTACATTTGATTGTTGTGATTGGGAAAAATCAGCCCTTAAATCTAGTGAAATTATCTGAATTATTAAAAGTTTCGAGAAGTGCAATAACTCAAAGTGTTAGGAGATTAATTCAAAAAAATTTAGTTGTTTTTGATTTTGCTCCGAATAATGGGAAAAATAAATATTTGAGATTATCTGAAAAAGGCATCGAAGTTTTTAAAATCCATAAGGAGCAACAAGCATATATTGAAGAATCAGTCTTTTCAGTTTTAAACAACTATAGCGAGGAGGAGCTTCAAACAGTTGTGAAATTGATGGATGATATTGAAAATGTATGGGGAGGATTGCCGTGGTGAAAGTCACGGTAAATTTTAAATTTGGTTGTTAAGTATATTAACAAAAGGAGAAGATATGACTGTAAACATTGAACTGATTTCACAAACTGACTTAGCAGATGAATCTTTTTATATTACTATCAATGGTTTAGAACAAAGGACAAGGTATTGTGTAGAAATGTACCTGTCTGATTATTACTGTATAAACGCTCCCTTACTTTTAGATCATGATGTCATGTGGAAATCAACTGCAATTTTTTTATCTGATCAGGACGGTATGATTGACACCTCTCAAACAGCATCTATTTCGGGATCTTATAAAGGAGTTTCAGAAATGGGCTTGTTCTTTAATGCGAAACCGTTGAAGGATAGGAAAAGGAGATTACCCAGTTCTCTTGATAGAATTCTTTTGCGAGATTGTTTTGGTGTTGAAATTAAAATCAGGCTGGGGAAAGATGTGGTCGCGGAGCAAAGTTTTGTAAGGCGTTATATGAATCTGGGAATAAGGTATCAAGATATTTATGATAAGCATTTTCAAGGTCGATTATTTTATGATGAAAAGTTAAAAAAGGCGCCGGCTGTGATTATTGTTAGTGGTAGTGAGGGAAGAATTGAAAAAGCTCAGAACATTGCCCAACTTTTATCTTCTAGAGGCTATATTTGTCTTGCGATAGCTTATTTTGGTTTAGAGGGATTACCCCAAAACTTAGAACGAATTCCGATAGAATGTCTGGAGGAAGCGAAAGATTTTCTATATCATCATCCTCAAGTTGATAATACAAAAATAGGAATATATGGTCGTTCTAAAGGAGCAGAGCTTGTTCTGGCTGGACAAAGTATTTTGGATGATGTGCAATGTTTGGTACTCAATTCCCCCTCAAATATAATATTTGAGGGAATAAAGGGAAAACTCAATTCTCATTCATCTTCTTGGACATATTTGCAAAAAGAACTTCCGTATCAAAAATTTCAACTAGGAAATTATTTGTTAAACAAGTTTTTTGGAAAACATATTCCTGAAGATAGTAGGGCTCAGATTGATGTGAGTAAAATTGCCTCTCCTTTATTATTGCTAGGAAGCGATGTTGATGAAATATGGAATGCGTCATCCGCGATAGATGATATTATTTCACATTATAAAGGGAAATCCATTTTGTTTAAAAAATACCATGAAACGGGGCATATGTTGACGGTTGCTTATCAACCGAATCATCGTTATCGAAAAGATTGGCGCTTATTAATGAAAGAAAGTGTAGACTCTTGGTTTGCTACGATAAATTTTTTTGATACACATTTGAAAAATTTGTAGATAGTGCTGAACCGTGCTATAATAGTCCCAACTAAGATAACAACACAGTTCTGGTTGGTAGTCCAGACGTAGGCAAGCCTATCAGTAACCTTCCTCCTTGGTTGTCCATTCTTAGGGATAGATTTAAGGAGGTGCTGTCATGGAAATCGTTTCAATTGGCTTGACAGTTTATTTTGAAGATGGATTTTGGCATGGATTGTTTGAACAAGAGTATGAGGGAACTTATCAAGTTTGTCGAGTGACATTTGGTCAGGAACCAAAAGAGGATGAAATTTTGAAACTTTTACAGACTCAGTTTGTTCGGTTATCTTTTAGTCCAGAGGCAACAGTCAAACAGCATGTGAAGATTAAGAATCCGAAGCGTCTGCAGCGAGCTGTAAAGAAACAGGTGAAGCAGAAAGTTTCTTCTAAGTCACAAGAGCTCCTGCAGTTGCAGTACGAGGAACGAAAAAAGCATTCAAAACAACAGTCTAGTCTCCAAAAGCAATTGCTCAAGCAAGAGAAATTTGAACGCAAACAGCAAAAACGTAAAGAGAAGCACAAGGGTCACTAGTGACTTTCTCTTTCATAAAATAGAACAGCTCTTCTTGGATAACAAGAGCTGTTTTTGCTTGTATTGAAGATTTCTTTCCTAATAGATAGACTTATCGTTAATGGCAGTTTCAAATTCAGGACCATACTTGCTTCAAATTCAATCATATCCTATTCAGCAGTTTCATTTTGATAGAAGGGGTGTGTGCCATGATTTCTGATTCATTTTTTATTGTTTGGTTTAGCGAGAACAATACTACCGACTCTTGGATTTTTCTGCCGGATGCTATAAAACACCTCTTTTATAGCGCATATTTAAAAATATAATGTGTGGTTGTAAGTGTTTTTCAACTTCCTCTAGTGATTCGATAGGAGAAAAACGGTTGCAGTCTGCACCACTTTAACTTAACCCCCATTATTTTACCACTTGGCCTTTCATTTTAACTGCTTATCTCAAAAGTCGATTTTTCTTTCATACTTTTTGTTAAACTAGTGTGGTAAAGAGGAGGGGAAAATATGATTTTACAAGCTAAACATTTGACTAAACGGTACGGCAATCATATGGCTGTCGATGATATTCAGTTAGAGTTTGAAACAGGAAGTTTCAATGCTATTTTGGGTCCCAATGGTGCAGGGAAATCAACCACTATTTCCATGTTAATCGGTTCGAAAAAGCCGACACAAGGTCAGATTCGATATGCGCCAAATACGAAAATCGGAGTTGTTTTTCAAGCTAGTGTACTGGATGAGATGTTGACGGTTAGGGAAAATCTCACGATTCGCGCTCAACAGTATAAGGAGATTGCAGCAAGTCGTGTGGATGATTTGATCCATCAACTGGGTTTGACGGCTTTCCAGAAACAACTCTATGGGACTTTGTCAGGTGGGCAAAAACGTCGGGTTGATATTGCGCGTGCTCTTCTTTCGCGACCAGATATTCTTTTCTTGGATGAACCAACGACAGGTCTTGATATTCAGACGCGCAAATCCATCTGGAATCTACTGTATCGACTACAAAAGGATGAAGGGATGACTATTATCTTAACGACTCATTATCTGGATGAAGCGGATGAAGCAGATCAGATCTATATCGTTGATCATGGGAAAGTGATTGCGCAAGGTTCTGCGACTGCTATTAAAAGTCAGTATGCATCTAATATCCTAAAAATTCGTTTTAAGGAAATGAAGGATCTAGAAAAATTGTTACAGGCTGGAATGACAGTAGAGGAAGAAAATGAGTTGGAATATCTTTTTTATCCAAGGACGTCACAGGAAGCCATTGAATATTTGGCAAAAGTTCGAGAAGAAATTGATTCTTTTGAGTTTCGTCCGGGCACTATGGATGATGCCTTTATTGCACTTACAGGAAGAGAGGTTCGCTAATGCTAGCTTTATTGAAACGGAATTTTATCTTATATTTTCGTAATCGTTCGGGAGTATTTTTCTCATTATTGGGGGCATTGATTTCCTTCCTCCTTTATATCATTTTTTTGCAGAAGAATTTGACGGATTCTTGGTCCCAACTCCCTAATAGTACGAACCTTTTAAATAACTGGCTGATGGGTGGGACATTGGCTGTGACTGGGATGACAACCAGTTTTACGGCTCTTAAACAAATGGTACAGGACCGCGAAAATCAAGTGGATCAAGATCTTTTCTTGACTGATTTAGGTAACTGGGGCTTACAGGCCTCCTATCTAATCAGTAGTATTGTTATTTCTTTTGTTATGCAGGTGTTTATGTATGCTGTTATGAGTTTTTATTTTAAAGAGAGCCCAGTTATCAGCCATTTACCGGAAATCGCTTTGATTATGTTGTTAAGCAGTCTGCTTTCAAGTTTGGTAAATGTTCTCTTGATTTACCGTTTTCAATCTGTAGATAGCCTTGGTAAACTAGCAACGATAGTGGGAACTGCTTCTGGATTTTTAGTAGGAACTTATATCCCTATTGGAGTATTACCTGATTCTGCACAGCTTTTCATGAAATGTACCCCTGCAACTTATATTGCTTCTCTTTATCGACAAGTCTTGATGGAAGAGCGGTTAGAGACCGCATTTTCAGGAAATAACAGTCTGTTACAGGAATTTCAAGAAAAAATGGGAATCCAAATCAACTGGCAAGAACTATTGACAAAGGGAGAAACATACTTTATAGTGGTTATTATCAGTCTCGTCGCTATTCTTCTTTGGCTTTTATTTGTTAAAGTGTTTAGCAAGAGAAAATAAAGATGTATTGGAGAGAAAATGAAGATTCGTTTTGAAATGAAGACAGAGTTTTCAGAAAAAGACCCACACATTTTAATTCAGGCAGCTCAGTTAACTGACCAAGCAAGAGAAGTCATGGAGTATTTAGAACAATTTTCAACGACTAATCAGGTGGTCATTCCTATTCGAACGGATGATCATCTGGTTATGGTGAAAATTGAGGATCTTATTCTAGCAGATATCGATAAGAATTTGTTGACCATTTATACGGTAGACGGGATTTATAAAACTAAGGAAACATTGACAAACTTTCAGAATCGGATTAACCGGCGTAACTTTATACAGATATCGCGTCATTCAGTTATAAACATTGACCATTTAGAGTCATTATCGGATAGCTTTTCAGGAAACATGATGGCTAAGATGACTCGGGGTATCAAATCGAGTGTGAGTCGGAAATACGTTAAGTCCTTAATGGATTATCTAGGTTTATAGGAGAAAATCATGAAGCGATTGATTGCTTATTTTGTATCGGGAATGCGTACGGCCTCCTTTGTTTATTTGAGTTTGGTGTTATTGGCTCAGTTTTATTCAGGTATTACCTATCCCGCACCAACGACAAAAAATATTCTAGCTTTGTTTTTGATGAGTGGAATTATGGGGGTATTGACCTTAATCCTTGAAAGGCTAGAGTTTCTTGCTTATAGTATGCGTGTAGGAGTTCATTTATTAGCGACAGCTACTATTTTAGTATTGACCTACCTATTTTTTGGCTGGGGTTCAGCATTGTTGAGTCCCTTGCTTTGGTTCTTTTTCTTATTAATTTATGGACTGATATGGTTGTACCAGATCTGGCAAACTCACAAGCTCACCCAACGAATTAACCAAGCCTTAGAAGATAAAAGAAAGAAAACGAATCATTAATGTAGTGTTGAGGATGAAGTTTGGGGAGAGTGCTAGTTTCCATATAGAGCAAATTATGATATAGTATTTTCAGCGTAAAATAAGGAGAAAACGATGCCAGTAAATGAATATGGTCAGATGATTGGTGAGTCAATGGAAGGTTATACACCAGGTGAATTGCCTTCCATTGATTTCTTAGAAGGGCGTTACGCTCGGATAGAGGCTCTTTCGGTGGAAAAGCATGCGGAGGATTTATTAGCTGTTTATGGTCCAGATACACCTCGGGAAATGTGGACCTACCTTTTTCAGGAACCAGTGGCAGATATGGAAGAACTGGTTGCCGTCTTAAATCAGATGTTGGCTCGTAAGGACCGTTTTTACTATGCGATTATAGACAAGGCAACTGATAAGGTTTTTGGAACATTTTCTCTCATGCGCATTGATCAGAATAACCGAGTAATAGAAGTGGGCGCTGTCACCTTTTCACCTGCGCTCAAGAGGACGAGAATAGGAACAGAAGCCCAGTATCTCTTGGCACGCTATGTTTTTGAGGACTTGGGATATCGCCGCTATGAGTGGAAGTGCGACCAGCTCAATGGGCCTTCACGCAAGGCTGCCCTACGCTTGGGATTTACCTTTGAGGGAACCTTTAGACAGGCGGTGATTTACAAGGGACGGACGCGAGATACGGATTGGTTTTCCATGCTAGATACAGAATGGCCTGCCCGAAAAGTGCGCTTTGAAAATTGGTTGGAGCCTGATAATTTTGATGAAGAAGGTCGCCAATATAAACGACTGGAGGATTGCTCATGACAGACAAAGAAAAACAAATCCAACGTGCACAGACTTTTCAAGCCTTGCACAAGAAGGACGATTTGCTCCTGCTACCCAATATCTGGAATGTCGGTTCAGCCCTAGTTTTTGAAAAAGAGGGAGCAAAAGCTCTGGCTACTTCTAGTGCTGGTATCGCTTTTGATCTGGGCTATCCGGATGGTGAGGATATTACCTTTGATGATTTACTGGAAATGGTGAGCAAAATCTGTCGCCGTGTGACGGTACCTGTCTCAGTGGATTTTGAACGGGGCTATGCAGAAACAGGAGCAGAAGTAAAAGAAAATGCCCGCAAGCTCTTAGAGGCTGGGGCAGTGGGAGTCAATATCGAAGATGGCTGCTCAGACGGCAGTCTGTCTTCCCTTGATTTGCAGCTTGAAAAGATTCAGGCTTTGGTTGCCTTAAAAGAAGAAACCGGCATTCCTTTTGTCATCAATGCCCGGACCTGCGCTTTCTGGTATGACGTGGCAGGAGAAGAGGAGAATCTCTCCATTGCGATTGAGCGTGGCCGAGCCTTTGCACAAGCTGGGGCGGATTGTGTCTTTGTCCCAGGGGCTATGTCCCTGGTGGCAGCAAAAACACTCATCCAGGAAATTCCTTGTCCGCTCAACCTGATCCTGACACCGCAAACACAAGATATCCAAGTTCTTAACCAGGCAGGTTTGGCGCGACTCAGTCTGGGCTCGGGTCCTGTACGGGCCACCTATCAAGGGGTCATACAGCTGGCACAAAAGATTCAGCAAGAACAGGATTTTACAGCCTTGCTTCAGACGCCACTGACCTATGCTAAGGCCAATGAGTATTTTAAGGAGTAACATTCTTGGCATGAGGCCAGCAGTGCAAGAGCTTGAGAGAATTCTAATAGGAGATGACATGATTCGGATTAAGAGGGAAGAAATGGTCAAGTTGGAGGATGTTTTGCATCTCTATCAGGCAGTTGGTTGGACCAACTATACCCAACAGCCCCAGATGCTGGAGAAGGCTCTGTCTCACTCACTAGCGATTTATTTGGCGCTTGATGGCGATGCTGTGGTGGGCTTGATTCGTTTGGTCGGAGATGGTTTTTCATCCGTCTTTGTCCAGGATTTGATCGTTTTGCCTAGCTATCAGCGCCAAGGGATTGGCAGTACCTTAATGAAAGAGGCTTTAGGGGACTACAGAGATGCCTATCAAGTCCAATTAGTGACCGAAGAGACAAAAAAAAACTTGGGATTCTATCGTTCTCTGGGATTTGGAACCTTATCTACTTATGATTGTACAGGAATGAGTTGGGTGGATCGAAAAAGATAAAAAAATTATTTTTTCTTAAGTAAAGTTTAAGTCTCCTCGTGTATTATATAGTTATTAGATAAAGACCTCCTAATACTCTTCGAAAATCTCATCAACCTTCGTTAGAGTCGACTTAGCTAACTATAGTTATGCTTGCGTCTATCTGCCTAGTCTGATTTCGATTTTCATTGAGTACCCTTTATTTAATGAAATCCCAAACTTTTCTTTTTCATCATAATCTCCTAAAGAAGTCACCCAATCAGGTGGCTTTTTTTGTAGCTTAAAGAGGAAAAGTCCATTTGAAAAAAATTTTTTAAAAAATGATAAATCAGAGAAAAAGTTAAGTTAGCTTTAAGATTCATCTTGTATTATATAACCATTAAATAAAGACCTCCTAACTTTATTTAATGAAATCCTAAACTTTTCTTTTTCATAATAATCTCCCTAATGAAGCCACCAAATTCGGTGGCTTTTTTGTTTGAAAAAACTCCTTAGAAAAGACTAAGGAGAAAGAATCATGTTTTCTTTTTAAGTTGTTGATTTCGATACTGTCTAGGTGTTAAGTAATAGTGCTGCTTAAATTGACGGTTGAAGTTTGAAAGGTTGGTGAAACCGACCTGGCTTGCAATTTCTTGAATGCTGAGGTTGGTTTGGACAAGTTTCTCACAGGATTTCTCAAGACGTAACTGGAGCAGGTAGTCCATACAACTGGCTCCAGTATGTTGCTTGAAAATACTCATAAAGTGATTTTTACTATATCCAAATGTTGCAGCCAGTTGCTCAATATGAATGGGTTCTGAGTAGTGCTGTTCAAGGTAGCAAATCACTTCTTTTAGTTTTTGGTATTTTTGGTAGGTATCATCTGTATAGTGTCGATTGACGTATCTATACTTAAAGAGAAGATGAAGCAATTCGTATAGTTTAGATTTTATGAGTAGATCGTAGTATATGCCTTTTTCTTCAAGGATAGAAAAGAGGGAAAGAAGGCAGGATTGAATTTGATCATAGGCCTTATCGCCTGGTGATATTTGAGGAGTAAAGCAAAAGTGACCGGAGTGGAGGGGTTGGATATAGCGTTGACTAAAGCTGTCTATTTGACTTCTCCCAAGATAATCTAGATGAATCCGAAAGCTGGTAGAAAATAGTTCTTGATCTTTATGAGAATAGATAGCATGGAGAGAGGTCGGCTGGATAAGAAATATATCTCCTTTGCGACTTTCAAAGCGTTCTGAGTTGATATGAACGATGGCAGAACCCTTTGTAACATAAATAATCTCTAGCTCGGGATGACAATGATAGATTGTGTCAGGAGATGTTTTGGATAAGATTTGTTTTTCAAAATCATATGGGAAGTCAGATGGGTTATCTCGTAAGAAACGTGAACGGTCTGCCATGGTAAATCCTCCCAATATACTATTACTACTTTTATTATACCAAAAAAACTTCCGTATATAGGAAGTTTTCGGGCTTTAAGCTTTCTTTTTCATATAAAAAATAGTAAGCATAAGTCCAATGAAGGCCAAAGCAATAGCAACATAAAAAGCTACACTATAATTTCCATTATTAGCCATTGCCATTTGAACAGCGACTTTGGGAGCGAAAAATGCTGCTAAAGAATATCCAGTGAAGACGATACCGTAGTTGACCCCTTGATTTGCAGAACCGTAATTTTCCATGACGATAGATGGGAAGACCCCCATAACACCACCAAAGCAGATACCAAGCCCTATAATTCCTAAGGTAAACCCGAATTGACCAGGAACGATAGTTAGGGAGAATAAAGCTAGGACAATGACAGAATAGATAATCAATAAGGTCTTTGAACGGCCAATTTTATCAGAAAGCGATCCCCAGATAAAGCGACCACTAGAGTTTGCGATTGAATAAAGAGAGACATAGAGAGCTGCAGTGCCTGCAGAGAGTCCAAACATTGATTGACCGATTGGTGATGCCTGAGAGGCAATCATCAAACCAGAAAAGGCGCCGACAAAGAACATGCTAATGATAATGTAAAACAGAGGACTTCGTAGCATTTGTTTCCAGGTTTTATTAGTAGGTCCTTGCTTCGTTTGTACTGGAGCTTTCCAGCCTGCTGGTTGGTAGCCGCTTGGAGCTGCCTTGATAAAGAAAATTGCACAGATGATAACAACAATATAGACTAGCCCAATTGTACGAAAAGCAAAGAAGGCATCTTGTTGTTGAATGAGATTGCTTGCGACTGGAGAAGCGATGACTGCAGCAAATCCCATTCCGCCTGTCAGAATTCCAGAGGCTAAGCCACGTTTATCAGGGAAGAAGCGAAGTGAATTGGAGAGGGCACCTGAATAGGCAAAACCTTGACCAAGTCCAGCCATTAATCCATAGGTCAAATAAAGCATGGCTGGTGAATTGACATAGCCGGTTAAGTAAAATCCACTAGCAAATAGGAGAGCGCCGAGGGCGATGGTCCATTTTACATAACCTTTGTCAACTAAATAACCTCCGAGAATCATGGGGATAGGGCCGATTGCAGAGTTGATAGCAAAAGCTAACATAATATCTGACATGGACCAGCCTGTTGAACTGCTAAGTGGTCCGGCAAAAACAGAAAAGGAATAGACGGCACCTGTACAAAGAAGAATGGCCGTAGACGCGACTAAAATCCTCCAACGATTGAATGTCTCTTTCATAAAAACATCCTCCTTAAATGTATATTTTTTCACCAAGACTATATCATAGTTAAGGAAGCCGGTCAATAGTTTACGGAGATATTTTGTTAATTTTTTCACGAACTTGTACTAAAGCACGATAATCTGATAGAATAACACGGTCTTTATTACCAAGGATTTACAAGATTTTCTAAAGTAGTATAATGAAAGTAGATTAAATAAATGAAAGGGGTACCAAGATGAAACTAGTTGCTATCGTTGGAACCAATTCAGAACGCTCAACCAATCGGAAACTATTGAAATTTATGCAAAAGCACTTTTCGGATAAAGCCGACATTGAGGTATTGGAAATCAAACAATTGCCAGCATTTAACGAACCTGAGGACAAGCAAGCGCCAGCTGAAGTTCAAGCTTTTTCAGAAAAAATTCTTGCCGCAGATGGTGTGATTATTTCAACACCTGAGTACGACCACACGGTACCAGCACCTCTGGCCTCTGCTTTAGAGTGGATTGCTTATACCAGTCGTGCTTTAATCAATAAACCAACTATGATTGTAGGTGCTTCTCTCGGTTTGCTAGGAACATCTAGAGCGCAGGCACATTTACGTCAGATTTTAGATGCGCCGGAGCTTAAAGCAAGAGTTATGCCGGGTACAGAGTTCTTTCTAGGTCATTCTGAGCAAGTCCTAGATGATGAGTGTCATTTGAACAATCCTGAAAAGGTTGTAGAACTAGAAGAACATTTTTCAGAGTTTCAAAATTTTGTTGAATTAACAAAAGCTTTAGTAAAACCTGAAGATACAAATCGAAAAAAATCATTCATCTGGGAAGAATGGTTGAAAGCATAGGTATTTCAAGAAAGGAGAACAATCCATGAAATTAGTAGCTATTGTTGGGACTAATGCAAAAAAATCCTATAATCGCAACCTGTTGCAATTTATGAAAAGACATTTTGCTCAGAAAGCGGATATTGAGATTTTAGAAATAACAGATGTACCAATGTTCAATGAAACAGATGATCAAACAGATACACCTATTATTCAGAAGTGTAATCAAGCTATTTCAGAAGCTGATGGTGTCATTATCTCGACACCTGAGCACAATCATACGATTCCATCAAGTTTGAATAGTTTGCTCGAGTGGTTATCTTTTAACATTCATCCACTAGATGGAAAGCCGACAATGATTGTCGGAGCTTCTTACGATATTCAAGGTTCTTCACGTGCCCAACTTCATCTTCGTCAGATTCTAGATGCTCCTGGGGTAAATGCAACAGTTATGCCAGGTAGTGAGTTTTTACTTGGTCGAGCGCATCGAGCGTTTGATGACAATGGAGATTTGATTGATGAGCGAACCGTTGATTTCCTAGATAGTTGTTTTTATCGCTTCCTTCGCTTTGTATCTATTGCAAACCAACTAAATCTTCCTGAAGAAGTTCGCTTTGAACCGGGGACTTACCATGTTACAACTGAAGGCCATAATGGTAAATTGCCGATGGATGTAACGGTTTCTGAGGACCGTATTGAAAAAATTGAAATCGATTCTTCTGGAGAATCTTCAGGAATCGCAGATGTCGTATTTACCCGTATCCCAGCAGAAATCATTGAGGGACAGACCTTGAACGTCGATGCGGTGTCAGGAGCTTCTGTGACTTCAAATGGTGTTTTAGATGGAGTTGCGCGTGCAGTCAAACAAGCCGGTGCAAATCCGGATGTTTTACGCAAGCGTTCAAAAGCGCCATCTGCCCTAGATAAAGAAGATAAAACCTATCAGGCAGACGTTGTCATCGTCGGAGGCGGAGGAGCTGGATTAGCTGCAGCGGTTGCAGTCTTACAAGCTGGTAAGAAACCAATTGTGGTAGAGAAATTTCCTGCAATTGGAGGAAATACTGTTCGTGCAGGTGGTCCAATGAATGCACCAGATCCAGCATGGCAAGGGACCTTCGCAGCTCATCCAGGTGAGGCACATACGCTTCAAGAGTTGATTGCGACAGATGAATCAACGATTGACCCAGAATATCTAGAGGACTTTAGAGCCTTGAAAGTTGAGGTTGAGCAGTATTTGCAGAACCCGAGCTATTTGTTTGACTCTACCTTACTTTACCGTATCCAAACCTATATCGGTGGGAAACGAAAAGATTTACGAGGACATGAAATTCATGGCCAGTATGATTTAGTATCTGTCCTAACTGAGCGGGCTCTAGAGTCTGTTCGTTGGTTGGAAGACATCGGCGTTGAATTTGTTCGTAGTGAAGTGACAATGCCAGTTGGAGCCCTTTGGCGTCGTGGTCATAAGCCGGTTCAACCAATGGGGTATGCCTTTATATCCGTCCTACAAAAATATGTTCTAGAAAATGGTGGCAAGATCTTGACAGATTCTCCAGTTAAAGAATTGCTTGTAAAAGACGGGGCTGTCAAGGGTGTCAGAGCAGAAGGCCGAAACGGTCAAACCATCATTGTCAATGCAGATGCCGTTGTTCTAGCTTCTGGAGGATTTGGTGCCAATACCAAGATGCTACAAAAATACAATACCTACTGGACTGAAATTGCAGATGATATTGCTACATCTAATACACCAGCTGTAACAGGGGATGGTATTCTTTTAGGGCAAAGTGTAGGTGCAGATTTGGTAGGTATGGGCTTTAGTCAAATGATGCCAGTATCCGATCCAGTGACAGGAGCCCTTTTCTCAGGACTTCAAGTTCCTCCAGCAAACTTCATCATGGTAAATACTCAAGGGAAGCGCTTTGTAGATGAGTACGGTAGCCGAGACAAGCTATCTCAAGCAGCGATTGATAATGGAGGCTTGTTCTATCTAATTGCAGATGAACGTATCAAGGAAACTGCCTACAACACTAGCCAAGAAAAAATCGATGCCCAAGTTAAAGCAGGCACTCTCTACCGTGCAGATACGATAGAAGAGTTAGCGATTCAGATTGGTATGGCCCCACAAGTTCTAGTGGAAACGATTAAGAATTACAATTCCTATGTTGATGCAGGTTTTGATCCTGAATTTAATAAAGGTAGCTTCGATCTCAAGTGTGAGGTTGCGCCATTTTACGCAACACCGAGAAAACCAGCTGTTCACCATACAATGGGTGGGCTCAAGATTGATACTTCAACACACGTTTTGAATGAACAAGGTCAGATTATCCATGGTTTATATGCTGCTGGTGAAGTCGCAGGTGGACTCCATGCAGGTAACCGTCTAGGAGGAAATTCACTTACGGATATCTTTACTTTTGGACGTATTGCAGGTCAAACAGCTGTTCAAGAAAAGTGTTAGTAATGGATTTAAAAATTAAGGGAATTTTAAGTCTCCTTGTGTATTATATAATCATTAAATAAAGACCTCCTAATACTCTTCGAAAATCTCACCATACTTCGTTAGAGTCGACTTAGCTAACCATAGTTATGCTTGCGTCTATCTGCCTAGTCTGATTTCGATTTTCATTGAGTACCCTTTATTTAATGAAATCCTAAACTTTTCTTTTTCATAATAATCTCCCTAAAGAGGCCACCCAATCAGGTGGCTTTTTTGTTTGTGGCTTGGATTTTTGATATAATAGAGCCATGAGTAGAATTTTAGATAATGAAATCATGGGGGATGAGGAGTTAGTAGAACGTACGCTTCGTCCTCAGTATTTACGTGAATATATTGGGCAGGACAAGGTCAAGGACCAGCTGCAAATCTTTATTGAAGCTGCCAAAATGCGGGATGAAGCACTGGATCATGTACTCTTATTTGGGCCTCCAGGTTTGGGGAAAACGACCATGGCCTTTGTTATTGCCAATGAACTGGGAGTCAATCTCAAGCAGACGTCAGGTCCTGTCATTGAAAAAGCGGGTGATCTGGTAGCTATTTTGAATGATTTGGAACCTGGAGACGTCCTTTTTATTGACGAGATTCATCGCTTGCCCATGTCGGTGGAAGAGGTGCTTTATAGTGCCATGGAGGACTTCTACATTGACATCATGATTGGGGCTGGAGAGGGCAGTCGCAGTGTTCATTTGGACTTGCCACCATTTACCTTGATTGGGGCTACGACACGTGCGGGGATGCTCTCAAATCCTCTGCGGGCACGTTTTGGGATTACAGGTCATATGGAATACTATGCCCACGCTGACTTGACGGAGATTGTTGAGCGGACAGCAGATATTTTTGAGCTGGAAATCACTCATGAAGCTGCAGCTGAGTTGGCCTTACGCAGTCGTGGAACTCCTCGTATCGCCAATCGTCTCCTCAAGCGCGTGCGCGACTTTGCCCAGATTATGGGGAATGGGGTTATCGATGATGTTATTACTGATAAGGCCTTGACCATGCTGGACGTTGACCATGAAGGTTTGGACTATGTGGACCAAAAAATCCTTCGTACCATGATTGAGATGTACGGTGGTGGACCTGTCGGACTGGGAACACTTTCTGTTAATATTGCTGAGGAGCGCGAGACGGTGGAAGACATGTATGAGCCTTACTTGATTCAAAAAGGTTTTATCATGCGAACACGGTCTGGACGAGTTGCGACTGCTAAGGCTTACGAACATTTGGGGTATGAGTATAATGAAAAATAAACAAGAAATCTTAGATAGTGTTAGAGAAAATCCTGACATGATGACCATTCTGACTATCATCCGAGACCTTGATTTAAAAGACTCGTGGTTGGCAGCGGGTTCGGTACGAAATTTCATCTGGAATCTCTTGTCAGACAGACCAGCTTTTGACCGGGAGACGGATGTGGATGTGATTTTCTTTGATTCAGATATTTCCTATGAGGAAACGGTATCCTTAGAGAACAAGCTGAGAGAAAATTTCCCTCAGTATCAGTGGGAGTTGAAAAATCAGGTCTATATGCATCTGCACAGTCCCCACACTGTGCCTTATACGAGTTCTCGTGATGCCATGAGTAAATATCCTGAACGATGTACGGCGATAGGACTCCGCTTGCATGTCGACGCAACTTTAGAGCTCTTTGCGCCTTATGGTATAGAGGATATTTTAAAGTTTCAGGTTTCCCCAACTCCTCATTTTTTAGAGAATGAGGATCGAATGAAGCTCTATCAAGAACGCTTGTCCAAGAAAAATTGGCAAGAAAAATGGAAAAATCTCACTTTTTCAAAAAACTTAAGAAAAATTTAAGCTAGGGGGGCTATACTAGGTTCATAAGTTAAGAGGAACTTAACTTAAACTCCTAAAACTTTTTCATAATAATCTCCCTATAAAACTAAGTCGCCCAATCAGGTGGCTTATTTTTTGTCTGTACGGAGAGCTAATAACTTAGCAATAGAAGAAAATAGGGAAATATGATATAATGAAACGATAGATTTTTGAATAGGAATAAGAACATGTTTGGATTTTTTAAGAAAGATAAAGCTGTAGAAGTCGAGGTTCCAACACAGGTTCCTGCTCATATTGGCATCATCATGGATGGGAATGGCCGTTGGGCTAAAAAACGGATGCAACCACGGGTTTTTGGTCATAAGGCAGGGATGGAAGCCCTCCAAAAGGTGACCAAGGCAGCTAACAAGATGGGAGTTAAGGTCATCACAGTCTATGCCTTTTCGACGGAAAATTGGACACGCCCAGATCAAGAGGTCAAGTTTATTATGAACTTGCCAGTCGAATTTTATGATAACTACGTCCCTGAATTGCACGCAAATAACGTTAAGATTCAGATGATTGGAGAGACGGACCGTCTGCCTAAGCCGACTTTTGAAGCTTTGAAAAAAGCAGAGGAGTTGACCAAGAACAATACGGGTTTGATCCTCAATTTTGCGCTCAATTATGGTGGTCGTGCTGAAATTACGCAAGCTCTTAAGGGCTTGGCTCAAGATGTTCTAGATGCTAAAATCAACCCTGGTGACATCACAGAAGATATGATTGGGGACTATCTTTTCACGCAACACCTGCCAAAGGATTTGCGAGATCCTGATTTGATTATCCGTACGAGTGGTGAGTTGCGTTTGAGTAATTTTTTGCCATGGCAAGCAGCCTATAGTGAGCTTTACTTTACGGATACCTTGTGGCCTGATTTTGATGAAGCCGCCTTGCAGGAAGCTATTGCTGCTTTTAACCATCGCAATCGCCGTTTTGGAGGAGTTTAGGAGAAGATATGACCAAGGATTTACAAAAGAGAACATTGTTTGCGGTATTGGCCCTGGCGATTTTCCTTCCAATCTTGTTTGCAGGAGGCCTCTTGTTGCAGATAGGGATTGGCTTGTTAGCGATGCTAGGCGTCCATGAACTCTTGCACATGAAGGGCCTAAAGACTATGACCATTGAGGGCGCTTTGACTCTCTTTGCGACCTTCGCCCTCACAGTCCCTTTAGAAAATTACCTAACTTTTTTGCCGGTTGATGGCAATGTAGTTGCCTACAGTGTTTTGATTACAATAATGTTAGGAACGACTGTTTTCAGTAAAAACTATACGATTGAAGATGCTGCCTTTCCAATTGCTGTGAGTTTCTATGTTGCTTTTGGTTTCAATGCCTTACTAGATGCTCGTATAGCTGGATTTGATAAGGTTCTTCTGGCTCTCTTTATCGTTTGGGCGACAGATAGTGCAGCTTATCTGACGGGGGTGAATTTTGGTAAACATAAGTTGGCTCCGAGAGTTTCTCCTAATAAGAGTATTGAGGGCTTTGTCGGGGGCATTCTAGGTGCGGTACTGATAACAGTGATTTTCATGTTAGTGGACAGCACAGTTGCTCTTCCTTATGGGATTTATAGAATGAGTCTCTTTGCTGCCTTCTTCAGTGTGGCGGGTCAGTTTGGTGACTTGATTGAGAGTGCCATGAAACGCCATTTCGGTGTTAAGGATTCTGGGAAATTTATCCCTGGACATGGCGGTGTGTTGGATCGCTTTGACAGCATGCTGATTGTGTTTCCAATGATGCACTTATTTGGCCTGTTTTAAAGAAAGGAATATTGAATGATTGGATTGCTAACCTTTATCCTCGTTTTTGGGATTATTGTGGTGGTGCATGAGTTTGGACATTTTTATTTTGCCAAGAAATCAGGCATTCTAGTTCGTGAATTTGCCATTGGTATGGGGCCCAAGATTTTTTCCCATATCGGTAAGGATGGCACTGCTTATACCATTCGAATCCTTCCTCTAGGAGGCTATGTTCGCATGGCAGGCTGGGGTGATGATGCGACAGAAATCAAGACAGGAACTCCGGTTAGTTTGACACTTGCCGACGATGGTAAAGTCAAACGGATTAACCTCTCAGGGAAGAAACTGGATCAAACGGCTCTTCCTATGCAGGTAACCCAGTTTGACTTTGAAGACAAGCTCTTTATCAAGGGGTTGGTCCTGGAAGAAGAAAAGACTTTTACAGTGGATCATGATGCAACGGTTGTTGAAGAAGATGGAACCGAAGTGCGCATCGCTCCTCTGGATGTACAGTATCAAAATGCTTCTATCTGGGGCAAGCTCATCACCAACTTTGCAGGTCCTATGAATAACTTTATCTTAGGTGTTGTTGTTTTTTGGATCTTGATCTTTTTGCAGGGCGGTGTTAGAGATACTCAGACCAATCTCTTTCATGTCATGCCAGAGGGAGCTTTGGCTAAGGTGGGCGTAGCTGAGACAGCTCAAATCACCAAGGTCGGCTCGCATGAGGTTAAGAATTGGCAAGACTTGACCCAAGCTGTGGAAGCAGATACCAAGGACAAGACAGCCCCGACCTTAGATGTGACCATTTCTGAAAATGGTAGCGAAAAACAAGTTACTGTGACTCCAGAAGAGAATCAAGGACGTTACATTCTCGGGGTTCAACCAGGAGTCAAGTCAGATCTCCTATCCATGTTTGTAGGTGGTTTTACAACCGCTACTGACTCGGCTCTCCGAATTCTATCGGCTCTGAAAAATCTGATTTTTCAACCGGATTTGAACAAGCTAGGTGGACCTGTTGCCATCTTTAAGGCAAGTAGTGATGCTGCTAAAAATGGAATTGAAAATGTCTTGTACTTCTTGGCAATGATTTCCATCAATATCGGGATTTTTAACCTTATTCCGATTCCAGCTCTGGATGGTGGAAAGATTGTGCTCAATATCCTAGAGGCTATCCGCCGCAAACCATTGAAACAAGAAATTGAAACCTATGTCACCTTGGCCGGAGTGGTCATCATGGTTGTCTTGATGATTGCTGTGACCTGGAATGACATTATGCGACTCTTCTTTTAGATAATCGAGGAATATTATGAAACAAAGTAAAATGCTAATCCCAACGCTTCGTGAAATGCCAAGCGATGCCCAAGTTATCAGTCACGCTCTCATGTTGCGTGCTGGTTATGTTCGTCAAGTTTCTGCCGGCGTTTACTCTTACCTGCCACTTGCTAACCGCGTGATTGAAAAGGCTAAGAATATCATGCGCCAAGAATTTGATAAGATTGGTGCGGTGGAGATGTTGGCTCCTGCCCTTCTCAGTGCCGATCTTTGGCGTGAATCAGGTCGTTATGAAACCTATGGTGAAGACCTTTATAAACTGAAAAATCGTGAAAAATCAGACTTCATTCTGGGTCCGACACACGAAGAAACTTTTACAGCTATTGTTCGTGACTCTGTCAAGTCTTACAAGCAATTGCCACTCAACCTCTACCAAATCCAGCCTAAGTATCGTGATGAAAAACGCCCACGTAACGGTCTTCTCCGTACGCGTGAATTTATCATGAAAGACGGCTATAGTTTTCATGCTAATTACGATAGTTTGGATGTAACTTATGATGAGTACAAGGCGGCCTACGAACGTATTTTCACTCGTAGTGGCTTGGACTTCAAGGCCATCATCGGTGATGGTGGAGCCATGGGTGGTAAGGATAGCCAAGAATTTATGGCCATTACACCAGCCCGTACAGACCTCGACCGCTGGGTTGTCTTAGATAAGTCAGTTGCCTCATTTGATGAGATTCCTGCAAAAGTGCAAGAAGAAATCAAGGCAGAATTGCTCAAATGGATGGTTTCTGGTGAAGACACCATTGCCTACTCAAGTGAGTCTAGCTATGCAGCTAACTTAGAAATGGCAACAAATGAGTACAAACCAAGTAACCGTGTCGTTGCGGAAGAAGAAGTGACTCGAGTGGAAACTCCAGGTGTTAAATCCATCGATGAAGTGGCAGCCTTCCTCAACGTGCCAGAAGAGCAAACAATCAAAACCCTCTTTTACATGGCAGATGGAGAACTTGTTGCTGCCCTTCTAGTTGGAAATGACCAACTTAACGAAGTCAAGTTGAAAAACCACTTGGGTGCAGCCTTCTTTGACGTTGCTAGCGAAGAAGAAGTGGCAAGTGTCATCCCAGCAGGCTTTGGTTCTCTTGGCCCAGTTGGTTTGCCAGAAAATGTGAAAATCATTGCAGACCGTAAGGTGCAAGATGTTCGCAATGCTGTTGTGGGGGCTAACGAAGATGGCTACCACTTGACTGGTGTCAACCCAGGTCGTGACTTTACTGCAGAATATGTGGATATCCGTGAAGTTCGTGAGGGTGAAATTTCTCCAGACGGACAAGGTGTCCTTAACTTTGCGCGTGGTATTGAGATCGGTCATATTTTCAAACTCGGGACTCGCTACTCAGCAAGCATGGGTGCAGATGTTTTGGATGAAAATGGTCGTGCTGTGCCAATCATCATGGGTTGTTACGGTATCGGTGTCAGCCGTCTCCTTTCAGCAGTTATGGAGCAACACGCTCGCCTCTTTGTCAACAAAACGCCAAAAGGTGAATACCGTTACGCTTGGGGAGTTAACTTCCCTAAAGAATTGGCGCCATTTGATGTGCACTTGATCACTGTCAATGTCAAAGATGAAGAAGCACAAGCCTTGACAGAAAAACTTGAAGCAAGCTTGATGGGTGCTGGTTACGAAGTCTTGACAGACGACCGTAACGAACGTGTCGGTGTTAAATTCAGCGATAGCGACTTGATTGGCCTTCCAATCCGCATCACTGTTGGGAAAAAAGCAGCCGATGGCATCGTAGAAGTTAAGATTAAGGCGACTGGTGACACCATCGAAGTTCATGCAGACAACTTGCTTGAAACGCTTGAAATCCTCGGCAAGAAATAAAACTATAATCAGAAGAAAAACAAGGCAAAAATGTAACTAGTTTTTACCTTGTTTTTTCTATATAATGGGGAAAATGAGTAAATGAAGAGGTAAAGCTATGCTAAAATTTCCAAAGGATTTTGTTTGGGGTTCCTCCACTTCTGGACCACAGACAGAAGGACGAGTGCTTGGTGATGGTAAAGGAGATAATCTCTGGGATTATTGGTATCAGGTGGAACCCAATCGCTACTACAATGGAATTGGACCTGACAAAACATCGACTTTCTATGAAAACTGGGAAAAGGATATTGAGCTTCTGGTAGAGACTGGGCATACAGCCTTCCGAACTTCTATTCAGTGGTCTCGTATTTTCCCGCAAGGTCGTGGAGAGGTCAATCCGCAAGGGGTGGCTTTCTACCGTCAGGTTTTTGAGGCTATTAAGGCTAAGGGAATTCGTCTGTTAGTCAATCTCTATCACTTCGACCTGCCTTTTACCCTCCAAGAAGACGGCGATGGATGGGAAAATAAGGCAACTGTCGAGGCTTATGAAGACTATGCTCGTTTTTGTTTTGAAACTTACGGTGACTTGGTGGACCAATGGATTACATTCAATGAACCCATTGTCCCCGTAGAGTTTGGCTATTTCTATGATGCCCATTATCCTCACAAGGTAGATGCCAAAGCAGCGGTTAAGGTTGCTTATCATACGCAATTGGCTAGCAGTCTTGCGGTTAAGGCCTGTCATGAGATTTTGCCTGATTCTAAGATTGGGATTGTCCTTAACTTGACACCAGCTTACCCACGTAGCCAGCATCCCGCGGATGTCAAGGCTGCTCGCATTGCCGACCTCTTCCAAGCTCAATCTTTCCTAGATCCGTCTGTCTTGGGAGCTTATCCAGAAGAGTTAGTAGAGATTTTAGCTGAGCATGATTTGCTACCAGAGTACACTGTTGAAGAGTTAGAACTCATTCGCGAGAATACAGTTGATTTCCTTGGGGTCAACTACTACCAACCTTTGCGTGTCATGGCGCCACGTTTTGCTAAACATCCTGATAGCCCGCTTTTGCCAGAGCATTTCTACGAACCTTACATCATGCCGGGCCGTAAAATCAATCCTCACCGCGGTTGGGAAATCTACGAGCAGGGGATTTATGATATCGCTCAAAATATCAAGGAAAATTATGGTAATATTGAGTGGATGTTGACCGAAAACGGCATGGGTGTTGAAGGGGAAGACAAGTTCCGTGAGAATGGCATGATTCAGGACGACTATCGTATCGACTTTGTAAAAGGTCATCTTCGTGAACTTCACCGTGCCATTGAAGATGGAGCAAACTGTAAAGGATACTTAATCTGGACCTTTATCGACTGCTGGTCATGGCTCAATAGTTATAAAAATCGCTACGGTTTGGTTGAGCTTGACTTGGAAACGCAGGAACGACGCCTGAAGAAATCAGGCCACTGGTTCAAGGAACTAAGTGATAATAATGGATTTTAAAAATAAAAAGAGTGAGATGGCATTCATCTCACTTTTTATTACAATATCATCACCAAGGTCCCAATCGTAATCAGGATACAGCCAATAATTGTTTTAAACGTCAGGACATCCTGTAGGAAGAAAAAGGCTAGAACGAGGGTAATGACGAGACTGAATTTATCGACAGCGGATACCTCAGTCGCATTGCCCATCTGCAAGGCCTTGTAGTAGCAGAGCCAGGAGGCGCCAGTGGCCAGGCCTGATAAGATGAGAAAGAGCCAACTTTTTTTACTGATGTTGACAATTTCGGTCTGACTATTGGTCAAGAAAACCATGGCCCAGGCCATAAGAATGACGACGACTGTACGAATAGCGGTTGCTAGATTGGATGGAACTCCCTCAATCCCAATCTTGGCTAAAATTGACGTTAAGGCTGCAAAGACAGCTGATAAAAGTGCGAAGAAAAACCACATGGCAAATACCTCCTCTTTTTATTATAAGTAATTGATGCTGACTTGTCAGGTATCAAGTGAAGTCTTGATAAAATACCAGATGGAAAAACTATACCAATTTTTATCCTTGACAAGTGAGAAAAACAAGTATATACTGTTTTTGCTGATTCTGTAAAAGGGGAATCAGACTATACCAATTTAAGGGGAAAGCACAGCTGGTCTGTGTCGTATATACTATGTGTGGAATTGTTGGTGTTGTTGGAAACACAAATGCAACTGATATTTTGATTCAAGGGCTTGAAAAGCTCGAGTACCGTGGCTATGATTCTGCGGGGATTTTTGTCCTAGGTGGTGCTGAAAACCATCTAGTCAAGGCTGTCGGTCGTATCGCAGAATTATCTGCTAAGACAGCTGGTGTTGAGGGAACAACTGGTATTGGGCATACGCGTTGGGCAACTCACGGGAAACCAACGGAAGACAATGCTCACCCACACCGCTCTGAGACAGGACGTTTTGTCTTAGTGCACAATGGGGTCATTGAAAACTACCTTGAAATCAAGGAAGAATACCTTGCAGGTCACCATTTCAAGGGGCAAACAGATACAGAAATCGCTGTTCACTTGATTGGGAAATTTGTTGAAGAAGATGGCTTGTCAGTTCTTGAAGCCTTCAAAAAAGCCCTCCACATCATCCGTGGTTCTTATGCCTTTGCCTTGATTGACTCTGAAAATCCAGATGTCATCTATGTCGCTAAGAACAAATCACCACTCTTGATTGGTCTTGGAGAAGGCTACAACATGGTCTGCTCAGATGCTATGGCCATGATTCGTGAGACCAACCAATACATGGAAATTCATGACCAAGAGTTGGTAATCGTCAAGGCTGATAGTGTGGAAGTTCAAGACTATGATGGCAATCGCCGTGAACGTGCTAGCTATACTGCGGAGCTTGACTTGTCAGATATCGGTAAGGGAACTTACCCTTACTACATGCTCAAGGAAATTGATGAGCAACCAACGGTTATGCGTAAACTCATCCAAGCCTACACAGATGAGGTAGGTCAAGTAGTGGTTGACCCTGCTATCATTAAGGCTGTTCAAGATGCAGACCGCATTTACATCCTTGCAGCTGGAACATCGTACCACGCAGGATTTGCTTCTAAGAAGATGCTGGAAGAGTTGACGGATACACCTGTTGAACTTGGAATTTCATCTGAGTGGGGCTATGGTATGCCACTTCTCGGCAAAAAACCACTCTTCATCTTTATCAGCCAGTCTGGTGAAACAGCTGATAGCCGTCAGGTGCTTGTCAAGGCCAATGAAATGGGTATCCCAAGCTTGACAGTGACAAACGTTCCAGGTTCAACTCTTTCTCGTGAAGCCAACCATACTATGCTTCTTCACGCGGGTCCTGAAATTGCTGTGGCATCAACCAAGGCCTACACAGCACAAATTGCAGCTCTCGCCTTCCTTGCAAAAGCAGTCGGAGAAGCAAACGGCAATGCTAAAGCGCAAGCCTTTGACCTGGTTCATGAGTTGTCAATCGTAGCTCAGTCTATCGAATCAACCCTTTCTGAAAAAGAAACCATTGATGCCAAGGTTCGTGACCTTCTTGAAACCACTCGCAATGCCTTTTACATTGGACGTGGTCAAGACTACTATGTAGCCATGGAAGCCAGTCTCAAACTCAAAGAGATTTCTTACATCCAGTGTGAGGGCTTTGCGGCAGGAGAACTCAAGCATGGAACCATTGCCTTGATTGAAGAAGGGACACCTGTCTTGGCTCTCTTGTCAGATTCAGTCCTTGCCAACCATACTCGTGGAAATATCCAAGAGGTCGCAGCCCGTGGTGCCAAGGTTCTCACTATCGCAGAAGAAAATGTTGCTAAAGAGACAGACGATATCGTCCTTACGACCGTCCACCCTTACCTCTCACCAATCTCCATGGTCGTACCAACGCAATTGGTCGCTTACTTTGCAACACTCCACCGTGGCCTTGATGTGGACAAACCACGTAACCTTGCTAAGTCAGTAACAGTAGAATAAACTAAGAAAGTCTAGTTGATCTAGGCTTTTTCTAATGAGCAAATTTATTGAAGATAAAACTAATTAGTGATAAAATACTCTAAAAACTAAAAGAGATAGCGAGGAAACAGGATGGTAGAATTAGGAATTTCAACATTTGGTGAAACAACAGTTCTAGAAGCGACTGGGCAGATTTACAGTCATGATGAACGCATTCGTCAGTTGGTGGCAGAAATTGAGCTAGCTGATAAGGTTGGTTTGGATGTGTACGGGATTGGGGAGCATCATCGGGAGGACTTTGCGGTATCGGCGCCAGAGATTGTTCTTGCAGCTGGTGCGGTTAATACCAAGAAAATCCGTTTAACCAGTGCAGTCAGCATTCTCTCGAGTATGGATCCGATTCGCTTGTTCCAACAATATGCTACCATCGATGCCTTGTCAAATGGCCGTGCGGAGATTATGGCTGGTCGTGGTTCATTCACCGAGTCTTTTCCGCTCTTTGGTTATGACTTGAAAGACTATGAAGCTCTCTTTGATGAAAAGTTAGATCTGCTTCAGCTGGCAAATGAAAACACCAAAGTGAACTGGCAGGGGCAATTGACCCAAAGCATTGCTGGAAAAGAAGTCTATCCCCGTCCAGTTCAGGACAAATTGCCATTGTGGGTGGCGACAGGTGGTCATGTCGAATCAACAGTGAAGATTGCTCAGGCGGGGCTACCGATTGTCTATGCCATTATCGGTGGTAATCCACGTTATTTTAAAAAGCTGCTTCAAGCTTATCGTGAGATTGGTAGGGAAGCCGGTCATGCGGATAAAAACCTGAAAGTGGGCGCTCATTCTTGGGGCTGGATTGCTGAAGATGGCGAGCAGGCGGTCAAAGATTATTTCCATCCGACCAAGCAAGTGGTGGATGCGATTTCCAAGGGCCGTCCACACTGGCAGGAGTTGACCTATGAGCAATATTTGGAGCAAGTTGGGCCAAATGGAGCCATGTTTGTGGGAAATCCAGATCAGGTCGCAGAAAAATTGATTCGCATGATTGAGGATTTAGACTTGGACCGTTTCATGCTCCATCTACCGCTTGGTTCTATGCCACATGATCAAGTTTTGAGAGCGATTGAACTTTTTGGCACACAAGTGGCGCCCAAAATACGCGCTTACTTTGCCATGAAAGAGGGGATATAAAAAAATCCAATCGGCTTGATAGAAAATCTATAACCCCCATCCAAAAAGCCAGTCTCAAAAATTAAATAACAGCCTAGAATGTCCATTATATCGGGTGTTCTAGGCTGTTTTCTTTGCCTAGCGATAATCAAAGCCAATCAATGTGATAGGGAAAATATATTTGGATTGATAAGAAAGGAGTGATAAGATAGTTTCCATAAAACGAAGGGAGAACTAGATGATAAGCAAAAGAGACTTAGTATTAAGCGCGATTCGTGGAGAAGAAGTGGAACGTGTTCCGGTTGGGTTTTGGTTTCATTTCGTAACCTTGGAAGAAAAAGGCCAAGGCTTGAATAACCCAAGAATCTTTAAAAAAAGTGTAGATGGGCATAGACGCTATGTGGAAGCAATCAAACCAGACTTTGTAAAAATCATGAGCGATGGCTTTTTCATCTATCCAAGCAAGCTCTACTCTCCGACTATTCAGTCTATTAAAGAATTGGCAGGTAGTGAATCCATTGGGGAGAATCACCCTTGGATTGAGCAACAGGTGGAGGTTGTCAAGACTATTCGCGAAACTTTTCCAGAAGAGATCGCCTCTTTTTACAACATTTTTTCACCGATTTCCTATCTCAAACGTTGGTTCCGTACGGGAACTTCCAGAGGGGATCGTGAAATTGCAAATTTCCTCTTGGAAGATCCAGATTTGTTAAAGGGTGTCCTTGAAGTAATCGCTAAAGATATTGCTGTTTTGAGTGAGAAAATCATTCAAGAAGGTGGAGCAGATGGTATCTACTTTAGTACTCAGGAAATTCAGGACGAACGGATCAGTCCTGAAATCTATGAAACCTACATCAAACCGAGTGACCAAATTGTTTTAGAAGCCGCTAAAAATGCGGGGGGTGTGGATATTCTTCACATCTGTGGTTTCGAAGGAGCAACCAATCACGTGACCATCTTTAAGGATTATCCAGTTCATGTGTTCAACTGGGCAACCCATCACGAACATTTGACTCTAAAAGAAGGACAAGAAATTTTTGGAGACAAGGCTGTTCTCGGTGGCTTTGAAAATGGAAAAACAGGATTTTTAAATACAGCCAGCAAGGAAGAGTTAGAAAAGGAAACCAAACGTCTTCTAGCAGAGTCTGGGGGGCGTGGCGTAATCTTGGGAGCTGACTGTACGGTACCAGATGATTTTGAACTCGAGAGATTGGACTGGATCAGGCAGGCAGCAGTCCTGTAAAAGGAGGAGCTATGAAAAGTAAAAGATGGGGTATC
>NZ_KQ969522.1:170709-239557 GCF_001578935.1 Streptococcus oralis | reverse complement strand
TGCAGTTGTCGGTTTGCTGGCCTTGGTCGCCATAAGCGTCGTAAAAAATCAGCACTGCAAAAATGGAGAGAGATGTCGTGGGGTTCAGGATTTTTCCAAATCCAGTCTCCCCTTTCTACGCCCGAATGATATCGCAAGCAGTTTATTAGTTGAAAAAGTAAGAAATGGAGAATAAGGATGTCAGAAAAAAGAGAACGCGTTTTAAAAGCATTTAAAGGTGAAGCAGTAGACCGGGTCCCAATCGGATTTTGGCACCACTTTACAGAAGAAAGTGAATGGCTAGAAGGATTTTCAAATCCTAAAATTATTGAGAAAAACCTGAAGGGACACAAGACCTTTATCAAGGAGTTGGATCCAGACTTCGTCAAACTCATGAGTGATGGCTATTTCGCTTATCCAAACCCTGTTATTGGTAAAGGGAAAACCATTCAGGAGCTAGGCGCTATTAAACCTCTTGGGGCCGATCATCCATGGATCCAAGAACAGGTGGACTTGGTTAAGAAGATTAAGGCCGATTTCCCTGAGGATATTGTTGCGATTTACAATATTTTTGCGCCAATTACCTATCTCAAATGGTTGGTCGGAAAAGTTGCAGGTGGGGATGACGAAATCGCTTCTTACCTAGCTGAAGATAAGGCAACCTTGAAAAAAGTTTTGGATGTCATTGCCCAAGACATTGCTGCTCTTAGCAAACGAATCATCCAAGAAGCAGGAGCGGATGGGATTTATCTCAGTGTCCAAAGTATCCAAGGCGGAGCCGTTTCAGTAGAGGATTATCAAGAAATCATTGCTCCAAGCGAAGTAGCGGTACTTGAAGCTGCAAATGAGGTTGGTGGTATCAATATTCTGCATATCTGTGGCTATGAAGGTGCTCGGAACGATATTCATATTTTTGCAGACTATCCAGCGCAAGTCTTTAACTGGGCGGTTGGTCCAGAAGGGATTAGCCTTTCTGAAGGTCGAGAAATCTTCAAAGGTCGGACTGTACTGGGTGGTTTTGAAAATGGTAAGTCAGGCTTACTTTATACTGGAAGCAAGGAAGAAATTCAGGCGGAAACCAAACGATTGATCGTTGAATCTGGTAAAGAAGGCTTGATCATCGGAGCGGACTGTACCGTCCCTAGTGATATTGCTGTGGAACGTCTCCAGTGGGTCAAGGAAGCCACTCTATAAAGGTTGCGGTCCAAGTGTTGTTTTAGGAATTTTGAAAAGTTAGGATCAAGTGGGAGGAGGACTTATGTCAAAGAAAGCAAAGATTATTACAGGAGTTGCGCTAGCAGGAGTTGTCGCAGTAACGATTATCAGTCGATTGGCCACTCAAAAAGGAACCCAAGCGGTTGAAAGTCAAGCGAGTCAATCGGAACGGGTTATTCAAGTAGCCTATTCTCAGGCTCATGCTCCTTATAATTTCACCAATGAGCAGGGAGAACCAGATGGCTATGAAGCGTCCGTTCTAAAGGCGATCGATGAAAAATTGCCTCAATACCGCTTTGAATATACAGGAACCAATGACGAAGCTCTCCTAATCGGACTGGAATCTGGCAAGTTTGATATCGGAACCAAGGCAGCTTGGTATACGGATGAACGGGCTAAGAAATTCATCATTCCCAAAGAGGCCATTGGGGCAAGTATCATCGGCTTTACAGTGCGAAAAGAGGACGAAGCTAAGTACAAAAACATCAATGATTTTGCCAAGGAAAAAGGAAAATTAGTGCCCATTTCACCGCAAAATGCCCAGTGGAGTGTGATCAAGGACTACAATGACAAGCATGCAGATACCCCGATTGAGCTAACCGCAGCGGAATCCTTTAAAGTAGCGGATGCTTATGCTTGGGTCTTAGAAGGGCGTTATGATGCCTACTTTGATGTTAAGTTGTCCTATGCACGGTCTGTGACAAAGGAAGACGGCCCTTACCACCAATATGCAGACCAGCTGACCTGGTTCCCTTATAAAGGAATTCTGACCTATCCTTTGATTCACCGAAATGAAGAGAACGAGGAGTTTTCAAAGGCTTATGATCAGGCAATTCAAGAATTAAGAGCAGATGGAACCTTGGCTAAATTATCTGAGAAATTCTTTGGCGAAGATGTCTTCTCCTATGCAGATGAGTAATTAGAAAGAGGAAATGAATGAGTAAAAAAACATGGATTATCGGTGGCGCCGCCTTGGTTGCAGTAGTTGGAGGAACGATTCTTGTGCGCAGTTTGTCTGGTGCCAAGGCAGAAAGTAATAGTAACACAGCTGCTTCAACTGCAGTGACAACGCTCAAAGTAGCCCATACCCAGAACTACGTTCCTTATGACTTTGTCAATGAAAAAGGGGAATCAGATGGTTACGAAGTAGCTGTTTTGAAGGCTGTTGATGAGAAGTTGGCAAACTATCAATTTGAATATACGGGTACCAGTGATGACGACCTCTTGATTGGTCTGGAATCAGGCAAGTATGACATCGGAACCAAGGGAGCTTGGTACACAGATGAACGAGCTAAAAAGTTTGTCATTCCATCTGAACCAGTGGGAGCGAGCATCATCGGATTTACTGTCAGAAAAGAAGATGAACAGAAATACAAAACCATTGATGACTTTGCTAAGAATAAAGGGAAATTGGTTCCCATCTCTCCACAGAATGCGCAATGGAATGTGATTACTAGCTACAACGACAAGCACAAGGATGCTCCAATTGAATTGACCGCAGCAGAATCTTTCAAGGTTGCGGATGCCTATGCTTGGGTCCTAGAAGGGCGCTATGATGCCTTCTTTGATATTAAACTTTCCTTTGAAAAGGCGGTGACAGCAGAGGATGGCTCCTACCATCAGTATGCAGACAAACTCAGTTGGTTCCCGTATAAGGGGATTCCGACCTATCCTTTGATTCACCGTGATGAAAAGGGGGAAAAATTTGCCAAAGAATACGAAAAAGCAATCAAAGAGTTGAAAGAAGATGGCACGCTTGCTAAGCTATCTCAGCAATACTTTAAAGAAGATGTCTTTAGTTATGTAGACAAAGACTAGAACATTCTAAACGAAATTAGAAAGGGTTTCGCAAGCATGGTTTCTTATGATTTTTCAAAGGTCTTTCAGTTTTTGCCGACTCTTTGGCAGGCTCTTCCTATGACACTCTTGGTGCTAGTTTTAACAACCATATTGGGTTCCTTATTTGGTAGTCTGCTGGCCTGGGGACAACTGGCTGAGGACAAAACCTTTGCGGGTCTTTCAAAGGGTTACATTTTTACCCTACGTTGTACACCGCCGATTGTCTTGCTTTTTCTAGTCTTTTATGGTTTGCCAGAATTTCTGAAATGGTGGCTTGGTTTGGATATCAACAACTGGTCTAAAACTATTTTTGTTCTCCTGACGATGATTCTCTTGTTTGCGGCTATTGTTGCCGAGGTCTTCAAGGCGGCCTATCAAGCTATTCCAAAGGGGCAGACAGAGGCCGGGCTTAGTATTGGTTTGACTCCAAGTCAGACTTTTTGGAGAATCATTTTTCCTCAAGCTTTTCAAGTTGCTCTTCCCAATATAACGACCGCTATTCTCAATCTCATGCGGGATGCTGCCTTGGCTTATACGATTGGTTTTGTTGATGTTATGGGGGCAGGCAATCTCTTGATCAGTCGCAATTTAGGGAACTACTCTCTGGAAACCTATACGGCAGTTGCGCTTCTTTACTGGGGGATTGCCTTGGTTATTTCTAGCTTGAGTCGTTTGCTTGAGAAGTCTTTGGAAACAAAAGGGAGGTAAGAAATGGATATAGACTATATTGTAAAGACCTTTCTGGAGACCTTGAAGGGTGTGCCAATCACCTTGATTATCATGATTGTGGCTATGGTCTTAAGCTTTTTACCGGCTCTATTTTTAGCCTTGGGGCAGATTTACAAGGTTCGAGGGGTGAGGAGTTTTTCTCTGGTTTATCTGGCCTTTATCCGAGCGACTCCTCCGATTTTATTGATTCTCTTCTTTTATAGTTTGTTTCCAAGTTTGCTGAATCAATTTTTCAAAAGCATAGGGAGCGATTTTGATATTTTCAAACTTGATCCTCTCTACTATGCTTTCATCATTTATAGTTTGATGACAGTCGGGAGTTTATCGGAGATTTTGCGTTCAGCTATCTTGACAGTGGACAAGGGACAACTAGAGGCAGCGCATGCAATTGGGCTGACTACGACTCAGGCTTATCTAAGGATTGTTTTTCCTCAAGCCTTGCGCTCTGCCTTGCCTAACTTGGCCAATCTGGTGATCAATATCGTCAAAGGGACCTCCCTGGTCTTTGTCATGACCATCAAGGACATCACTGCTATTGCTCGTGTAGAAGCGTCCTACGGTTACCAGTATTTTGAGTCTTATTTTGTGATCTTTTTGCAATATATTTTAATCTGTGGTTTGATTCAGTGGGGCTTCTCCCTACTGGAAAAAGGCTATGTGAAAAAAGAAAAGAGTGCAAAAGCATCTAGCGCGCGTTTTGTATAGGAGGACAGAATGTTACAAGTAGAACATATCGCGAAAACATTTGGTGAGAGGCAGGTCCTGGAAGATGTCAATCTCCAGGTCAACCAAGGGGATGTCGTCGTTATCTTAGGACCATCGGGTTCGGGGAAAACGACCTTTCTCCGTTGTCTCAATCACTTAGAAAAAGCTGATAGCGGCCGTTTGACCTTGGCAGGAAAAACCTATGACTTATCCAAATTGAGCAAGAAAGACATTCTAGAAATTCGCCAAAAAACAGCCTTTGTTTTCCAGCACTACAATCTCTTTGCAAATAAAACTGCTCTGGAAAATATTCTAGAAGGCCTAATCGTAGCTCGTAAAGTTCCTAAGGAAGAAGCGCTCAAACGTGCAGAATCTGCCTTGGAAAAAGTTGGTTTACTTGCTTATAAGGACTACTACCCTTCACAACTATCTGGAGGTCAGCAACAACGGATTGGAATTGCGCGTGCTATTGCCGTCAAGCCTGAGGTGATTTTGCTAGATGAACCAACATCTGCACTAGACCCTGAGTTGGTTGGAGATGTTTTGGATGTTCTGAAGCAGTTGGCGGGAGAAGGTGTGACCATGGTGGTCGTCACGCATGAGATGGGGTTTGCTAGAGATGTCGCCAACCATGTTATTTTCATGGATGGAGGTCGTATCGTAGAGGAGAACAATCCCCACGATTTCTTTAGTCGTCCACAAGAAGAACGAACCAAGCAGTTTCTGGCACGTATCTTATCGGATGCCACCTATAGTGTAGAATATATGATTTGATAGACAAGTGTATCATAAAAACAACACCCCATGACTAGAAGATTCTTCTGACCATGGGGTGTTTTCTCTATAGGAGGGCTAGGTTATACTCTTCGAAAATGTCTTCAAACCAAGTCAGCTTCGCCTTATCTACAACCTCAAAGCTGTGCTTTGAGCAGCCTGTGGCTAGCTTCCTAGTTTACTCTTTGATTTTTATTGAGTATCAGTTCTTTTTCTTGTTTTTTATCAACCATCCAAGTCCGAGAAGAGCAAGGATACTGAATCCAGCAAGGGCAAGGAGGGATTTGCTCTCAGTTCCTGTGTTTGGAAGGAGATTTTGAGAGTGAGCCTCTGCAGTAGTTTCTTGAGTTTCAGGATTGGCTGCTAGGTTTTGAGCTTGGCCTTGTTCTGGTTCGACTTCCAAGCTAGAAAGATCAAATTCTGGTTTTTCTTCCACAGCTGGAGCGACAATGGCACCACCTTGAGACAAGCGGAGAACGACAGCAGTGAGAGCGTTCAATTTCAAGCCTTTTTCAGTCCATTCGAGACCTTGAGGGTTAGCAATTCCTACTGGTCCTGCTTGGTTTTCATCTGCGAGAACTTCGGCCTTTCTCAAGTGAGCAAAGGCAGTTCCTAGAGTAAATTCACGAGCCTTATCATCCGCATTGACAAAGACAGCGTAGATATCTCCATTTGGAGCGGTGATTTGGTAGCCGATGGCCACGTCTTCTTTTTCAACACCATTTTGGCCTGGGACAGTGATGAGGTGGACGCGTTCTTTGATATCTTGTAGACTCTTGAGTCTGAAGGCGTCTGTAGATTGACGAAGAGCGATCAATCCTTTCATGTAGTCACGGCTCTTGACATTTTCAGGATATGCTTTGCCATCTGTAGCCTTGGTCCAATCAAACTTGTTGACAGCATCACTAGAGTCGTAAGAGTCATGGATAAAGTAAGGATAGACAAATGGCTTGCCGTCTTTGTCACGCAACAAGTGAGACTTGTTTGGAACCTTATCTTCAGGAACAGGAGTCTGATAGGCTGGATCAAGGAATTGTTTGGTACGTCCGTATTCTTGACCAGAGTGGATAAACGGAGTCCCTTGAGCAGTCAAGACCATGAGGTTTCCAAGTCGCAAACGGCGATGGATTTCAGCATAGTTCTCAGCCTTGCTTGGGTCTTTTTTGATAGACTGGGCAATGATGTCAAAGAGGGTCAAGTTATCATGGGCTGCGATATACTGGATAACATCTCCAGAGTTGTCTGCTTCAAAGTTGGTTGGTTGGGCAATGAGATTTTTAAAGATGGTATTGATATCGCGTTTGCCACCTGTGATAAAGGCAGGTTGACCTTCGTTTGGATAGCCAGACTTGAGGTTGTTGCGGATGTCGTCTGAAAAGACAGCGACAGTATCTGTTTTCTTCATCCAATCTTGGTCAGCAGGTTGTACAGGCGTATTTTCATCACCAGTATAGGTTTTCCAGCCTTCACCTAGCATGATAAGGTTTGGATTGAGGGCGCGTGCAGCCTTGTATGCTTCTTCGATAGAAGCTGCATCGTGGTCACCCATCATATCGAAACGGAAACCATCCACTTTGTAAGTTTCAACCAGATACTTGATAGAGTCTACCAAGATACGTTTAGACATGTAGTGGGTAGTTCCCAAACGACCGCCACCAAAGCTAGTACGTGGAGTTCCGTCTGCGTCCATAAAGTGATAGTAGTTTGGCTCAATATCCTCAAAAATGTCAACCTTTGCAGTATGGTTGTAGACCACGTCTAAGATAGCCCCCATGCCACGTTTGTGGATTTCGTTGATGAGGTTTTTGAATTCAGCGATACGTTTTTCTGGATCCTTAGGATCACTTGAGTACATACCAGTCAAGGAGAAGTAGTTTTGAGGGTCATATCCCCAGTTGTAATTGCTGTTGCTTGAAGCGTAGGCAGACAAACGTTCTTGGTTTTTCAATTCATTGACAAAGTAGTAAGACAAGACTGGAAGGAGTTGGATGTGGGTCACACCCAAGTCTTTGAGATAGTCTAATTTTTCGATAAAGGCTTCGAAGGTACCGAATGGCTTGGTCAAGTCTTTTGCGATGGCAGGATCCGAAGTGAAGTCACGTACATGAGCTTCATAGATAACGGCATCTTCACGCGATTTGAAGTTACGAATCTTCCCGTAGGTCAAGTCTTGCGGACCTAGTTTGGATGGATCGACAAAGGCAGCTTTAGCGACCTTATGAGCAGCATCTGTTTTTGCTAGGTCACTGTTCCAAGCCGCTAATGATTTGGCATAAGGGTCAAGAACGAGGACAGTTTTGCCTTGGCGCTCGATTTGGTAGTGGTAGTAGTAGCCGGTGTAGTTGCTGATACCGAGACCAGAGTTTGCATCCAGAGTTTGTTTCCAGGTTCCTTTTTCTCCTTTTTCAAGGGCGACAGTTCCAACTACTTTTTCAGGGTCTTTCTTGTCGTAGACAACGACAGAAACCTTATCAGCACTTGGAGACCAGAGGGTGAGGTCAACACGCTTGCCATCTTCTTTTAGAGTTGCGCCGAGTGGCCCATCGTAACTGTAGGATTCATCCTTGAGGCGCCAGCTTGAACGTGTGGTAAAGCGGTCTGAATTGTAGCTGACAGTGTACGGGTGTTGAGTGTCAGAGAAGTCGCCGATATAGGTCACTTTTTTACCAGCTTCATCTACTTCCACGTCTGTGATAGCTACTTTATTCCCTAGGTAATCAGTGATGCTGGAGTGTTTGAGGATATCGTCTTTCTTAGCCCCAACTAGGGTAGAAAAACTGCTTTCGATACGAGATTTAGCCACGTGTTGGGCACCAGTCATACGGATATCGTGAACGTAGTAGGGGTTGGTGTAGATGGTTTCGTCATCATCTTTGAGGAAAATCTGACTGTGATTTTTTAGATCAGTGAATTTATAATCTTCTTTTCTGATTTTCACATCATCGCCTTTCTTGCTTTCGTCTAGTAATAAAAATCCAAATTCTCTAGCAGCTTCATTGAGTGGAATATCAATGTAGCGACCATACTTTCCAGTTGCGGTAAAGTCAGTACCGTCAGGCCATTCTCCACTGCTTGGGTTTTTGACATCGCCCCAATACCAAAGAGATTTCTTGTCATAGTTGCCATCGGTGCGGTAGTAGTTGACACGAATAGTTCCTGCTGGTTGAGGGCGGTAGTTGTATACCTTGTAGTTTTCATCTAGCCAAGCCTCATTCATTTTGGAAGAGAGGCGCTCTACCGAACGGTCCCCCGTCAGGTTATCCCCTTTGGTATTGTTGATAAGGAAGCTGACTTTCTTGGCTTGCTCATTTTTGAGTTTGACATCTAGATAATAGCCGTAGTCATCTTGCTTGGCATCCTTGAAGGACTTGGCTCCATTGGGCCAGTTTTCAGACGGCTTTTCAACATCGTCCCAAGTCCAAAGCCCTTGAGAATCCTTGTTTTCTTCAGGGAGTTTTTTTACATGGATGCGGAAGTGGTTGTCTGCGATGGGGTCTTCAGAGGATGTGTCAGCTTGTGGTTTTTGTTCTGAAGTTGGTGTTGCAGTGCTGTTATCTACTTTCTCTTCCTTGCTGTTAGCCTGGCTTGTAGTAGCATCTTCTGTTTTGGGTGTTTCTGGCGCTGTAGTAGTTTCCACAGCTGGAGCTTCTTTTTTAGAATCAAGGGAAGCGTTTGCATTCTTTTGTTCAGAAATAGGCGTTTCCTTTTGAGTTTGACTCGTTTCAGTCTCAGTAGGGGCCTTGGTCACAGCGCTAGTATTTTCCTGAGTTTGAGGTAGGTTTTCGTTAGCTGAAATAGTTGGCATTGCAGCAGAAAGTAGGACAATACTGGCACCAATAAGGACAGAACCAGTTCCGTTCTTCAAGGAACGGATAGCGTAAATCATTTTTTTCTCAGTTTGAGATGGGATCTTTTTCATCACAATTCTCCTTGTGTAGTTGTTCCCTATCAGTATAGCACGAGGTAAACATTAGTGCAAGCGTTTTCCTAAATTTTAAGAGAAAATAGAATGCTTCATTGTCTTGAAATTTTAAAATAATATATAGGAAAAGATTGTTTAAAAAATAGTAAAAAAACCTTGAAAAATCTAGCTAAATAAGGTATAATATGAGTAATCATTTGTCGTAGGTTTTGTCTGAAATATTGTCCAGACAAGGCTCACAGCAGTTAAATCTTCTGAAAAAGTCAGATTTAGCTGCTCTTTTTGTGCTTTTTTTCAGGTTTTTGAGTGCTTGTAACAAAGATTTAAAGATTCTGAAAATTCGTCAAAGGGACACGGTGATAGGGGTTTTAAAAACCATATGACGATTAGAAAAGCCTGATTGACAAGGCTTGGAATTTATTTACAAAGGAGAATCATCTTGGCAGGACATGACGTTCAATACGGGAAACATCGTACCCGTCGTAGTTTTTCAAGAATCAAAGAAGTTCTTGACTTACCAAATTTGATTGAAATTCAAACGGATTCATTCAAAGATTTCCTAGATCACGGTCTTAAGGAAGTATTTGAAGATGTATTGCCAATTTCAAACTTCACAGACACAATGGAGTTGGAATTTGTTGGATATGAAATCAAGGAACCCAAATACACGCTCGAAGAAGCACGTATCCACGATGCTAGCTACTCAGCACCAATTTTTGTAACCTTCCGCTTGATTAATAAAGAAACAGGCGAAATCAAGACCCAAGAAGTTTTCTTTGGTGATTTCCCAATCATGACAGAAATGGGAACCTTCATCATCAATGGTGGTGAACGTATTATCGTTTCTCAGTTGGTCCGCTCACCAGGTGTTTACTTTAATGACAAAGTAGACAAGAACGGTAAAGTGGGCTATGGCTCAACTGTTATCCCTAATCGTGGAGCTTGGTTGGAACTGGAAAGCGACTCAAAAGACATCGCCTATACTCGTATCGACCGTACTCGTAAGATTCCATTTACGACTTTGGTTCGTGCCCTTGGTTTCTCAGGTGATGATGAAATCTTTGATATCTTTGGTGATAGCGAATTGGTTCGCAATACTGTTGAAAAAGATATCCACAAGAATCCAATGGACTCTCGTACAGACGAAGCCTTGAAAGAAATCTACGAACGCCTTCGTCCAGGGGAGCCTAAGACTGCTGAAAGCTCACGTAGCTTGCTTGTAGCACGTTTCTTCGACCCACGTCGCTACGATTTGGCAGCCGTTGGTCGTTACAAGATTAATAAAAAATTGAACATCAAAACACGCTTGCTCAACCAAACCATTGCGGAGCCATTGGTAGATCCTGAAACGGGTGAAATCTTGGTAGAAGCTGGTACCGTTATGACTCGTAGCGTGATCGAAAGTATCGAGAGTCACTTGGATGGCGACTTGAACAAGATCGTTTACATTCCAAACGATGCAGCTGTTCTGACAGAACCAGTTGTCCTTCAAAAATTCAAGGTTGTTGCCCCAACGGACCCAGACCGTGTTGTAACCATCATCGGAAATGCCAATCCAGACGACAAGGTTCGTGTTGTAACTCCTGCGGATATCCTTGCAGAGATGAGCTACTTCCTCAACTTGGCAGAAGGTATCGGACGTGTGGATGATATCGACCACCTTGGGAACCGTCGTATCCGTGCAGTTGGTGAATTGCTTGCTAACCAAGTACGTCTTGGACTTTCTCGTATGGAACGTAATGTCCGTGAACGTATGTCTGTGCAGGACAATGAAGTTTTAACACCACAACAAATTATCAACATCCGTCCGGTGACAGCAGCGGTTAAAGAGTTCTTTGGTTCATCACAGTTGTCACAGTTCATGGACCAACACAATCCGCTTTCTGAGTTGTCTCACAAACGCCGTTTGTCAGCCTTAGGACCTGGTGGTTTGACACGTGACCGTGCTGGATATGAAGTACGTGACGTGCACTACACTCACTATGGTCGTATGTGTCCAATCGAGACCCCAGAAGGACCTAATATCGGTTTGATCAATAACTTGTCATCCTATGGACACTTGAACAAGTATGGATTTGTTCAAACACCATACCGCAAGGTGGACCGTGAAACGGGTGTGGTAACCAACGAAATCGTTTGGTTGACAGCCGATGAAGAAGATGAATTTACTGTAGCGCAGGCTAACTCTCGTCTTAACGAGGACGGTACTTTTGCTGAGAAAGTTGTCATGGGACGTCACCAAGGGGTCAACCAGGAGTATCCAGCTAATGTTGTGGACTACATGGACGTGTCACCAAAACAGGTAGTTGCCGTTGCGACAGCATGTATTCCTTTCTTGGAAAACGACGACTCCAACCGTGCCCTCATGGGTGCCAACATGCAACGTCAGGCTGTGCCTTTGATTGATCCAAAAGCACCTTACGTTGGTACTGGTATGGAATACCAAGCAGCTCATGACTCTGGTGCTGCTGTTATTGCTCAGTATGATGGTAAAGTTACATACGCAGATGCTGACAAGGTAGAAGTACGCCGCGAAGATGGTTCATTGGACGTTTACCACATTCAAAAATTCCGTCGTTCAAACTCAGGTACTGCCTACAACCAACGCACTCTCGTTAAAGTTGGCGATGTCGTTGAAAAAGGCGACTTTATCGCTGACGGACCTTCTATGGAAAAAGGGGAAATGGCGCTTGGACAAAACCCAATCGTTGCCTACATGACATGGGAAGGTTACAACTTCGAGGATGCCGTTATCATGAGCGAACGCTTGGTCAAAGACGATGTCTATACATCTGTCCACCTCGAAGAATACGAATCAGAAACGCGCGATACAAAGCTTGGGCCTGAAGAAATTACTCGTGAAATTCCAAACGTTGGTGAAGATGCTCTTAAAGACCTTGACGAAATGGGGATTATCCGCATCGGTGCTGAGGTTAAAGAAGGGGATATCCTTGTCGGTAAAGTCACACCTAAGGGTGAGAAAGACCTCTCAGCTGAAGAACGTCTCTTGCACGCTATCTTCGGAGACAAGTCTCGTGAAGTGCGTGACACTTCTCTTCGTGTACCTCACGGTGCCGATGGTGTCGTTCGTGATGTTAAGATCTTTACACGTGCAAATGGGGATGAGTTGCAATCCGGTGTGAACATGCTGGTTCGTGTCTACATCGCCCAAAAACGTAAGATCAAGGTCGGAGATAAGATGGCCGGACGTCACGGGAACAAAGGGGTTGTCTCTCGTATCGTTCCTGTAGAAGACATGCCTTACCTTCCTGATGGAACTCCAGTAGACATCATGTTGAACCCACTTGGGGTACCATCACGTATGAATATCGGTCAGGTTATGGAACTCCACCTTGGTATGGCAGCCCGTACTCTTGGTATCCACATCGCAACACCAGTCTTTGACGGAGCAAGTTCTGAAGACCTTTGGGACACTGTTAAAGAAGCAGGTATGGATAGCGATGCCAAAACAATCCTTTACGATGGACGTACAGGCGAGCCGTTTGACAACCGTGTATCAGTTGGTGTCATGTACATGATCAAACTCCACCACATGGTTGATGATAAATTGCACGCGCGTTCAGTCGGACCATACTCAACTGTTACCCAACAACCACTCGGAGGTAAAGCTCAGTTTGGTGGACAACGTTTCGGTGAGATGGAAGTTTGGGCTCTTGAAGCCTACGGTGCGTCAAATGTTCTCCAAGAAATCTTGACTTACAAATCTGACGATATCAACGGACGTTTGAAAGCTTATGAAGCTATTACAAAAGGAAAACCAATTCCAAAACCAGGTGTTCCAGAATCCTTCCGAGTTCTTGTCAAAGAATTGCAATCTCTTGGTCTTGACATGCGTGTCCTTGACGAAGACGACCAAGAAGTGGAACTTCGCGACTTGGATGAAGGAATGGACGAAGATGTCATCCACGTAGATGACCTTGAAAAAGCCCGCGAAAAAGCAGCTCAAGAGGCTAAAGCAGCCTTTGAAGCTGAAGAAGCTGAGAAAGCAACAAAAGCGGAAGCAACAGAAGAAGCTGCTGAACAAGAATAAGCAGTTCACTTAGAATAGAAAGGGAAGAAATAGTGGTTGATGTAAATCGTTTTAAAAGTATGCAAATCACCCTAGCTTCTCCAAGCAAAGTCCGTTCATGGTCTTATGGAGAAGTCAAAAAACCTGAAACAATCAATTACCGTACGTTGAAACCAGAACGTGAAGGGCTCTTTGATGAGGTCATCTTTGGTCCTACAAAGGACTGGGAATGTGCTTGTGGTAAGTACAAACGCATTCGCTACAGAGGAATTGTTTGTGACCGCTGTGGGGTTGAAGTAACGCGTACAAAAGTTCGTCGTGAGCGTATGGGGCACATCGAGTTGAAAGCTCCTGTATCTCACATCTGGTATTTCAAGGGGATTCCAAGCCGTATGGGCTTGACCCTTGATATGAGTCCTCGTGCCCTCGAGGAAGTTATCTACTTTGCGGCTTACGTGGTAATTGATCCGAAGGATACACCGCTTGAGCACAAGTCTATCATGACAGAGCGTGAATACCGTGAGCGCTTGCGTGAGTATGGTTATGGTTCATTCGTTGCCAAAATGGGTGCCGAAGCCATCCAAGACCTCTTGAAACAAGTAGATCTTGAAAAAGAAATTACTGAACTCAAAGAAGAGTTGAAAACAGCTACTGGACAAAAACGTGTCAAAGCCATCCGTCGTTTGGATGTTTTGGATGCCTTTTACAAGTCTGGGAACAAACCTGAATGGATGATTCTCAATATCCTTCCGGTTATTCCACCAGATCTTCGTCCAATGTTGCAGTTGGATGGTGGCCGTTTTGCCTCATCTGACTTGAACGACCTTTACCGCCGTGTTATCAACCGTAACAACCGTTTGGCTCGTTTGCTTGAGTTGAATGCACCAGGTATCATCGTTCAAAATGAGAAGCGTATGCTTCAAGAAGCAGTTGACGCTTTGATTGATAATGGTCGTCGTGGTCGTCCGATCACAGGACCAGGTAGCCGTCCACTGAAATCATTGAGCCACATGCTTAAAGGGAAACAAGGACGCTTCCGTCAAAACTTGCTCGGTAAACGTGTTGACTTCTCAGGACGTTCCGTTATCGCCGTTGGTCCAACTCTTAAGATGTACCAATGTGGTGTGCCACGTGAAATGGCGATTGAGCTCTTTAAACCATTTGTGATGCGTGAAATCGTTGCCCGCGACATCGTGCAGAACGTCAAAGCGGCTAAACGCTTGGTGGAACGTGGAGACGAACGTATCTGGGATATTCTTGAAGAAGTAATCAAAGAACACCCAGTACTTTTGAACCGCGCACCGACCCTTCACCGTTTGGGTATCCAAGCCTTCGAGCCAGTCTTGATTGATGGTAAGGCCCTTCGATTACACCCGCTTGTCTGTGAAGCCTACAATGCCGACTTTGACGGGGACCAAATGGCCATCCACGTACCGCTTTCAGAAGAAGCTCAAGCGGAAGCTCGTATTCTAATGCTTGCTGCTGAGCATATCTTGAACCCGAAAGATGGTAAACCAGTTGTTACTCCTTCTCAGGACATGGTTTTGGGTAACTACTACTTGACCATGGAAGAAGCTGGTCGTGAAGGTGAAGGAATGGTCTTCAAAGACCGTGACGAAGCTGTTATGGCTTACCGTAATGGTTATGTTCACCTCCACTCACGTGTTGGTATCGCGACAGATAGCCTCAACAAACCTTGGACTGAAGAGCAAAAACACAAGGTCTTGTTGACAACAGTTGGTAAAATCCTCTTCAACGATATCATGCCAGAGGGTCTGCCTTACTTGCAAGAACCAACAAATGCCAACTTGACAGAAGGTGTTCCAGCTAAATACTTCTTGCCACTTGGTGGAGATATCAAGGAAGCAATCAGCAAACTTGAACTCAACCCTCCATTCAAGAAGAAAAATCTTGGAAATATCATCGCTGAAATCTTCAAACGTTTCCGTACGACAGAAACTTCTGCCCTACTTGACCGCATGAAGAACCTCGGTTACCACCACTCAACTCTTGCAGGTTTGACAGTGGGTATTGCCGATATCCCAGTTGTTGAAGACAAGGCTGAAATCATCGAAGAATCACACAAACGTGTGGAACAAATCACCAAACAATTCCGTCGTGGTATGATCACAGACGACGAGCGCTACAACGCTGTTACAGCTGAATGGCGTGCAGCCCGTGAAAAATTGGAGAAACGTTTGGTTGCCAACCAAGATCCTAAGAACCCAATCGTTATGATGATGGACTCTGGAGCCCGTGGTAACATCTCAAACTTCTCACAGCTTGCCGGTATGCGTGGTCTGATGGCCGCTCCGAACGGACGTATCATGGAATTGCCAATCCTTTCAAACTTCCGCGAAGGTTTGTCAGTACTCGAAATGTTCTTCTCTACTCACGGTGCCCGTAAGGGTATGACCGATACGGCCCTTAAGACAGCCGACTCAGGTTACTTGACTCGTCGTTTGGTTGACGTTGCCCAAGACGTTATCATCCGTGAGGACGACTGTGGAACCGACCGTGGTCTCTTGATCCGCTCTATCGCAGAAGGAAAAGAGATGATCGAGTCTCTCGAAGAGCGTCTCAATGGTCGTTACACCAAGAAAACCGTTAAACATCCAGAAACTGGTGCAGTGATCATCGGTCCAAATGAGTTGATTACAGAAGACAAGGCGCGTGAGATTGTCAATGCTGGCGTGGAGGAAGTAACCATCCGTTCTGTATTTACATGTAACACTCGTCATGGTGTCTGCCGTCACTGTTACGGTATCAACTTGGCGACAGGTGATGCGGTTGAAGTTGGTGAAGCAGTTGGTACAATCGCTGCCCAATCTATCGGGGAACCTGGTACACAGCTTACAATGCGTACCTTCCACACGGGTGGGGTTGCCTCAAATACCGATATCACTCAGGGTCTTCCTCGTGTCCAAGAAATCTTTGAAGCCCGCAATCCTAAAGGGGAAGCGGTCATCACTGAAGTCAAGGGTGAGGTTACAGCTATCGAAGAAGATGCTTCAACTCGTACTAAGAAAGTCTTTGTTAAGGGCGAAACTGGCGAAGGTGAGTACGTGGTGCCATTTACAGCACGTATGCGTGTCGAAGTTGGAGACCAAGTCTCTCGCGGTGCAGCATTGACAGAAGGTTCTATCCAACCAAAACGTCTCCTTGCTGTTCGTGATGTCTTGTCAGTTGAAACCTACCTCCTCGGTGAAGTACAAAAAGTTTACCGTAGCCAAGGGGTAGAAATCGGTGACAAACACATCGAGGTAATGGTTCGTCAAATGATCCGTAAAGTTCGTGTCATGGATCCAGGTGACACAGACCTTCTTATGGGTACCCTCATGGATATCAACGACTTTACAGATGCTAACAAGGATGTTCTTATCGCAGGTGGAGTTCCAGCGACTGGTCGTCCAGTTCTTATGGGAATCACCAAAGCCTCACTTGAAACCAATAGTTTCTTGTCAGCGGCTTCCTTCCAGGAAACAACTCGTGTCCTTACTGATGCGGCCATCCGTGGTAAGAAAGATCATCTCCTTGGACTCAAGGAAAATGTTATTATCGGTAAGATCATCCCAGCTGGTACTGGTATGGCTCGTTACCGTAACCTTGAACCACAAGCCGTCAATGAAGCAGAATATCTGGCTCCAGAACAAGAAGAGGCAGAACTTGCTCCTGTAGAGGAAGTTGTAGAAGTTCAAGTTGAAGAAACAGTAGAATAAAAGCAAACAAGAGAACCTTTGGGTTCTCTTTGTTTTATTTCAGAAAATTTTCCCACTTTTTCATAAAGTATGGTAGAATAGAAGAACTAAAACGCCAAGGAGGTTCGTATGGAGCAAACATTTTTTATCATTAAACCAGATGGTGTGAAAAGAGGGCTGGTTGGCGAAATTCTGCAAAGAATGGAACAACGAGGTTTCAAACTCGAAAAATTAGAGTTACGTTCAACCGTTTCAGAAAATCTGATTGACCAACACTATCAAGACTTGGTTGAAAAAAGTTTTTATCCTCCTATCCGTCAGTTTATGACTTCAGGCCCAGTAGTAGTGGGCATTCTATCAGGTCCCAAGGTGATTGAAACCTGGCGGACTATGATGGGTGCTACTCGTCCAGAAGAAGCTCTGCCAGGAACTATCCGAGGAGATTTTGCCAAGGCTGCAGGAGGCAATCAAGCCATTCAAAATGTAGTTCACGGATCCGATTCTGAAGCTTCTGCAAAACGCGAAATTGCTCTCTGGTTTAAAGATTAAAGTTAGAAGAGAACAGTTCTGTGTATAACGGAACTGTTCTTTTGGTCAGTTGAGCACAAAAAAAGAACACTTGAGGCGGAAACAATCATTTCAAATTCTTCACAAGGTATAATCCCATATAGGGAGGGAAAAGAAATGGTAAAATCAATTCGCCTATTGTTACTGATTGCAGTCATCCAGATTAGTTTTAGTAGTTGTCTATTATGGAAAGAATCCTTTTTATCTTTAAAACAGGCTAATGCTTATTTTTTGATTTTGATAGTAGGAATTTCTGTTCTCTGTGCTGGGATAAATTATTTCCATACAGCAGACCAGTCTAGACATAGTATTTTACATGTTCAAAAGAAAGTGAGTCTGGTTTATTGCCTCCTTTTAGTAGTCAATCTTCTGGCAACCTGTCTGGTTCTCTCAGAAAGCATCCAAACCTCTAGCAAATTGCAGCAGGAACTGGTTGACCTCTTTTTACCCTCCTTCTTTTTCTTGCTAGGAGTAGATCTATTGATTTTCTTACCTTTTGATAAAATTTTTCGCGATATAGAAAATCGCCTAAATAAAAAGAAAACAGTCGTCATTTCCGTTCTAGCTACGATGGTTTTCTTGAGGAATCCCTTAGTGATTTCCTCGATTCTCATTTATATCAGTGTTGGTTTTCTATGCGCACGTTTCCTTTTTCCAAAATGTATTCAAAGGGAAATCTCCTTTTATGGACACCTGATTCGGGATATCCTGTTTGTTTTTTCAATAGTTGTATTCTTTTAAGTAGAGGAGAACTTTTCAAAATTGTTATAGTAAGTCCATAAAGAAAATTCACACAAAAGAAAACTTTTTGGTATAATAGTAACATGTACACAAAAAATGAAGAAGAGCTTCTAGCTCTCGGAGAAAGATTAGGTCATTTGTTTCAAAAAGACGATGTTCTGATCTTGACGGGAGAGTTGGGTGCGGGTAAAACAACCTTTACAAAAGGCATTGCCAAGGGTTTGGATATCCGTCAGATGATTAAAAGTCCAACTTATACTATTGTCAGAGAGTACGAAGGTCGCCTGCCACTTTACCATTTGGATGTCTATCGTATCGAAGGTGATGCTGATTCTATTGACTTGGATGAGTTTCTCTTTGGAGGTGGTGTGACTGTTATTGAGTGGGGGCATCTTTTGGGTGAAGATTTACCAGATTCTTACTTGGAGTTGGAAATCTTGAAAGAAGCTGAGGGTCGTTGCCTTCATTTTACAGCTCATGGCCCTCGGGCTGAACAACTCATCAAGGAGCTTCAGGATGGAGTATGAGTTGTGTATTCGTGAGGCAGAGATTTCAGATGCTACAGCCTTAATTGCATTTTTAGATTGTGTTGGTCAAGAGACAGACTTCACCAGCCTAGATGAAAATGGTATCATGATGACAGCTTCTGAAATGGCTCTTTTTATCGAAAAACAAGCTGCATCAGAGAATCAAATTACTCTCCTCGCCTTACTGAATGATGAGATTGCAGGAGTCTTAAATATCACAGCGGACCAACATTTAAGAGTTCGACATATTGGTGATGTTTTTCTAGCAGTTCGCAAGAAATTTTGGAACCAAGGCTTGGCAACTATACTTCTAGAAGAAGGCATCGAGTGGGCTAAAGCCAGTGGTGTCTTGCGCCGCTTGCAACTCAGTGTACAAAAACGAAATGAGGCTGCTATCCACCTCTATTCAAAAATGGGATTTATCACAGAAGGCTTGCAAGAAAGAGGAGCCTATTTAGCAGAAGGGATATTTTTAGATGTTTGTCTGATGGGCAAATTGATAGATGAATAACGAGATGATCAAAAAATTAATTGGAATGGTGCTAGGTTTCCTGGCAGTAACAGTTGTAGGTGTAGGAATTTATGCCTACACAATCTATCAGCAGGGAACTGCAACCCTGAGTCAAAAAACTTACAAAAAAATCGGTGAAGAAACCAACGTTATCGAAGCAACTGAGCCTTTAACGATTCTCCTAATGGGGGTGGATACGGGAAATTCGGAACGTACAGATCCGTGGGCAGGGAATAGTGACTCCATGATTCTCTTGACGGTTAATCCAAAAACAAAGAAAACCACAATGATGAGTTTGGAACGGGATATTCTGACCAAGATCGAGAGTGGAAATGGCCAAGTTCAGGAAGCCAAACTCAATGCGGCCTATGCCAATGGCGGTGCGGAGCTTGCAATTTCTACTATTCAAAAGATGATGAATATCCACATTGACCGCTATGTAATGGTCAACATGCAAGGCCTTCAACAATTGGTGGATGCAGTTGGTGGAATCACTGTCAACAATACACTTGGTTTTCCAATTTCCATCACTGACCAAGAAGAGTTTAATAAGATTTCCATTGGTGTTGGGGAACAAAACTTGAATGGTGAGGAAGCCTTGGTGTATTCACGGATGCGTTACCAAGATCCTGAAGGAGACTATGGGCGTCAAAAACGTCAACGTGAAGTCATTCAAAAAATCGTAGAGAAGGTTTTGAGTCTGAACAGTGTGAGTCATTATCAAGGGATTTTAAAAGCTTTGAGTGATAACATGCAGACCAATGTGGATTTATCAGCTAAGAGTATCCCACAATTGCTCGGCTATCAAGATTCTTTCAAGAATATCGAAACGCATCAATTGCGTGGGGAAGATGCTGAGCTACAGGGAATTTCTTATCAGATTGTCACTTCAGAACATATGCTCGAAATGCAAAATCTCTTGCGTAGTTCACTAGGTAAAGAGCCAGTGACAGAATTGGAAACCAATGCGGTACTGTACGAAACAGCCTTTGGCCGGACAGCACCTTCAACCAGTACTAGTATTACAAACGAAGAGGTAGAATAAAACAAAGAATCAAATCGTGGGAAATTTCCTACGATTTTTTCAAAAAAATACGAATAGATAGGTAGGAGGAAACATGAAAGCAGAAATCATTGCTGTTGGAACAGAGATTTTGACAGGACAGATTGTCAATACCAATGCTCAGTTTTTGTCGGAAAAACTAGCAGAGACTGGGGTTGATGTTTATTTTCAGACGGCTGTAGGAGACAATGAAACTCGTCTCTTGTCTTTACTTGAGATTGCCAGTCAACGTAGTAATCTTGTGATTTTGACAGGGGGCTTGGGACCAACTGAGGATGATTTGACCAAACAAACCCTGGCAAAATTTTTAGAAAAAAATCTAGTGTTTGACCCTCAAGCGCAAGATAAACTGGATATCTTCTTTGCTCATAGACCTGACTATGCTCGGACACCGAATAATGAGCGCCAAGCTCAAATTGTAGAAGGGGCAACTCCATTGCCAAATGAGACAGGTTTAGCAGTAGGAGGGGTGTCGGAAGTGGATGGCGTAACCTACGTGGTCCTTCCAGGACCGCCGAGTGAGTTGAAACCTATGGTCTTAAACCAACTCTTACCCAAGTTAATGACTGGTACCAAGTTATACTCACGTGTGCTCCGTTTCTTTGGAATTGGGGAGAGTCAGTTGGTGACCATTTTGGCGGATTTGATTGACCATCAAACCGATCCGACTTTGGCGCCGTATGCCAAAACAGGAGAAGTGACCTTGCGCTTGTCTACAAAAGCAGTTAGTCAAGAAAAGGCTGATCAAGCGCTGGATATCTTAGAAAATCAAATCTTGAGTCGCCAAACTTTCGAGGGAATTTATTTACGAGACATCTGTTACGGATATGGGGAAGAAACCAGTCTCGCAAGTGTCGTTGTAGAAGAGCTAAAGAAGAGACAGAAAAGCATTACTGCGGCAGAAAGCTTGACGGCAGGTCTCTTTCAAGCGACATTAGCAGACTTTTCGGGCGTTTCAGCAATCTTTAATGGCGGTTTTGTCACTTACAGCCTAGAAGAAAAGTCCAAGATGTTGGATATTTCCGAGCAAGAGCTAAAAGAACACGGGGTTGTTTCTGAGTTTACGGCTCGAAAAATGGCAGAGCAGGCACGGATCAAGACTCAGTCTGATTATGGAGTCAGTCTGACAGGTGTAGCTGGGCCAGATAGCCTAGAGGGTCATCCAGCTGGTACAGTTTTTATTGGACTGGCACATGCAAAAGGGACAGAGGTTATCAAGGCTAATATCGCAGGACGGAGTCGAGCAGATGTCCGACATATTGCGGTCATGCATGCCTTTAACCTAGTTCGCAAGGCTTTATTAAGTGACTAAATTTTGGTATAATGAAAGATAGGTCTAAGGACTAGTAGAATATAGGAGAACAAAATGGCGAAAAAACCAACAAAAAAATTAGATGAAATTGGGAAAAAATTTGGAGCAGACCGTGAAAAAGCATTGAACGATGCTCTTAAATTGATCGAAAAAGACTTTGGTAAAGGCTCAATCATGCGCTTGGGTGAGCGCGCGGAGCAAAAAGTTCAAGTGATGAGCTCAGGCTCATTGGCTCTGGACATTGCTCTTGGTTCAGGTGGTTATCCTAAAGGACGTATCATCGAAATCTATGGACCAGAATCATCTGGTAAGACAACGGTTGCCCTTCACGCTGTTGCGCAAGCACAGAAAGAAGGTGGTATTGCAGCCTTTATCGATGCGGAACATGCTCTTGACCCAGCCTATGCAGCGGCTCTTGGAGTCAACATTGACGAATTGCTCTTGTCACAACCAGACTCAGGTGAACAAGGTCTTGAAATTGCTGGAAAATTGATTGACTCAGGTGCAGTTGACCTTGTCGTTATCGACTCAGTTGCGGCCCTTGTACCTCGTGCGGAAATTGATGGGGATATTGGAGACAGTCACGTTGGTTTGCAGGCTCGTATGATGAGTCAGGCCATGCGTAAACTCGGAGCTTCTATCAATAAAACCAAAACAATTGCCATCTTTATCAACCAATTGCGTGAAAAAGTTGGGGTTATGTTTGGAAATCCAGAAACAACACCTGGTGGACGTGCTCTGAAATTCTACGCTTCAGTCCGTTTGGATGTTCGTGGAAGTACGCAAATCAAGGGAACTGGTGACCAAAAAGATACCAATGTCGGTAAGGAAACCAAGATCAAGGTCGTGAAAAACAAGGTAGCTCCACCATTTAAGGAAGCCTTTGTTGAAATCATGTACGGAGAAGGGATTTCTAAAACTGGTGAGCTCTTGAAGATCGCAAGTGATCTCGATATCATCCAAAAAGCGGGAGCATGGTACTCTTACAAGGGTGAAAAAATCGGACAAGGATCTGAAAATGCTAAGAAATACTTGGCGGATCACCCAGAAATTTTTGATGCTATTGACCACCAAGTTCGTGTTCAATATGGCTTGATTGAAGATGAAGAAGGGACAACTCCTACCACTGTTGCGGAAGATCTAGCACCTAACCAAGAAGTAACGCTTGACCTAGGCGATGGACTTGAAATCGAAATTGAAGATTAAAAATAAAAGCGGAGAAGTCCTTCTCTGCTTTTTATGTTTAATTATTAAGTCTCCATAAGCTTCAAAAGCGTAATAAAAGAATATTTAATCAAAAAAATTAAAAAAACTGTTGCAATTTTTTTAATTTGATGATAAAATTAAATCATTCTATAAAAAGGAGACTACTATAATAGGGAAACGCCTTGTTCGTAACGTACAAGACAAAAAGATTGCTGGTGTTTGTGCAGGTATCGGTGACTACTTTAACATGGACCACACACTTGTTCGTGCACTTTGGATCATCTTCACTCTACTTGGTGGTTCTGGAATCTTAGCTTATGCTGTTCTCTACTTCCTTCTTCCAGAAGGCAATGCAGAAGCTTAAGCCATAGAGAGAATAAAAGTTTATTCTGATCAGTTGAAAATAAAAAATGCATGTAATCGTGGATTACATGCATTTTTATATGTAGCTTCTATCGAAAAAGAGAGGTCCTTCACCAGATGGACAAGTCTTGTTTAATGGTCACTAAAACGACGATACTCTATATGAAAGTCAAAATAATGTTCCTTTTGTAACTTTTGGAAGATATCGCGATAGGCCTCTTCGTCAAAATGGTCGCCACGGTAGAGAATTTCAAAACTCAAACCTTCGTACTCTAGAAAAGCGTTGGCTGTTTTGAAACCATTTTGGTGATAGAAATCCATGCGGGCCTTTCTCTGCTCCAAGTTATCGCATTCTTCATCCAATCGCTCGACTTCTAGTAACATGGTTCGCTGGTAAAAATCAGTCAGCTTTTCGATGATCTCTTTTCCATATCCGTGGCTCCTCAAGTGAGGCATGATGGCAAAAAAACTGATATAGAAGGCCTTTGGATTGGAGATGGCAAAAGCAAAGCCGACAAACTCTTCTTGGTTATAAAAGGCAAAAAAGTGGGCGTCCTCTCGGTCCTGATAGCGCAAGAACTCTGACAGAGGAACTCGTTCTTCCTCGGGGAATGCTTCCTTGTTTAGCTTTTCAACTTTATCCAGATCAGGAAATACATCGGTAATTAATTGACTGGTCAAACTCATAAATGACCTCCTTTTCTTGATTATAGCAAATTGTCTCTCTGTAAGCAATTGATTGCAAACTTAGTGCAGAGCCTTGTCGCTCCTTTAGAAAGCTGATATAATAGCTTTATGAATAAGAAACGATCCGTGGACTTGATACATGGTCCTATTCTTCCTGCGCTGTTAAGCTTTGCCTTTCCAATCTTGCTGTCTAATATTTTCCAACAGCTCTATAATACAGCTGACGTCTTGATTGTTGGGCGATTTCTTGGTCAAGATTCCTTGGCTGCAGTAGGGGCGACAACGGCCATTTTTGACTTGATTATAGGTTTTACGCTTGGTGTTGGAAATGGCATGGGGATTGTCATTGCCCGCTATTATGGGGCTCGTAATTTCACCAAAATCAAGGAAGTAGTAGCAGCAACTTGGATTTTAGGTGCTCTTTTGAGCATTCTGGTTATGCTGATGGGCTTCTTTGGTCTTTATCCACTCTTGCAATATTTAGAGACACCTGTAGAAATCCTTCCTCAATCCTACGAGTACATCTCTATGATTGTGACCTGTGTAGGCGTCAGCTTTGCCTATAACCTCTTTGCAGGTTTGTTGCGGTCCATTGGTGACAGTCTAGCAGCTCTTGGCTTTTTGATTTTTTCTGCTTTGGTTAATGTGGTTCTGGATCTCTATTTTATTACGCAACTGCATCTGGGAGTTCAATCTGCTGGCCTTGCTACCATTATCTCGCAAGGCTTGTCAGCGGTTCTCTGCTTTGCTTATATCCGTAAGAGTGTTCCAGAACTACTCCCTCAACTCAAGCATTTTAAATGGAACAAGGCCCTGTATGTGGACCTCTTGGAGCAAGGTTTGGCTATGGGGCTGATGAGTTCGATTGTGTCTATTGGCAGTGTGATTTTACAATCCTCTGTTAATACCTTTGGAGCCGTGATTATTAGCGCCCAGACGGCAGCTAGACGCCTTATGGCTTTTGCTCTCCTTCCGATGACGGCTATTTCTTCTGCTATGACGACCTTTGCCTCTCAGAATCTAGGCGCTAAACGACCAGACCGCATTGTTCAGGGGCTTGGGATTGGGAGTCGCTTGAGCATGTCCTGGGCAGGCATTATGTGTATCTTCCTCTTTTTTGCCAGTCCGACCTTGGTTTCCTTCTTGGCCAGTTCGACGGATGGATACCTGGTAGAAAATGGTAGCCTATACTTACAGATTAGTTCAGTATTTTATCCGATTTTGAGCCTTTTGCTGATTTATCGGAATTGCTTGCAGGGATTGGGGCAGAAAGTCCTTCCTCTAGTTTCCAGCTTTATAGAACTAATCGGGAAAATCGTTTTTGTGGTCTTGATTATCCCTTGGGCAGGGTATAGGGGAGTTATTCTCTGCGAACCTCTTATCTGGGTTGCCATGACTACCCAACTGTACTTTTCACTTTTCCGCCATCCCCTGATAAAAGAAGGCAAGGCAATCTTGGCAACAAAAGGACAATCCTAGCTAGATTTGCTGAATAAAATCCATTTCCTCTAGTGAAAATCGAAAAAACTTGTGTTATAATAAGAAAGATTAAAATGTGAAAAAAGGAGATTCCTAATGGGACGTAAATGGGCCAATATTGTAGCCAAGAAAACGGCTAAAGATGGAGCTAACTCTAAAGTATATGCAAAATTTGGTGTAGAAATCTATGTAGCAGCTAAAAAAGGTGATCCAGACCCAGAATCAAACACTGCTTTGAAATTCGTTATCGACCGTGCTAAACAAGCCCAAGTGCCAAAACACGTTATCGATAAAGCGATTGATAAAGCAAAAGGGAACACAGATGAAACCTTTACAGAAGGACGTTACGAAGGATTTGGACCAAATGGTTCTATGCTGATTGTGGATACCTTGACTTCAAACGTCAACCGTACAGCTGCGAACGTTCGTGCTGCTTTTGGTAAAAATGGCGGAAACATGGGTGCTTCAGGTTCTGTTTCTTACCTCTTTGACAACAAGGGTGTTATCGTATTTGCTGGTGATGATGCGGATGCTATCTTTGAATTGTTGCTTGAAGCAGATATTGATGTGGACGATGTAGAAGCAGAAGAAGGAACAATCACTGTTTACACAGCTCCAACAGATCTTCACAAGGCTATCGTTGCTCTTCGTGAGTCTGGCATCCAAGAATTCCAAGTGACTGAATTGGAAATGATTCCTCAGTCTGAAGTGGAATTGTCAGGCGAAGACCTTGAAACCTTTGAAAAACTTTACAGCGTTCTTGAGGACGACGAAGACGTACAAAAGATCTACACAAACGTCGATGGGTTCTAATAGAAAAACGAACAGTTTTACTAGCTGTTCGTTTTTTGTTATTTGAGCTTAGATTCTGGTTCCAGAATCTCTTTGCTGCTGGCTTTCTCCTAGGCCTACAGCTATTTTATGAATTAGTAAGAGCTGTCCATTGTCCTGTTTTGCAAAAGTTAAGGTAACAGTCTTGATATTGTCATCAATAGAGATATAGGTGATTTTTCTCGTATCGTATCCCCCAATAGTGGAATCAAACTCGGAGTCTGGCAGTCCGTGTTTTTTGATAATATCCTTGTAATTGGTACCACCTTTTCCTTTGTTATCGAGGTCACCTTCGATTAAGGCGTCGAACTGTTCTTGGGTCCAAGTGAAGGTATCGTCTTCTTCCTCCTCTTCAGGGAGTGAATCAATGGTATCATCTGTCAAGTCGCGTTCCATTGAGGAGCTAGCTTCTCTATAGGAACGGTTAAACTCTCTGACAAACTCTTTGTAAACATTAGCATACAACATCTGGGTCGTAAGGAAGAGTATAATAGAAGCAATTGACAAGGATGTTCCGATAATGGCCATTGTTTTCCGTTTTTTGAGGTTGACGATAAGGCCGATAATCCCCAAGATAAATGCGACGATGGCGATGAAAAATGATAGATAGTTAATAAATGGGATCCAGGACCCTAAAAGTGCGATGGCTCCAAAAATGGTTGCCAAGATTCCTAAAACTCTTTGTTCTTCTGGTTTCATTTGAACGTTTTCTCCCTTCATCGAGTGAATGGATTCCTATCCACGGTAGCTAGTGCTTATTATAGAGAAAATATTCTCCAATGTCAATTCAGACTAAAATAGTTCTCTAGGAAACTTTTTTCTTGACATTTCTTCTGGGAGTGATAAAATAGTTCTCATGGGAACATAAATGATTCTTATGAGAACTATTTAAAAGTAGAGAAAGGAGTATCCATGGAGAAACCCTTGTTAATTTTCAGGCGCTTTGGCCATCAAGTTCATCTGATGATGAAGACGGAAGCCAAACGATCTGGTTTTGAATTTATTGGAGGACCACAGGGCCAGGTCTTACGCTATCTCAATCATCAAGAAGAAATGGGCCAAACCTCCAAGGTCGGAGATATTGAAAAAGAGCTAAATATCAGTAAATCTGTAGCCAGTAACTTGGTCAAGCGTATGATCCAAAATGGCTTAGTTACGATTGAGGTCTGTGAAAAGGATAAACGGGCCAAGTTTGTCTCCCTCACGGACCAGTCCCGAGCGCAGATGAAACAAGTTCAGGAGTTCTTTGATCAGCTGGATCAAAACCTAGTAGAGGGAATTTCCCCACAGGACTTGCAGACTTTTGAGCGAGTTCTGGCACAATTTCAAGAAAATATCGAAAAGATTGGAGAAAGAAGTCATGAAGAAACTCGCTAAACGCATGACCGGTAAAGAGTGGGGAATGGTCCTCTTGGCCATTCTTTTTACCTGCTTTACCGTGTATTTAGAACTCGAGGTGCCCACCTACATCTCCCAAATTACCGAACTCTTAGGAACGAGTGGAACTGAGTTAGGGGATCTCTGGTCACCAGCTGCGAAGATGATTGGTTTGTCTTTATTGGCTTTCTTTTCATCTGTTATGGTTGGTTTCTTTGCCGCTCGCGTTGCAGCCTCCTATACAACCCATCTACGTAGAGATGTATTTCATCAGGTTTTAGATTTTTCACAGACAGAAATCAAACGTTTCTCCATCCCAAGTCTTTTGACTCGGACGACTAATGATATTACCCAAATACAGATGCTCTTTACCATGGGCTTGCAAGTGGTTACTCGTGGGCCAATCATGGCTATCTGGGCTATTGGAAAAATCCTTGGAAAATCGGAATACTGGCTCTGGGCGGTCCTTGTGGCTGTTATTGTGAATGTTTTGATGACCACTGTTCTCATAACTCTGGCCTTTCCAAAACAATCGGTCATCCAAAAATTGACAGATAAACTCAATAGCATCACTCGTGAAAGTTTGACTGGGATTCGAGTTGTTCGCGCCTACAATGCGGAAGATTATCAAGACGAAAAATTTGAAGTAGCTAATGACGAAGTGACGCGTCTCAATCTCTTTGTTAATCGGCTGATGGCGATTATGAACCCGATTATGATGGCGATTTCGAGTGGGTTGAGTTTAGCCATTTACTGGATTGGTGCCTATATCATCAACGATGCAAGTCTGACAGAACGTCTGCCACTCTTTAGTGATATGGTGGTCTTCATGTCCTATGCTATGCAGGTTGTGATGGGCTTCCTTCTCATGGGAGCACTCTTTATCGTTCTTCCTCGTACCTTGGTTTCGGCAGGACGTATCAATCAAGTATTGGATTTGCATTCTTCTATTGAAAATCCTAGTCATGCACAGACAGCGGATCCTTCAGTTCAAGGACAAGTGGAATTTCGTGATGTAACTTTCCGCTACTCTAAAAACTCAGAAGCAGTCGTGGAACATGTCACTTTCAAAGCAGAAGCGGGTCAAACCGTAGCCTTCATCGGTTCGACTGGATCAGGTAAATCTACTCTAGTTAATCTGATACCTCGTTTTTACGATGTTTCAGATGGACAGATCCTAGTGGATGGTGTCAATGTGCAAGATTACGATTTGGAAGATTTGCGCAATAAGGTCGGCTATATTCCACAAAAAGCTGTACTCTTTTCTGGAGATGTCAAGGAGAACTTAGATTTTGGTAAGAGCAAAGAAACTCCTCTAAGCGAGGCTGCTATGTGGCAAGCTCTTGAATTGGCCCAGTCTAAAAGCTTCATCGAGGACAAGGAAGCAGGACTTGCATCAGAAGTGGCCCAAGGCGGGACCAACTTCTCAGGTGGACAAAGACAGCGGTTGGCTATTGCGCGTGCCTTGGCTCGTAAACCAGAGATTCTCATCTTTGATGATTCATTCTCAGCCTTGGACTACAAGACAGATCGTGTCCTGCGCCAAGAGCTAGCTGAGAAAACAAAATCCATGACCAAGCTCATCGTAGCGCAACGGATTTCTACCATTATGGATGCTGACCTGATTTTAGTTCTGGATCAAGGAAAAGTCGTGGGACAAGGCACCCACAAGGAACTTCTAGCTAGCAACGAAGTTTACCAAGAAATTGCCTATTCACAACTATCGAAGGAGGAATTGGAACATGGAAAATAAAAAAGTGTCGCTCTGGAAACAGTGCAAACCGTATATGACAGGTCTCCAACTCCCTCTCCTAATAGCAGTTGTGGCTGTAGTCATTTCAAGCATTATTACCGTTTATGGGCCAACTAAGATTAAAGAAATTACTAACTTGATTTCAGACGGATTGGCAACTGGAATTGATTTAGGAGCTGTATCAAGTATTGCTGGTTTCTTGGTTGTCCTCTATGTATTTGGAGCTATTCTTAACTATACACAAGCTTATATCTTTTCAACTAGCATTCAGTATTTTTCAAAACGCTTACGGACGGCTATTGCTGAGAAAATTAATCGTTTGCCTCTCGGCTATTTTGACCGTCATTCACAAGGAGATACTCTTTCGCGTGTGACCAATGATGTGGATACGGCGGCGCAATCTCTCAACCAAAGTCTGGGAACAGTTATCTCAGCTAGTTTCTTGTTGATTGCTGTTCTAGTGACCATGTTTGGGATGAACTGGATTTTGGCCTTAGTAACAGTTGTTTCTACGCTTCTTGGTTTTGCTGCTGTTTCGGTAATCATGCTTAAATCACAGGGACACTTTGAAGCTCAACAAAACAATCTGGCAGCCGTCAATGGTTACGTAGAGGAAATGTACTCTGGCCACAATGTAGTGACCAGCTATAACGCTGTGGACACCACTAAAGAAACATTCGCAGGTTTAAACCAAGACTTGCACGACAGTATCTGGAAATCTCAATTTATTTCTGGTATCATGATGCCAGCCATGATTTTTGTTGGAAACTTTAGTTATGTCTTAGTCATTATCGTTGGGGCCGCGCTGGCGTTAGAAGGACATATCAGTATCGGAATTATCGTGGCCTTTATGGTTTACGTACGTACTTTTTCTCAACCTCTGTCACAGATTGCCCAAGGGATTACGAGTTTACAACAAGCGAGTGCGGCCATGACTCGTGTATTAGAATTTCTAGCTGAAGCAGAGATGCGAGATGAATCTCACAAGGAAAGACAATTGAGCAACATGAAGGGGGAAGTAGTCTTTGATCATGTGTCATTTGGCTACACACCAGAGCGCACCATCATCCATGACTTTTCTGCGACAGCTCATGCAGGTCAAAAGGTCGCGATCGTTGGACCGACTGGGGCTGGTAAGACAACCATTGTCAATCTTTTGATGAAGTTCTATGAGATAGATAAGGGAAGTATCCGCATCGATGGTGTCGATACCAAGGATATGAAGCGATCAGAAGTACACGATGCCTTTTCAATGGTCTTGCAGGATACATGGCTCTTTGAAGGAACGATTCGAGAGAACCTGATCTATAATCAGACAGACATCAGTGATGAACGAATGATGGAAGCCAGCAAGGCTGTAGGAATCCACCACTTTATCATGACCTTGCCAGATGGCTACGATACTGTTTTGGATGACACTGTGACCTTGTCTGTTGGACAGAAACAGCTCTTAACCATTGCTCGTGCGCTTCTTAAGGATGCGCCACTCTTGATTTTGGATGAGGCGACATCTTCAGTCGACACACGTACAGAGGAATTGATCCAAAAAGCTATGGACCGTTTGATGGAGGGTAGAACTTCCTTTGTCATCGCCCACCGCTTGTCTACTATTCGTAATGCCGACTTGATTCTTGTCATGAAAGATGGCAATATCATCGAACAAGGCAACCATGAGGAACTGATGGCGCAAGGTGGCTTCTACGCTGACTTGTACAATAGTCAATTTACAGAAGACGAAGCAGAAGAATAAATCAAAAGAAGGCTTGACGGCCTTCTTTTTCTGGACTATACTAGAAGACAAACGTCTCACCAGTAGACAAAAACAAGGTAATGAATGAGAATTATAAATGAAAAATTATCAAGAATGGTATCGAAATATCAGCTCTAGACTAATCAGTCATCCCCCCCTTTTATTTCTATTACGCAGTTTCAATCGCTTGATGACAGTCGCTATGCCCCTAGTCTACTTGACCTTGCTAGTCACCACTTACCTGCAACTAGGACTTGGTCAGCAAGTTGGGGTTTCTGTGCTTATTCCTGCATCAGGCTTTGTGATTTTGTCTCTTTTTCGTAAGAAAATCAACCACCCGCGACCTTATGAAACTTGGGATATCAGTCCCCTGCTTGAAAAGGATAGTTCGGGACGATCGATGCCCAGTCGCCATGTTTTTTCGGCAACCATCATCTCCATGGTCTGTCTGCATGCTAGTCTACCTGTTGGATTGGCATGCTTGCTCTTCTCAGCTTTGCTGGGCTTGGTGAGGGTTTTAGGGGGTGTTCATTATCCCAAGGATGTCTTGGTTGGCTATATTTGCGGTCTGGTGTGGGGATTCCTTTTCTTCCTATTCTGACATGTAAGTTAAGCTAGCCCTACAACCACTTACTGCTTCAAATTGACCACTTGCTTTTTTGTCCTTGTATTCCTAACTTAGCTTTGATATAGTAGAGTCAGAAAGGAGATGTGATGAAGTTACGAATTGAGATTGACGGCAATTTAGAGGAAACTGAAATTGTCATCAAGACCCCCACTTTGACAGATGAAATTGCAGACTTGCAACGACTTTTGCAAGAGTCAAAGGCTCCGAGGTTAACTTTTTACAAGGGGACAGGTGAATATTATCTAGACCTGTCAGAAATTCTCTTCTTTGAAACAGAAGGAAGCAAGATCTACGCTCATAACCAGAAGGAAGCCTATGAGGTTCGCCTCAAGCTCTATGAGTTGGAGTCCATCTTACCTCGCTATTTTAGTCGAGTTTCCAAGTCAACGATCGCAAACATCCGTCAGATTTACTCAGTGGACAAGTCCTTTTCAGGAACGGGCACCATTTCCTTTTATCAGACGCACAAGGAGGTTCATGTGTCACGACATTACCAATCCCTCCTAAAAGAAAATCTAAGAAACATGAGGTAAAAAACATGAAAAAGAAAGCATTTGGTATTGTTTTATTGGTTTTAGCAGCTTGGATCTTGCTGCAAGGAAATTTTGGCATTCCTTCTTTGGATGGCAAGATATGGCCTTTACTAGGTATTGTTTTTTTTGCTTATAAGTCCATTGAGTCCATCCTTAGACGCCATCTCACTTCGGCAGTTTTTACAGGGTTACTAGCGCTCATCATTGCAAATTACGCTTATGACTTGTTACCAGTTACCAATCATTCTCTCATCTGGGCTAGCATCTTGGTGGTACTCGGTGTTGGTTATCTGACGCATTCAAGTAAGTTCTGGAATGAAAAAAAATGGTGGTACGATGGGAAAAAAACAGTCGTCACGGATAAGGAAGTCGCTTTTGGTAGCGGGACCTTCTATAAGCAAGATCAAGATCTCGTAGATGACCAAGTGGAAGTCGCTTTTGGAGATGCTAAAATCTACTATGACAATGCAGAGATGTTAGGTGATTTTGCTACTTTGAATATCGAAGTGGCTTTTGGTAATGCAACAGTCTATGTTCCACAACACTGGCGTGTCGATTTGAAAGTAGAAACCTCCTTTGGTGCAGCTAAGGCAGACGCTCCTGTAGCGCCAACAAACAAAACCTTGGTTATCCGTGGGGAAGTCGCTTTTGGTAAACTTGGAGTTGTTTACGTTAAATAAAAAAATAGTTCTAAGTGTCTAGAGTTTTGGGAAAGTGAAAAATTAAATATTAAATATCATATAACCTGAGAGGGCGAGAAAATCGCTCTCTTTTTTCGTTGCAAAAATTAAAGAAAGGAGAAAAAATGTCAGATAATCCAGAATTGATGAGATATATTTAGGGAAATAAATTCTATAATTTATTTCATTGTCCCTTTAAAACAGATTTTCTCATTATCCATTATGATATAGCTGTGAATTAACACTAGCTTGTGACAAGAAAGGATTACCTATGAAACAACACCAAACAAAGGTCTCAAGGTTGACTAGAGACGTAATGATTTTAGATTTGATGAATACAATGGGATGGACTAGAAGCCGTGCTATTGCAGCTATTGAAGAGTTAGAACAAACTCATCTTGTTTATTTTCCTGAAGCTGGTGGCTTGAGGTTACAAGTTGTAGGGGGATACTAATGGCAGATATCACGATTGACCAACTAGCCACTCTAACTTTTTATCAAATTCCAGAAATCTTTTTCACCCGTATTCAACACAATGAGAACGGCTATGTCAAATTGACTAGTTCTTACACGGGTCTTTCATCTGATGCTAAGTTAGCTTATGGCGCTCTTTATAATCGCTGTAAATTAAGTATCAGTTCATTCCAGAAGGGAAATAGAGATTACGTTGATGAAAATGGAGCGGTCTTTCTAATTTTTACAGTTTCTGACCTGATGCTGCTATTGGATAAGGGAAAGATGAAGGTTACTAAGATCAAGAAAGAACTGCAAGAACATGGTCTCTTACGGGAAGTTAGGCAGGGACTCAATAAGCCAAATAGACTTTATCTTCAGCTAGTAGATGCTAATTTAGAAATAGTGGAGCACTATTCAGCTGATGGTGAGTTACTGAAGAGGGTTAATGCTTTTGGTAAAGTTCTCTATGAAAAAGTATCCCAAAGCATTGGTAATAGCGAAAGTATCAAAAATGGACGTCCGCAAAATGGACTTCAAAACGTCCACGAAGCGGACGGAATAAATACAGAGAGGAGTCAGACAGAGTCCTCATACGATACTAATCGATACGAGGGCGAGTCATCTTTATCTGATCTATCAATTTCTGAAGCGTTTAAAATGGGGCAACATGGTTTTCTTTCTCCTCAACTAGTTCAGAAACTCAGTTTGTTTGGGAAAGATGCAAAAATTCTTGAAAATAAAATCTATCAAGCAAAACGTCAAGTTGAGAAGAATTACAACAACCTCTTAGCTAATCAGGAAATTTATGGAGAGGTTTGGCTGCAAGATCTTGAACGTGAGCTTGATAAATTGATTTTCAAAATTAAAACAGGAGAGGCTGAAGGAAAATCAATCCAGAATGTCCCAGCCTACTTCTACAAAATGATGATTCGCTTCTGGAAAATGGCACTGCTTATCGAAAAAGAACATGGTTTCCTGGAGCTATCAGGACAAAGTGAGCACGCTAGAAAATTCCCTGATGAGTGCCCTAGTCTGATTGCATATTATTATCCAGATAAACTGTCGGAGACGAAACTCAATAGCTATTTATCAGAATTGTCTAAGGGAGTTGAAACATGTTAAAAGATGAATTTAGACCAATTGATGGTAAAGTGCTAACGATAGGTCGTAGCCCGAAGGAGAAAATCTACATGGTTCCTAAAGCTGTTTTTGATTTACCGAAAAAAGAAAGAGCTGAGCAACTCAGCCAAATTTTCTCATCATGGCAACAGAAAGAGGATTGATTTCATGGGATTGTTTAATAACCAAGAGAGAATGAACAGATTACAAGCTGTGAAGGCTACACCTTCTCAACCAGTTCAAGAGATTGAAATGATTGTAGAGTATTTTGATAAAACGGTAGACAGTATTTCCGTCACTTCCAACTTAGAGGAACTAGAAAAATTGGTATCAAGTTCATTTGGAACAGGAGCGAGTATGAATTTTCCATCAGCGATTCCGCCGTTTTCTATCAATCCTCGATGGGTGAAGAAGATAACTTATCGGATAAAATAAGGAACAGTATCAGGAGGATAGTAATGTTTAAACTAGTTACAATGGCTTTATTATTGATCTTAGCTTATGGAATAGGGCTTGTCATGCTGGAGCTGAAGAATGCTCCTCTGATGGATGATGAAATACTATCAAGTTCAAATAATGAAGGAGATAAGTAGATGTGAGGAAACAAACACAAAATCGTATCAGAGAATTACGAAAAAAAGCCAGGTTGTCACAACAGACTTTGGCTGATCAGATAGGAGTGTTTCGCAACACAATATCTAACTGGGAGACAGGATATAGTCAGATAAGTCTTGAAAATGCTAAAAAAGTAGCAGAATACTTTGGGGTAACTATTGACTACCTGTTAGGATCAGAATCGGACCAAACCTAGTACAGATAAATCTATATTGACCGAGAAGTCATTAAACTACAGATCTTTGAAAACTGAATATAAGGCTTGCCCTGATGCAGCGTGGCTATGGATAAAAAAGAAACGGGGGCGAGTAGCAAACTAGAAAAGGATATCTAGTCCAGCCACTGAACGAAAAAGCATGACAATGGTCATAAGCTGAAGGAGTAAGGGTTCCTAGACTATAAACCCAGCGTATGAAATACCGATGTAAAAATACGTTTTTACACAGCACGGCGTAATTTTCGCCTTTCAACTTCAAGGAGAAATCTATGACAGATGAAATAACCGTCCGCCTAAAGGACTTAAAAAACTTAGGAAAACAAGGAGGTGCGACAGCTCGCTTAGAGGACGGCACAGACCTTATTCTGAAGCCAGACTATGCAGTCAAACAGGCTAGAGGATACGTAGACGGTCTTTTAAGGGATGTTGAATTTCATTTGCCTTATAAAAAGGTTTATGATCAAATTCGCACTATTAAGAGAGATGCTCAAGTTATAGCTCGAAAAGTTAAGACACCATCAGGAATGGAGCTTCGTTTAACTGGAAAAGGTTATAACCCGAAAAATAAATAAAGAAAAGGAAAAATCAAAATGAACAAGAAACAAGTATTAGCTACACTCGCACTTTCAACTATCGCACTTGCACAAGCTGGCTATGTAGCAGCAGACGAAGTGACACCAATTGATTCTTCTGCTCCAACAACAGAAGTGGTTACACCAACTACCTCAACAGATACAGAAACTCCAGCAGTTCAACCAACAGATCCTTCTGTTACTCCAGTTGATCCAACCACTCCAAGCGCACCGCAAGGGAAGGACGATGCGGAGAGCTTGGACGGTGTCCCAACTGACAAGCCAGTAACACCAGAGAAACCGCAAGGCAAGGACGATGCGGAGAGCTTGGATGGTGTCCCAACTGATAAGCCAACACCTTCAGATAAACCACAAGGGAAAGACGATGCTGAAAGTCTTGACGGTGTTCCAGCTGAAAAGCCTGAAAAACCACAAACAACTGACCAAGCCAACCAGCAAGGTACATCACAAATTGGCACAACTTCCACTTCGACAGGTCAAGTGGTGCATGATGTAACCAAAGAGCCAGTTCAAACCAACACAGGAGCTTCCGTCGTCAGCACACAAAACGGGAACGTGGTTCTCTCAGATGGTTCTGTAGTGGCTCCTGAAGAAGTAGGGGGAAGCCTTAACGAAGATAAGACTATTTCTATCACTGATAAAGATGGCAAGCTCAAAACACTTCCAAACACTGGGACAGCAGAAAGCATTCTAGGAGCTATTGGTGGGATGTTGTTGACCGCAGTTGGCTACTTCTACAAGAAAAAATTATTTTAATCAAGTAAAGGAGACGAACCGATGACAGAAAAGAAACAAGGATACGGATATTTCCGTAAGAAAAAATGGGCGAAAGGTTTAGTATCAGGAATTGCAATCGCAGGGGCTATTGCCTTTTCAACCGGAGCCGTACTTGCGGATGAGGTAAAGCCAGCTGATCAAAAATCAGATAGCGCTACAGTGGTTGAAGAAAGTAAATCAGCTGAAACCGTGCAACCAGAGAGCAAGAATGATAACAATGCTTACGCTAAGCAGGCTGGTAAAACAACAGGAAGCCAGTCTGTAGCGATTGATAATGGAGTAGTTACTAAGGCAGCTGGAAAAGCAAGAGAAGCAGGGGTAAATGTTTCTGAGACTCAATCAGTTGACAAGGGGACAGATACCACTGCTCCAAAACTTGAACAGTCTAAGTCTGAGATTAAACAAGATCAGGATAAACAAGTTCAGGAACTTGAAGCCACAACTACAAAACAAGTTCAAAACAACGAAGCTTTCAAGGAAGCACAGAAAGCCATCCAAGCTAACAATCAATTTGTAGCGGATGAAAAAGCCAAACATGAAGGGGCAACAGCTGTCACAGTGACCAATGACGGTTCGACTGCCACAGATGGTTCAGCAGCCCAAAACAAGAAAGCTACTCAAACAGCTAAACAGGTCTTGTTAGAGAACAAGAAAGCAGTAGCAGATTACCTGGTTGAAAAAGGGAAGTATGATGCGACTGTGAAGCAAGCTACTACCTTAAACAAAGCGGTAGAAAGCGCATCTGAACAGCTGAAGAAAGAAAAAGTTGATGTTAAGGTCGTGACACATACCGTTTCTTCAGTCAAAGAAGTAGAGGATCTACAAAAGAAAAATGAACAGGCTATTGCAGCTGCAAAAGGAAAAGTTGAGCTTAACAAAGCGATTATGGCTGCCTACACAGAGAAGAAGAATGCTAGTGAACAAGTCAATCAAGATGCTGATCGCAAATCAGCTGATTTGAAAAATTCTGGTGTACTTTTAACTTCTAAAACACAAGAAGTTTCTTCAGCAGATGAAGCGAAGCAAATTGGGAAACAAAACCAAGCAGCTTATGACAAAGCTAAGCAAGCACAAGCAGACTGGCAGAAGAAATACAATGAACTTCAATCTAAAACAAGTACGGAAGGGTACACAAAAGAGGTTGTCTTACAGGCTCTTAGTCTTGCAACAGCTAATCCTGAAGCAACAGTGAAGTCATCTGCTTCAGGTTCAACAGTAGTAACGACAAGTTATATTGCTTCCTCAAGTGGTTCTTCAGGATATGGTCGTATTCTTGATTCTACCAAAGTCTTAAAATATAAGGATGTTGGTAATGGCTGGAAAACTGAAATTGACTACACAGGCTTAAAAGGTTTAACCGTTTCAACTGCAGATGGTTCAAAGCATGCTATTTCTCGTATCCATCGCAAATTTGAAATCCTTAACCAAGGGAAAACGGGCTTGAATGATGTATACGTTTTGAATGATCCAACAGAAGGCTTTGTAGTGGCTCGTAATGATGGTACTGGTGATACTTCGGATTACATGAAGTTTAGGGTGACTGACACTTATTACTACAATGTTGATGGTAAAGAAGTAGTGTTCACTGCTTCAGAAAAAACTCCAGCAAGTATAACTTATTCATCTCTTAACTATAACATAATTGGTTGGGAAGGTGCTGGAGCAGTTAATGGTAAAAATGTTGAGATTAACGGTTCAACTGTAACATATCATAAAAACGATGGTTACAACTATGCTGATAACTATAATACAGAGGAAAATGTAGGGGTTACATGGGATACTTCTGACTCTTCTTATCAATATAAAGGAGCAGCACTCGGTGTCTTCACTGAAGGTACTGATTTCACTACTGATTTTGCTCAATGGGATGGCTCTGCAACACCAGCAGGACAGACATACTGGTTTGCTTTGAATACGAAGGTTGTAACTCCAGTTGTTGAAGTTCCAGCTACTGCAACTATCACAAAAACAACTGTGAAGCCTGTCAAAACTGAACCTGTATCAGCCGAATTGGTTAATACAAAGAATCCAGTCAGACCAACCTTGACTCTTAAAACTCTCTCTGAAACCAAAAATCAGAAATTATCTGCAAGCTATCACGGTTATAAATTGCAGTATAAGCCAGTTGTCAGCAAATCTGTAGCAGATACAGATAAGACCAATACAGATGGCCAAACAGTAGCTAAAAACGCTACTCAGACCTATACATTGACCCATGATAATATCTATGCGAACCTTAAAAAAGGGGACAAGATTACCATCATTGATCCACTTGAAACTGGTGCTGTTCCTGATGTAGCTGTCACAAAAGCAACTGCAGAGAAAGCAGGATGGGGCGTTGCCTATGATGCAGAAAAGAACACTTATACCTTTACTGCAACTTACGAAGGGAAACGCTTAGAAGCTCCAGTGATTACCTGGAAGCCAATCTATGACAAGGGATTCTATGATAACACTTATAAAGTGTTAGTGAATAACTACGAGGCTTACTCAAACACTGTAACAAACTATACGCCGAAACCACCAAAACCAGTCAAAGCTGTGTTAGATCATTCTGGTAAGGATATCAACGGTGCGACAACATTTGACCGCAACGTGACCTTCCGTTTGACAACAGATTATAGCCCATATACCAAAACTCTTGCTTCAGCGCAAGCACTTGGTAAGAAGTTTGGAATCTTTGATGATGTTCAAGACAAAGCCTTCACAGTTGACCATGACAAGATTACGATGACGGCTGCAGGGAAAGATGTGAAAGAGCTCTTTGATATGTATCACGTGCTTTCAGACAAAGGACGTACAGATGCAATCAATAAGATTTTGAAGGAATTGAACTTGGCACCTAAAGGTGAATTTTATCTTTGGGTTGCAAAAGACTCTGCGAGCTTCTACAACAATTACGTGAAGCAAAATAAAAATGTGACGATTGATCTTTCAGCTAAACTCTTAGTAAAAGAGGGAGAGATCGTGAAGAACGATTTTAAACAAATCGATTTTGGGAATAGCTATCAGTCGAATCTTGTAACAGTTGAAGTTCCAAATGTTAAGCCAGAAAAACATGTACTTGATAGAACTGGCAAGAAAGTCCTTGATGGCAAAGAAGTCCAGATAGGTGATTTTGTTCAGTACCTTCTTGATGGAGTAACTGTTCCAGAAAAACATGATACATTGTACCAATATGATGGTCTGGATAAACTCGATACGAAACATGACCGCTATACTGGTAATTGGAAAGGTATCATCAAGGGTACAGAATACACAGCAGAAAAAGATCTAACCTTACCTTACGATGTTATCCTGAAGGATGGTAAAGTGGTTAAGGCAGGCGATAAGATTGCCAAAGGTGCCTCTTATGCCTTTACCTTTGAGTTCAACCAAGATACCAATTCAGAGTTCATCAAGAAACTTGTGACTGTTAAGTGGGATGCCAAAGGAGGCAAATGGTCTTATGTTATTAACCAAGACTTCCTAAACTCTTTAGGAGTTAAAGGAACCTTTGATGCAGACTTCTACATCGAAGTGGAACGCATTGCAGCTGGAGAAGTTGAGAATACTTTTGTCAATATTGTCAATGGACAAGAAATGACTGCCAAGGTAACAACCCACACTCCAGAACCACCAAAACCTGAAGAACCAGGAAAACCAAAACAATCACTGCCAAACACTGGAACAGCAGCAAGCATGCTTCCAACTTGGGGAATGTTTTTGGGATTGTTGAGTCTTGCAGGGCTTCGTAAACATAAAAAATAGAACATCTAGAAATTCCCCCTCATCTATGGTATAATGAAGCCATAAAAAAGAGGGGGAAGAGAGATGAGAAAGGACACGAAAATGGATACCCATGTGACTAGAAGTGGATATAGATACTACACTCCAACTCAAAAAAAATCAGAAGTCACTAAGCCTGAAGAAGAGAAGAAGTGGAAAAAAGGCCTCCGTTGGCTAGGAAAAGCCATCTGGTCAGGAATAAAGAATCTACCGAGTGTAATTGCGAGAGCTGCCGTTTTGATGGTTGCGACTCCACTCATGTTTCTCCTCTTTATCTTTAATCTGATTAAGAGCTTGATTGCGACAGCAATTGGATGGGTAGTATTTAAGATTGTAGTTGTCCTAGGCTATGCTGCTTTTTGGGAAATATATTTTTGGATAACAAAATCAGGTCCCTCTGCAGATGTAGAGAAGCAGTTAGATTGGCTTATGACTAACTTTTTCTTTCCTCAAAAGGTCCCCATCTACTATTGGTGGGAAACAACTATTATCGTTGTCTTAGCTGTGATTACAGCCCTCTCTCTAACCTTTCGTCCAACGGATGAAACATAGTATTGAATAAACAATGTAGGTGCTAAGGAATTTTCTTAGTACCTTTTTATAAAAAGAAAGTGAGAAAAAAATAATGGATGCAGTTGTAGATTTTATTAACAAAATTGGAAATATCGGTGGGATTATCGGTATTGGTTGGGCCGCTTGGGGTGCCTGGGACTTAGCAGTAGGAATCAAACGTGAATTGGATGATAAGAAGGATAAAGGAATCCAAAGTTTGATACTAGGTGCACTTTTAGGTGCCGTTCTAAAAGCCCTCTTTACAGCTTTAGCAACAGGTCTTCAATCTCTTGGTTAGGATGAAGAAGAAAGAGGAGGTGGTTTTATGGACCAATCCACACTTGATCAACTAACCATGAGTCTGAAAGACTATAATGCGACAGCCTATGAATTGATGGAAACTGTTTCGGGATCGATGGAGAAGGTAGCAATTTTGCTTCTTCTCCTTTTTATGGGGATCAACCTCATGAATTGGCACCAACAACTTAAAAGCAATGGTGGGGAGCTGTCTTTTCAGCTTTGGATTGAAGAAATCCTCAAATATGCTATTGCGCTCTTTTTTATCCTCTATGTTGACGCAATTTTTGATGCCTTGTCATGGTTGTTCAATGTTATCATTAAGTTAGTAGCCAAGAATGCTACAGATCCTTTCAGTTCTGAGCCACCAGATTTTAAAGGTTTGGGTATGATTGAGAAATCATTCTTTAAAATTGTTTATGCGGTTGTTGATTTTGTCGGTCAGATATCGACTAAGTTGTTGATCTTGTTACGCTCCTTTACGCTTTACACGTATAAGGGAATCGCTAAAATTATTGTCGCTTGTTACATGGTGGATAGCTTACGCCCGATCTGCCTCGGTTTCTTTAAGCTCTATGCTGCTGCTGTCCTTCAGGGATTGATTTTAGTGGTTGTGACCATGCTTTATCCAGCTGTTGTCACGAATGATTTATTGACACTTAGCAAGACTGGAGCTTTTATAACTGCACTCGTAGCCATTGCAAAAGGAATCATTTACATCATTATGCTCTTTGGCAGCCAACGCATGGCTAAGAATATCATGCAGGTGAACTAGGAGGAGAAATGGTTAAAAAGCACTCACAGAAAAATCAGCAAGTGCTAGGAAATATTTGGAGAGTTGTTTTAAAAACAGTAGTCTGGGGGCTACTGTTTTTACTTAGGGCTCTCTTTTTCTATTACTTGTGCCGTAGGGCTTTACAGCCACATTGGCTGGCTCTCGTAAGTGGTATTATTTTAGCGTGTGGAAGTGAATTTATTTTCTGTAGAAAAGATAACTGGAAGAAAGGAACAGAATGACACGTTTAGGTAGTGAATTTTTAAAGGCTTTAGATAGCTACGAAAGGCCAGTTATAGGGTATATGACACTGAGACAGTTAGTGCTACTATTTGGGATAGCATTGACAGTAGTTGTCACTACTATTCTCTATTGGCTGAAGGCACCTGATATAATCCTTTATGGCGTTGATATTTTATTATTAGCGCCTTTTGTTATTTTCGGGTGTTACATTGATGAAAAAATTAAAGATGAGGTTCGTTTCCTTTTGACTAAGCAGGAACGCTCTTATCAGACAGATTATGACAGAAAGGAATATACAAGAAATGAATTTATTCGGCCGAAAGAAAACCCCGAAACTCTCTAAGGAAGAACGGGAACGGGCCAAACGTCTAAGACGTACCATGACGGCATCTACACAGAATAGTCTTAATTATCAATGGTTGATGCCTGATGGGCTCATGAAAATTACAAATGATCAATTTTCAAAGACCTATCGCCTAGGTGATACAAGCTATATTACTGCAACAGATGATGAGCGAATTGATATCATTGAAACAAGCGCTGATATTTTTAATTCGCTGGATATTGACAATGATATGCAGCTATTGATCCTAAATCGTAGGGTAGAAAGCAATAGCTTATCTTCTATCCGCTATGATTTAGTTGGAGATGGATATGATGATTATCGTAAAGAATACAATGCGATGATCAATGATCGTTTTTCTCAGGAACAAAACACCTTCAAGGTAGAAAAATATCTGACGATTACTACCCAAACTGACCAGGATCATCAAGCTAGAAGAATCCTTGATGATACAGCCAGCGTTATTGAAAGTCAATACAGTGGCTTAGGAATCTCCTTTAAAGAGTTAGAGGGATTAGATCGTCTTCTTATCTTCCGAAAAATCTTGAGGCGAGAAGGTTTTATTGATTTTAACTATGAAGACATCGCTATTTCTGGATTATCCACCAGGGACTTTGTAGCTCCAAACTATCTGAAGTTTGAAAAAGATCATATGAAAATTGATGATTGTTTCGCAAGGGTGATGTATGTTAGACAATATCCTACCTTCTTGAATGACAAACTGATTAAGAATATCCTGGATACAGGAATTGAACTGGCTATCAGTCTGCATGCGAAGCCCTATGATACTGCAGATGCCCTGAAGAAAATCAAGACAGTTAAGTCAAGTGTACGTAGGGAAATGATCAAAAGTCAGAAGGCTGCCGCAAAAGAAGGTTATGGAAGTGACCTGGCTGTTGGTGGAAAGGCTGTGGAGACATCTCGTGAAACAGAGAAATGGACTGAAGAACTCCAGGACAATGACCAAAAAATGTTTTCAGGTGTGATGACGATTTTCTTCATGGCTGACAGTCTGGAGGAGTTGAATATCTACACTGAGCAGGTTCAACGATCTGTCCGTAAGAATACGGTAGAACTGGATAAGTGTTACTTGTACCAGGAAGAATCCTTGAATACGATTCTACCGATTGGGATTCCATTTATCAACGTAAAACGCCGTTTTATGAGAGATATGACTACCAGTAACTTGGCCACACAAGTCCCATTTACCAACGTAGATCTTCGATCTAACAGTCCACGTGCAATTTATTATGGCCAGAATCAGCTATCTAAGAACGCTATCACAGTTGACCGCAAGAAAGACTTGAACACAGGTTCAGGTTGTATCTTTGGGACTTCAGGATCAGGAAAGTCTGTTCTTGCTAAAGGTGGAGAGATAATTCCTACAACTCTACGTTACCCTGAAGATAATATTATTATCGTCGATCCTGAAGATGAGTACACTGGTATTGGCCGAGAATTAGGTGCAGAAATTATCACAATCGCTCCTGGATCGCAACATCACTTTAACTTGTTGGATCTTCCTGATAAGGATAAACTGCAGGCAGAAGATAGTGACCCGATTGGCCAAAAATCAAACCTCTTATCAACCTTGTTTGAAAATATATTCTCTGAGGTATCAGACGATGAATTTGCGATGATTGACCGTGTAACGAGAAAGACCTATGAGGAATTTGAAAAACCAACATTTAAGGATTGGCAATCCGTTTTAGAACGACAACCTGAAGATGTGGCCAAGGAGTTGGCGCTGAAGGCTGAACCTTATACGGTTGGATCAAATGATATTTTCGCACATCCTACAAACGTCAATATGAATAGTCGCTTTATTATCTTCAATCTCAAGCAGTTGAGTGGTAAATTGAAGCCATTTGCCCTCCTGGTGATTCAGGACTTCATCTGGAATCAGGTAGTCAATAATCAAGGAAAAGCTATTACATGGTTGTACTTCGATGAGTTGCAACTATACTTCAAAAATAAACTGCAAGCAACCTTCTTTACAGAGCTATACTCACGTATTCGTAAGTACGGGGCTATTCCAACAGGGATTACCCAGAACCCAGAGACTGTTTTATCTACAGAGGAAGGTAGAAAGCTAGTCGCAAACTGTGAGTTTCTAGCCCTCCTGAAGCTGAAGCGGACAGACCTAGATGCCCTGGAGCAGGTTATCCCTCTTACGCCTTCACTGGAGCGATTTGTCTTGCGGCCAAAAGCAAAAGGTACTGGTTTGATCGTGGCTGGGGATACGATTGTACCATTTGAAAATCCTATCCCTAAAGATACCAAACTGTATCAATTGGTTGCGACAGATGGTTAAAAAAATAGAAAGAGAGGTAATTTCTTTTGTCTAAAAGTAATCGCAAACAATTAAAACAGGAACGCAAGCGAAGAATCAAAGAAGGATTAGCTCTCAATGCTGAAAAAAAGCCTAAAGAAGCACGTTTAGACTCAAAAGTTGCATTTAAAGAAGCTAAGAAGAATTATCGCTTAGCGAACAAAGATTATAAACTACATAAAGGACCTCAAGCAACAGCTAGAGGTCTTTTCTTTAAGCAACAACGTGATCGAGCAAAGTTGGAAAAACAAATTGCAACAACGCTCTATAAACGAGCTAAAAAAGCTGATGACAGTTATATCCCTAACCGCCTAAAGAAACGTGCTAAACAAAGTGCTCGAATGAAAGCGAGACACGACGTTGAGAAGACAGTCAGAGATAATGAGATTCTTGGAGATTGGGTTCAGGCGAGGCAAAACATTCGTCAATTTAAGTATCAGGTAAACGCCTCTAAAAGAGCGTTAAATGCTGTAGGAAAATTATCCAAGTATTCAATCAAGCGCAGCTATGGACAGCTCAATAGAAGCTATAATTTCATCAGAGGGCGAGGATATACTCGAACACCAAAAGAGTTCTCCTGGGAAGGAAAGCTCAGCAAAAAGATGAAACAGGCCAGAAAGCGACTTGCAGGTTCAAAGTTTGGGAAGGTGTCAAGAGGGACAGGAAAGGTTTTGAAGGTTGCGACAAAGCCCCTGCGTTCCATCTTATCCAATCCTTTAGCTGTCAAGTCCTATTTCTTAATGTTCCTCATCTTTGCAGTATTTGGGGCATTTATGGCCATGTTTGGAGGCAGTGGTCCTGTCCAACAAAATGAATTTGACCTGAACAAGTCATGGCTTCAAATTAGTAAACGAGATCGAGAGAAGTCAAATGATAAGGTAGACTATTGGACAAACATCGATGACATGATCTTTTTCATGAACTTTCGCTACGGTAGTGAGTGGAAACCAGAAAGTAACTGGAATGAGGGGACTGGTGGTGAATGGGCTGGGATATTAGGTTTCAATCACTATTCGGATGCCTTGAATGATCTTTGGAATCATTTGAATGATGACCCTCACAACTTGAAAAAGATGGCTGACTTATATGGCCCCTCGTCAGATCTCAAGTGGACTAAGTTGAGTGATAGCGAGTTAGAAGAGTATAAAGAGCTAGAGGATTTGACTAAAGAAGTTGGTCGATACCCCTCTTATCAAGAACTAGCTAATCCCTTTTACCAGGAGGACGACCCTTCTTATCAGGCCCCTTTAGTTATCCTGAAGCGGTTTGGTTATACCTCTAAGAGTGAAATCTATGAGAAAACACAACTAAAAGCTTCAACAGGACAAGCTCTAAGAGCTCCTATTGACGGTCAAGTCAGTGTGACAGATGATACTACTGTATCCATCAAAACAGATAAAGCCATCTTTACTTATGAAGAGGTAGGAAATATCCGTGTTTCTGACGGAGATCAGGTCAAAGCTGGAGACGAGGTTGGGAAGGTAACGGCAAATGGTTACCAGGTCATTCAGTATCAAAAACTGGAGAAAAAAGAGACAAAGGATAAGAAAGAAAAGTGGACATCAGTCAATCCAGGCTTTTACTTTCAATCTGTCACGTACAATCAGACGACCTCAGTCATTACTACACTTGATGGTGATTTAGGACAAAAATCAAGAGCGATAAAAGACTACTTGAAGCAAAAGGTACCAGGGCTGACAGATAATGGTTTGGCAGCCATGCTTGGAAACTTTGCAACTGAAAGTAATATCAATCCTAAACGTGCTGAAGGAGATTATCTTAGTCCGCCAGTAGGGGCTGATTCTTCTTCCTGGGATGATGAGTCCTGGTTAGCTATAGGAGGACCTGCTATCTATGATGGTGGGTATCCAAATATTCTTCATCGAGGTTTAGGATTAGGTCAGTGGACAGATACAGCAGATGGTTCTACTAGGCATACTCTATTATTGAATTATGCAAAATCAAAAGATAAAAAGTGGTACGATTTAGAACTGCAGTTAGATTTTATGTTGGAGGGGGATACTCCTTACTATATCACTGAATTGACATCGATTCTAACTAGCACAGAAGACGTGGAGACACTTACAGAGCGGTTCCTGGTTAACTGGGAAGGGAACTCCGGAGATAAGGTCTTAGAGCGCCAGAATAATGCTAAACAGATCCATGCCTTTCTCACACAACAAGTTCGAGGAGGTGGAGCGTTAGCATCTTCCTGGAATTTCCCTGCAGAGTATCAGTCAAAAGTGGAACACCCTCCTACACAGGCTTCTATGACTACACAAGCAGGAAGTGGCTACCCAGTTGGTCAATGCACTTGGTATGCCTATAATCGTTTAGTCGAGCTAGGAACCATTACAGACTTATCTGGAGCCTATGGTTATCTTGGTAATGGTCAGGATTGGGTGATGAGCCTAGTCGCAAAAGGATGGAAATATAGCACGTCGCCAACGAAAGGGGCAGTTGTCTCGGTTCAAGGTGGCTTTGCTGGGACACCAAGTATTTACGGGCACGTTGCTATCGTAGAGGCCGTCAATGCGGATGGTTCCTTCCTTGTCTCAGAATGTAATATCCAAGGGGTACAGGATAAGGTTCATTTTTCGGTACTTTATCCAGCTTACTATTATACATTTGCGACACCGAATTAAAAAAGAAAGAAGGTAAATCATGAAAATGATAGATATGGAGAAATTGAAACTCCTTAAAATAGGAGCAATCCTCATAGGAGTTGTGCTAGTTCTAGGATTCGTATTCTGGATTGGAGCAGCAACCTCAGCGCAAAATAAAGCTAAACAGGAAGCTGAAACTACGCAACAAGAAACCAAAGCAGAGGGAAGCGAACTAACTCAAGAATATGTGAAGGAATTTTTGACGGCTTACTTCAATAAGCAAGATCTTGGAGAAAATAGAAATCGCTATTTGCCCTATATGACAGAAGCTGCCTACAATCAGGAGGTGAATTCTGAGGAAGAACCATCGGTACAAACCTATAAGGGCTATGTAGTGGACACGCAGCTGAAGTCTTCTACCATTTACATCGATCAAGAAAATAATGTTGTCCTAGCTCAAGTGAGATACACTCAGACACAGTTACAGAAGAAGTACGATTATACAAACGCCCAAACAAACGTAGGGTCTTCAAGAACCATACGGATCCGCTTCAGCAAGCAAGATGGGAAATACCTGGTCAATCATATTGATCCTATTTTGATTGTGGACAGCCTAAGCGCAAGTGAAAAGGCGAGTATTCCATCGTTAAACAAACCAAATACCAATCAAACAACAGAAGGGAAAAAGGAACAATGACAAAATTAGAAACTTTGGAAAAACAAAAACAGAAAGCGGAAAACCGCTTAGCTGACTATCTGTCCAAGGCCAAGAAGGAAGAAGAAAGACTGAAGGAGCTAGAAACTCAAATCATTCTGGCCAAACATGAGGAACGCTCAAGCTACTTGGCCAAACATAATTTAACCTGGGCTGATATTGAAGCTGCTCTTGCTGAAGGAAAATTGAAAGGAGCTGAAAAACATGTACCGTTTAACCAATCTGACACAAAACACGACCACAACGTATAAAAATCGGGACCTTGTGTATCAAGCGCTGGAGCGAGAAAATGCTAAGGTTAAACACCAGGATGCAGAAGCCGTTTTATTGGTAGAGGAACTGGATAAAAAGAATGTAGTGGTGTACCAAGAAGATGTCTATTTGCCGTTTGAAGGGATCGCAGATGGCCTCTTCCTGAAGCCTGGTATGGTGAATAACAAGGAAGCTGCACCAAAAGAAGCAAAAACCTCTTTCTTTAAGCGCCAGCCAAAAACAAAACATCAAGAGAAGACTCCTGAAGAAAAAGCTGAAGCTTCTTCCTTGAAACATGAAACTCCCAAACCTCGAAACTCTTCTAAACGCTCTTTTTGGGTGTATTTAGGAAGAGTTTTGGTGTTATTGGGTCTAGTAGGAAGTCTGACACTTGCTGGCTTATCACTTACGCTAGTTTACCATCAAGAAAAGCAACTCTCGGCCGTATCAAAGGAACTTTCAAATCTAAAAACCATTCAGTCAAAAACAGGGGAACTAGATGCCTTTTCACGTTACTTTTTGCCAGCCTATTACTCTGATAAAGGGAAAATGGCTGATTTCGTAGCTCCTCAATTAACGATAGATAGACAAGCAGGTCAACTGCAGTCTGTGATTTTGGAATCTAGCTTGATTGTTGATGAAGCAACTTATCAGCTAACCTATGTAGTAGCCGTGAAAGACGGTGAGAACAGAAGTCAGAAACGTTTGGTAGTTACTGTGAAGGAAGAACCTTCAGCGCCTTACGGATTCCAGGTTATTGCCAAGCCAGAACTATCCAATTATCCAAAATAAAGGAGGTCTTACATGGATCAAGAAAAAGTCAGTCATTCTCTGGCTTTAAAAGGAAAAGTTACCCTGGAGATGACGATACAAGCTCTGTATGCCCTCGCAAAAGCCCATTATGACAAGAAACAACATAAGGCGGCAAATCGAACTTTTGAAGGGGAGACACGTTTTAATGACTTTATGGCCACAAAATCAAAAAAAGATGTCGAGAAGTTATTAAATAGTGAAGTTCACTTGGCTAAGTTGAAGCATTACCTGGAGGAGTATAAGGTAGGTTTTACCTATCATCAAAAAGATGATACAACCTATCTCTTCTTTGAAACAAAAAATCGTCCCCTGGTAGAAAAGGCTCTCAAAGATATGTTGGCAGACATCACGAAAAGTCCAGAAAAATTGGAAGACTTTGCGAAAAAGGTGCTGAAGAAACCACATGAAATGACTCCTGAAGATAAAATCAATTACTATAAGACAAATAAGGTCTATAAAGGAATGATGCCAGTTGTTACGAAGGAGATTGGGAAGGAGAAGACACGATGATTAGAAAACCTATATGGCCCTACCTGGTGGTGGGGCTATTTTCATTTGTTATTTTCCAGTCCTTTTACCATTACTACCAACTTTCGACTGCAGCAGTACCTTTCATGGGAATGTTGCGACTTCGTTGGTTGCTAGAACACTGGGAACGCTTCTCTTTTGGTGTTTTCTTTGATTCAGGAGCCTTATATGCAGGGTTGATTGGATTTGGTCTCCCTATGCTTGTCTATGCTTCTATGGATAAGAATTTATATCGTCAGGGAGAAGAACAAGGTAGTGCTCGTTTTGCGACTTTGAAGGAAATGAGACGGTTTGAAGACGTTGATTTTGAGAAGAATATGATTTTTTCAAAACAGGTCAAAATGGGACTATTTAACTTTCGCTTAGCCTACAATGTGCAACTCAATAAAAATGTGATTGTCATTGGTCTTCCAGGAGACGGTAAAACCTTTACGTTTGTATTGCCAAATTTAATGCAGATGAACTCAAACTTTGTTGTGACGGATCCTAAAGGAAACCTGGTACATGAAGTTGGGAAGATGCTTGAGAAAGCTGGCTATGCTGTTAAAATCTTTGATTTGATTCGTCTCAAGAATTCAGATCGGTTTAATCCTTTTCATTACATGAAATCCGAGCTAGATATTGATCGTATCTCTGAAGCGATTACTGAGGGAACGAAGAAGAGTGAGCATACTGGAGAAGACTTCTGGGTTCAAGCAGAGTTGATGCTGCAACGTGCATTGATTGGTTATCTCTATTTTGACTCTAAGGATCCTGAAACAGGAGTCCAGTTATATATGCCAAACCTAGGTCACGTTGCGGATCTATTAAGAAATATGTACCGAGAGGATCCAGATGTCCCAAGCCCTGTCGAGCAGATGTTTGAAGAACTGAACGAACATCAACCTAACAACTATGCTTATAAACAGTGGAAATTATTCCAAAACTTCAGAGGTGAGACAAGAAACAGTGTGGTAGCGATTTTGTCTTCTCGCTATTCTATCTTTGACCATGAAGATGTACGAAACTTGATCAGTGAAGATACTATGGAAATGGATACCTGGAATACGAAAAAGACAGCTGTTTTTATTGCGATTCCTGAAACCAATAACGCCTTTAATTTTCTTTCCTCAATCTTGTTTGCGATTGGTTTTGAGGTGCTCACACATAAGGCTGATGATATCCTGCAAGGGAAAGTACCTGGCTACGGCAGAAAAAATCTTCGCCACATTCAGTTTATCTTCGATGAGTTTGCACAAATTGGCCGTATTCCAAACTTCGCCCAGGTTCTCTCTTCTATTCGTAGTCGTGAGATGTCTATTAAGATTATCATTCAAGCTGTCAATCAGCTAGAATCACTATATAAAAGCGATTGGAAGACAATCTTTAATAACTGTGCTACTCACCTATTTTTAGGAACCAATGACAAGGATACGATGGAATACTATTCTACAAGGTCAGGTAAGCAGACGATACGCACTCGATCCACTTCAAAATCGCATAGTTATCGGAACGGATCATCAAGTGAAAACAAACAAATTCAGGGTCGTCCTCTTCTAACTCCAGATGAAGTCGCAAGAATTGGGGTAGAAGAAGGATTGGTCTTTATTTCTAAACAAAATGTCTTCAGAGATAAAAAAGCAAGTGTCTATGATCATCCTCGAAAAGATGAGATTGCAAGTTCCCCTGAAGACAAAGAAAACTGGTACGAATATACTCGAAAAGGGACAGATATCGATGGCTTGCTTCTATATGCCAGCGATTTGACTCCGCAGCTAAAAGAGTTATTCGTGGCCTAACATATAGAAAGGACAATAGGATGGAAACACCAAAAATACAATTAGGATACATGGAGAGTATCTCACAAGTTTTAGCACTAAAGCCAGAAAATTTAGCTACAGAACGTTATGCTATTTGGAAACTATTTAAACAGGCAGATGAGGAGACTTTCTATCAATTAGCTCCTCATCTTTTTGTAACAACGAGTCAGGAAGATCCAATAGTTGTTAGTGAACTAGATGCAACTCCTGAAGGATATCTTTTATTTAAGGAATTAGTAGAGGAGGAAAGAGTATGCCTTTAACAAAAGCACAGGCAAAATCGCTGGATATTTTAGAAGTAGCTCGTAGCCTTGGAATGGAGATGAAGCGAAAGTCACATCGAGAGTATTATTGGGCTGATCATGACTCGTTTAAGATTGATACTGTGAAGAATACCTGGCATTGGTATTCACAAGCAGATAAGTATGGGGACACCATCAACCTTGTCCAAGAAATGCGAAATGTCAGCTATAAGGAAGCCATGGTATTCTTAGAGACAGGTTCCTTTCCTGAAGCAAAACCAGTAGAGGAAGAACGTAAACCTTTCAATTATACACTAGCCCCTTACGAACAACCATTTGTGGAGGCGAGATCCTATCTCAAGGAGATTAGAGGTCTCTCTGATGATACAATCGACTTCTTCCTGGAAAAGGGAGTATTAGCCCAAGCTAAACGTAAGGATAAAGATGGTGTTATAGAAGATGTCTTGGTTTTTAAATACTTGGACAGAAATCAGCAACTGGTAGGTGCGAGCCTTCAGGGACTTGTTCCTGATCAAGAACGTCATCCAGGTAAGGGCTACTTGAAACAAATCATGTATCTATCAGAGGCTATTAGTGGCTTAAACGTTTCTATAGGCTCTCCTGAGCGTTTAATTGTGACAGAGGCACCAATTGACCTTATGAGCTATTATGAACTTCATAAGGGCGAATTAAACGATGTTCGACTGGTTGCGATGGAAGGATTAAAAGAGGGAGTTTTGTCTCACTATGTTCTTGAAATTCTGCAGGAGCGAGGGGAGATTGCGATGGATGAAAGGGATTATACCAAGGCTAGTGAGTTAACACGTACCTCTAAATTTTTATCTGTTGCAGCGGAAACATCCACACTTTTCCAAGATCACAAATATGATGATCTCATCACGCTGGCAGTTGATCACGATAAAGCAGGTACAGACTTTATTACCAAACTACGGGAGAAGAAAATCCCAGTTATCGATGCAAGACCACCAAAACGTGAAGGCCAGGAGAAGACAGACTGGAATGAGATTCTGAAGCAGACCAAGCAACTGGAAAAGGCTGAGGAAATTCAATCATCAAGTCACTTTCCTGATACCAGCCACCTTTCTCCTGAAGATGCAACATGGTTGAAGGAAAACTGGAATAATATAGGTTTTTCAGTAGAGCCTAGAAAACAAATGGTTATTGATTCGGACAAAACAGTGACCTATGAAAAACCTTCCAATCCTCTTGGAGATGGTAGGGAGCCTAAAAAACAAATTCAGAGCACAGAAAAAGCTCCTGAGAACTCTCAGGAGCAAATGAATGATAGGACCAGTGGTGGCACGGGTTCTTTACAGCCTAAAGCTGAAGGCAGTACCTCACCTGTACTTGAAACAAGTACCTTTGAGCAAACTGTTACCAGTCACCCGACATCATCCTATCCTTACTTACAGTTTAGCACAAATTATGATAAAGTGCAACGGAGAACAGCGAATTATCATCCGATTACACCAGCGGATTTAAGACGATTAAATCAATATGCGCCGTCTATCCAAAGTACAGCTTCCTGGTATTTAAATGAACTGGCTGACAGTAAGATCAGCTTTGTTTATGCGGATCATGGAGAGAAGAATGTGCTTCAGGTGACTTTTCAAAAGGATAACTTTATCCATCTTTCAGGGATCAGACCTTTTGAAGAGGGAAAGGGGGCAGCAAATTTCCTAGATGATATTGCCAATGGTCAGGGGCATTATGACGGTATGTTGATTAGTAATGCAATTAAGGATAAATTGCAGGTTCTTCCTATGTTGCGTGATATTTTAGATCCACATTCTTTTGTTTTAGATGATTTGAGCAGTGTTGAAAAGCTTCACAATCTCAATATGAGTGAAGCTATTAAAGCAAAAGATGAAGATTTCTTACTACTTTTTAAAGATATCGGAGATGAAAAAATTCCAGCCTCTCTTATGAAACTCAAGGGAGAGCTTGCAACTAATGTTAAATCGTTGGATGAAAAGATCATTCTTGGTGTTTATAGAGAAAGAGATGGCCACATTGAGCAACTTTCAATCAATGAAGAGTATGTTAAAGACAAAGGTGCAGAAATGCTGTCAGTTTTGAAGAATAAGCAGTTTGAAGAAGTTTCTAAAGAAATTGAACAAACAACGCTAGAGAACACACTGAATAGCCCCCTACTTGATTCGGCTACGTTTACTCAAGTCTTAGATACTGTCTATAATTTAGGTGTGCCAGGTGACATTTCAAAAACTCCAAAAGAATTTCATCAAGCCTGGAATCAGTATCTTGACTATGCGAAGCAACACAATGATAAATTTGATCAGATTGTTGCTGCAGCTGGAGAAGATAATCTCCTGGATACAAATTCAGACTTTTATAAAGAGTGGAAACAAGATCATATCTATAAGGAGAACTACCATGTACGCCTTCAATGGGCTGAGGAGCGCCCCGATGGGCCTAAATTGCCCTTTAAAGAAACAGAGCTGATATCTTATCAAGATTTTGCTAGAGAGCTTTACAAGGCCAACCAGAGCTTCTATCAGCTATATCAGGAAGGGCTAAAACAAGTGACTGGTGGTCATCCAGAAGCCTATATCTCTCCAACTAAGATCCAGTTTAGTATCTACGCTCCCGATGGTGAACTGATTCAGGATAGCATCCGTTACAATATCGGTGAGGAGATTAACCCCATCGCTCATAAAGAAAGACTTGGTACACGAGAAATGAGAGAGTACCCAGAATTGATGAAGATAGATGGGGCCATATTCACTCCGTATCATCTGGAGAGATTGGCGAGTGAGTTAGATATTTCTCAGTTCAGTTACGCTTTAGAAGATACTCTTTACGCAGATCAACTTCTATCCCAACTACCGTTTGGAGATTTGGAAAATAGTCCAATTGGATTTACAGATAGTAGTCATGATGGTCGTCTTGGATTTATCTCTTTTGATGGAATGGATAGTGTTGAGGTCGAAAATCTATCTGCTTGGTTTGAGAAGTTGGGAGTCAAGGACTCTCCGTTGGAACAAGTAGCTCTTGTAGAAAAATGGCAAAAAGAAATCAAAGGTTTATCAGAAAAAGTTGAACAAACGATCTCCACAGTTCGAGAAGAATTTGAGAAATCACAAGAGGAAGAAATCAAACTAGAAGAACAAGGCTACAACAAGCAGGAGTTGGAACGTGATGCGGATGCTGACGGTGTTCCTGATGAGGAGGAGTTGCTTCAGGGAACGAATCCGTATGATTTTAGATCGAAGCCAGGTTCTAAACCAGAGGGCGAGGAGAGTCTACAAGCGGATGAAGTTGTTTTAGCAGCTGGTAGTCTTGCAGTCGCAGATTTTATTCAGAATAAAGATATGGCAGGATTAAGTCGTCATCTCAAAGAAGGAATTAAGGAGTTTCTGGACTCAGATAAGTACAAAGACTATCTAACGAAAATGAGCCAACTAAATAATTATTCTAATCGCAACCTACGCTTAATTCTTGCACAAAATCCTGAAGCAAGGCAAGTAGCTTCTTTCAAGCAGTGGAAAGAAAACTTTGGCCGCTATGTGAAAAAAGGCGAGAAGGCTTTACGTATTTTTAAGCCTATGACGAAGATCAAAAAGGATGAGAATAACCAACCAATATTGGATAAAAATGGGAAACCAGAAACAGTTACATTCTTTGGTTTAGTGCCAGTCTTTGATGTTAGTCAGACAGAAGGAAAGGAGATGCCAAAAGCAGCAGAAGTTAAAGAGCAGCTGACTGATTTGGACTATGCAAATCTTTACCGTGCCCTGATGGCTATTGCGAAAGAAAATGATGTATCGGTTCGATTTGAGGAGATGGAAAATAATAAACATGGATATTATTCTGTCCCAGAAAATCAAATTGTTTTACGTAGTAATGAGATGAACAAGGCTCAAATTATTAAAACTTTCTTACATGAAATGGCTCATGCAGAGTTGCATCATGCAGACAATCCTCAGAAGGAAAATCTGACTAGAAGCACAGCTGAACTCCAGGCTGAAAGTGTCGCTTATGTTGTTTCTTCATACTACGGTATTGATACGTCAGAGTATTCCTTTAACTATCTATCTGGCTGGTCTGCTGACAAAGAGACACTTGCTGATTTAGAAGCACAGTTGGATATTGTCCAACAAGAAGCTAAAAGTTTAATGGTTCGGATGGATCAAGCATTGGAACAATTAAGATTGAGTCAGGAGAAACAAACGAAGCGCAGTTTTGAACAAAAACTGGAGAAGTTTAAAGATCAGAGCAAGCAAGCTGTCGAAGAACACAAGCAGGAGTTGAAAGCAGATGCACAATCAAAAAAAGAGAAGGGTTTCTCGAAATGACCGAACGGGACACCCAAAATAAACCCAAGGTCAAATTAAAAACAAATCATCATCAAGGAGGACAACACTCATGACTAATGAACAAGAAGAACAACTGATTATCATCCTTTCAGACTTTATTCCAATCATGGATGGAGACAGAGTTGTAGGAGTATCACCAAATGCTAGAGACTTGACTCGTCAAAAAATTCTGGAGCAACTAGAGGAAGAACAGTCTCAACTACCTGAAGGAGATCCTGCTCTTTGGGAGTGGGAAGAAGAAAATATTGAGCTACTCAAGATGATTACAGACGAAGAATTTCAAGCTGTACTCACAGAAAAAATCTTACTGACTGAAATACAAATTGGGCAGTCTATTTTCCAGCCTCTAACTACTCAACAACTTTCTGTCCTAGCTGAAAAGTTACAAGGTCAGGAAGAAAAAAATATAGAAAATAGTGATAAGCAATCATCTATTTTCAAAAACATCTTTAGTTGGTTACGATAAAATGTTAGAAGCTGTACTCCAAAAGATATAGAAAAGGGGCTTGGGGGTTTCCCCAAAACTGAGAAAATCAAGAAGGAAAACTACAAGGTTCTCCTTCTCTGATTTTTTTAAATTTCGCAAATGGATATCCATTTGCTACGCTTGCCGGAAGGAAGTTGGGGGTTGATGCCTGGTCAGAAAATGCCAGAGCCTTTGAGAGAAAGAGGATGAGAAAACAATGCAGAAACAAGAAAATAGAAAACGCTATATACAAAAATTGATACGATTAACACCAGAGGAAGATCGTCAAATTAAAACAGCGATGGCCCAAATGGGAGTTCCCTCATTTCAATACTATGCGAAGAATCAACTGGTGCAAGGCAAGGTGGTGCAAATTGATTTTTCTGAATTGAAAGACCTTCGAGTTGCCATCAATCGAGTTGGTACAAACATTAACCAAATTGCCAAGCATGCTAACGAAAATCAAGGGGTTACGACAGAGGAAGTGGCACAAGTTATTGGTTATCTATCTGAGTTGAAAGAGATGGTAGCTGCCAAACTTTCTAGCGCAGAAAAACAGAGTCTACAGGAACGGAAACGAACGATAAGGAGTGATATAGAAGAATGGTAGTTATTAAATCTCCAACTCAAATTAAAACACCAGCTAATTTGAAGAGAGCTGTTAATTATATTCTAAATGAAGCGAAAACTCTTGTATCAGGAACTGCAGAAAGTGATCTTGATTTTCCTCTTGTCTATCATAATGGTGAACTTCAAATGAAGCTAGTATCTGGCAATGGGATTTCTGATTTTAGTGTAGCAGATGAAGAAATGGTCATGACAAAATTGGCTGCAGCCTTTAAAAAAGGAGATGACGACTTGAAAGAATTATCTTCAGGAAAACAAGTATTGGCCCATCACATTATCCAGTCTTTTTCTCCAGATGATAACTTGACTCCTGAGCAAGTTCATGAAATTGGCCGTCAAACGATGTTAGAATTGACAGGTGGAAATTATGAGTTTGTGATCGCAACACACACGGACAAAGATCATCTTCATAATCACATCATACTCAATACCACCAATACCTCAACGCTCAAGAAATTTCGTTGGGAAAAGAAAACCCTGAAAAATTTGAGAGCCATTTCGGACAAACATGCGACACGGTATGGCGCTAAAATCATTGAGCCTACAATGAAAAATTCCTACACAAAGTATTCTGCTTGGCGTAGACAAAATAATTATCGGTTTGAAATTAAGGAACGTCTGGATTTTCTTCTGAAGCACTCTTTGTCGTTGGAAGATTTTAAACAAAAGGCAGCTGCTCTTGATCTTCAGATCGATTTCTCTGGTAAATTTGTGAAGTATAAATTGCTTGATCAGCCACAACAAAGAAATGTCCGAGATGATACATTATCAAAGAAGGGACTTTATTCTCTTGAAAAAATAAAAGAGAGAATTTCTAAGAATCAGTTAGTTTTTGATGTGGAGGAATTGAAAGAACAATATCAAGAATCAAAAGAAAAGACGGCAAATGATTTTGAATTGAAATTGGAAGTGGAATCCTGGCAGGTCGAGCAAGAAAGCAAGCAAGGCATTTACGTGCAGATGGATATGGGAGCTTTAAATAGTGGTACCATTTTAATACCTTCTCATAAAGTTGATAAAAATGAGGATGGAAATTATACCATCTATATCAAAGAGAAAGACTATTTTTATTTTCTCAATCCAGATCAATCACAAAAAAATCGGTACATGATGGGCTTGACTGTCGCAAGGCAATTGGCCAAACAAAATGGAGAAACACTTGTAACTAAAAACGCTCAAATTTCCTCTATGCGTGAACTGATTAAGGAATATAATTTCTTAGTCGAGCACGGCGTGACAGATGGAACACAATTTCAACATTTGGAGAAGTGCTTTAATGAAAAGATAGAGGCTACCCAAGAGGAATTAAGACAGCTAGATGAGCGACTTGGACGTTATCATAAAATTGAAGGAGCACTTTTAGCCATCCAGCAATCTCCAGAAAATAGTCTTGCGGCGGTACAACTATTGGATGATTTAGGAGTTCCAAAAGATATGGGACTGGAAGATGTCAGTCAGCTGATTAAACAATTCCAAATTGAAAAAGGAGCCTTACAAGAGTTCTTTGACGACACTCTAAAACATTACACAGATTATAGAGATATTAAGGAGCAGGTGCGTAGTCGTGAAGAGAAAGTTGACCGACGATTTGAGGATGAAAAAGTCTTGTAGAAGTTTCTGATGTTTTCAATCTAGTCATGATTTCAGTACAGAGAGAACAGTTCTCTTTACATTTGGAAAGAGAACCTTTTCTAGGAATTGCTGGTGAAAAGGAAGGAGAAACTTCATTGCGAAAATAATTATAAATATAATTATAAACATATTGACAAATATAATTATAATGGTATAATAGAAGTATAGAAAACAGGAGGATATCAAATGAAGATTATCACATTTGCTGCTATTAAGGGCGGTGTTGGGAAAACAACTTTAACATTTAATTATGGGGAATGGCTGGCAAAGAAAGGGCATAAGATTCTCTTTATAGACTTAGACCATCAGTGTAATTTAACCCAGTGCTATAATATTTACGAGAGCAAGAATACGATTGCTAATGCTTTTAAAGGTGGCGATGTGGATATTAAGCAAGTCAAGGAAAATATCAATCTAATTCCAGGTTCAGTTCAGCTTGACACGGTGGAACGAGATCTGGAGAACAGCGATAAGAAAAATATGCTACTTTATCTTTGGCTAGAGGATAACTACGAAAAGAAGAAGTTGGATCAGTTTGACTATATCTTGATTGATTGTAGACCAGACTTTGCAACAGCTACTAAAAATGCTGTTGCGGTCAGTCACGCTATTATTAGTCCCTTGACTCCTTCAGAGTTTGGCTATAATGCCAAATTCAATTTATCAACTCGGTTAGAAGCATTCAGAAAGGATGTAATTGACTATCGTACAAGAGAATCATACATCACTGCTGAGTTATATTTCTTAGCAAATATGATCCGACCGAACTATGGATCATCAAGAGAATTACTGGAAGCCCTGGGACTTGAAGCCAAAGAAAAAGGAACAGATAACCTTCTAGGAATTGTACCAGCAAAAGAGTTATTCAATCATTCCACGATTGATAAGATCTCTATTGCAGATATGAAGGAGAATCCTGAGCTTTATCAAAAACACAAAAAGTTTTTCACTGAGCTGGAGCAGACTTTTTCAAAAATTTATGATACAATATAATTATATTTATAAACACAAATACAATTATAAATATAATTAGAAGGAGATTGTCATGGCATTCACACCAAAAGAAAAAGAGATTTCGCAGATTATCGAAGCAACCCATCAACCTGAGCAGATTTCAGATGTAGCCAGCTTTGAAAGTTTTGAACGTAAGAAACAATTTCAGTTTACTTTGAAACCAAGCAATCGGAAAAAATTGGATAAAATTGCTAAAGCAGCTGGAGCAAAGTCTGCATCAGATTATCTTGATAAACTAATCGAAAGTTTATCGTTATAAATATAATTATATTTATAATCAAACAACCTTCCCAATAAGGGAAGGCTTTTATTTTTGAAAGAGTCTTGCAGAAAGTTTGTGATGTTTTCAATATAGTCATGATTTCAGTACAATAGAGAGTATGTTTAGATTTGATGAAAAAGAATTTGTCGCAGAACTAGATCGCAAACGTGAGCAGCAATTCCTGAAGCGAGTAAGAGATTATGACGAGCAGATAGCTCCCTCCGTGAGACTGAAAGGGTATAAACGAATAGACAGTACCGAGAGGACAGTTGTCTTCACATTTGGAGAGATGACCTTTTCTAGGAATCGCTGGCGAAAGGGAAAGAAAAGCTGTTATCCTGTAGATGAGTGGCTAGGTTTAGAAAAGTATATGCGTTATTCTCCAGAGTTGATTTTTCACATGGCAAAACACGCTTCTGTTTTATCCTATCGTGAAGTTTGTCGAACAGTTAAGATGGCTTATCGCTTGGAGATAACAAAGGACGCTGTTTTGAAGTCTGTAAAAATGGCAGGTAGACTCTTTTCAGAGAGGGAACGCTATCGGCTTTTTAGAGGTGATGAGCAACCGAAAAAAATCCAGGCAGATAAAATCTACCTGGAGGGAGATGGTGTGCTCGTCAAGACAACATCAAGCAACGATGAACGACACAATACAGACTTAGCCCATTTTCTGATTCATACGGGAGCGAAGAAGATTGGAAAAAATCGGTATGTACTCGAGAATAAGCATGAAATTATCCATACAAGCCATGAGCAAGCAAAGGAAGAATTGATAGACTATCTCTACAATCATTTTGAAATCACTGATCGAACTCTTCTTATCACTAACTCGGACAATGGTATAGGATATACTCGAAGAGTATTTCAAGAAATCAAGAAAGCTCTACGGATTAAACGTCATGAGCATTTCTGGGATGCTTATCATGTCAATGAAGAATTAAAAAGATTCCTGAAGCCGTACCCATCTACACTGCTTGATCTGGCTTTTAAGGCTATCCAGACACATCAGAGAAGCCTTCTTCAGACCGTACTAGATACAGTAGAGTCTCTTATAGAAAGTCAGGAGGCTTTTGATAGCTTTTACAATTTCCGTAAAAAATTATTGAGAAATTTTGGGGATACCAGACCACCTAAACATCGAGGCTTGTCCTCTCATGGTATTGGGGTAATGGAGAGTCAACACAGAAAGGTCACCTACCGTATGAAACATCGAGGGATGTATTGGTCTATTGAAGGAGCTTGTACTATGGCTAGGATGATACTCCTTGAACGAATAGATCAGCTATACGAATTGTTTTTCGGGGATTGGCGGAATGAGTATGAGGAGTATAGGGCGAGCCGTTTAGGAGCAGGATTTCTTGTTGACCACCGTCCCCATGGAGCCGTTATACGAAAACGAGGGCGTAAGCGAAAGTAAGGAAAAGGTAAAGAAAATCCTCTAAAAAATGCAATTTTAGAGGTCTTTTTGCCATGTTTTTTAGACAAAACAGTTGCTTTTTTGCCTAATATGTGTTACAATAATAGAGTAAATAAAAACGAAAAAGGTGTAGAAGCAGCAACTCCTACACCACCGATTAAGACAAACACACACTTTGCTTAATCAGTCAAACAATATTGTAGCATAAATAGTGCAATATAGTCAAGGGCTGGGGTAAAGTGAGAAACTTTTTCCAGTTTTTTTTGTCTGAAAAATCTCGCTTTCTTATTGAGTTATAAGGATATTTAATTATTCCCAAAAATTTAGACACAAACAAAATAGTTTAGGCCCTTGATAAATTCAAGAAAGTGTGATAACATAGTACGGTATGTGGTGCTAGCACATCCGCTATATTAGATCTAATAGGAGGAAAACACAATGGCTAAAGTATGTTACTTTACAGGTCGTAAGACTGTATCAGGAAACAACCGTTCACACGCGATGAACCAAACAAAACGTGCCGTAAAACCAAACCTTCAAAAAGTTACTGTTCTTATCGATGGTAAACCTAAAAAAGTTTGGGCTTCAGCTCGTGCTTTGAAATCAGGTAAAGTTGAACGCGTTTAATAAAGATGAAAAGACCGCTTAGGTCTTTTTCTTTTGCTCTATAGATAAAATCATTTGAAAAATAGAGTAAATATCCGCTGATACAGCATTCTGCTTTTACACTTGGGCTGAAATATGATAAAATAGAGTATCAACTAGTTGAGGTAAAAAAATGACTGTAAAAATTAATACAAAAGATGGTCAAATCGAACTGACTGATGAAGTGATTGCAACCGTAGTAGGTGGTGCCGCAACTGAGATTTTTGGTGTGGTCGGTATGGCTAGTAAAAATGCCCTCAAAGACAATTTCCAAGCCCTTCTTGGTAAGGAAAATTATTCTAAGGGTGTTGTTATAAAAGCAGCCGAAGATGGTAGCATTGCAGTTGATGTTTATACCGTATTGAGCTACGGAGTAAAGATAAGCGAAGTGTCAAAAAACATTCAAGAGCGTGTTCGTTTTAGTTTAGAAAATCAACTAGGAATCACTGCTCAGACTGTGAATGTCTACATTCAAAATATCAAAGTTGTAGGAGAATAATCGTGTCAAAAATTACTACCAGTTTATTCCAAGAGATGGTGCAAGCTGCATCAACTCGTTTGAATAAGCAAGCAGAATATGTCAATTCATTGAACGTCTTTCCAGTTCCAGATGGAGATACTGGGACAAACATGGGAATGACCATTGAAAATGGTGCGAAAGAAGTAGCAGATAAGCCTGCTTCTACAGTTGGAGAAGTAGCGAGCATTCTTGCTAAAGGTCTCTTGATGGGTGCCCGTGGGAACTCAGGGGTTATCACATCTCAGCTCTTCCGTGGCTTCTCTCAGGCTATCAAGGAAAAAGATGAATTAACAGGTCAAGACTTGGCTCTTGCCTTCCAATCCGGTGTCGAAGTAGCTTATAAAGCGGTTATGAAACCAGTTGAAGGGACCATTTTGACAGTTTCTCGTGGAGCGGCTATTGGGGCTAAGAAAAAAGCCGAGGAGACAGATGATGCTGTTGAGGTCATGCGTGCAGCCTTGGAAGGTGCAAAAGCAGCTTTGGCTAAGACACCAGAAATGCTTCCAGTTCTTAAGGAAGTTGGTGTGGTAGACTCAGGTGGTCAAGGTTTGGTCTTCATCTACGAAGGATTCCTATCTGCCCTTACTGGTGAATACAGTGCGTCTGAGGACTTTGTAGCGACTCCTGCCAACATGGGTGAAATGATCAATGCAGAGCACCACAAGTCTGTAGCAGGGCATGTGGCAACTGAGGATATTACCTTCGGTTACTGTACGGAGATCATGGTAGCCCTCAAACAAGGTCCAACTTATTCTAAGGAATTTGACTACGACGAATTCCGTAACTACTTGAATGAACTTGGAGATTCTCTCCTCGTTGTCAATGATGATGAAATTGTCAAAGTCCATGTCCATACCGAAGATCCAGGTCTTGTTATGCAAGAAGGTCTCAAGTACGGTAGCTTGGTTAAGGTCAAGGTTGACAACATGCGCAACCAACACGAAGCCCAAGTGGAAAAAGAAGCCAACCAAAGCAAGCCAGCTGAAGAAAAAGAGTATGCTTTGATTGCTGTGGTGGCTGGTAAAGGTCTAGCAGATATCTTCCGCTCTCAAGGTGTTGATTATGTTATCGAAGGGGGTCAAACCATGAACCCTTCAACAGAAGACTTTATCAAGGCTGTTGAACAGGTCAACGCTCGTAATATTATCTTCTTGCCAAACAACAAAAATATCTTTATGGCAGCTCAGTCTGCGGCTGAAGTGCTTGAACAACAAGCTGTTGTAGTAGAAGCACGTACTCTTCCTCAAGGATTGACCAGTCTTCTTGCCTTTGATCCAAGTAAGTCAATCGAAGAAAACCAAGAGCGTATGACAGCTGCTCTTGGCGATGTCGTTAGCGGAAGCGTCACAACAGCTGTGCGTGATACAACGATTGATGGCTTAGAAATCCATGAAAATGATAATCTTGGTATGGTAGATGGGAAAATCCTCGTGTCAAACCCTGACATGCACCAAACTTTGACAGAAACCTTGAAACATATGTTGGACGAAGACAGTGAAATCGTGACTTTCTATGTCGGTGAAGACGGAAGCGAAGAACTTGCCAATGAAATTGCCCAAGAAATCGCAGAAGAATTCGAAGATGTTGAAGTAGAGATTCACCAAGGTCAACAACCCGTATATCCATATCTTTTCAGTGTGGAATAAAATAAAATGAAGGAAAGAGCCGAAAAATCGGCTCTTTTTAATTTGCTTATATAAATATCTTTAATTTGTAAGTTTTATAACATATTATATAGAAGCAGTTTGTTTGTTATCTCAGATTATATGAAGTATAATAGTAATACAAAAATGCTATGAATATAAACATCGAGGTAATAATGGGACGTTATTTTTATCATCAATTTTTATCCAAATTTTCCATTCGGAAATTGAGTGTTGGGACCTGTTCGGTATTGCTAGGAACCTTTATGGTGATGGCTACTTCTCCAGTTCGAGCAGATGAAGCTCAAGTCAATAATAAGGAACAACAAACGCAGGCGGAAATTCAACAGAAGGAAAAAAATACTGAGAATGGACAGGAAGTCATTTCTGAGCCTCAAAAAGAGGTAACACAGAACGAAGCAGTTAAGGACCTGAAGGATAAAGCTGAACCGTCCAAAACAGAAGTCTCTGCACCAGTCGCTCAGAGTCAACCAGTTTCTCAAGTTGACAATGCGAAGGAGGAAAGTCAGCCCTCTTTAGATGAGGAGAAAAAGCAATCTCTAGAATCAACTCAAACTGAGCAGAAAAGCAAGGAAGAAAGCGGTTCTAGCGGGAAAACGTCTTCAAGACGCAAGAGATCGTTAGATGAAGTCAATGCAGCATTTAAAGCTCATTCGCCAATCAAAGATATCCATGCTGTAGATAGTGTTCGTGAATCCTTGACTTTTAGTATTACTGGACACGAAGCAGACTATTCTGGCGGGTATATCAAAATTCATTTCCAAAATGGGAAAGCTATTAAATTAACCCCTTCTCCAGTTGGTGGTGTAAAGTTCAGCCAAGAAAAAACGAATGGGGATCTTGATTTAAAGATAGAACCTGTGAATCTGAGAGGTGGAGCAAACTATAACTTAGTCTATACTTTTCAGATAGATCCTCTGACGCATAACTGGGGAGGTGCTGTCCAAGCCATTGGGCCAGACCATAAGGTGACCGCAACTGCTAAGCTCTATGACAAAAATGGCAATGTCCTCAAAGAACTTGGAAGTATTGAACACACATGGAAAGTCTTAGAAAACGGTGTAGGTGGTCTGACACCAATGTCTAACAATCAGGTCATTGGCTACGATCGGAACAATGATGGTATCGTTGACGATGATTCGTCGGTTGTATCCTACTATCTATTTAATGGTGCGAAAGATCCTAAGAATAATACGGCAAGAAATGATTACTTCAACTATGGGAATGGTGTTTTTGATGGTCGTATGATCAATGGTATGGGGATTAGTGATGTCGGGGGGAATATCATTGATCCTGTCACATCTTATACCTATAATATAGAGTTAAAAGAAGGTTATGAATTGACAGATGAAGCCAAAGCTTTGGGATGGACTGCCGATGCGACGGGTTACCATCTGACGATTAACAGAACTAACAATCCGCTTCAAGATATCAATAACAATAAAAATAAGCTCATTCCAATTTCTTTCAAGTTAAAGAATGCCAAAGTAGCAGATATCAATAGAAAAGCGCAAAACCTATCTGTGACGGGTATCTATACAAAAGCAGATGGGACTAGTTATCAAAATACGGCTGTTCTTCCCTATACTCTCTTTGTTCAAAAAACTGATCAGCCAGAGTCTTCTCTCTTTGAATTTAGACACTATAATCAGTCTGACTCGGAGATAATTCGTTCCTATGGTGAAACAGAATACCGTTCTAATGTTCGACTTTCATCAGTCGCAGAGGTTGAAAAAGATTATCTTATCAATGACTATACTGTTACTCATAAAATACAGGATTCACGAGAGTCTTATCGGGAAGTCAATGCGATTGAGGAGCGTTATTGGAATGAATTTTTCTCTTCACCGGATGCATCTGTAGAAGTATACAATAAAGCTACAGGTGAATTATTAGGGACTTTTAATAGTAACACCCGTAGTCTACGATTGACGGAAGAGCAAGATGTGAAGGAACTGGAGTACAAGTTTAAAAACATCAAGATGAGGAAGTCCTCAACAAATGATACATCAATGTTTGTTTTCCAGACCAAAACACGTTTTAATAATTGGGAAAGTCTTTATAAAGATTCGACGATTAGTAAGTTGGATTCTAGAACGGATTTCACTTTTAAGAATACTAGCAACACTGTTTCCTTATCTCAAACGGCCTCAGCCGAATTAACGCGCGTTAGCCAGCAAATTTCGATGATTGGACGACGTCGGACAGATGTCTTTAATCGACACACAGATGCTTCTGGTTTTAAAGAAGATTTTATCACAAGGACTGCGGGTAAAGACACCCCTACTCAGAACTTCGCAAACTTGACGGGAGTTTACCATCTGGCTTATTTGGCTGATCCACAATTAAACTTTAGTGGAAACCCTAATTTTAAGGTTTATTATAATTACAAAGATACTGGGAAAACTCTCTACTATGCCCAAGTAAAGGGGACTCCAGACTCCCCTATGCCTGCAACACTTTTGAAGTTAGAAAACAAGACGATTCCAAATGGGACTTATACCTATAAAGCGATTGCTTTCTGGGACGAGGAACTTCCTGACGTTCAAGCTCAGAATGGCTACGACTTAGGGGAGCTCGACGGCATTACAGTTACCTCGAAAAATTCAGTTTCTTATGACTTCGATGTGATCGTACAGGCTTCTGAAGCGAGTGGTGTCTACTCTGAAGTGAAGAGAGCTACAGATCAGCACTTTGCCTATAATACCCAAGAGCACTATCCTGGCGATGAGATTGATTTCAGAGTGACTTATAAAAACGCAGCGAAACAGCCTGTTTCAGACGTTTATGTTTTGTCATCCTTGCCGATGAAAGGTGATAAACAGCTAGAATCCAGAAATCGTGGCTCTGAATTTACAGTTAGTTTGACAAAAGCTCTAACACCACCTTCAGGCTGGGAAGTTCAATATAGTCGTACTGCGGGCACTGCTGCAGAAATTAATGCTTCACAATGGCTTACAGCAGACCAAGTGTCGGATTGGTCAGAGATTCGTGCAGTTCGTTGGCATTCGACTGCTCCGGTTGCTGCTGGAAGTAGGGTTCAGTTTCCTATCGGTGGAGCAGTTATCGGGCAAGATACTGCCCCAGGTGCTACGGCTTATCTTTCTTCGGCTCTGGCAAATGGCAGTTCAAAGTACACTGAGTCCAATAATGTTTCAATCCAAATGTCGACCAAACTGTCATCTGCAAGTTTTACCTTTGTGGATGTAAATGATTCGTCTAAGGAAGTGCAACTAGGACAGGTAGACACAGTTGTAGGCAAACCTAATGGACCAATTTCTTATGATCCTGCTCGTCGAATTAAGGAATTGGAAGATGCAGGATATGAACTGATCCGTAACGATTTTACAGATCATACCTTTGGTGATTCGGCTAATCCAAAACAATTCAAGTTTCAGTTTAGACACAAGATTACAGAACTAACCGAAACTGTTCGTGGAACTCGCGAAATTGATTATGAATATCTCAAAAAAACAAACCATTCTGATTTATCACTCCTTCCTCCAAAACATGTTGAGACTCATTCGTTTACTCGCACGAAGAGAATTGATCAGGTTTTGGCGAAACGGCAACCAAATGATGCGACAGCAGGTGTGACATACTCAGCCTGGTCTGCAGACCAAACTTGGTCTCAAGTGATTTCTCCTGAAATTCCTGGCTATTATCCAAGAGAGGATATTGACGCAAACACAATGTCGGGAGAAGGAGCTCTTGATGAATATTTATTGAACGCGGATGATCCTAGGGATGAAGAGTTGGAAAAAGAATTCTCTTGGGATAGGTTGGTGTATTATGTTCCACTTCCAGTTGTACCTTCAGCAAGTGCAGCGAAATCTAAAGGTCTTCAAGGGCAGAAGCAGGCAGCAACGATTCAGTTTGATGAGGATAGAGCAAGCGAGAGTGAGGTTCACTTTACAAAAGGGACAACAACCATTAATGGAGCAAAGAAATCCGTTGAACTAGTCCAAAGCAGTGTCTTTCTTTATGATGAGAATGGACAAAAGGTAACTTCGCTAACCATTGCCGACCAAGGAACATATGAATTAGATCTTGTAAATAAAACAATTGTCTTTACTCCACTGAAAACCTTCTATGGTTCGGCAACTCCAGTCCAAGTTGAGGTGGTGGATAAAAATGGAAAATCTGCTGTAACAACCTACACCCCAGTTGTTGAGAGAGTAATACCAACCAGCACTAACGCAACCAGCACAGGCCCTCAAGGTGTTCCACAAACAGGTACTCCAACCTTCCAAGGTGGTGATCCATTGGTTCCAATCGATGAAACAATAGAGCCAGCCTTCG
>NZ_KQ969522.1:97002-170639 GCF_001578935.1 Streptococcus oralis | reverse complement strand
GACAAGGAAAAGTGATTCCAGGTCAAGGGACCTACACGATTGCATCAGATGGTACAGTAACCTTCACTCCAGATAAGCAGTTCGTTGGTAAACCAGATCCAGTCACAGTGAAACGTGTGGATAAGAACGGAACTCCAGTGACTGCGACTTACAGTCCAGAATTCACCAAGGTTACTCCTACAGGAACTGGGGCAACTAGCACAGGTCCTCAAGGCCTTCCACAAACGGGCACCCCAAGCTTCCAAGGTGGTGACCCACTGGTTCCAATTGATGAAACAATAGAGCCAACCTTCGCAGATGGAAGCAAAGAGAAGTCTATTCCAGGTCAAGGAACTTACACAATTGCACCAGATGGAACTGTAACATTCACACCAGACAAGCAGTTTGTCGGAAAACCAGCTCCAGTCACAGTCAAACGCGTAGATAAGAATGGCATCCCAGTTACTGCGACTTACAGTCCAGAGTTTACGAAAGTAACCCCAGCTGGTACGGGAGATAAGACAGAGGGGCTTCAAGGTCAGGTACAAGAAGGTAAAGTGACCTTCACTCCAGGCCATGACTCTGTTCCATTCCCAGCTGATTCAACTCCACTATTTGACAATGGGACAGCTGTGAAGGAAGTGCCAAATGTTGGTAAGTTCGAAGTAGATGCAGATGGTAAGGTGACTTTCACTCCTGATAAACAGTTCAAGGGTGAAACACCGGAACTTGAATTGACTCGTGTGGATATCAACGGCACTCCTGTTACAGTCAAGTACCAAGCGGTGGTGAAAGAAGTAGTTCCAACTTCAACGGATGCCACTTCAAATGGTATCCAAGGTCAACCGCAAAAGGGCACCCCAACCTTTACAGCAGGTAATCCAGCTGTTCCAATTGATGATACGAAACCAATGACTTTCGAAGATGGTCAGTCAACGAAGACAGTTTCAGGTGTAGGTGAATACAGCATCAATCCAGATGGCTCTATTACCTTTACGCCTGATAAGAAGTACGTTGGAACTCCAGATCCAGTCACAGTCAAACGTGTCGATAAGAATGGCACCCCAGTGGCTGCGACCTATACCCCAACAGTGACTAAGGTAACCCCAATAGGAACTAACGCAACCAGCTCAGGTCCTCAAGGCCTTCCACAAACGGGCACCCCAAGCTTCCAAGGTGGTGACCCACTGGTTCCAATCGATGAAACAGTAGAGCCAACCTTCGAAGATGGAAGCAAAGAGAAGTCTATTCCAGGTCAAGGAACCTACACGATTGCACCAGATGGAACTGTAACCTTCACTCCAGACAAGCAGTTTGTCGGAAAACCAGATCCAGTAACGGTTAAACGCGTGGATAAGAACGGCACTCCAGTGACTGCGACCTATACTCCAACAGTAACCAAGGTAACTCCTACAGGAACTGGCGCAACCAGCACAGGTCCTCAAGGCCTTCCACAAACAGGCACTCCAACCTTCCAAGGTGGTGACCCACTGGTTCCAATTGATGAAACAATTGAGCCAACCTTCGCAGATGGAAGCAAAGAGAAGTCTATTCCAGGTCAAGGAACTTACACAATTGCACCAGATGGAACTGTAACTTTCACACCAGACAAGCAGTTTGTCGGAAAACCAGCTCCAGTCACAGTCAAACGCGTAGATAAGAATGGCATCCCAGTTACTGCGACCTATACCCCAACAGTGACTAAGGTAACCCCAATAGGAACTAACGCAACCAGCTCAGGTCCTCAAGGCCTTCCACAAACAGGTACTCCAACCTTCCAAGGTGGTGACCCACTGGTTCCAATCGATGAAACAGTCGAGCCAATCTTCGAAGATGGTAGCAAAGAGAAGTCTATTCCAGGTCAAGGAACCTACACGATTGCGCCAGATGGAACTGTAACCTTCACTCCAGACAAGCAGTTTGTCGGAAACCCAGATCCAGTCACAGTCAAACGTGTCGATAAGAATGGCACCCCAGTTACTGCGACTTACAGCCCAGAGTTTACGAAAGTAACACCAACTGGTACGGGAGATAAGACAGAGGGGCTTCAAGGTCAGGTACAAGAAGGTAACGTGACCTTCACGCCAGGCCATGACTCTGTTCCATTTCCAGCTGATTCAACTCCACTATTTGACACTGGTACAACTGTGAAAGAAGTGCCAAATGTTGGTAAGTTCGAAGTAGACGCAGACGGTAAGGTAACCTTCACCCCAGATAAGCAATTCAAGGGAGAAACACCAGAACTTGAATTGACTCGTGTGGATGCCAACGGCACTCCTGTTACAGTCAAGTACCAAGCAGTGGTCAAAGAAGTAGTTCCAACCAGCACTAACGCAACCAGCACAGGCCCTCAAGGTGTTCCACAAACAGGAACTCCAAGCTTCCAAGGTGGCGATCCACTGGTTCCAATCGATGAAACAGTCGAGCCAACTTTCGCAGATGGAAGCAAAGAGAAGTCTATTCCAGGTCAAGGAACTTACACGATTGCGCCAGATGGAACTGTAACTTTCACCCCAGACAAGCAGTTTGTAGGCAAACCAGACCCAGTAACGGTTAAACGCGTGGATAAGAACGGCACTCCAGTGACTGCGACTTATAGTCCAGAGTTTACGAAAGTAACCCCAACTGGTTCAGGTGATAAGACAGAAGGTCTGCAAGGTCAGGTCCAAGAAGGTAAAGTGACCTTCACACCAGGCCATGACTCAGTTCCATTTCCAGCTGATTCGACTCCATTATTTGACAATGGTACAGCTGTGAAGGAAGTGCCAAATGTTGGTAAGTTTGAAGTGGACGCAGAGGACAAGGTAATCTTCACACCAGACAAACAGTTCAAGGGAGAAACACCAGAACTTGAATTGACTCGTGTGGATATCAACGGCACTCCTGTTACAGTCAAGTACCAAGCGGTGGTGAAAGAAGTAGTTCCAACTTCAACGGACGTCACTTCAAATGGTATCCAAGGTCAACCGCAAAAGGGCACTCCAACCTTCCAAGGTGGTGACCCACTGGTTCCAATTGATGAAACAATTGAGCCAACCTTCGCAGATGGAAGCAAAGAGAAGTCTATTCCAGGTCAAGGAACCTACACGATTGCGCCAGATGGAACTGTAACCTTCACACCAGACAAGCAGTTTGTCGGAAAACCAGATCCAGTCACAGTCAAACGTGTCGATAAGAATGGCACCCCGGTGACTGCGACCTATACCCCAACAGTAACCAAGGTAACTCCTACAGGAACTGGCGCAACCAGCACAGGTCCTCAGGGTGTTCCACAAACAGGCACTCCAAGCTTCCAAGGTGGCGACCCACTGGTTCCAATTGATGAAACAATTGAGCCAACCTTCGAAGATGGAAGCAAAGAGAAATCTATTCCAGGTCAAGGAACTTACACGATTGCCCCAGACGGAACTGTAACTTTCACTCCAGACAAACAGTTTGTCGGAAACCCAGATCCAGTTACAGTGAAGCGTGTGGATAAGAACGGAACTCCAGTCACTGCGACTTACAGTCCAGAGTTTACGAAAGTAACCCCAACTGGTTCGGGTGATAAGACAGAAGGACTTCAAGGTCAGGTCCAAGAAGGTAAAGTGACCTTCACTCCAGGCCATGACTCTGTTCCATTCCCAGCTGATTCAACTCCACTATTTGACAATGGTACAACTGTGAAAGAAGTGCCAAATGTTGGTAAGTTCGAAGTGGACGTAGACGGCAAGTTGACCTTCACTCCTGATAAACAGTTCAAGGGTGAAACACCAGAACTTGAATTGACTCGAGTGGATGCCAACGGAACTCCTGTTACCGTTAAGTACCAAGCGGTGGTGAAAGAAGTAACCCCAACTTCAACGGACGCCACTTCAAATGGTATCCAAGGTCAACCGCAAAAGGGTACCCCAACTTTCCAAGGTGGAGACCCACTTGTTCCAATCGATGAAACAGTTGAGCCAACCTTCGCAGATGGAAGCAAAGAGAAGTCTATTCCAGGTCAAGGAACTTACACGATTGCGCCAGATGGAACTGTAACCTTCACTCCAGACAAGCAATTTGTAGGCACCCCAGATCCAGTCACAGTCAAACGTGTGGATAAGAATGGCACCCCAGTTACTGCGACTTACAGCCCAGAGTTTACGAAAGTAACACCAACTGGTAAAGATACTTCTTCAGTTAACATTAAGGGTCTTGTTCAAACAGGTACGCCAACATTTGAAGGTGGTAATCCGCTTGTTCCAATCGATGAAACTGTGGCGACAACATTTGAAGATGGAACAACTGAAAAAGTGATTCCAGGTGAAGGAACTTACGTAATCTCACCAGATGGCATCGTCACCTTCACTCCAGAAGCTAATTTTGTAGGAAAAGGAACAGGCGTAACGATTGTCCGCCAGGATAAGAACGGTACTCCAGTTGCTGCAAGCTATCGTCCAACAGTTGTAGATCCATCTACTGGTCATGACACAACTTCTACAGGAGCAAAAGGCCAACCACAAGTGGCAACACCAGTGTTTGAAGGACATATCGATTCGACTGTACCACCAACATTTGAGGATGGTAGCACGACTATGGTTGTTCCGGGTGAAGGAAGTTATACAATTGATAAAGATGGTAAGATTATCTTTACTCCAGAACCAGACTTTGTTGGTACAGCTAAAGGATTGATTGTGAAACGTTTGGATGTGTATGGAAATGCAGTTACTGCTCGCTACACACCAACTGTCCTTGGACAAACACAAGTGAGTGATGCGACATCAGAAGGTCTTAAAGGTCAAACTCAGACTGGTAAACCAAACTTTACAGGTGATGTCGATCTGACAGTTCCGCCAACCTTTGAAGATGGAACAACTGAAAAAGTCGTTCTAGGTGAAGGAACTTATGTAATCTCACCAGATGGTACCGTCACCTTTACCCCTGAGGCAGACTTTGTAGGACAAGCTAAAGGTGTGAAAGTGATCCGTAAAGATCGCAATGGAAATATTATTTCAGGATTCTATACCCCAGCAGTAGTAGAACTTCCAGAGCAAGTGAAGCCGTCTGATAAAAAAGAACTTTCAGTATCTGATTCGAAACCAGATCAATTGACTCAAAACATCTCTGTAGAAAAAAATCAACTTCCAAATACAGGAAGTCAAGAAGATGGTTTGAAAAATCTAGGAATTCTGACAGCCCTAGCAGGTGCTATGACACTTGGATTGCTAGGTAAAAAGAAACGAAACGATGAATCAGACTAATCATTTTTAAGAGGCTGGGACAAAAAGATTTTGATTTTAGGAATTCTTTATTCTAAATTTTTAAAATCGATAGATTAGACAAAAAAGCGAACAAGACCGAATTCTGAATGTCAGATAACTCGTTTTGTTCGCTTTTTATATTTAAGGTTAGACTTTTGTCCCAGCCTCTTTTTTTATGACATTTGTCATATTTCCTAGTGACAGAAGCATCTAGCTCCGCTAACTTCAAAAGACTATAATTGAAGTATGAAATGGAGGAAGAAGAAATGAAAAATAAAATGATTGTCGCAGTGAGTTTAGTAGCAGCAGGAGTTATGACCTATCTCATGTTTTCAGGATTGGACGAGAGTTTCTACCATTTTCCTTGGGAGCTCTTTGCTGGCTTTGGAATGATGTCTTGGCTTGTCAGAGAAGGTTTGAAATTGGTCAGAGATGTGAAAAAGGAGTTTGAGGAATGAAAAAAGCAATCATCTATTTCTTTATCGGCCTGTCACTCTTGGTATGGTTAGTGGAAATGTTTACTGGTTGGTTTGACCAAACCTTGCTTCTCCAATTTATTCGTGGTGCTTGGGGTTTTGGATTTATGATTTTCGTTGTTTTCCCTATGGGAATGAAGTGGTTGAAAGGAGAATCTCATGACTGTGATTAAAGTTGAGAAATTGAGTAAGAAAATAAAAGACAAGGAGATCTTGCGGAACATCTCCTTTGAAATCAACGATGGTGAATGTGTCGCCTTGATTGGGCCTAACGGAGCAGGAAAAACAACCTTGATTGATTGCCTCTTGGGCGACAAGTTCATGAGCTCAGGTCAGATAGCCATTCAAGGGTTTGCACCAACAGATCCTCGATTAAAGCAACTTATTTCTGTCTTGCCCCAAGAAAATGCAGTTGTTCAAAGTTTGAAAGTGAAAGAACTTTTATCATTTTTTAAGTCACTTTATCCCGACAGCCTTTCAGACAAAGAAATTGATGACTTGCTGAGATTTTCAGACAAGCAGAAAGATCAGCTAGCGGGCAAGTTGTCTGGTGGGCAAAAACGCTTGTTCTCTTTTGTGTTGGCTTTAATAGGTCGTCCGAAAATTCTATTTTTAGACGAGCCAACTGCTGCCATGGATACCTCGACACGTCAGCATTTTTGGGAGATTGTCACTCAGTTAAAGAAAAATGGAGTGACCATTGTCTATTCTTCTCACTACATCGAAGAGGTAGAGCATACGGCTGACCGTATTTTGGTCCTCCACAAGGGAGAATTGATTCGCGATACGACGCCTTATGCCATGCGTGGTGAAGAACAAGAAAAACATTTTACGGTACCTCTAACTTATCAGGAAGTTATCAGCACTTTGGACCAGGTTCAAGAGATTGAAATCAAGCAAAATGCTCTTTCCTTCACAACCAAAGAAGCCAGCCAGGTATGGAAAGTCTTGCAAGAACAGGGCTGCACGATCGAAGAAATTGAAGTTCGCAATCGAACTCTCTTAGACAGCATTTTCGAAACGACTCAAGACTAAAGGAGATTGACGATGAAAAATATGACAAGTCTTATGAAAGTGGAAATCATTCAGATGAAACGGCAAGCTGTCTACTACTTGCTATCCATCGGACTCCCAAGTGTGTTTTACCTTATATTTTCTGGTATGATGTCAGGGTTAGATATTCCAGAAATTGCTCTTCAAGCCTATCTTTTTGCCATGACGCTCTTTAGTATCATGTCAAGCGCCTTTTTCAGTATTCCTAGCACACTCGAATCCGACAAGACGAATAACTGGCAAAAATTGATTCAACATTCTCCCGTATCTATGGTAGAATATTATGTATCAAAACTGTTCAGTACCCTACTGACTTTCTTGTTATCAATTATTGTTGTCTTTTCGGTTGGTCATTTTGTCCGTGGAGTGACTCTTCCTTGGCTTGATTGGTTGGTGATTGGAGTTATTTTGCTGGTCGGAAGCGTGGTCTTTATCAGCATGGGGGTATTGGTGAGCTTGCTTCCCAGTGCTCAATTGATGACGGTGATTGGAAATATTGCCTACATTGCTTTGGCTGTCCTAGGTGGAATCTGGTTCCCTTTAAGTTCCTTCCCAGAATGGCTCCAATCCATTGGAAAACTGACTCCAACCTATCAACTGATGCAGGTTGTCTCTACTTATTTGGAGCATCACGAGTTTAATATTCTTGCTGCCTTGGTTGTACTAGGTTATACAGTTTTCTTTGGTGTATTGGTAATCCAACTGAAAAAACGGATCGAGGTAAAATAAATCTATGTTGGAAAAATTAAAAAACACTCATTATATGTTTCATATTTCAACAGTGTTTATCATCTTTCCTATAGCGGGTGTCATCGTTGGAGAGTACCCGCTTTTAACCTTGTTGTGGACTTTACTATTTGTCCTAGCTTTCTATTCGGTTTTAGTCAGTCAAAATCGCATTGTGCAGTGGCTGGCTTGGTGGATCATGTTTGCCTACATTTTTTACAGTTCCGTCTGGCTGAATGCGAGCTTTGCTTGGTTTATCTTTTATTTATCCAATCTCCTTATTTACCAACTGGATGAGATTTCTTTTCACTCTTGGCGTTTTGTCAGTTTTATTGTCTTGCAACCGTTAATTTTGGCAGGGATTTATATGGTCGATCAAGTTAGTCCCTGGCAACTGCTCTTTTTCTTAGTGACTTTTGTCTTTTCTGATGCCTTGACTTTTGGTCTCTATCGAATTCGGATGACAGAAGAATTAAAAGAAGAAAAGAGAAAGCAAAATGCCAAACTTAATCTTTTCTTGGCTGAAAATGAACGCAGTCGTATCGGTCAGGATCTTCATGACAGTCTAGGCCATACCTTTGCCATGTTGAGTGTGAAGACGGACCTTGCCCTCCAGCTTCTTCAAATGCAGGCCTATCCTCAAGTGGAAAAAGAGTTAAAAGAAATTCATCAGATTAGTAAAGAATCCATGAATGAAGTCCGTACAATTATCGAAAATCTTAAAACCAGAACCCTTGCTTCCGAATTTGCGACTGTTAAAAAAATGCTGGAAATTGCAGGAATTGAAACAGAAATCGATCACCAACTAGATACAGCTAGCCTAACTCAGGAATTAGAATCAACTGCCTCCATGATTTTGCTTGAGTTAGTGACCAACATCATCAAACATGCCAAAGCATCCAAAGCTTACTTGAAATTAGAACGAACAGAGAAAGAACTCATTCTAACAGTGAGAGATGATGGCTGTGGCTTTGCTTCTCTAAAAGGGGATGAACTCCATACCGTTCGAGACCGTGTCCTTCCTTTTTCAGGAGAAGTAAAAGTGATCAGTCAGAAACATCCAACTGAAGTGCAGGTTCGGCTACCTTATAAGGAGAGAAACTAAGATGAAACTACTTGTTGCAGAAGATCAAAGTATGTTGCGAGATGCGATGTGCCAGTTGCTTACCTTTCAACCAGATGTAGAGTCTGTCCTACAAGCCAAGGATGGCCAAGAAGCAATCCAACTCCTAGAAAAAGAGACAGTAGATATCGCCATTCTTGACGTAGAAATGCCTGTTAAGACAGGCCTCGAAGTCTTGGAGTGGATACGAGCAGAAAAGCTAGAAACAAAGGTAGTTGTAGTAACGACCTTCAAACGCCCCGGCTATTTTGAACGTGCGGTCAAGGCTGGAGTGGATGCTTATGTCTTGAAAGAAAGAAGCATTTCAGACCTCATGCAAACCTTGCACACTGTTCTTGAAGGACGTAAGGAATATTCGCCTGAATTGATGGAAGTGGTGATGACGCACCCCAATCCGTTAACAGAGCAAGAAATCGCTGTTTTAAAGGGAATCGCTCAGGGCTTGTCTAATCAAGAAATCGCAGATCAGCTTTATCTATCAAATGGAACCGTCCGAAACTATGTCACCAATATTCTTTCGAAACTAGATGCTGGTAATCGAACAGAGGCAGCCAACATTGCAAAAGAATCTGGTTGGCTTTGATAAGAAGAGTTAAACAATTCCGAAATGACAACTTGAATCGAAGGAAATCCATACTAGAAAGGAGGAGGCAACTTGCCTCCTTTTCGGGTTTAGAAAAGCGGTGAAAGCTAGTGTCAAAGAGTTAAAAGATCAGAATAAAAATGAAAAATATCTTGACAATGAAGGAAAAATTGTGTTACAATAATAGACGGTACTTTTTACTTTTGGTCTCTCAAAAGTGTACAGGGACGTGCTGACAAATGTTGCAAAAGTACACACAGATGGTAGCTGTCACCAAGTGTATCATCACCAAAAATAAAAAAACACAGGAGAATGTAGATGCCTACAATTAACCAATTGGTTCGCAAACCGCGTAAATCAAAAGTAGAAAAATCTAAATCACCAGCTTTGAACGTTGGTTACAACAGTCATAAAAAAGTTCAAACAAATGTTTCTTCACCACAAAAACGTGGTGTTGCAACTCGTGTTGGAACAATGACACCTAAAAAACCTAACTCTGCCCTTCGTAAATTCGCTCGTGTACGTTTGAGCAACCTTATCGAAGTTACTGCCTACATCCCAGGTATCGGACACAACTTGCAAGAACACAGCGTGGTGCTTCTTCGTGGTGGACGTGTAAAAGACCTTCCAGGGGTACGTTACCATATCGTCCGTGGTGCACTTGATACTGCAGGTGTTAACGATCGTAAACAAGGCCGTTCTAAATACGGTACTAAACGTCCAAAAGCATAAGGAAAGGGGATAAAGAGAAATGAGTCGTAAAAATAGAGCTCCAAAGCGTGACGTATTGCCAGATCCGCTTTACAATTCACAACTAGTTACTCGTCTTATCAACCGCGTTATGCTTGATGGTAAACGTGGTACAGCTGCTTCAATCGTTTACGGTGCTTTTGAGCAAATCAAAGAAGCTACTGGAAACGATGCACTTGAAGTATTTGAAACAGCTATGGAAAACATCATGCCTGTACTTGAAGTACGTGCACGTCGTGTTGGTGGATCTAACTACCAAGTCCCAGTTGAAGTACGTCCAGAACGTCGTACAACCCTTGGACTTCGTTGGTTGGTAACCATCGCTCGCCTTCGTGGTGAACACACAATGCAAGATCGTCTTGCAAAAGAAATCTTGGATGCTGCAAACAACACTGGTGCAGCTGTTAAGAAACGTGAAGACACTCACCGTATGGCTGAAGCTAACCGTGCCTTCGCACACTTCCGTTGGTAAGAATAAGATACTAAGGGCGTTAAAAAAGCGACTGAAAATTAGGAAGCTTGACGCAGAATCAAAGATTCTAGGAAAGCTTATCTATTTTCCGAGCTTTTAGCCCGAGTTCAATTCCACTTGTCTACAAGTTGAAACCAACAATAGCATGAAAACATTGAGAACGGGTAGGTCCTGCCTATCCGTTTTTATTAAAATCGTGTTATAATAGAATAGAAATTAAAATAAATAGGAGAAACAAACCTCATGGCACGCGAATTTTCACTTGAAAAAACTCGTAATATCGGTATCATGGCTCACGTCGATGCCGGTAAAACAACAACTACTGAGCGTATTCTTTACTACACTGGTAAAATCCACAAAATCGGTGAAACTCACGAAGGTGCGTCACAAATGGACTGGATGGAGCAAGAGCAAGAACGTGGTATCACTATCACATCTGCTGCGACAACAGCTCAATGGAATAACCACCGCGTAAACATCATCGACACACCAGGACACGTGGACTTTACAATCGAAGTACAACGTTCTCTTCGTGTATTGGACGGTGCGGTTACTGTTCTTGACTCACAATCAGGTGTTGAGCCTCAAACTGAAACAGTTTGGCGTCAAGCAACTGAGTACGGAGTTCCACGTATCGTATTTGCCAACAAAATGGACAAAATCGGTGCTGACTTCCTTTACTCAGTAAGTACACTTCACGACCGTCTTCAAGCAAACGCACACCCAATCCAATTGCCAATCGGTGCTGAAGATGACTTCCGCGGTATCATCGACTTGATCAAGATGAAAGCTGAAATCTATACTAACGACCTTGGTACAGATATCCTTGAAGAAGATATTCCAGCTGAATACCTTGACCAAGCTCAAGAATACCGTGAAAAATTGGTTGAAGCAGTCGCTGAAACTGATGAAGACTTGATGATGAAATACCTTGAAGGTGAAGAAATCACTAACGAAGAATTGAAAGCTGCTATCCGTAAAGCAACTATCAACGTTGAATTCTTCCCAGTATTGTGTGGTTCTGCCTTCAAGAACAAGGGTGTTCAATTGATGCTTGATGCGGTTATCGATTACCTTCCAAGCCCACTTGATATCCCAGCGATCAAGGGTATCAACCCAGATACAGATGAAGAAGAAACTCGTCCAGCATCTGACGAAGAGCCATTCGCAGCTCTTGCCTTCAAGATCATGACTGACCCATTCGTAGGTCGTTTGACATTCTTCCGTGTATACTCAGGTGTTCTTCAATCAGGTTCTTACGTATTGAACACTTCTAAAGGTAAACGTGAACGTATCGGACGTATCCTTCAAATGCACGCGAACAGCCGTCAAGAAATTGACACGGTTTACTCAGGTGATATCGCTGCTGCCGTTGGTTTGAAAGATACTACAACTGGTGACTCATTGACAGATGAAAAAGCTAAAATCATCCTTGAGTCAATCAACGTTCCAGAACCAGTTATCCAATTGATGGTTGAGCCAAAATCTAAAGCTGACCAAGATAAGATGGGTATCGCCCTTCAAAAATTGGCTGAGGAAGATCCAACATTCCGCGTTGAAACAAACGTTGAAACTGGTGAAACAGTTATCTCAGGTATGGGTGAGCTTCACCTTGACGTCCTTGTTGACCGTATGCGTCGTGAGTTTAAAGTTGAAGCAAACGTAGGTGCTCCTCAAGTATCTTACCGTGAAACCTTCCGCGCTTCTACTCAAGCACGTGGATTCTTCAAACGTCAGTCTGGTGGTAAAGGTCAATTCGGTGATGTATGGATTGAATTTACTCCAAACGAAGAAGGTAAAGGATTCGAATTCGAAAACGCAATCGTCGGTGGTGTGGTTCCTCGTGAATTTATCCCAGCGGTTGAAAAAGGTTTGGTAGAATCTATGGCTAACGGTGTGCTTGCAGGTTACCCAATGGTTGACGTGAAAGCTAAGCTTTACGATGGTTCATACCACGATGTTGACTCATCTGAAACTGCCTTCAAGATCGCGGCTTCACTTGCCCTTAAAGAAGCTGCTAAATCAGCACAACCAGCTATCCTTGAACCAATGATGCTTGTAACCATCACTGTTCCAGAAGAAAACCTTGGTGATGTTATGGGACACGTAACTGCTCGTCGTGGACGTGTTGATGGTATGGAAGCACACGGTAACAGCCAAATTGTTCGTGCTTACGTTCCACTTGCTGAAATGTTCGGTTATGCAACAGTTCTTCGTTCTGCATCTCAAGGACGTGGTACCTTCATGATGGTATTTGACCACTACGAAGATGTACCTAAGTCAGTACAAGAAGAAATCATTAAGAAAAACAAAGGTGAAGACTAATCAGTCCTCACTCTAGAAGGAAGTCACTTAGTGGCTTCCTTTTTTGTCTTTAACTATTCATTTTTGCTGAATATAGTATACGAATTTAATCGCTAAGTGAAAGAGTTACTAATTTTATCCAGAAAGAAAATATTCTAATTTGATAAATTAAAGTAAATAAAGGTTCCTAATTCCGTAGAAAAGTTAATAAAAATGAGGGAAAGATTCATAAATACACTTCTAGATAGAAAATTCAGAAAATTGACTCTTTTACCTTGAAAATTTTTGAAAAAATGGTATGATAGTAACAAGCTATTTTTTTAAGAGAAGAGAAAGGGGAACAATGGAGAAAATCAGTTTAGAATCTCCTAAGACGGGGTCGGACCTAGTTTTGGGAACACTTCGGGACTTAGGGATTGATACCATTTTTGGTTATCCTGGTGGTGCGGTCTTACCTTTGTATGATGCGATATACAATTTTAAAGGTATTCGCCACATCTTGGGACGCCATGAGCAAGGTTGTTTGCACGAAGCTGAAGGATATGCCAAATCAACTGGAAAGTTGGGCGTTGCCGTCGTCACGAGTGGACCGGGAGCAACAAATGCCATTACAGGGATTGCAGATGCCATGAGCGATAGCGTTCCCCTTTTGGTCTTTACGGGCCAAGTTGCAAGAGCTGGGATTGGAAAGGATGCCTTTCAGGAGGCGGATATCGTGGGCATTACCATGCCTATTACCAAATACAATTACCAGGTCCGTGAGACAGCTGATATCCCTCGTATCATTACGGAAGCTGTCCATATCGCAACTACAGGTCGTCCAGGACCAGTTGTCATTGACTTGCCGAAGGATGTATCTGCCTTAGAGACAGATTTCATCTATTCACCAGAGGTGAATTTACCAAGTTACCAACCGACGCTTGATCCGAATGACATGCAAATCAAGAAAATCTTGAAGCAATTGTCTAAGGCTAAAAAGCCAGTCTTGTTAGCTGGTGGTGGGGTTAGCTATGCAGAAGCAGCTACAGAACTCAATGAGTTTGCAGAACGCTACCAAATTCCAGTCGTGACCAGTCTTTTAGGACAAGGTACGATTGCAACGAGTCATCCGCTCTTCCTAGGAATGGGAGGAATGCACGGTTCTTTCGCGGCCAACATTGCAATGACTGAAGCGGACTTTATGATTAGTATCGGTTGCCGTTTCGATGACCGCTTGACTGGGAATCCTAAGACCTTTGCGAAGAATGCTAAGGTTGCTCATATCGACGTTGATCCAGCTGAGATTGGCAAGATTATCAGTGCAGATATTCCTGTAGTGGGGGATGCTAAGAAAGCCTTGCAGATGCTACTGGCAGAACCAACTGTTCATAACAATACTGAAAAGTGGATTGAAAAAGTCACCAAGGACAAGAATCGTGTTCGTTCTTATGATAAGAAAGAACGTGTGGTTCAACCTCAGGCCGTTATTGAACGCATTGGTGAGTTGACGAATGGAGATGCCATTGTTGTCACTGACGTAGGGCAGCATCAAATGTGGACAGCTCAGTATTATCCTTACCAAAATGAACGTCAGTTAGTCACTTCAGGTGGTTTGGGTACCATGGGGTTCGGAGTTCCTGCAGCTATCGGAGCCAAGATTGCCAATCCAGAAAAAGAAGTCATCCTTTTTGTCGGTGATGGTGGTTTCCAAATGACCAACCAAGAGCTAGCAATCCTAAACATCTACAAGGTGCCGATTAAGGTTGTTATGTTGAATAACCACTCACTAGGAATGGTTCGTCAGTGGCAGGAATCTTTCTATGAGGGTAGAACTTCCGAGTCAGTCTTTGATACCCTTCCTGACTTCCAGCTGATGGCACAGGCTTATGGCATCAAAAACTATAAATTTGATAATCCAGAGACGATAGAGAAGGATCTAGAAGTCATTCTGGAAGATGTGCCCATGTTTATCGAGGTGGATATTTCTCGTAAGGAACAGGTCTTACCGATGGTGCCAGCTGGTAAGAGCAATCATGAGATGTTGGGGGTGAAGTTCCATGCGTAGAATGTTAACAGCAAAACTACAAAATCGTTCAGGAGTCCTCAATCGCTTTACAGGTGTCCTTTCTCGTCGTCAAGTCAATATTGAGAGTATCTCAGTTGGTGCGACAGAGAACCCCAATGTATCTCGCATCACCATCATTATTGATGTAGCATCTCATGATGAAGTAGAGCAAATCATTAAACAACTCAATCGTCAGATTGATGTGATTCGCATTCGAGATATCACAGACAAACCGCACTTGGAGCGCGAAGTTATCTTAGTGAAGATTGCAGCACCGGCTGAAAAGCGTGCGGAAATCTTGGCTATTATCCAACCCTTCCGTGCAACGGTAGTTGATGTGGCGCCAAGCTCCATCACTATTCAGATGACAGGAAATGCTGAAAAGAGTGAAGCTTTGTTACGAGTCATTCGACCATACGGCATTAAAAATATCGCTCGTACGGGTGCAACTGGATTTACCCGCGACTAATACTCTTCGAAAATCAAATTCAAACCACGTCAGCTCTATCTGCAACCTCAAAACAGTGTTTTGAGCAGCCTGCGGCTAGCTTCCTAGTTTGCTCTTTGATTTTCATTGAGTATAAAAATCCAACTTAATTTTGTAAAAGCAGCCTATAAGGCAATAAAAAATAGAAAAGAGAGAAAAACTATGGCAGTTCAAATGGAATACGAAAAAGATGTTAAAGTAGCAGCGCTTGACGGTAAAAAAATCGCCGTAATCGGTTATGGTTCACAAGGACATGCGCATGCGCAAAACTTGCGTGATTCAGGTCGTGATGTCATCATCGGTGTGCGTCCAGGTAAATCTTTTGACAAAGCAAAAGAAGATGGATTTGACACTTACACAGTAGCAGAAGCAACTAAATTGGCTGACGTTATCATGATCTTGGCACCAGATGAAATCCAACAAGAATTGTATGAAGCAGAAATCGCTCCAAACTTGGAAGCTGGAAATGCAGTTGGATTTGCCCATGGTTTCAACATCCACTTTGAATTTATCAAAGTTCCTGCAGATGTAGATGTCTTCATGTGTGCTCCTAAAGGACCAGGGCACTTGGTACGTCGTACTTACGAAGAAGGATTTGGAGTGCCAGCTCTTTATGCAGTCTACCAAGACGCTACAGGAAATGCTAAAAACATTGCCATGGACTGGTGTAAAGGTGTTGGGGCAGCTCGTGTTGGTTTGCTTGAAACAACTTACAAAGAAGAAACTGAAGAAGATTTGTTTGGTGAACAAGCCGTACTTTGTGGTGGTTTGACTGCCCTTATCGAAGCAGGTTTTGAAGTCTTGACAGAAGCAGGATACGCCCCAGAATTGGCTTACTTTGAAGTTCTTCATGAAATGAAATTGATCGTTGACTTGATCTATGAAGGTGGATTCAAGAAAATGCGTCAATCTATTTCAAACACTGCTGAATACGGTGACTATGTATCAGGTCCACGTGTGATTACTGAGCAAGTGAAAGAAAATATGAAAGCTGTTTTGGCAGATATCCAAAATGGTAAATTTGCAAATGACTTTGTGAATGACTACAAGGCTGGTCGTCCAAAATTAACTGCTTACCGTGAACAAGCAGCTAACCTTGAAATTGAAAAAGTTGGTGCAGAATTGCGTAAAGCAATGCCTTTCGTTGGTAAAAACGACGACGACGCATTCAAAATCTACAATTAATTCTTGTAAAGAGAGACAGAAGGCGAGTTGGGGGTACCTAACTCGCTTTTTATCTTAAACAGTATTTGAGGAGGAGACAATGCTAAGTGCAAAAGATGTGGTGAAAGCCCACAAAGTTTTGAGTGGTGTAGTAGTTGATACACCACTAGAATATGATCATTATTTATCAGAAAAATACCAAGCAAAGATTTATCTCAAAAAGGAGAATGCGCAACGAGTTCGCTCTTTTAAAATTCGTGGAGCCTATTATGCCATTTCTCAACTATCAAAAGAAGAACGTGAACGTGGTGTAGTCTGTGCCTCTGCGGGAAATCATGCCCAAGGTGTCGCCTATACTTGTAATGAGATGAAGATTCCTGCAACCATCTTTATGCCTATTACAACACCGCAACAAAAGATTGGGCAGGTTCGCTTTTTCGGTGGAGAGTTTGTGACAATCAAGTTGGTTGGGGATACCTTTGATGCTTCTGCTAAGGCAGCACAAGAATTTACATTAACAGAAAACCGCACCTTCATCGATCCTTTTGATGATGCGCATGTTCAGGCTGGTCAAGGGACTGTAGCCTATGAAATTCTTGAAGAAGCCCGTAAAGAGTCTATTGATTTTGATACAGTACTTGTACCAGTAGGCGGTGGCGGATTGATTGCCGGTGTTTCTACTTATATTAAGGAAACCAACCCGACTATTGAAGTGATCGGGGTAGAAGCTAATGGTGCTCGCTCTATGAAAGCTGCCTTTGAAGCTGGAGGACCAGTTAAACTCAAAGAGATTGACAAATTCGCTGATGGGATAGCCGTACAAAAGGTTGGACAATTAACCTATGAAGCAACCCGTCAGAATGTTGAAACGCTGATTGGGGTGGACGAGGGATTGATTTCCGAAACCTTGATTGATCTTTATTCCAAACAAGGTATTGTAGCGGAACCAGCAGGTGCTGCTAGTGTTGCAGCCTTGGAAGTTTTATCAGACTATATCAAAGGCAAGACGATTTGTTGTATCATTTCTGGGGGAAATAACGATATCAACCGTATGCCAGAGATGGAAGAACGTGCCTTGATTTACGATGGAATCAAGCATTACTTTGTAGTGAATTTCCCACAACGTCCAGGAGCTCTACGAGAGTTTGTAAATGACATTTTGGGGCCAAATGATGACATCACTCGTTTTGAATATATCAAACGAGCAAGCAAGGGGACAGGCCCTGTATTGATTGGGATTGCTCTTGCCAATAAGCATGATTATGCTGGATTGATTCATCGAATGGAAAAGTTTGACCCATCTTATATTAATTTGAATGGGAACGAAACGTTGTATAATATGCTAGTTTAAGCTAAAATAAAATTATTATCATATTATTTGCGTAATGGTAATGATGGTGCTATAATGAGGGTGACGAAAGGGGGAGATTCCCATGTTTTTACAAATTTTACTTGTTTTATTGTTTTTAGTGGTGATTGCATCAGTGATTATGGTTAGTTCTGTGTATGTGGTTCGACAACAATCTGTCGCTATCATAGAACGCTTTGGTAAATACCAAAAATTGAGCAATAGTGGTATTCATTTACGAGCTCCTTTTGGGATTGATAGGATTGCGGCAAGAGTTCAACTACGCTTGTTGCAAAGTGAGATTGTTGTAGAGACAAAGACGCAAGATAATGTATTTGTAACGATGAATGTGGCAACTCAGTATCGAGTAAATGAAAACAATGTCACAGATGCCTATTATAAATTGATGCGTCCAGAAGCCCAAATTAAATCCTATATTGAAGATGCTTTGCGTTCATCTGTACCAAAGCTAACCCTAGATGAGTTGTTTGAGAAGAAGGATGAAATCGCCTTAGAAGTTCAAAAACAAGTGGCTGAAGAAATGTCTACGTATGGGTATATCATTGTCAAAACGCTGATTACTAAGGTTGAACCTGATGCTGAAGTAAAACAATCAATGAATGAAATTAATGCGGCTCAACGTAAGAGAGTTGCGGCGCAAGAGCTTGCTGAAGCAGATAAGATTAAAATCGTGACCGCAGCTGAAGCAGAAGCAGAAAAAGATCGCCTACATGGTGTAGGGATTGCAGAGCAGCGTAAAGCAATTGTTGACGGACTAGCTGATTCTATCCAAGAGTTAAAGGGAGCCAATGTTGAGCTAACTGAAGAACAAATCATGTCTATCCTATTAACGAACCAGTATTTAGATACGTTGAATAATTTTGCAGACAAAGAGGGTAATAATACAATCTTCCTACCAGCAAATCCTAATGGAGTTGAGGACATAAGAACTCATATATTATCGGCTTTAAAAGCCAAATAAAAATATGCAGAATAATATAGTTACGACGAATATATGTTTTTTTATTGACAAATGAAATAAAAACGTATACAATTAAGTATTGTAAAGAATAATTTAGGAGAAGAACATGGCTAAGTCGAACTTTGAAAAAGTAGAAGCAGTTGTTGGCTGGGTTCGTGATAAGAAAATCACAGGCTACCGTATCTCTAAAGAAACGAATGCGCGTGAAATGTCTATCATTGCTCTAGCACAAGGACGCGCAAAAGTTAAAAATATTTCATTTGAAACAGCTCTTGGTTTAATCGATTTCTATGAAAAAAATCATGAAAAATTTGAAGATTAAACTGTGGTCACAGGCAGATTCCTGAATCGAGTCTGCCTTTTCTTTACAATTACAAACTAAAAAGACTGCATTCTTTATGCAGTCTTTGTTTATTAGCTGAGATAGCGTTGAAGAAATTCTTTTGTCCGTTCTTCTTTAGGGTTCGTGAAGAGGTCTTCTGGCTTGCCTTCTTCAGCAATGACGCCTTTATCCATAAAGATGACACGATGAGAGACATCGCGAGCGAACTCCATTTCGTGGGTTACGACGATCATGGTCAAGCCTTCTTGAGCTAGGTCCTGCATAATTTTGAGGACTTCGCCGACCATTTCAGGGTCAAGAGCAGATGTTGGTTCGTCGAAGAGAATGGCGTCAGGATTCATGGAGAGAGCGCGGGCGATAGCCACGCGTTGTTTTTGCCCCCCTGAGAGTTGTTTGGGTTTGGCTTGCCAGTAGCGCTCACCCATGCCGACCTTCTCAAGGTTTTCCTTGGCGATAGCTTCGGCTTCTGAGCGCTCCCGTTTGAGAACGGTTGTTTGAGCCACGATGGTATTTTCAAGGACATTTAAATTTTCAAAAAGATTGAAGGATTGAAAGACCATGCCCAACTTTTCTCTATACTGGGTCAGATCGTAACCTTTTTCAAGGACGTTTTGTCCGTGGTAGAGGATTTCTCCCTCGGTCGGTGTTTCAAGCAGGTTGATGGAGCGAAGGAAAGTGGATTTACCGCTTCCGGAACTTCCGATGATGGAAATCACCTCTCCTTTATGAACGGTCAGAGAAATGTCTTTTAGGACTTCATTTTGTCCGTAAGATTTTTTGAGGTGGTTGATTTCAAGGATTGTGTTGGTCATTATTTCAAATCCTCCGTTTGCATTTGGTTGGCACCTGTCGTGTAGGTATCCATATCCATGCGTTTTTCAATGAAGCGAAGGATACGGGTCACGGTAAAGGTGAGGACAAAGTAAATCACGGCGATGATGGTAAAGGTCTGGAAGTATTGATAGGTTTGTGTTGCTACAGTATTTCCTGAGAAATAAAGCTCAACAACTGAAATAACGTTCAAGACAGAGGTGTCCTTGATGTTGATAACAAATTCATTCCCAGTCGCAGGAAGAATGTTGCGGACAACTTGTGGGAGGACGATCTTGCGCATGGTTTGGTTGTGGGACATACCAAGCGCAGTTGCAGCTTCAAATTGCCCCTTGTCAACGGCTAAGATCCCTCCGCGAACAATTTCAGTCATGTAGGCACCCGTATTGATGGAAACGATAAAGATGGCTGCTAGCGTCCGATCAAGATTGATCCCGAAAGCTTGGGCTGTTCCATAGTAGATGACCATGGATTGAACGATCATAGGAGTTCCTCGGAAGATTTCAATGTAGACATTGAGGAACCAACCTAGAAGCTTTTGCAGGCCTGCAAGAGTCTTGTTTTCAGATTGAGGGGCGGTACGAAAGACACCGATAGCAAGACCGATGATAAGACCCGTGATGGTTCCGATAATGGAGATTAAGAGTGTGATACCAGCACCACGCAAGAGTTGTTGCCAGTTCTCAGAAAGAATCTTAGCGACTTGGCTAAAGAAACTACTTTCTTCCTCTGTTGTTGTAGACTCCACAGGTTGCTCTTTGATCATACGATCCATGAGGGCTACTTGTTCATCCTTAGAGATGGTTTCGATGCTGGCATTGATTTGGCTGATGCGACTATCATCTTTACGAAGTCCAATGGCAATAGCTGTATCTTCTTCGCCAGTTTTGAAACCTGGTTGGGGTTGGATCATTTTGAACTTAGCGTTAGCAGACTCAGCGGTCATTGCTTCAGGTCGTTCAGAAACATAGGCATCAATAACACCAGCTTCCAGAGCTTGACGCATTTGGGCGAAGTCTCCCATGGCTGTTTCTTTTTGCGCACCTGGGATTTGGTCGATTAGATCATAAAGGTAGACACCCTGTTGGGAAGTGATTTTAGCACCGCTAAAATCATTTAAAGTCTGAGCATTGGCGTAGCTGCCTTCTTTTTTGACCAAAAGAACGGGTTCACTGGTGTAGTAGCTGCTTGAAAAGGCGATTTCTTGTTTGCGCTCCGCAGTCGGACTCATCCCAGCGATGATCATGTCAATCTTACCAGAAGTAAGAGCTGGGACTAAACCTTCCCACTTGGTTTTAACGACCAAGGGTTCTTTGCCCAAATCTTGAGCGATCTTTTTAGCAATTTGAACGTCATAACCGTTGGCGTATTGATTGGTTCCCTCAATCTTGACGGCACCATTGGTGTTGTCGTCCTGGGTCCAGTTGAAGGGGGCGTAGGCTGCCTCCATCCCGATGCGTAAATATTCATCGGCTTGTGTTGGTGTCGTAAATCCTAGCATAAGAGCTAGTCCTGTAAACACTGTTAAATATAATTTCTTCATGATTTCTCCTATTTCTAGTTATCGTCAAAAAAGACTTCTCTCTATTGTATCGAAAAACACTCAGATTTTCAATACAAGTAAACCTTTACTTATAAAAAATGATATAATAGGAAAAAGAGTGAAAGGGGATGTGTTATGAAAAAAAGATGGCTACTCACTTTGGCATTTACCTATTTATTGTTTATACCCCGTTTGGTGTTTGCAGTAGACTTTGATATCTTATCCTATCAGGGTGATTTGAATATTCATGCAGATAATACTGCAATTTTTAAGGAAACAATTACCTACCGCTTTGGAGATGATTATAATGGTCAGTTAGTTGGACTCGGGAAAGCTGGGAAAATGCCGGAAGGATTTGACATTGATCCCGATCCGACCGTTCAGGTCTCTAAAAATGGAAGAATTGTTCAAAATGCTTCCTTCTATACTATGGAGGAAGAGGACGGCTACAAGGTAAAAATTTACAATGCTGGATATGCCGGAGATACTGTTCGGGTAACGGTTACCTGGAAACTAACAAACCTTCTCTTCTTATATAAGGATATCGCAGAGCTAAATTGGCAACCCTTGACAGATAGTACTGGAGATATCAAAGAGATTGAGTTTAAGGTTAGCTCTGATACCCCAGCAGAGAAACTCTATTTTCATGCAGGTCAACTCCTAAGGGACTCTAGTGTTGAAAAAGTAAATAATCTCTATCATGTCAAAATGAAAGACCTTCCTAGAAAGCGACAGATCGAATTACACGCATACTGGCCTAGAAGTGCTTTTGCAGGAGCTCCAGATCAAGGGTTAGAGGAAGAACGTTTAACCGATTTTAACCGGATTGAAAGCAATATAGCAACAGAAAAAGCGCAAAGTGAGATGTTGATGAAATGGGTATTCCCCGTCATTTTTATGAGTCTCTTACTTCTAGTTCCTATCTTCTATAGGATGTTTCGTCAGAGTACAAGCATTAAAAAGGTCTTTCCAAAAGATCATCGACTCTACGAACCACCGATGGATTTGCCTCCAATGGTTTTAGCAGAAGCAGTGTATTCAACGTCCTTAGAGGAAGTCAATCCCCTAAACAAATCAGGGTTTGGTAAATTTACTTTTGAACGTTTGATTCAGGCAACCTTGTTGGATTTAGTAGATCGAGGTCATTTATCTATTTTCCAAGGTGATGAGGAACCTTATGTGCGCATTATCAGTGAAAAGGGTTTATCCAATTTTGAGAAGGAATGTCTGCGCATGACTTTGTCAAATAAGAAAAAATTGGCTATTTCAGAGCTCTTCCCTGATTACCAAGTTTCATCTTCCCTTTACCGTGGTGCCAAAGAGTCAGATGAAAAACATATCCGAGAAACAGGCTCGCGTCTCAAACGCTCCTTTGAAGGAAGACTTCAACGCATTCAGTCTTGTGTCAAGGATAAGGTCCATGTACTTCGTATCCCAAGCTACTATCGTCCCTTGACAAGTGAGGAACGTCGCCTTGCTCTCGGGATGCGGGTCTGTTCAGCCATAACAGCTCTAGGTGGACTGCTATTCTTTTACTATAGCTGGCAAACACATGGCTTCTTTTCGATCCCATTTCTACTCTTAGGATTGACAGGATTAGGGGCTAGTTTCTGGGTTTATCTTGCCACGCGAGGAGCCTATCGCGATGGAGTTCTAACAGAGGAAGGAGCGGAGATCTTCTATCTCTGGACGAGTTTTGAAAATATGCTTCGCGACATCGCTCATCTGGATCAGGCCGAGCTAGAGAGCATCGTCCTTTGGAACCGTCTACTGGTCTATGCGACTCTCTTTGGTTATGCCAAGAAGGTGAGCAAGTTAATGAAAGTCCGTCATATTCAGCTTGAAAATCCAGATTTGAATCTTTATGTAGCCTATGGTTGGCACTCACAGTTCTACACCTCAACTGCACAAATCAAGCAATATACTGCTGTCGCAAATACAGCTAGCAATTACTCGGTATCTTCTGGAAGTGGTTCTTCAGGTGGAGGATTCTCAGGAGGAGGAGGCGGTGGTAGCATCGGTGCCTTCTAAAAAATCTATCGCAACATCCGAAATTATGCTATAATAGAGGACAGAAAAAGGAGTAATGTATGTATTTTATTGAAATTTTGAAGTCAATCTTTTTTGGGATTGTTGAAGGAATTACAGAATGGTTGCCCATTTCAAGTACTGGCCACTTGATCTTGGTTGAAGAATTTGTCCAATACAAGGACCAAAATGAAGCCTTCATGTCTATGTTTAATGTTGTCATTCAGCTTGGTGCCATTTTAGCAGTTATGGTCATTTACTTTAACAAGCTCAATCCCTTCAAACCTGGTAAAACTAAGGTCGAAGTTCGTAGGACTTGGCAATTGTGGTCAAAAGTCTTGGTTGCGACCTTGCCTTTGCTATTGGTTTTTAAACTAGATGATTGGTTTGATGCCAACTTCCATAACATGGTTTCAGTTGCAATCATGTTGATTATCTATGGTGTTGCCTTTATCTACCTTGAAAAACGAAATAAGGCGCAAGCCATTGAACCAACAGTAACAGAGCTTGACAAGCTGCCTTATAAAACAGCCCTTTACATTGGGCTCTTCCAAGTCCTCGCCCTCTTCCCGGGAACGAGCCGTTCAGGTGCGACTATCGTTGGTGGTTTGTTGAATGGAACAAGCCGCTCAGTCGTAACAGAGTTTACCTTTTATCTCGGAATTCCTGTTATGTTCGGAGCCAGTGCTTTAAAGATTTTTAAATTTATTAAAGCAGGTCAACTCTTGAGTTTTGGACAACTGTTCTTGCTCTTGGTAGCTATGGGTGTTGCCTTCGCGGTCAGTATGGTTGCCATTCGTTTCTTGACCAGCTATGTGAAGAAGCACGACTTTACACTCTTTGGTAAATACCGTATCGTACTCGGTAGTGTCTTGTTGCTCTATAGTTTTGTGCGTTTATTTGTATAAGTTGAAAATAGAATAAAATAGGATGGTTCGCCAAAAAACATTCGGGGAACTATCCTATTTTTTTATAATCGTTTAGTTTATTTTTTATTACCTTATTATGTCACCTTGCTCTACGTTTGCCCACGGCTTTAAAAGTAAACGAAAAGATTGTATTTAATTTGATTGACTTAAAATTTCTTGGATCAAAGATTCATCAAAAATATCTAATCCAATGGATTGAAGCATAAATTGTAAAAAATAGATACGATCAACAATTTTTTCGGAAGAATTTTCAAAAATACTCTCTTCTACCCAAAAGTTAGTCAAAAGCAAGATTGTCTCAGCTGCTTCATTAGGGAAGGGGATAGGTTGGATAGACTGATCTTCTATTCCTTTTTTTATAATATCTGCAATAAGGGGAGTTCCTATACGCAGATTGTAACGAATAATAGTCAGCATGAACTCCGCATCAAGAGGCGTGTGATTCAACATTTCGTAGTTCGTTTTCTGACTTTTTAAACTAAACTGAAAGATTTCTTTGAGCTGTTCTCTTCCAGTTAAATGACTGGTGGATTCAAGCCAGTCTACCAATTCCTTTTCCATCAATTGATAACGCTGTTTTAAAACTGCAAAAAGAATTTCATCTTTTGATTGAAAATGGTGATAAATGGCTCCTTTTGAAATGCCAGCTGTTTGTGCTATGTTTTGTACACTTGTTTTTTCATAGCCGTTGTGAATAAAAAGCTGTGAAGCTGTTGATAAAATTTTTTCAATCATTGCTTGAGATTTTTCTGTTTTTGCGACCATTGAGTTCCTTCTCTCTATTTTATTAAATTTATTTTATCAAAAAAAGAAGAAAAGGTACTCGTTGAGCACTCTAATAAGACTCCTTCCTTAAGAAAATCACTCTACCTTTTTAATTTTGCTTCTATACGTTTGATGTGATACAAGTTTGAGAGAACTGTAATCCCACCAATGGTCATTATTCCTAAACCATTCCAAGGACTAAACAAAGTAGTGATGAGGCCACCAGTGAGTGTAGCATACCCACATTTCACTCCCAAACGAGAATGTCGGATACCGCTCTCTCCTTGTGTTAATCTGTAAAGCTGTTCTTTTTGTAGCTTTTTTTGCTTTTTAATGGCTTCGTGATGGCGTATTTGTTGTTGACGTACTCGTTGATTTTGTTTTGCAATAGAATCGATTGTTTTTTCTAGCATAGTTTTTTTCATGTTAAGTCCTTTCTTTCAAAAACCGACCGGACGGTATTTTTTATATTTTCTAGTTTAACAAATAAAAATGAAGGTGTCAACACCTACCACTTATGAGAAAAAGTGTTTTTTACTAGGAACTATTTGAAATCTGTCTCATATTTTTAGTTTGAAGTGTTGGAGTTAATACTTGATTAAAACCAACTGCTCCTTTTCATTAATAAACTGTCAAAAAATATTGTAGTCCAAGTATATGCGTGGGAATGTTACTTGAAAATTATAGTATATATCCTAGTACAAATGCGGTAGGACATCAAACTAAACTATATTTCTCAAAAGCATCAGTTTTCTAGTAAAAGAGAGAGGGAATAAGAGGAAGAGGCTTTCTTGAATTAGGAATTTTTAGAGTCTATAATGTGAATAATACTGATACAGCCTGCCAAATGCTGGTCAGCAATTTAAGATTGTACATCTGACTGTTTTAGTGGTTAGCTACCACGCTCTAAGAATTATTTTTAAAACAGAATGAGGCTGAAACACTTTTGTTTCAACCTCATTTGATTTAAATCAATGAATCCCCTCAAGGATTTAAAATCCTGTTACTGTGACTCCTAGTAAACGGATGCCTTTTTCTTTTTCAGCTAGTTCTTCGTAGAGTTGAAGGGCGATTTGAGAAATCTGACTAGCGTCCTGTGTTGCTTGTGGGAGGCTTTTTCGTCTAGTTAGAGTAGAGAAATCAGCATATCGTATTTTTAGGATAATGATTTTTCCAGCTTTGTCCTGCGTGCTGAGATTGAGAGCTACTTTTTCAGAGAGGAGAGTCAGCTCTTTTTTAATGTCTTCTTCTACTTGTAGGATCTTTCCATAGGTTTTTTCCTTGCCAATGGACTTGCGAATACGATTGGCCTTGACCGGTGAATTATGAATACCCCTAGCCTTTCGATAAAGATCAAAACCGAGTCTGCCAAACCGATCGATTAAAGTGACTTCAGAAACGTCCAATAAGTCTGCACCGGTATAAATGCCCATTTCATGAAGGCGTTCAACTGTTTTTTTGCCCACGCCATGAAATTTAGCAATGTCCATTTGTTTGAGGAAGTCTTGGGCTTGATCTGGGAGAATCACTGTCAAACCATGTGGCTTTTGATAGTCACTAGCCATTTTAGCTAAAAATTTGTTATAAGAAACACCAGCAGAAGCTGTCAGGTGTAGCTCCTGCCAGATATCCTGTTGGATGAGGCGGGCTATTTTGACGGCAGACTTGATACCGAGTTTATTTTCCGTCACATCTAAGTAAGCCTCGTCAATGCTCATAGGTTCAATCAAATCTGTATAGCGTTTAAAAATAGCTCGAATCTCAAGTCCCACAGTCTTGTATTTTTCATAATTTCCTGAGATAAAGATAGCTTGGGGACAGCGCTCATAAGCTTCTTTAGAACTCATGGCTGAATGAACACCAAAAGCTCGTGCTTCGTAGCTACAGGTAGAAACGACACCTCGACCACCTGTTTGTCTGGGGTCGCTCCCAATGATGACAGGTTTGCCCTTTAACTTAGGATTATCTCTGATTTCCACCGAAGCAAAAAAGGCATCCATGTCGATATGGATGATTTTTCTGGACAGATCATTTATCAATGGAAATATGAGCATTCCAATCCCTTTCTAGTGTCATTTTCTATTTATTATACCCTTTTTTCTGAAAAAATGGGAAAGAGTAGTCTAACTTTCAAAAATATAATACAGATCAGAGTGAAAAACAGACTGTATTATAAAAGAAAGCATCTAAAATGCCGATTTTCTCTTGTTGGAATCGGTTACTGTATGGTATACTTGAGTCAAGAATGTAACAGATGACTGTTACTAGAAAAAAGAGGACATTAACATGGTTGTTAAGACAGTTGTTGAAGCACAAGATATTTTTGATAAAGCTTGGGAAGGCTTCAAAGGCGTAGATTGGAAAGAAAAAGCAAGCATTTCTCGCTTCGTTCAAGCGAACTACACACCTTACGATGGAGATGAAAGTTTCCTTGCTGGACCAACAGAACGTTCACTTCACATCAAAAAAATCGTAGAAGAAACAAAAGCACACTACGAAGAAACTCGTTTCCCAATGGACACTCGTCCAACATCTATTGCTGATATTCCAGCAGGATTTATCGACAAAGAAAACGAATTGATCTTCGGTATCCAAAACGATGAACTCTTCAAATTGAACTTCATGCCAAAAGGTGGTATCCGTATGGCTGAAACTACTTTGAAAGAAAATGGATACGAACCAGATCCAGCTGTTCACGAAATCTTCACTAAATACGTAACAACAGTTAACGACGGTATCTTCCGTGCCTACACTTCAAACATTCGTCGCGCTCGTCACGCCCACACTGTAACAGGTCTTCCAGATGCCTACTCACGTGGACGTATCATCGGGGTTTACGCACGTCTTGCTCTTTACGGTGCAGACTACTTGATGCAAGAAAAAGTAAACGACTGGAATGCGATCAAAGAAATTGATGAAGAAACAATCCGTCTTCGTGAAGAAGTAAACCTTCAATACCAAGCATTGCAACAAGTTGTTCGCTTGGGTGACCTTTACGGAGTTGATGTCCGCAAACCAGCGATGAACACGAAAGAAGCTATTCAATGGGTTAACATCGCCTTCATGGCTGTCTGCCGTGTTATCAATGGTGCTGCTACATCTCTAGGACGTGTGCCAATCGTATTGGATATCTTTGCAGAACGTGACCTTGCTCGTGGTACATTTACTGAATCAGAAATCCAAGAGTTCGTTGATGATTTCGTTATGAAACTTCGTACAGTTAAATTTGCTCGTACAAAAGCTTATGACCAATTGTACTCAGGTGACCCAACCTTCATCACAACTTCTATGGCTGGTATGGGTAACGATGGTCGTCACCGTGTTACTAAGATGGACTACCGTTTCTTGAACACTCTTGACAACATCGGTAACTCTCCAGAGCCAAACTTGACAGTTCTTTGGACTGATAAATTGCCATACAACTTCCGTCGCTACTGTATGCATATGAGCCACAAACACTCTTCTATCCAATACGAAGGTGTAACAACAATGGCTAAAGACGGATACGGAGAAATGAGCTGTATCTCATGCTGTGTGTCACCACTTGACCCAGAAAACGAAGATCAACGCCACAACATCCAGTACTTCGGTGCTCGTGTAAACGTTTTGAAAGCCCTTCTTACTGGTTTGAACGGTGGTTACGACGATGTTCACAAAGACTACAAAGTATTTGACATCGATCCTATCCGTGACGAAGTTCTTGAATTCGAATCAGTTAAAGCGAACTTTGAAAAATCTCTTGACTGGTTGACTGACACTTATGTAGATGCTTTGAACATCATCCACTACATGACTGACAAGTACAACTACGAAGCGGTTCAAATGGCCTTCTTGCCAACTAAACAACGTGCCAACATGGGATTCGGTATCTGTGGATTTGCTAACACTGTTGATACATTGTCAGCGATTAAATATGCTACTGTTAAACCAATCCGTGACGAAGATGGCTACATCTACGATTACGAAACAATCGGTGAATACCCACGTTGGGGTGAAGATGACCCACGTTCAAACGAATTGGCAGAATGGTTGATTGAAGCTTACACAACTCGTCTACGTAGCCACAAACTTTACAAAGACGCAGAAGCTACTGTATCACTTTTGACAATCACATCTAACGTTGCTTACTCTAAACAAACTGGTAACTCACCAGTCCACAAAGGTGTATACCTCAACGAAGATGGTTCTGTGAACTTGTCTAAACTTGAATTCTTCTCACCAGGTGCGAACCCATCTAACAAAGCTAAAGGTGGATGGTTGCAAAACTTGAACTCACTTGCTAGCCTTGACTTTGGTTACGCAGCTGACGGTATCTCATTGACAACTCAAGTTTCTCCACGTGCTCTTGGTAAGACTCGTGACGAGCAAGTTGATAACTTGGTAACAATCCTTGATGGTTACTTTGAAAACGGTGGACAACACGTTAACTTGAACGTTATGGACTTGAACGATGTTTACGAAAAGATCATGTCAGGTGAAGATGTTATCGTTCGTATCTCTGGATACTGTGTTAACACTAAATACCTCACTCCAGAACAAAAAACTGAATTGACACAACGTGTCTTCCATGAAGTTCTTTCAATGGATGACGCATTGAGCTAAAATTCAATTGTAATAGAGAAAAGCCAGTCGGTCTGACTGGCTTTTTGTGTGCTTAAAAAATTTTAAAAAAATAGTCAAATTTGGTCAAAAAGTTATTGACTTTTACTGACCAATGTGATATAGTAGAAACATAAGGAAAATGAATTCCTTAGAAAACTTCATTTTCAATGATTCTATTTCTTGAGAATGTACGATAGATACCCTAGAAAGGGGTGAGGCCTATGTTAAATCTAACAGACTTTGAAAAGAAGATGATAGAAGGCTTATTTAAGAAGGAAAAACCAGAAATTATACGTAGAGTAGCTAGTTAGCTAGTCTATCTTTTTAAAACAAAGGTCAAAGATAGTCAATATCAGAGATTGCAAATAATGAATAATAAACGAGGTAAAGAATATGAACAACAACTTTAATAACTTTAACAACATGGATGATTTATTTAACCAATTGATGGGTGGTATGCGAGGATATGGTTCTGAAAACCGTCGCTACTTGATTAATGGACGCGAAGTGACACCTGAGGAATTTGCTCAGTATCGTGCAACTGGGAAATTACCAGGAAATGCAGAATCGGATGCGCAAATGCAACAACACGCTTCAGGTATGAAACAAGACGGTGTCCTTGCTAAACTAGGTCGCAACTTGACAGCGGAAGCTCGTGAGGGCAAGCTGGATCCTGTAATCGGACGAAACAAGGAAATTCAAGAAACATCTGAAATCCTCTCACGTCGTACGAAAAATAATCCTGTTCTAGTCGGAGATGCAGGTGTTGGTAAGACAGCCGTTGTCGAAGGCCTAGCACAAGCGATTGTGAATGGAGATGTTCCGGCTGCCATCAAGAACAAGGAAATTATTTCTATTGATATCTCAGGTCTTGAGGCTGGTACTCAATACCGTGGTAGCTTTGAAGAAAACGTTCAAAATCTAGTCAATGAAGTAAAAGAAGCAGGGAATATTATCCTCTTCTTTGATGAAATTCACCAAATCCTTGGCGCTGGCTCAATCGGAGGAGACAGTGGTTCTAAAGGGCTTGCGGACATTCTCAAGCCAGCTCTCTCTCGTGGTGAATTGACCGTTATTGGAGCGACAACTCAAGACGAATACCGTAATACCATCTTGAAGAATGCAGCTCTTGCTCGTCGTTTCAACGAAGTCAAGGTCAATGCTCCTTCAGCAGAGGATACCTTTAAAATCCTTCAAGGGATTCGTGACCTCTATCAACAACATCACAATGTTATCTTGCCAGACGAAGTCTTGAAAGCAGCGGTGGATTATTCTATCCAATACATTCCTCAACGTAGCTTGCCAGATAAGGCTATTGACCTTGTCGATGTAACGGCAGCTCACTTGGCAGCTCAACATCCTGTAACAGATGTGCATGCTGTTGAACGGGAGATTGAGGCAGAAAAAGACAAGCAAGAAAAAGCAGTTGAGGCAGAAGACTTTGAAGCAGCTCTTAATGCCAAAACACGTATTGCAGAATTGGAAAAGAAAATCGAAAACCACACAGAAGATATGAAAGTGACTGCAAGCATCAACGATGTGGCTGAGTCTGTAGAACGGATGACTGGTATTCCAGTGTCACAAATGGGTGCAACTGATATCGAACGTTTGAAGGATATGGCTCATCGATTGGAACACAAGGTTATCGGCCAAGATAAGGCAGTTGAAGCTGTAGCTCGTGCTATCCGTCGTAACCGTGCTGGTTTTGATGAAGGCAATCGCCCAATCGGTAGCTTCCTCTTTGTAGGGCCTACTGGTGTTGGTAAGACAGAACTTGCTAAGCAATTGGCGCTCGATATGTTTGGAACCAAGGATGCAATCATCCGCTTGGATATGTCTGAATACAGTGACCGCACAGCCGTATCTAAGTTAATCGGTACAACAGCAGGTTATGTGGGTTATGATGACAATAGCAATACCTTGACAGAATGTGTTCGTCGCAATCCTTACTCTATCATTCTCTTGGACGAAATTGAAAAGGCTGATCCTCAAGTAATCACCCTTCTCCTCCAAGTCCTGGATGATGGTCGTTTGACTGATGGTCAAGGAAATACAGTGAACTTCAAGAACACTGTCATTATCGCGACATCAAATGCTGGATTTGGCTATGAAGCCAATTTGACAGAAGATGCGGATAAACCAGAATTGATGGATCGTTTGAAACCCTTCTTCCGTCCAGAATTCCTTAACCGCTTTAACGCAGTTATCGAGTTCTCACACTTGAATAAGGAAGACCTTTCTAAGATTGTGGACTTGATGTTGGCTGAAGTTAACCAAACCTTGGCTAAGAAAGACATTGATTTGGAAGTCAGCCAAGCAGCTAAGGACTTTATCACAGAAGAAGGTTATGACGAAGTCATGGGTGTTCGTCCTCTCCGTCGCGTGGTTGAACAACAAATTCGTGATAAGGTGACAGACTTCCACTTGGATCATCTAGATGCTAAACATTTGGAAGCAGATATGGAAGATGGCGTTTTGGTCATTCGTGAAAAAGCCTAACTTACGATTTTGAGAATAAAAAAGAAGGAACTAGCTAAAAGCTGGTTCCTTTTGTGTTTAGATGACATGACGCTCAAAGGCATCATCTGAGATTCCTTGTTCCAGGATGAGTTTTGCCCATTCTTTAGCAGAAAAGAGGCTGTGGTCCTTGTAGTTTCCGCAAGATTCGATGGTTGTTCCAGGGACATCTTCCCAAGTAGTGGTTTCAGCAATTTCCTTGAGCGAATCCTTGATAACAGCTGCGATTTCAGCGCTAGTGTGACGTCCCCACATAATCATGTGAAAACCTGTACGGCAGCCAAATGGTGAACAGTCAATCATACCGTCAATGCGGGTACGGATGAGTTTGGCCAAGAGGTGCTCGATGGTGTGAAGACCAGCGGTAGGGATAGAGTCCTCATTTGGCTGTACCAAGCGAATATCAAAGTTGGAGATGATGTCTCCCTTTGGCCCCGTTTCTTCCCCAATCAAGCGAACATAAGGTGCTTTAACAATGGTGTGGTCAAGTTCAAAACTTTCAACAATAACTTCTTTTGACATGGTAGTTCCTTTCAGTTTTCTTTTTTCATTATAACATAAAGCTGGCTCTTGAGATAGAGAGAAAACCTCTCCGAGAAAGGAGAGGTTTGAGTTTTTACTTCCGATACAAGCGATCGTATTGGTAGTATGGGTCAAAGGTCACGTTGATTCCTAGTTTTCGAAGGACATTTTTGTCCTCGTCAGTTAGGATAATGGTCGAATGTGCTTCACTTCCTTTGAGATTACCAAGTTCCTCCATGGCACGCGCAGCATCAGGATTTTCCATAGCTGTGATAGCAAGAGCAATCAGGATTTCATTTGAGTGGAGGCGAGGATTGCGGCTGCCTAGGTGATTGATTTTAAGACCTTGAATTGGTTTGACGACTTCAGGCTCGATGAGTTTCACTTCCTTAGCGATGTTAGCTGATTTTTTGATAGCATTGATCAAGGCAGCAGCTGTAGGACCAAAGAGTTCAGAGTTTTTACCAGTCACGATTTCTCCATTTGGCAATTCAAGGGCTAGGGCAGGGCCACCAGTTTCTTCTGCTTTTTGGCGTGCAGCAACAGCAACCTTACGGTCTGCAGGTGTGATGCCGAGGTCGTTCATGAGAAGTTCAATCTTCTTGACAGCAGTTTCTCCGACTTTTTCAGCCTTAAAATCAAGTACAGTCTGATAGTAGCGACGGATGATTTCTTGTTTAGAAGCTTCGACAGCAGCTTCATCATCTGTAATAGCGAAACCAACCATGTTGACACCCATGTCTGTTGGTGAAGCGTATGGAGATTCACCGAGAATGCGTTCCAACATACGTTTGAGCACTGGGAAGATTTCAATATCACGGTTATAGTTGACAGTGGTTTCTCCGTAGGTTTGGAGATGGAAGGGGTCAATCATATTGACATCATCAAGGTCCGCAGTTGCAGCCTCGTAGGCCAAGTTGACTGGATGATGAAGGGGTAGGTTCCAAACTGGGAAGGTTTCAAACTTAGCGTAACCAGACTTGATGCCATTGAGTTGGTCATGGTACATATTGGACATACAAGTTGCCAATTTTCCAGAACCAGGTCCAGGAGCTGTCACGACGATCAAGTTGCGACTGGTTTTGATGTAGTCGTTTTTCCCCATACCTTCAGGAGAAATGATGTGGTCCATATCGGTCGGATACCCTTTGATCGGATAATGAAGATAAGAATCAATCCCATTTTTCTCAAGTTGATTGCGGAAGGCATCTGCAGCGGGTTGGCCAGCGTACTGTGTGATGACAACGGAACCAACAAAAATTCCCAGCTCATTGAATTTGTCAATCAAACGAAGAACTTCTTGGTCATAAGAAATGCCCAAGTCACCACGCGCTTTGGAATGTTCGATGTTGCTCGCGTTAATGGCAATCACAACCTCAACTTGCTCTTTCAATTCTTGCAAGAGCTTGATTTTATTGTCAGGCTCATAACCAGGAAGGACTCGAGCGGCGTGGAAATCTTCCAACATTTTGCCACCAAACTCCAAATAGAGCTTGCCGTCAAATTGGTTGATGCGCTCCAAAATGTGGTCGCGCTGTAGATTCAAATATTGTTCAGAACTAAAAGCTTGTTTTTTCATTTTTTTACCTCTGACCTCTATTATAATAAAAAATTGGAAGATAGGAAACTACGGAGTCAAAAAAGAAATCAAAAAGATTAGGCAAACGCTTGCACAAAGTTTTAAAAAGCGCTATCATAGACTATAGATTATTAAAATAATGAGGTAAGAAGATGCAAGAAAAATGGTGGCACAATGCCGTAGTCTATCAAGTCTATCCCAAGAGTTTTATGGATAGCAACGGAGATGGGATTGGTGATTTGCCAGGAATTACTAGTAAGTTAGACTATCTAGCCAAGTTAGGAATCACAGCGATTTGGCTTTCTCCCGTTTATGACAGCCCTATGGACGATAATGGTTATGACATTGCTGATTATCAAGCGATTGCAGCTATTTTTGGGACTATGGAGGATATGGACCAACTGATCGCAGAAGCTAAGAAGCGTGACATTCGTATCATCATGGACTTGGTGGTCAATCATACTTCGGATGAACATGCTTGGTTTGTCGAGGCCTGTGAAAATCCTGACAGCCCAGAGCGCGATTACTATATCTGGCGGAATGAGCCTAATGATTTGGAGTCTATCTTTAGTGGATCTGCTTGGGAATACGATGAAAAGTCGGGTCAATACTATCTCCATTTTTTCAGTAAGAAACAGCCCGATCTCAACTGGGAAAATGAAAAACTTCGCCAGAGAATCTATGAGATGATGAACTTTTGGATTGATAAAGGCATTGGTGGTTTCCGTATGGATGTCATTGACATGATTGGGAAAATTCCTGATGAGAAGATAGTCAATAATGGTCCCATGCTCCATCCCTATCTCAAGGAGATGAATCAGGCGACCTTTGGAGATAAGAATCTCTTGACAGTAGGGGAAACTTGGGGAGCTACACCAGAGATTGCTAAGCTCTACTCGGATCCAAAGGGACAAGAATTGTCTATGGTCTTCCAGTTTGAACACATCGGACTTCAGTATCAAGAAGGGCAACCTAAGTGGCATTACCAAAAAGAGCTAAATGTAGGAAGATTAAAAGAAATTTTCAATAAATGGCAGACAGAATTAGGAGTTGAGGATGGCTGGAATTCTCTCTTCTGGAATAACCATGACCTCCCTCGAATCGTCTCTATTTGGGGAAATGACCAAGAATACCGTGAAAAATCTGCCAAAGCCTTTGCAATCTTGCTTCATCTCATGAGAGGGACACCTTATATTTACCAGGGTGAAGAGATTGGGATGACCAATTATCCGTTTGAAAAACTGGACCAAGTAGAAGATATTGAATCTCTCAATTATGCGCGTGAAGCTCTTGAAAAAGGCGTTCCGATGGAAGAAATCATGGACAGTATCCGTGTCATCGGACGTGATAATGCCCGTACCCCGATGCAATGGGATGAGAGTAAAAATGCTGGTTTCTCAACAGGCCAACCATGGTTGGCAGTTAATCCAAACTATCAAGGAATCAACGTTCAAGAAGCACTGGAAAATCCAGATTCTATCTTCTATACCTATCAGAAGTTGGTTCAAATCCGTAAGGAGAACAGCTGGCTGATTCGAGCGGACTTCGAATTGCTTGATACGGCTGATAAGGTTTTTGCTTATATCCGTAAGGACGGTGAGCGCCGCTTCCTAGTTGTGGCTAACTTGTCCAATGAAAAACAAAACTTTTCAGTAGAAGGAAGAGTTAAGTCAATCTTGATTGAAAACACTACTGCTAAAAAAGCAGTTAAAAAACAAACCTTGGCACCATGGGATGCTTTCTGTGTGGAACTAACGGATTAAAATAAGTGAACAGCACTCCAAAAGTTAGATTTTTTCTGTCTGATTTTTGGGGTGCTGTTTAATTTGTGGATGCTTTTAATTTTACAGATAGAAAAAGAGAAGACCAAATGGTCTTCTCAACGGGGGAACTGAATAATTAGAAAGAATCAATTAAAGAGGGTTAGTAGTCTTTGAAATTCTTTTGGAAGATGAGGAGAGACAAGATAGAAGTCATGGCTGCCAAGAAGAGGAAGGCAGTTGTTTTTTGTTCCCCAGTTGCAGGGAGTCGTCTTTCCTTGTCTTCTTTGACTGTAGCTGTAACAGGAGCTTTTTCATCTTTTGATGATGAATTATCTGTTACGACTGGAGCAGGTTTTTCAGTCTCTCTTGGGAAAACATACTCAGGAAGAGTCACAACTGGTGGCGCTTCTGTTCCAACTGAACTTTGTTTGCTACCTACCTCAATCACTCGATCTTGAGCTGGAGTTGCTTCTGTTTGGAGAACCTTGCGATTGTCACCGTCCACTTCAACATACTCGACTAAGAGACCGTCTTTCCCTTCTGATAGAACTTGCTCTTTTCCTTTGTCTAATTGTGGGTTTTCGCGACGAATAGTCTTGAACGGTACGACCTTATTGACGATTTCCAAGCTTGGAAGTGTAAAGACAAGGTCTTTAACCCCTTCCTCAGGACTTGAAGAAGTAATTGGTTTCTCCGGTTGAGCAGGTTTTTCCGGTTGAGCAGGCTTTTCAGGTTGAGATGCTTCGAGCTCGTTGATTTGTTCGAGAGCAGTTTCTAGCGCTTGATTGACTGCTTCCTGAGTTTTAGCTTCTTGGATTGCGGCAATGGCTTGGTCAGCAATTGTTAGCAATTGCTTCTTAGCTTCCTTGTTGGATCCAAGCTCAGCGACTTTTTTCTCGATCGCTTTCGTCAATCTGTCCATAGCCTTATCGTACTCAATTTCCGGTTGTTTTGGTTGAGCTGGTTGCTCAGGCTGGTCAGGTTTCTCAGGTTCTTCTGGTTGTTCCGGTTGCTCTGGACTAGGCTCCTCTTGGCCTCTTTGATAGTTTTCATCCTTGGATAGGATATCTTGTAGGGCACTGACCGTCAACATGACATCCTGAACATCCACTGCATCAGCGCTGAGTTGGTTTCTCAATTTTTCTAGATTAGCTTGGAAAGCTTGGCGTGCAGTAGCCGTATTTTTCAAGCCTGCTGGGTCAAAGTTGGACAGATCGTCTTTCCATTTAGAGATAGACTGGATGATATCTGCCTTGCTGTAGAGTTCGCTACCTTCGCCACGAGTGATAAATTGGTCCACTTGAATACCGATATTTTGAGACAAATCGTTTCGATCAGGATCTAGCTGAAGGGTGACTGCGTGCAAGTTTTCGTCCAGACCTTTTAAGCTAACCAGAGTTTGATTGCCTTGGCGTTGGGCTGCACGACCGCTAAAGTATTTCTTACCATCAATAATCGAAGCATTTCCCATGCCATCTTGGTAAGGAACTTCTTTGCCATCTAGGAAGACTTTGTAGATACCATGATTTGGATCAACATAGCCCTTGATATCAAGTCCAGTACCGTAGAAGTAAGCTGTCACAGTTGTCTTTTTCTTTTGCTCGTCAGTTAAGCGACCAAAGGAAGCCCAAGACTCCGTTTTTTGGTACTTGTCTGCCGAATTGGTTTCATGGTGCCAGCCAGGACTGTAATCCAACTGACTAGCTTGGTCATCATAACTTGTTTGGTCCTTGATCAGCAATTCAGCTTTCATCACTTGGATGGTTGCATCGGTAACGAAACCGAGCAGGGCACCATCAGTGACAGAAGTGAGCTTGGCTTTGAAGTCGAAGACAGAGTCGGCTTGTTCTGTAAAGTCAATCGTTGGGATGGTAACAGTTTTTTCTGTTTCTCCATCTTTAAAGGTCACATCTTGAGTTGTATCTTGGTAAACTTTACCGTGAACTCCAGTTCCAGGTTCTGTGATAAAGCGAACAGTAGCAGCTCCCTTGCTTCCACCAACACGTTTAATCTTAACAGTGACTGGTTTTCCTTTTTCGACTTCGTAGTTGGTAGACTCGAGTTCAAACATCCCTTTGCTATCATTGTTTAGGGTGTAGATTCCTTCAGTAGCAATTGGTTCGCCTGTTTTGTTTACAAGGGTAATAGTATGTTGACCAGGTGCTAAATCGCCTGTCTCAAAGACTTTTTGGCTACGTTTACGGCTAGCATTCTTAGTTTGGACATCGGCAACCTTTTGACCATCAACGTAGACGGACATTTCTCCATGACCTGGATCGACTGTGGAGACGACATAGGCCTTGGTTCCTGTGAAGGTATAGCTTACTTTGGCATCTTTTTGATTGGTCCACATAGAAGTGCCACGAACACCTTCAGATTCATTGTACCAAGTTGTTCCGGCTGTATCTGCCGTTGTGTTTGAGTGGTATTCAAGTCCAAGAGGGTAGCCATCTGTTTTTTCAATGCTACTTGGTGTCTTGTAGACTGAGAAGTTGGTCAAGATTGGAGTTGCTTGAGCGCCAGTGATGGTTACACGGATTTTTTGTGCTTCAACAGGTTTGCCTTGAACCAAGCGACGGTAACCAACGGTCGAACCTTCGCCGTATGTCACCCAACGTCCGTTGATTTCGACTTCAATCTTGAAGCCAGAGATACGTTGACCTTTGGCGATGTCTTCCTTGAGTTCAACGACGTCAAAGCGTCTCTTTTGCCCCAAATCGACTGTAAAGCTACCGGTTGTGGCATCATTTGAGAGGGCCCAGCTGGTGTCATCTTTACCGTCTGTGAGGTGGCTTTCCTTGTAAAGGTGGTTTTGACGAGTAGAACTTGCTGTTACAGTCGCGCCTTTGGCAAAGTCAGTGGCATACATTTGGTCTAGGGTTGCCTTGAATTCCTTCAAGCGAGCCACATCCGCATCGGCGAATTTTCCTTCTTTATTTGGTGGAATATTGAGAAGGAGTGGCGTTCCACGACCAACAGACTTGAAGTAGATGTCCATCAACTCTTTGAGTGATTTCGGCTGTTGATTGTCATGATAGAACCAGCCTGAACGGATCGAAACGTCAGCTTCCCCTACAGAGTACATATCACCATCTGGGTCACCATGGTTGAGGTATTCGTTTTTCACATCGTCTGTGATGTTGGCCCTTTTGACTTTATGCCATACAGGGTCGCCTGCTATACCTCGTTCATTTCCGATCCAGCGAACGCTTGTCGGTTGAGCAGAGAAGATAGCAATATCTCCTTCAGCTTCTTTGATGTATTTGAACCATTCATCAAAGGTATAGGTTACTTTTTGGGCACCGCTACCACGCGCACCGTCCATCCAAACCTCGATAAATTTCCCTTTATTACCGTATTTCGGATTACCAAGGATTTCTTTCAATTGGTTGAGATAGTATTGGTTGTATTCTTTTTCGGTTGCAACATGGTATTTTGGATGATTGGCATCCCATGGTGATAGGTAAACCCCCATGTTCATGTCGTACTTGCTAGCAGACTTGGACACTTCTTCAAGGACATCGCCTTTTCCATCTTTCCAAACGCTCTTAGCAACAGTGTGATTGGTGTATTTTGAAGGGTACAAAACAAAACCATCATGGTGTTTAACTACCATAATTGTGCGTTTAAAACCAGAGTCTTTTAGCGTCTTAATCCATTGATCCGTATCGAGATTTTCGGGATAAAAGTAGTAAGGGTCTTCGCTTCCGTCACCCCACTCACGGTCGTAATAGGTATTCATGCCGAAGTGGATAAAGGCAGCTAGCTCCTCCTTGTGGTAATCGAGTTGTGCTTTACTTGGAAGCGGACCATGGTTATCAATCTCGGTTTCCTTATCTTCTGGATGAGAAGTGGGAGGAGTAGTTGTGCTTTGATTGCTCAAATCAGAGTCTGACTCTGCCTTGTTTACATTAGTTGCTTGAATACTTTCTTCTACACGATTCTCCTTGTCAACAGTCCTAGCAGTGGTAAGTTCCATATCGGATTCGGTACCGTTAGTTTTAGTGACTGATGTTTCTTGCTTTTCAGCTTGCTTTTGATTTGCTTCGTTTGTAGAGGTATTCTTATCTTGTTCTGTATCTGCGACTTGTTCGATCTGATTATCGAGAGGAGGTGTAGTTGTTGGAGATGTTTCGTCTGCGCGTGCGGTTCCAGAAGCAAAAAATGCGAGTCCGATGATGACGGAGGCAACACCTACAGTTAACTTCCGAATGCTGAAAGTTTGTCCTTTCTCAAAAAGGTATCGATTCATAATATACTCCTAGTTTTTAGAAAGGCAGTCAGCTACTGCCTGAGCCCAAGTATGACTTGGATACAACCGTATTTAATGATAAATAGTCTCTTTAAAGATTTACATCCTCCATTCTCTCTTTTGTAAAACGCTTTCATTTTAAGATAAAAAAATTTAAACCCAATTTCGCTCTTAAAATGACTGAAAGTTTTTAATATGAAAAATATACTAAATTGTCTTGGGAAATGCAATAGTAAAAACTTAAAAAAACAAATATAAATTAAAGAAAATAAGTTACTTTCTAAAGAAAAAACGCATCCTTTTAAGACTCAAACTAAATGAAAGGATGCGTTTTAAAAAGAAATTAGAGTATTTTTTGGAGAGACTCTTGGATGGTTCTGGGATCTGTTTTGGAAGAGAAGCGCTCAAGGACTTGCCCATCTCGGCCAATGAGAAACTTAGCAAAATTCCATTCGATTCGTTTTCCTAGCGGACCAGATTTCTGGTCTTTTAGCCAAACATAGAGAGGAGCTGCTTCCTTGCCGTTGACCTTGATCTTGGCAAATCGAGGGAAAGTTGTCTGATAGTTTAGGATACAGAAACTATTGATTTCTTCTGCGCTGCCGGGTGCTTGTCCCATGAACTGATTGCAAGGGAAATCCAATATTTCAAATCCCTGATTTTGATAACGCTCATAGAGTTCTTGAAGTCCCTGGTACTGGGGCGTTAAACCACATCCGGTAGCAGTGTTAACAATCAAGAGAACCTTACCACGATAGCTCTCCAAGGGAGTTGCTTGGTTGTTTTGGTTCAAAACGGAAAAATCATATACACTGGTCATGAGGGCCTCTTTTCTTTTTCTACATTGTAACAGTTTTTACTTTTTTCGTCGAGTCGGATGAGAGGAGTTGTTGAAAAATACATAATTGTACATAAATCAGGACAAAATGATGCTCCTTTTATGAAACATGGTATAATAGGCCTATATAGCTAAATGGAGTGTACCTATCACTAGGGAATCAGAAAAAGGATAAAACAGTCATGTCAACAGTAAAAAGTGATATAAATCTTGCGCAATCTTATGCGAGTCAGTTGAACAATGTTTGTCAATCGTTAAAAGCGATTGCTGTTGCTAGTCAAGATGACTTAACAACCCTTCAAGGGAATAACAAGTCCCATCAATGTCTGACAAAGGCTCAACATCTTGCTAGTCAGATTACAACTGCTGTCACGCTAACTTCCGAACGACTTCACTCTGTAGCGAGTGATTTTGAAGCGCTAGATGCGGCTGCGGCCAATGGTTTTGGGAGTCATACATGAGCAAGTTAGATGAGTTGAAGAACAAAGAGCGAGAACTCTTGTACCAGCTAGAAGACAATGGGAAAGAGAACTACCGCACCAAAGAACTAATAGAAACCTTTGAAGGATATGATAGAGCTAGCCACCGTTATCAAAGTGATTTGTGGGAGGCTGCCTATCAGAGCCGATACGCAGGCCAGTTGGAAGAAACGCTCCTGCAGAGAAATCATCTCAAAAACCAAATCTTTGAGGACCTCGCTTACCACATGGATGATTTGAAGAAAGAAAAGTTCCGGTTAGAGGGGGACTTGGATGCGTTTTACTATGAAAGACGCAAAGAACTAGAAAGAGAGGAGGAGACACGACATGGGCATTGATATGTATTTGGAACAATCACAACTACAACGTTCGAGTGTAGCGACTATGTGCCAATCTCAGGTGGAGGCTTATCAAGATTTGCAATCAGCCATCCAAAAGTTTTCAGAGGATACAGAGAGTCTAAAGGGTAACGCTTATGATTCGGCTAGAAGTTTTTTTGCAAGTGTCTTACTGCCCTTGTGCAAAGGGGGACAACTCTATGCAGAAACCTTCTCTCAAGCCATCAAGAAATTACCAGAAGACTACCAAACGATGGTCGACAGCAAGAGTTGGCGTGAGGATGATCTGCTTGATAAAATCCGTCAGGAAGAGCAAATGATCGCCTATCTAGATGAAGTCAACCAATCTCTTTCGAGCTTAACCATGGATAGTGAAGAAAAGGGGAGATTGAGACGCAGCAATGTAGAACTCATGCGAGGTCACCACGCGAATAAACGTGTCTATGAAACGATTTTGGGAGACCTGCGTGCCTATGATAGCTATTCAGGAGGACTGTTCGATGATCTAGACAGGATAGGATCGATGTGCAGTTGAGTCGAGGACTGGCTCAGATAGAAACGAGCTGGGATGCCAAGCAAGGAGTCTTTAAAGTCCCATCTGACCTGACTTGGGCCAACTACCTATCTGCCTATGCTGATACAAAGGACATGAAGCTCAGTCGCAAAGAGAAAGCCTTTGTCCAAACCATGATGGCAGAATACGGCTTTGATGCCGAGACAGCCAAGCAGCTCTTGACCATCAAGCAAGGGATAGACAAGAAGTTCCCAACCTCTAGTCAAGAGTTCCGTGACTATATCTTTTTGCGAGTCGTCGGTGCAGCATCCTATGATGGGTTTCAGTGGAACGAAACTGCGGGTTCTTTAAATAATTATTTTTATGATGAGGTAGTTAGCAGTCCAATTACAGGCGAAAAAGCAAGAGTAACGAAACCTCTTCTTGAAATTTATCAAGAACTGGGGTTGAAAGAAGAAAAGAGTAAAGAACTCTATTATAATCTTCGATTGCAACATGCGTTATCAAATGGTGGCAATACTGTTAAGAAAATGCATGAATCGGATTTAAGCAGTAGTACTAATAGATATGAGGATGCAAAGAAGAACTACAAAGATACTTATGGTACTACAGAAGGTTTTGACCAATTTTGGGATAGCAAACTAAAGGCCTATTCTAATAATGGGGCAGGTCATGCAGACTTCACCCACCAGTCCATCACTATGGCTACTCATCTAAATCCTAGCAGCTTCCAGTTATCCGATATCTATGGTGGGAGAGAGCATGTCAAGGACCTTTCAGGCTGGGAGGGAGACACGACCTTTAATGCAAATGATAGGAAACCAAGCATCGGGGAAGATGATTACAAGGCAGATTTGGACTCGGTCAACCTTATCGGCCGTATGGAGAAGGGGCAATCCTATGACCAAGCTATCTCTTCTTACTATGCTGACCTTCAAAAAGACTCTTCTCATAGAGAAAGAGAATTCTTAAAAAATAAGGATTGGAAAAAGGTAAGAGGTACTATCTATTCTAGCCTAGTACCTGCAGATATTCTGAAAAAGGGTGAGGTATCTATTAAAGAGTACATTGATAAAAAATATTCAGATGTATCAACATTTTTAAATCGCTTAGAGGCTGTGGTAGATTAGGAGGATGATGATGAAAAAAATATTAGCTTTAATAGTCTTATTCGTGATAATTGTATCATCCTGCTTCTACTTTTTTGTGCGTCAACCTAAAAATATTTTTGATGAAATCTACCTGGAGACAGCAAAAAATTATTTGGGTTATTATAATTTCAATGAATTAAAAAATGTGACAGTAAAAAATCGAAAGCTTTATGATTCGAATATGAATGAAACGGATAAGTATGAATCAATAATAACATACGATGATTCTTCTCTTGGAAGCGATGCGAAGAATTTAGAATTACGGTTTAATTTTGAAGGTAGTAGTAAAGGTGTAAATATTTGGTTTGAAAGATATGCTAACTCAGGAGAATTAATTAACTTTGTTATTCATTACGAATTTAAGAAAGAAGTATTAGTTAAAAAAATTATGATTTATGAAAATAGAGTGGAAACATACATCGAAGACGAGGCGCAAGTAAAATCCTACCTAGAGCAGTACGGTATTACAGCTAAGGACTTGGATTCTTACTTCGACGAAATCGTCAACCAGAAGGTTTTAAAAGATTGGTGTACCGTCTATGACAGCAAGTACTCGCCAAGCAACTATGGCGATGTCAAGATTGAAACTCAGTGGGAGAATTGGTGATAGAGCCCCCAGACTTTACCCACCAGTCCATCACTATGGCTACTCATCTAAATCCTAGTAGTTTCCAGTTATCCGACGTCTATGGTGGCAGAGAGCATGTCAAGGACCTTTCAGGCTGGGAAGGAGACACGACTAAAAATGCTACGGATAAAAAACCAAGCATTGGTGAGGATGACTACAAGGCAGATTTGGACTCGGTCAATCTTATCGGCCGTATGCAGAAGGGACAATCTTATGACCAAGCCATATCTTCTTACTATGCTGACCTCCAAAAGGATTCGACTCTTAGAGAAAGAGAATTCTTAAAAAATAAAGATTGGAAGCAGGTTAGAAGTACTATTTACTCCAGTATCCTTCCATTAGAGGTTATGCAAAAAGGGGAAGATGCCATTAAAGCATATATTGAAAGTAACTATCCAGGTGTGTCCAAGTTTTTAAATCGCTTGGAAGCCGTAGCGGATTAGGAGGAAATCTATGAAGAAAATACTAGGTGTTTTAACAATAGTAGTATTACTTGTATCAGTTTGTTTTTACTTCTTTACGCATCAACCTAAAAATATTTTTGATGAAATCTACCAAGAAACAGAGAAAACCTATCGCACAAATAATATTTTAAGAAATATAGAAGGTTTTGAAATTGATGATGTCTGGCCAAGTGATGGAGATTATTTTAAATATAGCCCTTTAGGAAAGTATAAGACTCTTCCGAAAGACTATCTTGAACTGAGAGTTGGATTTAATTTTGAGAAAGCGTATAGTAAAATGTTTGTTTCAGTTGAGAGAAAAGTAGCTGATGGTATGAAGCTATGGATGGTCAACAAATATAATCCAAACACTAAAACAATCAAAAAGTCAATTCAGATAGTATTATCAGGAAACGAGGATAGCTATATCGAAGACGAAGAACAGGTGAAATCCTACTTAGAAAAGTATGGTATTACTGTCAAAGATTTGGATTCTTACTACGATGAAATCGTCAATCAGAAAGTCTTGAAAGATTGGTGCTCTATTTATGACAGCAAGTACTCGCCAAGCAACTATGGCGATGTCAAGATTGAAACCCAGTGGGAGAATTGGTGACAGGCCATGCAGACTTTACCCACCAGTCTATCACTATGGCTACTCATCTAAACCCTAGCAGCTTCCAGTTATCCGATATCTATGGTGGGAGAGAGCATGTCAAGAACCTTTCAGGCTGGGAGGGAGACACGACCTTTAATGCAAATGATAGGAAACCAAGCATCGGGGAAGATGATTACAAGGCAGATTTGGACTCGGTCAACCTTATCGGCCGTATGCAGAAGGGACAATCCTATGACCAAGCCATAACTTCTTACTATGCTGATCTACAAAAAGACTCCTCTCAGAGAGAAAGAGAATTCCTAAAAAATAAGGATTGGGATACAGTCAGAGATACTATTTATGATAGTTTGCGACCAACGGATATTAAGCTAGATGGGGAGGATGCTCTTAAAGCATATATTGAAAGAAAATATCCAGAAGTATCCACATTTTTAAATCGTTTAGAGGCTGTGGCAGATTAGGAGGATGATGATGAAAAAAATATTAGGTTTAGTAGCGTTTTTTGTACTAATTGTTTTATCCTGTTTCTACTTTTTTATTCATCAACCTAAAAACATTTTTGATGAAATCTATCAGGAGACAGAGAAGACTTATCGTTCAAATAATATTTTAAGAAATATAGAAGGTTTTGAAATTAGACCGGATTGGCCAAGTGATGGAGAATATTCTAAATATTATCCATTTGGAACTTATAATAAAGACCATACCCCAGAAGAGTATTTTGAAATCGAAATTGGTTTTAATTTTACTACAAAAACACAATTAAGTTCAATCTCATTTGAAAAACGAATTGGGCCAAATGTTAGAGTTAGAATATGGGATAACTATACTCGGAAGGATCGTGTTTTAAAAAAATTTGTCAAAATAGGATTAAAGAAAGCAGATACGGAAACTTATATCGAAGACGAAGCTCAGGTGAAATCCTACTTAGAGCAGTATGGTATCACTGCCAAGGATTTGGATTCTTATTACGACGAAATCGTCAATCAAAAAGTCTTGAAGGACTGGTGCACCATTTATGACAGCCAGTATTCTCCAAGCAACTATGGCGATATCAAGATTGAAACCCAGTGGGAGAATTGGTGACAGGCCATGCAGACTTTACTCACCAGTCCATTACCATGGCTACTCATCTAAATCCTAGCAGCTTCCAGTTATCTGATATCTATGGTGGTAGAGAGCATGTCAAGGACCTTTCAGGCTGGGAGGGAGATACGACTAAAAATGCTACGGATAAAAAACCAAGCATTGGTGAAGATGACTACAAGGCAGACCTTGATTCAGTCAATCTTATCGGCCGTATGCAGAAGGGGCAATCCTATGACCAAGCTATAACTTCTTATTACTCTGACCTTCAAAAGGATTCGACACTGAGAGAAAGAGAATTTTTGAAAAATAAAGATTGGAAACAAGTCAGAAGTACTATCTATGCCAGTATCCTTCCATTAGAGGTTATGGAAAAAGGGGAAGACGCTATTAAAACATATATTGAAAGTAACTATCCAGGTGTGTCCAAGTTTTTAAATCGCTTAGAAGCCGTGGTGGAGTAGGAGAATGATGATGAAGAAAATATTCGGTTTATTAGCTTTAGCCTTACTAATTGTATTATCTTGTTTCTACTTTTTCAACAATCACCCTAAAAATATCTTTGATGAGATTTATCAGGAGACGGAGAAGACTTATCGGTCAAATAATATTTTAAGGCATATAGATGGCTTTAAAGTTAGGCCTGATTGGTCGAGTGATGACCCAAATATATCCTATACTCCTTTTGGAAAGTATGAAACTCTTCCCAAAGGCTACAGTGATATAACCATTAACTTTAATTTTGGTTCAGGTATTAAAGGGATGTCGATTCGTTTTGAAAGAAAGACTAATTCGAATATTACCCTATGGTATTCAGCACACTATAATCTGCAAAAGAAAGTGCTCAAAAAGAAACTTGCGATTTTTGAAGAGCCAAGGAAACCAGGCCAATTTATTGATGATGAAGAAAAAGTAAGAGAATATTTAAGAAAAAATAATATTTCTAAAGAAGATTTAGAGAAGGATTACGACGAAATCGTCAACCAGAAAGTCTTGAAAGACTGGTGTTCCATCTATGACAGTAAGTACTCGCCAAGTAATTATGGCGATGTCAAGGTTGAAACCCAGTGGGAGAATTGGTGACAGGTCACGCAGACTTTACCCACCAGTCCATCACTATGGCGACTCACCTTAATCCTAATCAAGTTCAGTTAGCCGATCTCTATGGCGGTAGAGAGCGTGTCAAGGATCTTTCAGGCTGGGAAGGAGACATGACTAAAAATGCTACGGATAAGAAACCAAGCATTGGGGAAGATGACTACAAGGCAGATTTGGACTCAGTCAACCTCATCGGCCGTATGCAACAGGGGCAATCCTATGACCAAGCTATAACTTCTTATTACTCTGACCTTCAAAAGGATTCTACTCAAAGAGAAAGGGAATTCTTAAAAAATAAAGATTCGAAAGGGGTCAGAAGTACCATCTATTCTAGCCTGGTACCTGCAGATATTCTGAAAAAGGGTGAGGTATCTATTAAAGAGTACATTGATAAAAACTATTCAGATGTATCAACATTTTTAAATCGCTTAGAGGCTGTGGTAGATTAGGAGGATGATGATGAAAAAAATATTAGCTTTAATAGTCTTATTCGTGATAATTGTATCATCCTGTTTCTACTTTTTTGTGCGTCAACCTAAAAACATTTTTGATGAAATTTACCAAGAAACGGAGAAGACCTATCTAGGAAATAATGTTTTTAACCAGTTGAAAGATGTTGAAGTACATAAATATCAAGAGTATAGTGATGATTCTAAATTTTATCCAAGTGTCGCCTATGAGGGAAATGCTTTACCAGATAGCTATGAGAAAATTGCTATAGATTTTAATTTTAAATCCGAAGCTCAATTAAGCTTGATTTCATTTGAAAAACGGATAGAGTCCAACCTTAGTATAAAAATATGGACTGTGTATTCTCATAAAGAACGTCGTTTAAAAAAATTTGTAAAAATAGTTTTGAAGAAGACAGATACGAAAAATTATATTGAAGATGAAGCTCAGGTAAAATCCTACCTAGAGCAGTACGGTATCACTGCCAAGGACTTAGATTCTTATTACGACGAGATCGTCAACCAGAAAGTCTTGAAGGACTGGTGCTCCATTTATGACAGCAAGTATTCGCCAAGCAACTATGGCGATGTCAAGATTGAAACTCAGTGGGAGAACTGGTGATCGGCCACGCAGACTTTACCCATCAGTCCATTACCATGGCTACTCATCTAAATCCTAGCAGTTTCCAGTTATCCGATCTCTATGGCGGTAGAGATCGTGTCAAAGATCTTTCTGGCTGGGAGGGAGATACAACCTTTAATGCAAATGATATGAAGCCAAGTATTGGTGAAGATGACTACAAGGCAGATTTGGACTCAGTCAACCTGATCGGCCGTATGCAGAAGGGACAATCCTATGATCAAGCTATCTCTTCTTACTATGCTGACCTTCAAAAAGACTCCTCTCAGAGAGAAAGAGAATTCTTGAAAAATAAGGATTGGAAGAAAGTCAAGGATACTATCTATGCTAGTTTGCGACCAACGGATATTAAGCTAGATGGGGAGGATGCTCTTAAAGTATATATTGAAAGAAAATATCCAGATGTGTCTACATTTTTAAATCGCTTGGAAGCAGTGGCAGATTAGGAGGATGATGATGAAAAAAATATTAGGTTTAGTAGCGTTTTTTGTACTAATTGTTTTATCCTGTTTCTACTTTTTTATTCATCAACCTAAAAACATTTTTGATGAAATCTACCGAGAAACAGAGAAGACTTATCTTGGTAACAATATTTTTAACCAGTTGAAAGACGTCGAAGTACATAAATATCAAGAGTATGATGATGATTCTAAATTTTATTCTTATGTACTTTATCAAAAACAGAAAACTCCACATGACTATAAAAATATTGATTTAATATTTCATTTTACAAAAGATACAAATACAGTCTTCGTTTCTTTTGAGAAGGGATTAAGTAATGGGTTAAGAATTTTCATTTTTGGTAGGTATCTTACAAAAGAAAAATTATTTCAAAAAAATGTACAGCTACTCATAAACCAAGATGGAACTGATAAATCTATCGAAGACGAAGCTCAAGTAAAATCCCACCTCGAAAAGTACGGTATCACTGCCAAGGACTTGGATTCTTACTACGACGAAATCGTCAATCAAAAAGTCTTGAAAGATTGGTGTTCGATTTATGACAGCAAGTACTCGCCAAGCAACTATGGCGATGTCAAGATTGAAACCCAGTGGGAGAATTGGTGACAATATGAAGAAAATCCTCGGTTTATTAGCTTTAGTCTTACTAGTTGTATTACTTTGTTTTTACTTTTTCCTAAACAACCTAAAAACATTTTTGATGAGATTTACCAAGAAACAGAGAAAACCTATCGCACAAATAATATTTTAAGAAATATAGATGGGTTTAAAATCAGATCAGGTTGGCCAAGTGATGATCCTAATATATCTCAAAATCCATTTGGATTGTATAACAAAGAGAAAACACCGTCAGATTATTCTGAAATAGAAATTGGGTTTAATTTTGAATATACATCTCAATTAAGCTCCATTTCATTTGAGAGACAAGTAGGACCAAACACGAGAGTTAGGATATGGAATAAATATACTTATCAAGACCGTACTTTAAAAAAAATTGTCAAAATAGGTTTGAAGAAAGCAGATACAGAAACTTATATCGAAGACGAAGCTCAGGTGAAATCCTACCTAGAGCAGTATGGTATCACTGCCAAGGATTTGGATTCTTATTACGACGAAATCGTCAATCAAAAAGTCTTGAAGGACTGGTGCACCATTTATGACAGCCAGTATTCTCCAAGCAACTATGGCGATATCAAGATTGAAACCCAGTGGGAAAATTGGTGATAATATGAAGAAAATCCTAGGCCTAGTAGCCTTATTCGTGATAATCATATCATCCTGTTTCTACTTTTTTATCCAACAACCTAAAAATATCTTTGATGAGATTTACCAAGAAACGGAGAAGACCTATCTAGGAAATAATGTTTTTAACCAGTTGAAAGATGTTGAAGCACATAGATATCAAGAGTATAGTGATGATTCTAAATTTTATCCAAGTGTCGCCTATGAGGGAAATGCTTTACCAGATAGCTATGAGAAAATTGCTATAGATTTTAATTTTGAATCCGAAGCTCAATTAAGCTTGATTTCATTTGAAAAACGGATAGAGTCCAACCTTAGTATAAAAATATGGACTGTGTATTCTCATAAAGAACGTCGTTTAAAAAAATTTGTAAAAATAGTTTTGAAGAAGACAGATACGAAAAATTATATTGAAGATGAAGCTCAGGTAAAATCCTATCTAGAGCAGTACGGTATCACTGCCAAGGACTTAGATTCTTATTACGACGAGATCGTCAACCAGAAAGTCTTGAAAGATTGGTGCTCCATTTATGATAGCAAGTACTCGCCAAGCAACTATGGCGATATCAAGATTGAAACCCAGTGGGAGAATTGGTGACGAGGATAAGTAGATATTTTGGAAAATATCCTATGAATTGAAGTGGAACTCCCATCTAGCATGAGCTGGATGGGATTGTTTGCCTATAAAATGAGAAATTAGCGAATCTTGGTCTATTTTTTAACGTGTTCCGATAAAAAGGCGTAGGTCATGGTTCCAAAGATGGCACCAATTCCCAATCCCAAGACTAGTAAAGGAAGCATTTTATCGAATTGTATGAGAAGTTTCACAAAATCTGAAAGAGACATCTGCTGAACGAAGATTTTATGAAAGATGAGTAAGGTAAAGAAGCCAATTTGAATACCAATAAACACAACCCAACTTCGAAATTTGATTTGCCCTTTGCTGTAGGCTTTGAGGATGATTTCTGATTTGTCATCTTTTTCCAGATGGAGTTCTTTGACGGCTCTTTGAGTTTTTAAGGTAATGAAAAAAATGAGTCCAGAGTATACGTAGGGCATGGCATAGCGAACGACTTCTATGAAGCGTCCAAATAGGAGATAGAACAAGAAGAGTAGGAGGGAGGAGTAAACGATTTGGACCATGGAACGGGCACCTGCCTTGTAGATAATCTCTTGCCGGCATTCATCAAAAGGACCTTGGATATGAAAGAGATTTCGGAGTAGGCGAGTGGTTAAGTCTTCTTTTTTCATGTGGGTAACCTCCTAAATGAGCGGTTTTTGATTGACTTCTTTAACGAGTTGATAGAGAGTATAGAAGTAAAGCAAGCTAAAAATAATACAAATTGTTAGAAATACTAGATATCTCCAATCTACAGGATTTGTTAAAAGTTGTGGAAAGGATACGAGGAGAAAGAAGAGGGCGGCGTTGAGGATAGGTACCCGTTTTGATTGCATTTTCTCAAGTCCTTTATTGAGCGAAGGAAGAAAGAGGAGTAAGAGTATTAAAGCTGTATGAGAAACAGCTCCTGAAATAAGGGCGAAGGAAAGGAAAATACTGATAAAAACATGACTGATCAGTAGTCTAGCTAGTGATTTTATAAGGCACCTCCTAGTCGTCTTCTTGGTCTTTTTTGGCTTTTCGAATGCGAAGAGAGACGATAATTTGTATGATCAATCCGAAAAAGAAAGCTCCCAGTATAGTTTTTAAAATATGTTTTGAATTCAGAAGAGAACTGATGAAATTTGGATTTTCACTTGTTAGGGTATCGATGAGTGGCATTATAAAAAATATCGCTATGCCATAGATTAGGCCCGCTTTTAGACCCGGAAAATGTAGCTGTTTACTTTCTTTCTTGCTTAACATTTCGGGATCAATAGCTGTGATGCCCGTTTTCTTTGTTTGGGAGACCACATAGAGGGAGGCCATCATCGAAATGACAAACACCACGAGAGGATAGCCGATAGCGACAATTCGCGGGTACTTATAAGCAAGAACAAGGGGGATGAGATTGCCAAATGTCATCAGATAAAAGAGAACGATAAAGACTTGGTTCCCAATGCGATCGGCCTCGCGCCGTTTGTATTCGTCAAGGGGACCAGAAATACCGTATATGCGTTTGATGAGTTTTTCAGTGAGACTTTCTTTTTTCATTTGTTTGCTCCTTTTTTAAAATTCGTCTTCCCAAAAGAGACTGTTGAGGTCGGTTTGGAGGCTGCGGGCGAGATTGAGACAGAGTTCCAGGGTTGGATTGTACTTGTCGTTTTCAATCATATTGATAGTTTGTCTCGAGACGCCGATATCCTTGGCGAGCTCGAGCTGGGAAATGCCCAGTTCTTTGCGAAATTCTTTCACACGATTCATCTGTTCTCCTTTCTGATTTGTGTCGCATATATTTGACTATATTATATTCTTCTATGAAGTAGATGTCAAGTATATTTGACATATTCTTAAAGAAATCTTACTTGCATTTGCACTATTTGTCTGACAAGTGCAAGCTGGTCGGATTTGTGGTAAAATAGATAAGATATGACAAAAGAATTTCATCATGTAACGGTCTTGCTTCATGAAACGATTGATATGCTTGACGTAAAACCTGACGGTATCTACGTTGATGCGACTTTGGGCGGAGCAGGCCATAGCGAATATTTATTAAGTAAATTGAGCGAAAAAGGGCATCTCTATGCCTTTGACCAGGACCAGAATGCCATTGACAATGCGCAAAAACGGTTGGCACCCTATATCGAAAAGGGGATGGTAACCTTTATCAAGGATAACTTCCGTCATTTGCAGGCACGATTGCAGGAGGCTGGTGTCCAGGAAATTGATGGAATTTGTTATGACTTGGGTGTGTCCAGTCCTCAGCTGGATCAGCGTGAGCGTGGCTTTTCTTATAAAAAGGATGCACCACTGGATATGCGGATGAATCAGGAAGCTCGTCTGACGGCCTATGAAGTGGTCAATCATTATGACTATCATGACCTGGTTCGGATCTTTTTCAAGTATGGTGAGGATAAGTTTTCTAAACAGATTGCCCGTAAGATTGAGCAAGCGCGTGAGGTGAAACCAATTGAGACAACGACGGAGTTGGCAGAGATTATCAAGTCAGCCAAGCCTGCCAAGGAACTCAAGAAAAAGGGGCATCCTGCCAAGCAGATTTTTCAGGCTATCCGAATCGAAGTCAATGATGAGCTGGGCGCTGCAGATGAATCTATCCAGCAGGCCATGGACATGCTGGCTCTGGATGGTAGAATCTCGGTCATTACCTTCCATTCTCTGGAAGATCGCTTGACCAAGCAGTTGTTTAAGGAAGCTTCAACAGTGGAAGTTCCCAAAGGCTTGCCCTTCATTCCAGACGATCTTAAGCCCAAGATGGAATTGGTATCCCGCAAACCAATCTTGCCAAGTGCCGAAGAGCTAGAAGCCAACAACCGCTCGCATTCAGCCAAGTTGCGCGTGGCTAGAAAAATTCATAAGTAAGAGGAAAAACATGGCAGAAAGAATCGAAAAAACAAGCCAGTTATTGCAAACGAAGTTTAAAGGTTTTTCACGTGTGGAAAAGGCTTTCTATGTTTCGATTGCTCTAACAACGATTATCTTGGCAATTAGCGTTGTATTTATGCAGACCAAGCTATTACAAGTTCAGAATGAATTGACCAAGGTCAATGCTCAAATCGAAGAAAAGAAAACCGAGCTTGACGATGCCAAGCAAGAGGTAAATGAATTGATTCGTTCAGAACGTTTGAAAGAGATTGCAAACTCTAAGGATTTGCAGCTGAATAACGAAAATATCCGAGCAACGGAGTAAGAAATGAAACAGTGGAAAGAAAAAATCATCCGTTATGCCGTTCGTAACCGTAAATCTCCAGAAGAAAACCGCCGAAGAGTAGGGAAAAGCCTGAGTCTATTGGCTGTCATACTCTTCGCTGTCTTTTTGGTCAACTTTGCGGTCATTATCGGAACGGGTAAAAAATTTGGTAAGGACTTGGTTCAAGAAGCAAAAAAAGTTCACCAAACAACCAAAACGATTCCAGCCAAGCGGGGGACCATCTACGATCGTAATGGAACGCCTATTGCAGAGGATGCAACTTCGTATAATATCTATGCCGTTATTGACAAAACCTACAAGTCAGCAACGGGTAAGGTTCTCTATGTAGAAGATTCTCAATTTAATAAGGTAGCTGAAATTTTCCATAAGTATCTGGATATGGAGGAGTCCTATGTCAAAGAACAGCTTTCTCAGCCAAATCTAAAACAGGTATCTTTTGGTACCAAGGGAAATGGGATCACCTATGCCAATATGATGGCTATTAAAAATGACCTCAAAACTGCTGGTGTTGAGGGAGTTGACTTTACAACTAGCCCTAACCGCAGTTATCCAAATGGTCAGTTTGCTTCTTCCTTTATCGGTTTAGCCCAACTTCATGAAAATGAAGACGGCACCAAACGATTGATTGGAACCTCTGGTTTGGAGAGTTCTCTAAACAGTATCCTTGCTGGAACAGACGGAATCATCACTTATGAAAAAGATCGCCTTGGAAATATCGTTCCAGGTACAGAGCAAGCTTCGCAACAGACTGTAGATGGAAAGGATGTTTACACGACCATTTCCAGTCCTCTGCAGTCCTTTATGGAGACGCAGATGGATGCCTTTCAGGAAAAGGTAAAAGGCAAGTATATGACAGCTACCTTGGTCAGTGCTAAGACAGGGGAAATCCTGGCTACGACACAACGGCCGACCTTTAACGCGGATACCAAGGATGGCATTACAGAAGATTTTGTTTGGCGTGATATCCTCTACCAAAGCAACTACGAACCAGGGTCGACCATGAAGGTGATGACCTTGGCGTCTGCTATTGATAACAACACCTTCCCGGGTGGGGAATATTTCAATAGCAGTGAGTTGAAGCTAGCAGATGCTACTATCAAGGACTGGGACGTAAACGAAGGTTTGACCAGTGGTGGGACGATGACCTTTTCTCAAGGCTTCGCCCATTCTAGTAATATCGGGATGACTTTACTTGAGCAAAAGATGGGAGATGCGACTTGGTTAGACTATCTCAATCGCTTTAAGTTTGGAGTGCCAACTCGTTTTGGTTTGACAGATGAATACTCAGGGCAACTACCAGCTGACAATATTGTAAATATCGGAATGAGTGCTTTTGGTCAAGGGATCTCTGTTACCCAGACCCAGATGCTTCGTGCCTTTACAGCCATTGCTAACGACGGGGTCATGTTAGAACCGAAGTTTATCAGCGCCCTCTATGATCCGAATGATCAGTCCGTACGTAAGTCTCAAAAAGAGGTTGTCGGAAACCCTGTTTCAAAAGAAGCAGCATCATTAACTCGCGATCATATGGTTATGGTTGGGACAGATCCTGTGCACGGGACTATGTATAACCACAGTACAGGTAAGCCGACGGTCAATGTCCCAGGACAGAATGTTGCCCTCAAATCAGGTACGGCCCAGATTGCAGATGAGAAGAATGGCGGATATTTGACAGGGGTGACTAACTATATTTTCTCCGTGGTTGCTATGACTCCGGCTGAAAATCCTGATTTTATTCTTTATGTAACGGTTCAACAACCAGAGCACTATTCGGGTATCCAGTTGGGAGAATTTGCCAATCCTATTCTTGAGCGCGCTTCTGCAATGAAAGAATCCCTCAATCTTCAGTCAACTGCTAAGAACTTGGATCAAGTAAGCAAGACGACAAGCTATGCCATGCCGGCTACAAAGGATATTACCCCAGGAGATTTGGCAGAAGAATTGCGTCGCAATCTTGTTCAACCAATCGTTATCGGAACAGGAACAAAGATTAAGGACAGTTCTGTTTCTGAAGGAGGTAATTTAGAGGCCAATCAGCAGATTTTGATCCTGTCTGATAAGGTCGAAGAGATGCCTGATATGTACGGTTGGACAGAGGAAAATGTTCAAACATTTGCCAAATGGCTAAATATAGAAGTCGAGTGGGAAGGTAGTGGCAAAACGGTCAAAAAACAAAGTGTCCGTGCCAATACTGCTCTCAAAGATATTAAAAATTTAAAATTAACTTTAGGAGATTAAGATGATTAGTTCCATTAGTGCTGGAATTCTAGCCTTTCTATTGACCTTGCTTGGTATTCCAGCCTTTATCCGTTTTTATCGAAAAGCACAGATTACGGGTCAGCAGATGCACGAGGATGTCAAGCAACACCAAGCTAAAGCTGGGACTCCAACCATGGGAGGTCTTGTCTTCCTGATCGTTGCAGTAGTGGTGAGCTTCCTTGTTGCTCTCTTTACCCAACAATTAACCAACAATGTTGGCATGATTTTGTTTATCTTGGTTTTGTATGGTTTGGTAGGCTTTTTGGATGATTTCCTCAAGGTCTTTCGAAAGATCAACGAAGGCTTAAATCCCAAGCAAAAGCTAGCTCTCCAGCTCCTTGGAGGAGTGATTTTCTACCTCTTTTATGAGCGTGGTGGCGACATGCTTTCAGTTTTTGGCTACCAGGTACATTTGGGTATTTTCTATATTTTCTTTGCCCTTTTCTGGCTAGTTGGCTTTTCAAATGCGGTGAATCTGACTGACGGGATTGACGGCTTAGCAAGTATTTCCGTAGTGATTAGCTTATCAGCCTACGGTGTGATTGCTTATATGCAAAATCAACTGGATATTCTTCTTGTGATTCTTGCCATGATTGGTGGTTTGCTAGGTTTCTTTGTCTTTAACCACAAGCCTGCCAAGGTTTTCATGGGGGACGTTGGAAGTTTGGCTCTAGGTGGGATGCTGGCAGCAATCTCTATGGCCCTCCACCAAGAATGGACCCTTTTGCTGATTGGGATTATCTATGTCTTTGAGACAAGCTCTGTTATGATGCAGGTTACCTACTTCAAACTTAGTGGTGGGAAGCGTATTTTCCGTATGACACCTGTGCATCATCATTTTGAGCTTGGAGGATTTTCAGGCAAGGGCAATCCTTGGAGTGAGTGGAAGGTTGACTTCTTCTTTTGGGGAGTTGGTTTGAGTGGAAGTTTGTTAGCATTAGCCATTTTATATTTTCTATAAGAATATATAGAAACTTTTTAAATCTAAAAGACCGCCTATGCAAACGCATCTTGACGGATATCGTAACTGTTACTAAAAAATGAGGTTGGGAATTTTGTCTCAGTCTCTTTCTGTTTCAGGGGAGAGTTAGAAATTGGGAGATAGGATAACTTAGTGGTATCGTGTCATTTTGTTGCTATCTAGATAGTGAGCATATTGGAAAAACTGTTATCAGAACTTATATTGATAAGTTCTGGCGGAAATCATATTAACAATGTAATTTTCAGAAAAATAAGAAAAATTCCAAAATGTTCTTGACATCACTTCTGAAAGGTGATAAGATAAGTACCATAAAAAAGAAAGCGAAAAATTATGAAAATGATGCAAGTAATGAACAACAATCAAAACTTTTACTTTAGCTACTTTAGATAGTGTTTGTAGACATGTCATCATGGATACAAACAGCTCAAGCAATTTGTTTGTATCTATGTGGCTAAGATTTTTGATTGTGGTCCATATAGATGATAGATCTAAATGGACTGGTTTACTGTTACTTGTTGAAATCTTTCAAGCATCCGTTTAGATTTTTATCTAGGCGGTTTTTTATTTTCGTTTTAAAAGAGGTGTTTTTATGAAAGGTATTCGCAAATTACTAGCCCCTGTCTTGGTGGTGGGTATTCTACTGACCACCTTGGTCACGCTTCATCATATAAAGTCTGATAAGAAAAAGGATGTTTTTCGTATCGGAATTTCCCAGTTTATCACCCATCAATCGCTTGATGCGACACGAAAGGGGTTTGAAGAAGAACTAGCCAATCAAGGTTATATTGATGGAGAAAATATCCAGATTACTCTTCAAAATGCACAAGGGGAACAACGTAATCTCAAGACGATTTCCCAGCAGTTGGCAGCATCAAGCGATGTTGTCTTTGCCATTGCAACTCCGTCAGCTCAGAGTTTAGCGACTACGACCAAGACAACTCCTGTGATTTTTTCAGCTGTGACGGATCCTGTGGGGGCAAAATTGGTAGCGTCTATGGAACAGCCAGGTGGAAATGTGACAGGAACGAGCGACCAGTCGTCAGATGCTATTGCGACTCAGATTGACTTGATTAAAAAAGTGCTGCCACGTGCGAAGACTATCGGAATTCTCTATACGCAAAGTGAGCCGAATTCAGTGGTGCAAAAGGACGAAGCTAAACGCCTACTAGAGGAAAAGGGATTTGCAGTGGTGGAGAAGACAATCCTTGATAGTAATAATGTCAAGGCGGCGGCAGATAGCCTGATGTCAGAAGTAGATATGGTCTTTGTTCCAACAGACAATATCATCTCTTCTACAATGGAAACCATCAAACAAATATCAATCAAGTACAAAGTGCCTGTTTTTGGTGGTTCGACGGAAATGGTGGCTATTGGTGGACTTTATAACTATGGCACAGACTATGAAGGATTGGGACGACAGACGGCTCGTATGGTTATTCGAGTATTGAAAGGTGAAAAAACAGAAAATATGCCAGCAGAACTGCCAGAAAAGCTAGAACTGCACACCAATAAAGAAATGGCAGAAGCACTTGGAATTGATATTAGTGTCTTAGACAGCCAAGAGTAGGAGGTTTGATATGGATTTTGTATTATCGAGTTTATCGGAAGGACTTTTATGGTCCATCATGGGGATTGGGGTCTATTTGACCTTTCGGATTTTAGACATTGCTGATATGACAGCGGAGGGAGCTTTTCCTTTGGGGGCAGCCGTAGTAGCATCGCAGATACAGGCTGGAACAAATCCCTGGTTAGCTACTATTTTGGCTATTTTAGCGGGGATGATTGCAGGGATGGTATCAGGTTTGCTCCATACTAAGATGAAAATCCCAGCACTTCTAACGGGGATTGTGACCTTGACAGGACTTTACTCCATCAATATTAAGATTATGGGCAGTGTTCCCAATTTGTCGATTGGGGACGCCTCAACTGTCTTTAAACAATTAATGGGATTGGGTTTATCCAACGAACAAGCAGTCTTTTTCTTGAGTTTATTCTGCTTGTTGATTGTTTGCTTGCTCTTGACCCTACTGATGAAAACTCAAATTGGTCTTGTTCTTCGCTCAACGGGTGATAATATCCCTATGAGTGAGGCTAATGGGGTTAATGTGGACAATATGAAGATCGTAGGCTACATGATTTCTAATGGATTGATCGCCCTTTGTGGAGCCTTATTTGCGCAGAATGATGGCTTTTCAGATGTGACCTCTGGAACGGGGACAATCGTAGTTGGCTTGAGTGCAGTGATTATCGCAGAAGTCTTGATTCATGAATTGACCATTGGTTGGCGCTTGCTGTCTATTGGGGTCGGTGCCGTTGTTTACCGCTTGATTATCCTAAATATCTACGAGATTCCAAATCTGGATCAAAATCTAGTGCGTCTTTTCAATGCTATTTTATTAGCGCTGGTTTTATTTGCACCAGAGGTACAAAAACGTCTAAAGGTTCGTGGCCTTAAGTTGGGAAATAAATAGGAGAAAGTTATGGCAACATTGTTATCAATTGAGGGAATTCACAAAACGTTTGAAGTTGGCACAGTGAATGAAAATCATGTCCTTAAAGGTCTGGATTTACAGGTAGAAGAAGGAGATTTTATCTCCGTTATCGGTGGAAATGGTGCTGGAAAATCAACACTCATGAATATCCTGGCAGGAAATCTGGCAGTCGATGAAGGGGATTTGCTCTTAGAAGAAAAATCAATCAAACAAACCAGTATCCGAAAACGAGCGAAGGACATTGCGCGTGTCTTTCAAGATCCAAAGATGGGAACAGCTTCTCGTTTGACCATTGAGGAAAATATGGCTATTGCCCTAAGACGTGGAAAAGGTCGTGGCTTAGGATGGGGAGTTCGAGAAAAAGATCGTGAGCTGTTTCGAAAAGCGCTCAAGGAGCTGAATATTGGACTGGAAAATCGTTTGAAAGTATCTACTCAGTATCTATCTGGAGGGCAGCGGCAGGCTCTGACCCTAGTCATGGCAGCCTTGGTCAAACCGAAACTATTGCTCCTAGATGAACACACGGCAGCTCTGGATCCAAAGACTAGCCAGATGGTTATGAATTTGACCCAAAAAATCGTAGAGAATCATCAACTAACGACCTTGATGATTACTCATGATATGAGTCATGCTATTGAGTATGGCAATCGCCTTATCATGCTCTATCAAGGAAAGGTTGTAGTGGATGTTCGGGGGAAAGAAAAGAAGAATTTGACCGTGGAGGAACTTCTGCATCTCTTTCACAAAAATAGTGGTCAAAGTCTGGTGAGCGATGAATTGGTGCTTGGTTAGAATTTTTTGGGAAAAGCAAGCAAAATTCTTGCTTTTTTCTTTTAAGTGGATTATAATTGACTTATCAATGATTGATAAGTCAATTATAAAGGAGGAGCATATGCCCCAGATTAATGAACTGCTCTACCAGCTTCATCTGGCGGATCAGGCTAGTACACGTTTGTTTGAAAAACGACTGGAGATTAGTCTGACTCGGTACCAGATGTTGCAGTATCTATTGGAGCATGAGAGTTCAACGCAGATTGCTCTTAAGGAAGTTCTGGAGATTGATCAAGCTGCGCTAGCCCGGCATTTTAAGATCCTGGAGGAGGAGGGCTATGTTACCAGACAGCGCAATCCGCTCAATCAGCGGGAGCAGTTGGTTGCATTGACTCCGTTTGCCAGAGAACAATTAGTGGAAAAACCTCCAGCCCAACATCTAGTCGTCAAAAAACAGATGGAAAACATCCTTAGTGAAGCTGAAAGTCAAGAGCTTTCCCGATTATTAGCCAAACTCGTCGCCGGCCTTGAGCAGGTCGATCTTTAACATTAGAAAGTAGGAATACACATGTCACTTATCACCCTTATCTTAGCAAGTCTTGTCGCTTTAGAACACATCTATATCTTTTACCTAGAAAGCATCGCAACTCAGTCAGATGCGACTAGTCGCGTCTTTAACATGGAAAAGGAAGAATTGTCCCGAAAATCCGTCACCTCCCTCTTTAAAAATCAAGGAATTTACAATCTTTTGATTGCCCTTTTCCTCCTCTATGGCATTTTTATCTCTGGCAGTCTTGAGATTGTGACCATTTTTGTCCTCTTTGTTATCGGAGCTGCGACTTATGGGGCGCTCACAGCGGACAAGAAAATCATCCTCAAGCAAGGTGGCCCAGCGATTTTGGCCTTGATTTCTATCTTGCTCTTTAAATAAAGAGAAGCACAAATAATAGGGGGCTAATAACCTGCAATGGTGTGCTTGGTTTGCTATTTTCCTCTTTTTAGCCGTGTTTTGCGTTAGGTGGATAAATATTAGAACAGAAAGACAGTGAAGCTTCGTGAGTCACTCCTACCTTAGTCAAGGCTAATGGGATGAGAAAAATCTAAAAGTATTTTATAACTCTCTCCTTTCAGTATTTGTAGTATTATAGCGGAAATGGCCTTTTTGATAAGAAGAGAGACTGCAGGTGGCTCACCCTCTTTTATATCTTGACGGTCGTCTCCCTGCGGTTCTTGATTTTTTTGAAAAATCTTGCTAGACTGTAACCACTAAGATAAAAACACGGTTCTGGTTGGTAGTCCAGACATAGGTTCGTCTCGTTTTTGCGAGGCTGTGAATCCTATCAGTAACCTTCCTCCTTGGGTTGTCCGTTCTTGGGGATTTTTTAAGGAGGTGCTGTCATGGAGAAGGTTTCAATGACGCTGACAGTTTATTTTGACGAGGGCTTTTGGTATGGCCTGTTTGAGCGGGAGCAAGCGCAAGCTTATGCGGTCTGCCGTGTTCCTTTTGGTACGGAGCCCAGCGATCAGGAAGTGCTGGATTTCCTGCATCAGCATTACCATCAGCTGCGCTTCAGTCCTAGTATCAAGGCAAAGTCTAAGGTCAGGTCGATTAATCCCAAACGCCTGCAGCGGCAGGCTAAGAAGGAGCAGGCGGCCCGGCCTTCCACGAAGTCTCAGGAGGCGCTCAAGCTGCAATGTGAAGAGCAAAAGCAAGCCGCTAAGTCTCGGAGCAGGCAGCAGAAAGAACGGGTCAAGCAGAGAAAATTCGAACGCAAACAGCAAAAACGCTTGGAAAAACACAAGGGACATTGAATCCGTTTTTCCACTGCTTGAAGGCGGTAGGACAGAACTAAATTTTTAAACATTTAGTTCGTCGTCCCAGCCTTTTTTCTTTAGGATGATTGAAGGCAGGTGCTTTATTTTTACTTAATGTCGTAAATTGTCAAGAACCTGTCAGGCATTATCGTTTACTTGTCAGGCTTGGTATCGTATAATAGTCTCATCAATCAAATGAAACAAAAGAGGAAATCAACATGTCAAACAAAAAAGTTATCTTAATCACTGGTGCTTCATCAGGAATCGGCTACCAAACAGCGGAACAATTGGCCAAAGGAGGCCACAGCGTCTATGGAGCTGCCCGTCGTGTGGATGCTATGGAGCCGCTCAAAGCCTTTGGCGTGACTCCTGTCCGTCTCGATATCACGGATGAAACTTCTATCAAGGAAGCTTTAGAAACTATCATCGCTAAAGAAGGGCGCATCGATGTCTTGGTCAATAACGCTGGCTACGGGTCATACGGCGCTGTCGAAGATGTAACTATCGAAGAAGCCAAGATGCAGTTTGAGGTCAACATCTTTGGCCTGGCCAGCTTGACCAAGATGGTCCTCCCTTACATGCGAAAACAAGCGTCAGGCCGCATCATCAACATCGGCTCTATGGGCGGTCGTTTGACCTCTTACTTTGGCGCTTGGTACCATGCGACCAAATACGCCCTTGAAGCCTTCTCAGATGGTCTGCGGATGGAAGTGTCAGACTTTGGCATTGAGGTGGTCTTGGTAGAGCCAGGCGGCATCAAGACTGACTGGGGCTTTATCGCAGCGGACAAATTGGCCGAGTCAGCCAAGGGTGGTGCCTATGAAGCAGCCGCAACCAAGGCAGCGGAAGGCATGCGCAGCCAGTACTCTGGCAACATGATGTCAGATCCTAAGGTCATCTCAAATGCCATTTCAAAAGCGGTCAACAGCCGCCGTCCTAAGACCCGTTACTTGGTCGGCATGGGCGCAAAACCCTTGGTCTTCCTGCACGCTATCCTACCAGACCGTTGGTTTGATGCCCTTATGAAACGGGCTAGCTAATAGTGACGAAAACATTCTACTAGACTAGAGCATCCCTGCTCTGGTCTTTTTTATTTGGAGAAGTCTGGAAATTGTTTGTCTATATTGTCGTAAACTGTCAAGTTGATGGCATGCCTTGCTATGGGATTTTCTTTAGTCAAGGTTTATAATGTTTTCTATAAAGAAATCAGATTGGGGAAAAATATGACAACTGCTATTTTACTGGGAGCGACGGGAGAAGTCGGAGGCGCTATCTTACAAGAACTCCTGGCTAGTCCAGCCTATTCGACTGTCTACGTCCTTGGGCGTTCTTCCATCAATCGTTTGCCCCATCATCCAAAGATGATCACAATCGTTACGAATCTGGAAGACCCACAAGTGGATCCCGCTATCCTCAAGCAGGCAGATGTCTTTTTTGCCATTGGGACTGGGGTGCGGGCTGACTTTGAAAGGGTCGATTACGGCTATGCGGTCGCTTTTGCCCGTCTCTGTCAAGGAAAGATCAAGAGTTTCAATCTGGTATCGGCCAATGGTGCCAATCCAAACACCTCCTACACCTACTTGAGGGTCAAGGGTCAGTTGGAGGAAGAACTGCGCAAGATGGACCTTGGACAGGTGCGATTTTACCGCCCTTCGATGTTAATCGCGCCTAAGAGGGCAAACCTCCAACTGGGAGAAGCCATTTGGATTAAGATTTTCCAAATCATCTCACCCTTTTTACTAGGGCCTCTATCTAGCTGGAAGGGCATCCGCCCCCAAGCGGTCGCAAGCGCCATGGTTTCCAATGCGATTTGCGCCAATCCAAAAACGATTTATCGCTACAAGGATATGGTGAAATAAAACAAACTGTCGTAAATTGTTAATAGCCTGTCAGACATTATCATTTACTTGGCGGGAATTCTCCTGTATACTAGACTTATCACATAAAACAAAAGAGGAATACAAACATGTCAGCGAATAAAGTTATCTTAATCACCGGCGCATCATCAGGAATGGGGAAACTCTCAGCCCAAGACCTCATCAAAGCAGGTCACACGGTCTACGCCGTTGCCCGTAGCGTGGACAAGATGGTAGATTTGGAAGCCCTCGGTGGCCACATCATGAAGATGGACGTGACCAATGAAGAGGATATTGAAAAAGTAGTCGCAAAAGTCATTGAAGAAGAAGGGCGGATCGATGTCCTTTGGAACAATGCTGGTTATGGCCTTTACGGTCCTGTCGAAGACCTGTCCATGGAAAAAGTCCAACAACAGATGGAAGTCAACGTCTACGGAGTGGCTCGTCTGACCAAGAAAGTCCTACCATACATGCGGGCCCAAAAAGAGGGACTCATCATCAATACCTCATCAATGGGTGGGAAAATCTATACCCCGCTTGGAGCTTGGTACCATGCCTCTAAGCATGCCATCGAAGGCTTTAGCGACTGCCTCCGTATGGAAGTCAAGGAGTTTGGGATCAAGGTGGTCGTCTTGGAACCAGGCATGATCAACACTGGTTTTAACGCTGGTGTTAGCCAAAACTTTTCTTATGAGTCCAAAAATGGTGCCTACAGCCGTTTGGTCAATGGCTACATCAAGGCTATGGAAAATAACCCAGCTCCAGGGTCAAGCCCAGAAGTCATCTCACGTACCGTTTTAAAAATCATCAATGCCCGTAACCCTAAAACCCGTTACCTAGTCGGTCGTGGCGGTAAACTCCTGGTCGGCATCCGCCGTATCTTTGGCGATAAATTCTTCGACCGGATGATGCTCATGTCCATGCGTTAAAAAGGAGAAGCCATGCGTCTCAACCTCAGCCAACAATACCTAGAAAATCTCAAGGCCCTTGGCTTGGATTTTCAGTCCATCCTCGACCTTGCCCAGTTGCCGGATACCAGCTGGAAAGAGGAGATGATTCTGTCCACTCTGGATTATTACCATCTGCTCACAGCCTTTGATAAGGTGGCCAGCGACGAGCAGATCCTTGCCATGAGCCGGATCAAGGACATCCAGATGTTCATGCCCCCATTCTTTGCGGCTCTGTCCTCAAAAAATGGGCTTGCGGCCATTGAGCATTTCGCAAAATACAAGAAAATCACAGGTCCTATCGTGGTCTCAATCGAAACCTTTGACGACTTGGTGCGGGTCAACTACCGCTATGACTATGCCGGTTTGGACTTGCCCCGCTTTGCGGTCCTCAATGAGCAGTTGCTCCTGCTGGATCTGATCCGGACAGGCACAGGCGAAGCCATTGCTCCCGTCCATGTGGAGACGCCCTTTAGCTATGAAGCAGTTAGTAGAGACACCTTTGCCTGCCATGTGGAGCAAATGGAGGGCAATGAAATGGTCTTTCGTAAAGCAGATCTCGAGAAGCCCTTTCTCACGGCCAATAATGTCATGCTGGACTATCTCGAGCCCCAGCTCAAGGAGCGCTTGGCAGAGGCCATGACCAGCGAGAGCTTCACCGGTGTTGTCCAGCAAAAACTCTACCAGATGATTCCGAGTGGTGCCTTTGGCATTGAGGACATTGCGGCCTCTCTGGGCATCAGTAGCCGGACCCTTCAGCGCAACCTGACCGCAGAAGGCACCAAGTTTAACCAAGAACTGCACAATGTCCAAAAGCTTCTGGCCTTTAGCTATTTTAAACAGCCAGAAATCAGCACCGACGAAGTCGCCTACCTCCTAGGCTATGCTGAAGTTTCCTCTTTCTCCCGCGCCTTTAAAAAATGGACAGGACAGACCATTACGGCCTATCGGGAAGGGCAGGCAAAGCAAAAACTTTAAATCCAACTAAAAATGAGGACACACTAAGCAGGAAGTTTGGTGTGTTTTTAAGATAAAATGTAGTTTTAAAAAAACACAAAATAAAAAGCAGTTTTTCCTTGACTAACTTCCAAAAAACTGCTAAACTATGTTTGTAAAGTAATTTTTAAAAAACACAAAGTGAGTAGGATATGAAAAAAATACAGCTAGGAGACTTGGTAACCTTTCAGGTTGGTTTTCCGCAGTTTCGGGTCAAAGAAAGACCAAATGGCCATCGCTATAAGATTTATAATCAGCTGGATTTGGAGGATGATCTGGCTGGAGTCAGTCACAAGGAGCGCGAGTCAAAGGAGCTAACAACGACAGATCCGCTGACACAGCTGAGAAATGGGGATTTGATCTTTAGTCTCATCTCGGGTACAGCCGCCATCGTCTCAAAGGAGCACGAGGGCTATTTCTACACTCAAAACTATGTCGTCTTAGAACCCTCAAAAGAGCTAGACAAGAACTTCTTGCTCTACCTCTTAAACGAAGATAAGGCCGTTAAACGTCAGTTTCTCCTAGGGTTGCAAGGGTCGGCTGTTTTGAAATACACCGTCAAACAGTTGAGAGAACTGCAACTACCAAGGCTGGAAAGTCTGGAACGACAAAGGCTGATCGGTATGGTTTACCGTAAGCAAGAAGAGGTCAAAGCTTTAAAAATACGACAAGCTGAGAGAGAATATCTCCTACGAATGGGAGAACTAGAGGAGGTTCGCAAGGTATGAAAGAACTAGATTTTGAAAAGCAGTTAATCACTTATCTATCAACCGGACAAGTTGACGGGACGACAGATGGAAGAGAAGTGACAGAAACTCCGGTCGCCTATGTGACCAAGAAGCGTCTGTGGAAGTATGAAAAGGACATCAAGACGACAGAAGCCCTCTGGCAAAACTTTAAGGAAATCCTTGAGCAGCATAACCAAGACGTGCTCAAGAACCCTCTGTCGGTCGCAGAATTTAACCAAGTGAAGAAAATCATCTCTGATCTCAAAATACCCTATCAGGCAGGTCAGTTTCTCTATGGCCTAAATGGGATTTCACAGGTAGAAGTGGATATGGATGATGGTCGCCATGTCTTTTTGACCGTTTTTGATCAGCGTAAGGTCGGGGCAGGCGATACGATCTATCAGATTGTCAATCAGATCCACCGTCCTGCTGTGATTGCTGGGAAGGAAAATCGGATTTTTGATACGACTCTTCTCATCAATGGGCTTCCTATTATCCAGATTGAAGAGAAAAAAGATACGGTAGATGTCAATGCGGCGCTCAATCAGATGCACCAATATATCGACGAACACCAGTATAGTGACATCTTCTCTACGGTGCAAATCTTGGTCGGTCTGACCCCAACGAATGTCAAGTACATGGCTAATACCACCAGTCAAGGCTTCAATACAGACTTTGCCTTTAACTGGCAACGGCAATCCGATAACACTCTGGTGAGGGATTGGAAGGAGTTTGCAGATAGCATGCTGTCTATCCCCATGGCCCATCAGATGGCCACCAACTACATGATCCTGGATGGGACGAAAAATAAGCAGATGCTCAAGGTCATGCGCCCCTATCAGGTCTATGCCACACAAAGGGTCATCGAAAAAATCAAGCAAACGGACTTTGAGCTCTCCAGCACGAAAATCGGCTATATCTGGCATACCACTGGCTCTGGAAAGACCATCACCAGCTTTAAAACAGCTTGGCTAGCTAGTCGCTTGCCAAATGTGGACAAGGTTGTCTTTGTTGTGGACCGCATCGCCCTAACCAGTCAGACCTTTGATGAGTACAGTGCCTATGATCCAGATGGTGTCGGTGAGTCTGCAGGCAGTGTCCAAGATACCAAGAAAACCACCGAGCTCAATCGTCGTCTCAAGAGCAAGGACAACGGCATCATCGTCACCTCTGTCCAAAAACTCAATACCCTTATCAACCGCAAGAGTTTTAAGGCGCCTGACAAACGCATTGTCTTTATCGTGGATGAGGCTCACCGCTCGACAGGTGGACTCTCCTTTGCGGCTATTCAAAAAGCCTTTCCGCAGTCAGCCTGGGTCGGCTATACGGGGACACCGATGTTTGATGAGACGACCAGAGGGCTAAGAACGGAAGATATCTTTGGTTCCTTGCTCCATGCCTATACCATCCGTGAAGCCATCGCAGACCGCAATGTCTTGGGCTTTAAGGTGGACTTTGAAACCACTATCGATGAAGCAGCTATGAAAGAGCGCTACCTACCAGCCTTTTATCGGGAACGCTACCCTAAATGGACAGAGGAGCAAATCCAAGAAAAAATCGCCCACCTCTCGCAAGAAGACATGGACGACGCGATCGAGCCTAGTTTTTATGATGAAAATCCTGACCATGTCAAACTTGTTGTGGCAGATATTTTCAAGCATTGGCGCAATCGTTCTAAGGACGGGCTCTACAATGCCATGCTGACAACACACGTGGGAGGTGGAAAAGCCAGCACCCCGATGGCTATGATGTACTTCCGAGAGTTTGAACGGGTCAATGATGAAAGACGGGCAGCAGGTCAGCCAACCCTAAAGGTAGCCGTCACCTTTAGCAAAAATACCACCAATAATGATAGTATGCTGGAAAGCAACCAAGGTCTCCATGAAGCTATGACAGTCTACAATCAGCTTTTTGGAACGAAGTTTGAGATGGATAATGTCGCTGGCTATACAGAGGATGTCACCTCTCGCCTAGCAAGGACGGCCCATGATGGTCAGTATCTGGATCTGGTCATCGTGATTGATCAACTCTTGACAGGTTTTAATGCGCCAGAGCTCAACACTCTCTATGTCGACCGCACGCTCAAGGATGCTAGTCTCATCCAAGCCTACTCTCGCACTAACCGTGTGGCGGATATGAATGAAAAACCTTGGGGGCGCATCGTCAACTACCGCTGGCCAGCCCACAATGAAAAATTGATGAATCAAGCTCTCTCTATCTACGCCAATAAGGACTCGGCCAAGCTGAGTGATGAAGAGCGCAAGGCAGGCAATACCAAGGATGGCATCACTGCGCCAGAGTTTCAAGACCTGCTCACTCAAGTCAAGGAAACCGTCACCCAGCTCTCTGACATGACACAAGTCTTTAACCAACTCCCACCGTCTGAAAAGAAAAAAGAAGACATGCTGGGCTTGCTTAGAGACTATAATACAGGCATGTCCAAGCTCATGCAGTACACCCCAAGCGAGGAAGAAGGGGGCGATGTAGGCTTTGACTACGATGATCCCGATATTCTCCTAAAAGAACTAGGGATGACACCTGAGCAGGAGGTCATGCTGACGACAGTCTTGACCAATGAACTCAAAAACCACCTAGCCAAGGAAAAGAAAATCCCTATCTGGCAGGTGGAGTTACGCATGACCCATGTCAAGGATGTGGAAGTCAACTATGACTACCTGACAGAGCTCATCGAGCAGCTTCTCAACCAAGTTCACGAAGGTAAAAAGGAAGCAGCCAAGGAAACCAAGGAAGAAATCCAGAAATTTGCCAATAGCTTGGAAGACCGCACCTATGCAGAAAAAATCGTCACTGCAGCCCAAGCGATCTACCAAGGGCACTACCCGACAGCAGATAGTAACTTTACCTATCCAGCTCGTCTCAGCGAAAGCCAAACAATCATCCAAGAAGCCAATGCCGTCAGTCTCAATCGTGTCTTTCTCGACTTTCGCAACCAGTGGGGCATCACGGACATCGTGACCAACCAAGGCTTGCGTAGCCTCTTTGCCAACCACCGCTATGAGCAAAAGGACATGGATGATAGCGGTCAACTCCGTGACATCATCGCCCAAGCCAGCCTGACCTACCAAGAAATGGCTATGGATAGCAAGGTCCAAGCCCTTAGCCGGATCAAATACCGCAACGGCCTCAGAGAAGCAATCTACCAACTGGCTGACCAGATGGTGGAGCGGTTGTAATAAATTCGTTTACAAAGAAAGGGGAATATATGTTACTTGGAAATGAATTCAAACCTATATCACAAGTTACGTCACCTTCAACTCTCTTAAATAGTAAACCTGGAAAAGAACTTGAAGTACTAGTTGCTGTGCTTCAAGAAGAATTAACTGAGGATGAGTTTGCTTTTATACAAACGAAATTAGTTGAAATTGCTAAGGGTGTGGACTCTACTTTCTCTTGTGAGACGGTTGCTTTAAAAATATATAATAGTTTATTTAAGTCTGGGAATTTAGGAGCTAAGACTTTAAAAAGTAGAAAGCATATCATTGGCTTTGCGGCTGAATTTTTTCTTATCTGTATCTTGAGAGAGCAGGGTTACCAACAAGAGTTCTGTTATAGAAATTTGGAAGAAAATTCAGCTAAAAAAGGCTTTGACGGTCTATATAGTAAAGATGATGAAATGTGGTTAGTTGAGAGTAAGTCAACCTATTCAGAAGAGACTCATGAATCTAGAATTGTTGCTGCATACAATGGCTTAAATAGTCAACTTTCTGGACAAACCAGTAATGATCCGTGGGAGAATGCTGCAAGTCATGCTAAAAACGCTAGACCAAATAATTCTTTAACAAAACGTTTAGAGGAATACAGTGAAAGTTATATGAATGGTAACTTTATTACAATCAGTGATAGTAATATTATTCTAGGTTCCACGGTTGTAAACGAAGAATTGGTAGCATTAGGTGATGAAATTCATTTTCATAATTATGTCGAAAAACATCAAGCACGTAAAGAGAACATTATTGCGATAAATTTAACATCAGAGGATTTATTTATAAAACTATTGGAAAGGTTAAAAAATGAGTCATAAGCAGGACCAAGGTTTGAGGGCGCTTACCGAAATACGAAAGAATGAAAAAATTTCAACTAGGCTTCAACAACTATTATATTTATCTTCCTCTTTAACAGAAAAGGAAGCAGAGTACTTATTTGGAATTGCTTTAATTTTAATAGATGAGTATGAAAAAAATCGTCAAAAGACTCTTTTAATTGACTATGCCTACTTGATTATTGCAAGAACGTGTTTTAAAATAAAAAAATTTAATGCATTATATGATTTTTCTGTTAATTATGGTTATTATCCTGTTGCTAAAAAAATACTAAGTGAAGGCTATATCCCAGAGGAATCTCAAAGGCTGACCCACGTTCTTTCTAATGGGGAAATGGATAGATTTATTGAAAATGGTAAAGTGAAAACCTATGAGCAAGATAGAGTTTTTCAAAAGGTATTAAATTCAGAGAGCAATCAATTTTCATTTATAGCACCGACTTCTTATGGGAAAAGTGAAATTATTTTTCGGCACTTATCGAAGTATGAAGATGATGGGAATGTTGCTATAATTGTTCCAACAAAGGCTTTAATTGATCAGACTTATCGAGAGGCTAGACAAGTCGTAACAGATAGAAAAATCATTATACATGATCAAAATTACAATTCTGAAACAGATGATAGAGTATTAGCGATTGTAACACAAGAAAGGGGGCTTCGATTAATTGAAGAGGGGATGATATTTAGTGTCATCTATATTGACGAAGCTCACGAATTGTTAAATAGTTCTTCTATACGGAGTATTTTACTATCACGTTTTATTAAGTTGGTACAAAAATTTAATCCGAATGTAAACATGGTATACTTGTCACCGGTTATCAGTGATTCTTCCAATCTTTCTTTGGTTGATCAGGGACAGATTGAAGAATATAGGATAGCTAAAAATTTAAAAATACTGTTAATTAAATTTTTAGATTTAAGTGGCAAAGAACAAGTTTATGATGTTTTTTTGAATCAATTTATTGAATTAGATAGAATCTTTTCAGGCTCTTATGAGTATATTTCACAGTTGGTTCAGTCAGGAAAATTCAAAAAGAATTTACACTTTTTGTTTAAACCCAGAGATATTGAAAAATATGCAAGGAAATTGGCTTCTAGTTTGTCTAATATAGAAGTTCCAGAAGAGATTAGAACACTTCAAGAAGAGCTAGCGGAAATTGTTCATCCTGAATTTAAGTTAATTGATTTTCTTTCGAAGGGGACAGTTTATTTGCATGGGAAAATGCCTCTGATGATACGAAATTATTTAATTAAGTTTGTTAGAGAATCTGAATTTATTAAAAATTTTATTGCGAATTCGATTATTTTAGCAGGGATCAATCTGCCGATTGATAATCTAATCTATATTTCAGGGAAGTCTAGTCAAAATGATTTAGTGAATCTGATTGGTCGGGTAAATCGCCTAAATGAGATATTTCATGAAGGAGCTGCATTATCTAAGATTTTTGTACCTGTGCATTTTGTTGATATTGAGGAATTTCCTCAACCTAATGGTGGGAAAATGAAGGATAAAATAGAATCTCTCAGAAAGAAGGGGGCGGATGAAATGAAAAACCCTATGTTGGAGAATATTAAGGTAACAGATACAGTTCTTGAAGCTCGGAAAACTGAAGCTAGAATATTAGAGCTATACACCACAAACGATTTTGCAACTCGTTTACACAAGGCAGGTGCACAGCAGGTCCTTTGTTATACGCAGGAAGGAATGAAGATGCTTGAAAAGATATTGAAGGAGGCCAAATCTATTGACGAAGGCTTAGAGAGGGAAGAACTAATAAGTCAGATTTTCCAGAAAATAAAAAGTATTTTTTTTGATTCCTTTACAATAAATCCAAACAATAGCCAGAACATGGTTAACGATAGGTTATTCAAACCTAGTGAAAATATTAAACGTTTGAGATATGAGCAGACTCTAACATACTATAAAAACTTCCTTAAGAATAGTGCAAACCCGATTAAATTAAGGGTTAATGGTATCTATGCATATTGGCAAAGATTGTTAGAAAGTCCTACTTCAACGAATTGCTTTGTGTATGTTGGTAAGTCATTTGGGGAAGTCCCATATCAGACGGCCGCTTATAAGGGGAATGCTAAGGTATATATTGATTTAAGGGATCATACTGGAGATAAGCATTTTTTGTATAATACCGCAATCATTAAGTTACAATTAGATGAGGAATTCGTATCATATGAATTAATGTTATTAATTAGTACTTTAAAAGAATTTGGTATTATATCTCAAAGTCAGTTTGATTACTTTTTCTACGGGACAATTGAGGAACATGAAATTGACATTCTTCGTTTGGGGATTTCAAGAACAACCTACCACGCGTTAAAAGAAAGTAATCAAACAGAGAATATAGTATTTGATAAATTTGGCAACCCTAGAGCAAACCAAACCTTAAAAGATTATATTCAAACTAAAAAAGGTATTGAAAAGTTTGAATTAGAGCAGTTCTTTTTATAAAGAAGGAGTTTACATGAAAAACATACCAAAATTAAGATTTCCAGAGTTCAAGGATACCGAACC
>NZ_KQ969522.1:93530-96263 GCF_001578935.1 Streptococcus oralis | reverse complement strand
GGAACATTTGAAAATGCGTAAGAAAGGCCTCTTACAGAAAATGTTTCCAAAAAATGGCGAAAGTTTTCCGGAAATTCGTTTTCCTGAATTTACTGACGCTTGGGAACAGCGTAGGTTGGGGGAAGTGGCGGAAATCAATCCAAAATCAATTCTTCCAGAGGAATTTGAGTATGTGGATTTAGGTTCTGTCATAGGGACGGAGATGTTGTCACATAAACATGAAACTAAAAATACAGCTCCATCTAGAGCACAGAGATTAGCTAAAAAAGGTGATGTATTTTATCAGACTGTAAGACCGTACCAGAAAAATAATTTTTTGTTTGAAAAGGATGAGCAAAATTATGTTTTCTCTACTGGTTATGCACAGTTACGTCCGAAAGGTGATGGCCGATTTTTACTCTCATATTTGCAGACTCAGAAGTTTGTTAATACAGTTTTAGACAATTGTACAGGAACAAGTTACCCTGCAATTAACTCTAGCGACTTATCAATAATTACAATTTCTTTCCCCTCCCTCCCCGAGCAGGAACGGATTGGCGCATTCTTCCAAACCCTAGACGCGACCATCGCTAGTCATCAGCGTAAGCTGGAACATTTGAAAACACTGAAAAAAGGGCTTTTGCAACAGCTTTTCCCTTAGGATGAGCTTCATTTTTGAGAAGACAGCTAAAAACAAGGAGGTATACATGACGAGTAAAACACAGGAAATCACAGACAAGATCTGGGCTATGGCCAATGAATTGCGGGGCAATATGGAGGCCAATGAGTACAAAAACTATATCCTAGCCTTCATCTTTTACCGCTATTTGTCCGAGCATCAGGAGAAGTACTTGGTGAGCAATCAGGTCATCGATGTGCCAGAGGGGATGACGGTCAACCAAGCCTACAAGGAGCAGGCTTCTGGTGAGGATTTGGAGGAGTATCTAGAGGATATTTCTCTGACCTTGGGCTATGCCATTGAGCCAGAGGACACTTGGGAGTCCTTGCGGGAGAAGATCGCAGATAGTCAGGTCATGCCCAGTGATTATCAGACCATTTTTGAGCATTTTAACCGCAATGTGGAGCGCAACCGTGAGGCTTCCAAGGACTTTAGTGGCGTTTTTAACGACATCAACCTCGGGGATTCACGCTTGGGAGCGTCTACGACAGCTCGTGCCAAGTCGCTAGGTGCTATTGTCAAGCTCATCGATGGGATTGACTACAAGAGTGAGGATGGTAGAGACATCCTAGGAGAGATTTACGAGTATCTGATCGGGAAATTTGCCGCCTCAGCAGGGAAAAAAGGGGGCGAGTTTTACACGCCCCATGAGGTCAGCCAGATCTTAGCCAAGCTAGTGACGCTAGATGTCACTGAAGACCTAGATACAGCCTTTAGCGTCTACGACCCAACCATGGGTTCTGGCTCTCTCCTTTTGACTGTGGGAAATGAACTCCCCCAAGGCAAAAAAGCAGGTGCCATCAAGTACTTTGGTCAGGAGTTAGGGACGACCACCTACAACTTGGCTCGGATGAATCTCATGATGCACGATGTGACCTATACCAATATGACTCTTAGAAATGCGGATACCCTAGAGAGTGACTGGCCAGATGGACCAGATGAGAAAGGGATTGACCATCCTCGCTCTTTTGATGCCGTGGTGGCCAACCCTCCCTACTCAGCCAAGTGGGACAATGCGGACTCCAAGCTCAAAGACCCCCGCTTTTCAGAATATGGCAAGCTAGCCCCTGCCTCAAAAGCAGACTATGCCTTTATCCTACACAGCCTTTACCATCTCAATAACACGGGGACTATGGCTATCGTCCTCCCCCATGGCGTGCTCTTTCGTGGTGCAGCAGAGGGCAAGATTCGCCAAGTCTTGATCGAGAAAAACTACTTAGATGCTGTTATCGGCCTACCAGCCAATCTTTTTTACGGCACCAGCATTCCAACCACTATCTTAGTCTTTAAGAAAAATCGCAAGACCAAAGACGTTTTCTTTATCGATGCTTCCAAAGACTACAGCAAAGGCAAAAACCAAAATAGCCTAACCGAGGCGCATATCGAAAAGATTGTCGCAACCTATAAAGCTCGTCAAGATGTGGACAAGTATGCCCACTTAGCGAGCCTGGAAGAGATACAGGAAAACGACTACAACCTCAATATCCCTCGCTATGTGGATACCTTTGAGGAGGAAGAACCGATTGACCTTGATGAAATCAAGCAACTCCTAGCCCAAGACGACCAAGAAATCGCCAAACTCGAAGCCGAAATCGCTACCCTTTTGAAAGAACTGGGAGTTTGAAGGAGCGAAGGATGACTGCACAAAGGCAAGACTATATGCGATTGATTAAGAAAACATAAGTGCCTCTAAATGAAGGAACTGAATGACGTTATAACAAAAATCACAATCTGGCAACAACTTAAGTTCCAAATACAGATTGTGATTTTTATTATTTTAGATTCTTGAACTGATGGATACACTGAATCTTGGGAGAGAAAAGCTCCAGTGGAGGTTTTCTGCCTTTTTCCAAGAAATGAAAAGAAAAAGGTGTGGGTTGGGGGAAAGGAGTTTACATGAAAAACATACCAAAATTAAGATTTCCAGAGTTCAAGGATACCGACGCTTGGGAGAGAAAAGCTCCAGTGGAGGTTTTCTGCCTTTTCCAATAAATGGAAAGGAAAAGGGCGTAAGTTGGGGTGAGCAAGATTGGAAAAACAAAACATCGCTTTCCAGATTTTACAGATGCCGACGC
>NZ_KQ969522.1:0-93157 GCF_001578935.1 Streptococcus oralis | reverse complement strand
CTCAACTAACTAACGACCTAGGCTAGATAGGGCGCGCATGACGATATCAATGTCTTTGTTTTCCAATTCAGCGATGATATGAAGATAGGTCTTTTGTGTGGTCGTCATACTGGAGTGGCCCAGTCGTCTAGCGACACTGGCGATAGAAGCTCCTGCAAAAAGTAAGATAGAAGCATGAGTATGGCGCAGACCGTGGAGACTAATCACAGGGATATGGACATGCTGGCAATGGCGCTCAAGACGCTTATTTGGTGTTGAATTCCAGATAGGACCGTGAACGAAAATGGGTTGATCTTCGGGTAAATCTTTGACGAGTTCACTAAATTGGATGACCGTTTGCCAGTCAATCGGAACCTTTCGAATAGATGACATATTTTTGGTCGGTAGAAAGCCCGTGTTTCGTTTGTAGTCCCAAGTTTTGGTGACACTCAAGGTCTGGTGGTTAAAGTCAAAATCCAGTGGTGTCAGTGCCAGGGCTTCTGAAAAGCGAAGACCAGTCTTTGCGATGAGGAGAATCATCCAATCCCAGTCGGGACTTGCCCCCAGCTCTAAGTCCTCCAGTAATTTATGAAGTTCGTACTGATTGAGGAATTTTTGTTTTTTAGGTCGAGGGGCTCGACCTTTGATAATGGCTTTGCGTGTAGGATCCTTTGCCACCCAACCCTCGTCTACACAGTCTAAAATCGCAGCCTTGAGTTGATGGTGAAAATCAAGCGTTGTTTGTCTTTCATGATAGTCAGCATAGTCATTCAGCAATTTCTGATAAGTGGTGCGACTAATCTCTTCTATTTTTAGCTTGGGAGCTAAGCGTCTGACCCACTGCAAGCTCATCTGATATTTTTGCAAAGTGACTCTTTGGACGGCCCCCTTCTTATAGGTTTCAATCCAATCCGCGTAAAACTGGTGAAATAACGAATGACTATGAAATGGTGCGGTAGACATATCCTTGTCCTCCTCTGTAAAAGTTGTATTGTGGTTTGGGATAGAACCACTTTCATTGTACTCCTTCCTTGAGATAGGAGCTGTTTTGAAGCCTTCTGATGTTCTCCACGGAATAAAGAAACCATCCCAGCTCGGAGAACTAGGATGGTGTGATGGACTAGTGGGAGTTAGGATTTCCTGTATCAAAAAATTGAAACAGAGCCATTCTTAAAACAGATCCCAGTTGGGATGAGCATGTTTTTTGACTTGGGTCATGTAAAAATGGATAGAGTGAGCCTCGGCTAGAAGACTTGCGAGCGTCGCGATGGCGATGACAAGCGTGGCGTTCGAAGCTAGCAACAAGGACAAGATATAGCTGACGAGTAGAGTCGTCAGTTGAAGGGCGTAAAAACTGGTAGGATAGCGGAGGTAGTCCTTGTTGTAGCGACCGTTGGCCAGAGTTGCCAGTTGCACTAGCCCAATTCCCAGATAAAAGGAAGTGGTGGCAAAGAGAGCGTTGGCACTGGGATCCTGAAGGAAACTCATGGAAACGGTGATGAGGATAAGACCGATAAAGATCGGATAGTGGCTATAGATGAGAAAGACGCCGCCGGTATCCAGACCCTCGTCAATGGCATGGTCAAACTGCCCAAAGTAAAAGAGAAAGAGCAGAATCATGAGGATAAAGTAGAGGACGGAGCTAAGAGAGAAGGTCTCAGGTGTGAAGAAATTCGCAAGTCCCATGACCATCTCGCCAAAGGTAATGATCACAAGGAGCGAAATCCGCTCGATCAGATGGGGGAAGTTGACACGAAAGGCATTGGGGGTCTGGTTCAGTGTTAGGGGCAGGAGAAAGGTTCCCAAAATCCCAATCAGAAAGACGGGGAAGGCCATAGCGAGGGGAAGGAGTGCCGCTAGATAAACACTGGCAAAGCGAAGCCCCGTGATCCAGAGGAAGCGTTTGAGAATGGGGCGGTCTTCTTGAGGATTACTTTTACGAAGGTATTCTACCAAGTATTGGAAAAAGAGGGTGAAGGAGAGGGTTCCGACTGCCCAACTAAAAGGGTAGAAATAACCTTGCCAGTCTGCTGTGATCATATTTGAAATCAGGAGCAGCATAGCCATATTGATAAACATGATGACCATGTTAAAGAGGGAATTTTTCCCATAACGATTGGTAAAAACGGTCTGGATCATCCAGCTATTGATCAGGATGATGAGGGTGATAAGAAAAGACAGGATGGATTCCCAGCCCAGCACTCCGTGATGGAGATGGTGGATGAGGGCTGTTGTTTTAGAAATAGCATAGACAAAAACGAGGTCGTAAAAGAGTTCACTGAACTCCACTCGCTTATGCTTGATAAGTGACGACATGAAATTTCCTTTCTGAAAATAAAGATGGGATTACTAGTCAAAAAGAGCCTTGATGTAGATGGAAAATCGACAAGAGAAGGCTCCTTGATACTTGGTATAAGTGCTGGTTGGAGAAGGTCTGGTAGCTCTGCTACTAACTGTGCGCTATTGGATTTTCGAGTTATACTCAATGAAAATCATTCGCAGCTTGCTTAAAGCAGGGCTTTGAGGTTGTCGATAGAACTGCCTAAGTTAGCGTAGTTTGAAGAGATTCTCAAGGGTATTAGTATTTGACAGGGATGGTTTTGATAACGCGAGCGGGATTTCCAGCAAGAACGACATTGTCGCCAAAGGACTTGGTGATAACTGCTCCTGCGCCAGCGACAACATTGTCTCCGAGGGTGACCCCAGGAAGTACGATGACACCACCGCCAGCCCAGAAATTATCGCCAATGGTGATAGGTGCTCCGTACTCGACGCCCGAATTGCGCTCCTCAGGATCCAAAGGGTGAAGAGGGGTCAAAAATTGACAGTTGGGCCCGATCATGGCATTGGATCCGATAGTGATAGGACAGACATCCAGCATGGTCAAATTCCAGTTGGCATAAAAGTGTTCCCCGACATGGATATTGACGCCATAGTCGGTGCAAAAGCCTGTCTCCATATGGAGGTGTTGGCCGGTGCTTCCAAACCAAGATTTGATGATCTCGCTGCGCTTTTGAGCATCCTGCTCATTATTAAAGGCGTTTTGATGTTGGCGCGATTTCTGAGCTAGCTGTCGTAATTCTGGATCGCTAGGAAAGTAGAATTCCCCTGCGATCATTTTTTGATATTCTGATTTCATGCTTGCCTCCAGAGCTTTCTTACTATTTTACCAAAAAGATGAGTATTTTGTAAAAAAATGACTAGTGAGGGTCGGCTTGCTGTCGTCTGGCAAAGTCCACAAAGCGAAACTTCTCCAATTTGTGCCGGCTTTCGGTGAACTGAAATTGGCGCCCGTCTTGGAGATAGACCTTGGATTTGACAGAAACCACATAAGGGTCCTTGCCAATATCCATGAGAATCTTGTCGTGATCGCGGGCCTTATCAATGGTGATTTCCTTTTGAGCGTAGGCGATGACTAGTTTTAACTCCCCTTCTAGATAGGCGTAGATGGACTGCTCTGCAATGTCACGGCTCAGTCTGGGGATCAATTCCATGTCCAGATAGTCGGTATCTAAAACAGAAACTTGGTCGTCAACGACCCGCTGGCGAACCACCTTCCAGACCAGGCGAAATTCTGGGAAACCAGTCAAGAGGGCCGTTTTTTTGTCAATGATAATTTTATCTAGGCTGACGACATTGGTTTTGGACTGGAGGCCCAGTTCTGTGACCAGTTCTTGGTAGCTGGTCAGGTTGGAAACGGGGAAATTGACCGTTTCTTCCTGGATAACCTGGGAACCTTGACCTCGGATCTTTCGGATGAGTCCCTCTTCTTGCAGATTTTTCAGCGCCTTACGAACGGTATCTCGACTGACGCCGTAGAGCGCCATCAACTCATGCTCGCTGGGAAGAAAGTTTCCAACAGGATAGGTTTCTGCTTGGATTTGCTGTTTAAGCTTATAAAAGATTTCTTGGTATTTTTTCATACAAATTCCTTTCTGAATTTGGATTTCCATCGATAAAAAGCCAACTTGTTTTTATTTTACCATACAAGCGTCAAAAATTTTATCAAAAACAGGAGAATTTTATCCAAACAAGTTGCAGACAAGTTTGGTATCGATTACAATAGAGTTATCAAGTCAATTACACATTGACCATAAGGAGACTCAAATGGGAAAATTTGAACAAGAAGCTAAAGATTTGCTGCTGGCAATCGGAGGCAAGGAAAACATCACAGCAGTGAGCCACTGTGCGACACGCATGCGCTTTGTCCTAGGCGATGATAAAAAAGCCAATGTCAAGGCTATTGAAGCTATTCCAGCTGTTAAAGGAACCTTTACCAATGCAGGTCAGTTTCAGGTTATCATCGGAAATGACGTGCCACTTTTCTACAACGACTTTACGGCGGTTTCTGGGATCGAAGGGGTATCAAAAGAAGCAGCCAAGTCCGCTGCTAAGAGCAATCAAAATCCAATCCAACGTGTCATGACAACCTTGGCGGAAATCTTTACTCCGATCATTCCAGCCTTGATCGTTGGAGGGCTGATCCTTGGTTTTAGAAATGTCCTAGAGGGCGTGCACTGGTCTATGCTAGATGGCAAGACCATTACGGAAGTTTCGCAGTTCTGGGCAGGGATCAATCACTTCCTCTGGCTTCCAGGAGAAGCCATCTTCCAATTCTTGCCAGTAGGGATCACCTGGTCGGTGTCACGCAAGATGGGAACCAGCCAAATCTTGGGAATCGTGCTTGGGATTTGTTTGGTCTCGCCTCAGTTGCTCAATGCCTATGCCGTAGCATCGACGCCTGCTGAGGTGATTGCAGCGGATTGGGTTTGGAACTTTGGTGCCTTTACTATCAATCGAATTGGTTACCAAGCTCAGGTTATCCCAGCTCTTCTTGCAGGTTTGAGCTTGTCCTACCTCGAAATTTTCTGGCGCAAGCATATTCCAGAAGTGGTCTCCATGATTTTTGTACCCTTCTTGTCCCTGATTCCAGCCTTGATTTTGGCGCATACCGTTTTGGGACCGATTGGTTGGACTGTTGGACAAGGCCTATCAGCTGTCGTTCTTGCAGGCTTGACGGGTCCTGTTAAATGGCTCTTTGGTGCTATCTTTGGTGCTCTCTATGCGCCCTTTGTCATTACAGGTCTTCACCATATGACCAATGCCATTGATACGCAACTTATTGCTGATGCGGGCGGGACTGGTCTTTGGCCTATGATTGCCCTTTCTAATATCGCCCAAGGGTCAGCTGTTTTTGCCTATTATCTGATTCACCGCAAAAATGAACGTGAAGCACAGATTTCATTGCCAGCCACTATTTCAGCCTATCTCGGAGTGACCGAACCTGCCCTCTTTGGGGTCAATGTCAAGTACATCTATCCCTTCGTTGCAGGAATGATTGGTTCTTCAATAGCAGGACTCTTATCCGTTACCTTTAACGTCACTGCTGCCTCTATTGGTATCGGTGGACTTCCAGGAATCCTCTCCATCCAACCTCAATACATGCTGCCATTTGCAGGTGTCATGTTGGTTGCAATCGCAGTTCCAATGATTCTCACTGTTTTCTTTCGTAAGGCTGGTCTCTTTACCAAGACAGAGGATGATACAGACCTTCAAGCAGAATTTGAAGCCCAGGAAGAGCCAGAATTTACCAGTCACCATGAAGCTGCTAGTGGGGAAGTGGTGAATATCTTGAGCCCTCTTGCTGGTCAAGTCAAAGCATTGAGCCAAGCGACAGACCCTGTTTTCTCATCCGGTGTCATGGGTCAAGGAGTGGTCATCGAGCCAAGTGAGGGGCGCTTGCTAGCGCCTGTCAATGGAACGGTTACGGTGCTCTTTCCGACTAAACACGCCATCGGCATCCTTTCTGATCAAGGAGTGGAGCTTTTGATGCACATCGGCATGGATACCGTGAGCCTAGATGGCAACGGTTTTGAAGCCCATGTGAGTCAAGGCGACAAAGTGACCCTTGGACAAGCTCTGATTAGCTTTGACATCGAGACGATTCACGCAGCTGGATTGGTCGCAGAAACCCCAGTGATCGTCACCAATCAGGATGCCTTCCAAGTGGAGATCCAAGGAGACTTGCCACGCACCATCCAACAGGGTCAGGAACTCTTGAAGGGAACACGGATTTAATCCAGACGATTAGAAAATCATCGCACGACCGCATAGGAAGTGGCGAGGAATCTGCTAATGATGAAAATCAGATCCCTTCTTTGGAAAAAATTAAAAAAGCAAATCAAGTAGTTGAAACGAACTAGAACAAGCAACCGGGGTGGTGGCGCAAGCCCTCCCCTTTTTAAAAAAGGAAACGAAGATGACATTTGATAAAACAAAGGTGGTCTACCAAATCTACCCAAAATCCTTTAAAGATACGACAGGAAATGGGGTGGGTGACCTCCGAGGCATTACCGAGAAGATTCCCTATCTAGCAGAACTGGGCGTGGATATGATCTGGCTCAATCCTTTCTATCCTAGCCCCCAACGGGACAATGGCTACGATATTTCAGACTATACAGCTGTCAACCCACTCTTTGGGGATATGGTGGATTTCGAAGAAATGATTCGGGTCGGAAAAGAGCACGGGATTGATTTTATGCTTGATATGGTGCTCAACCACTGTTCGATAGAGCACGAGTGGTTTCAAAAGGCTCTTGGAGGAGATCCCTATTACCAAGACTTCTTTTTCATCCAAGACCAACCAACCGACTGGGTCTCTAAGTTTGGAGGCTCTGCCTGGGCTCCCTTTGGCGATACAGGCAAGTACTATCTCCACCTCTTTGATGTGACCCAGGCGGATCTGAATTGGCGCAATCCCAATGTCCGCAAGGAATTGTTCAAGGTCGTCAATTTCTGGCGGGACAAGGGGGTCAAGGGCTTCCGTTTTGATGTGATTAATTTGATTGGCAAGGACGAGGTGTTGCGGGATTGCCCTGAAAATGAAGGGAAACCAGCCTACACAGACAAGCCCATCGTTCATGACTATTTGCGGATGATGAACCAAGCCACTTTTGGATCTGACGATAGCTTTATGACAGTTGGGGAAATGTCGTCCACAACCATTGACAACTGCGTGCTTTACTCAGCTCCAGAACGTGAGGAATTGTCCATGGCCTTTAACTTCCACCACCTCAAAGTGGACTATGAAGACGGCCAGAAATGGACCCTTGCAGCTTTTGACTTTGAGGAACTTAAGCGTCTCTTTCACACTTGGGGCAAGGAAATGAGCGAGCGTGGTGGCTGGAGTGCTCTCTTCTGGAACAACCACGACCAACCTCGGGCCCTTAACCGTTTTGTGGATATTCAAAATTTCCGTCAGGAAGGAGCTACTATGCTGGCTGCCAGCATTCATCTATCACGGGGAACTCCTTATATCTACATGGGAGAAGAAATCGGCATGGTTGACCCAGACTATGAGGGCATGAGTGACTATGTCGATGTGGAGTCGATCAATGCTTATCAATCGCTTCTGGAACAAGGAAAAACACCAGAAGAGGCCTTCAAGATCATCCAAGCCAAATCCCGGGACAACTCCCGCACGCCCATGCAGTGGGATGCGTCTCTAAATGCAGGATTCTCCACCGGGACTCCCTGGCTAAAAGCAGGCAAGTCCTATAAAGATATCAACGTTGAAAAGGAAATAGAGGGTCCTATTTTCAACTTTTACAAAGAGCTGATTCGCCTGCGCAAGGAATTGCCCATCATCTCAGAAGGAAGCTACCTGCCAGCCCTAGAAGAGAGCAATCAGGTTTACGCCTTTGAGCGTCATTATGAAGATCAAAAACTGCTGGTGCTCAATAATTTCTACGGTAGAGAGGTAGTGGTCACTCTCCCAGCCGACTACCAGAAGGGGCAGGTGCTCCTTTCCAACTATCGAGGGACAGAAGTGGCAGAAACAGTCACACTCAAACCCTATCAAACCCTGGCCCTTTATACAAAGTAAAGAATGCCAAAGAGTCTGCTTTCAGGCTCTTTTTTTGAAACGTAACCAAATGAGCAGGAAAGGTCAAACTAGTCAGTCGGGGGACTTTGTGGTATAATGGATACAGATAATACTCTTTCTAAAATCTCTTCAAACCACGTCAGCTCTATCTGTAACCTCAAAACAGTGTTTTGAGCAACCTGAGACTAGCTTCCTAGTTTGCTGATGATTTTCATGGAGTATAAAAAAGAAATAGGAGATACAAATGGATCTAATTTTAGCAATCGTTTTGATTATCGTGGCCTTCCTGGGTGGAGCCCTTGGAGGCATGTACTTGGTGCGCAAGCAAGTGGAAAAAGAATTTGCAGACAACCCTCGCCTCAATGCAGAAGCTGTACGGGCCTTGCTGTCGGCTAATGGACAAAAACCAAGCGAAGCAAAAGTGCAACAAGTCTACCACCAAATCATTCGCCAACAAAAGGCAGCCCTTGCAAATAGCAAGAAAAAATAAGCAAGAAACCATATAAAAGAGGAGGTTGGAGTGTCACTCCAACCCTATTTTTAGAAAGAAGAGCTGATGGATAATCGACCTATTGGATTTTTAGATTCGGGTGTGGGGGGACTGACGGTCGTCAGAGAGCTGATGAGACAGCTCCCTCATGAAGAAATTGTCTATATTGGTGATTCAGCCAGAGCACCCTACGGACCAAGACCAGCGGAGCAGATTCGGGAATATACTTGGCAGTTGGTCAACTTTCTCTTGACCAAGGATGTCAAGATGATTGTTTTTGCCTGCAATACAGCGACAGCTGTTGTTTGGGAAGAAATCAAGGAAGCCTTGGACATTCCTGTTTTAGGAGTGATCTTACCAGGCGCTTCGGCCGCTATTCAAGCCACCAAAGACGGGAAAATCGGTGTTATTGGAACTCCCATGACGGTCCAGTCAGATATTTACCGTGAAAAGATTCAGGATCTGGCACCGACCTTGCAGGTAGAGAGTCTGGCTTGTCCGAAGTTTGTGCCTTTGGTGGAGTCAGGGGCGCTTTCAACCAGCTTGACTAAAAAGGTGGTTTATGAGACCCTGCGTCCCTTGGTGGGGCGCGTGGATACCTTGGTTTTAGGCTGTACCCATTATCCGCTCCTTCGTCCTATCATCCAAAATGTCATGGGGCCTGAGGTCACCTTGATCGATAGCGGAGCGGAGTGCGTGCGGGATATTTCCGTCTTGCTCAATTATTTTGAGATCAATCGCAGTCGGAAAGATGTCACCTTGCATCACCGCTTTTACACTACAGCCAGTAGCCAGAGTTTTAAGAAAATCGCCGAAGAATGGCTGGAAAAAGACCTTCACGTGGAGCATGTAACATTATGACAAAGAAAATTTATGAATACAAGGACGACCAAGACTGGTATGTCGGGTCCTATAGTGTTTTTGGTGGGATTCGCACCTTGACGGATGAGGAGATTGATTTTCCTCTCTTTGAACTGTCTCAAATCTTTCGGGACGAAGAACGGGGCTTTCCGCTTTCTGTCACTGTTTTACGCTATAACTCTCCTTACCGCCTGCTTTCCTTTGTACTTGACATCTTGAACCAAGAAGCAGGTCGCAATCTAGAAGTCATCCAACGTCAGGGAGCTCTGCTCTTGATTGAAAATGGACAACTCCTGCATGTCGAATTGCCTAAAGAAGGAGTCGATGTAGAAACCTTCTTTGAAACTAGTAAGGTCAGAGAAACCTTATTGATTGCGACTCGCAACGAAGGCAAGACCAAGGAATTCCGAGCGATTTTTGATAAACTAGGCTACGATGTGGAAAATCTCAATGACTATCCAGATTTGCCTGAAGTCGCAGAAACAGGTATGACCTTTGAAGAAAATGCTCGCCTCAAGGCTGAAACCATTTCTAAACTTACAGGGAAAATGGTTCTAGCAGATGACTCAGGCCTCAAAGTGGATGTTCTGGGTGGGTTGCCGGGTGTCTGGTCAGCTCGTTTCGCAGGAGTCGGAGCGACAGACCGTGAAAACAATGCCAAACTCTTGCACGAATTGGCCATGGTCTTTGAACTCAAGGACCGTTCAGCCCAGTTCCATACAACCCTAGTCGTAGCTAGTCCAAACAAGGAAAGCTTGGTTGTCGAAGCAGACTGGCCAGGTTACATTAACTTTGAGCCCAAGGGTAAAAATGGCTTTGGCTACGATCCCCTCTTTCTCGTCGGAGAAACAGGTAAATCCTCGGCCGAGCTGACTCTAGAAGAAAAAAATAGCCAATCCCACCGTGCACTTGCGGTGAAAAAATTAGTGGAGGTATTTCCATCATGGCAAAGCAAACCATCATTGTAATGAGTGATTCCCACGGAGATAGCTTGATTGTGGAAGAAATCCGTGACCGCTATCTGGGGAAAGTTGATGCCATTTTTCACGATGGTGACTCAGAACTTCGCCCCGACTCTCCCCTATGGGAGGGAATCCAAGTTGTCAAGGGCAATATGGACTTTTACGGAGGTTATCCAGAACGCCTCGTGACCCAGCTAGGGCCAACCAAGATCATCCAGACCCACGGTCACCTTTTTGACATTAACTTTAGTTTTCAAAAACTGGACCTCTGGGCCCAAGAAGAGCAAGCAGACCTTTGTCTTTATGGGCATCTCCATGTGCCGGCTGCTTGGATGGAAGGAAAGACCCTCTTTTTAAATCCTGGCTCTATCAGCCAACCTCGTGGTCCCATCCAAGAATGCCTCTATGCCCGTGTGGAGATTGATGACAGCTATTTCAAAGTGGACTTTTTGACACGTGATCATGAGGTTTATCCAGGTCTGTCCAAGGAGTTTGCTCGATGATTGCCAAGGAATTTGAAGCATTTTTATTGGAGCAGGAAGAGACTTTTCTTACACCTGCTGAGAATCTAGCGGCCTTGATCGATACCCATAACGCTGACCATGCGATTTTAGTGCTGAGCCAAATCACCTATACCCGTATCCCTGTTGTGACCTTTGACAAACGCTTTGTCGGGACTATTGGTCTGAGAGACATTTTGGCTTATCAAATGGAGCAAGGTTTGACGGATGAGCAGATGGCAAAGACAGACATCGTCAATATGACTAAGACAGATGTGGCAGTCGTCGCTCCTGACTATAACATCACAGAGGTCCTCCATAAACTGGTAGATGAACCCTTCTTGCCAGTGGTAGATGATGAAGGGATTTTTCAAGGAATCATCACGCGCAAGTCTATCCTCAAGGTCGTCAATGCCCTCTTGCATGACTTTAGTAAGGAATATGAGATTCGATGCAAATGAGAGAGAGGATTTCAGACTTTTTAGAGGGAAAGCAGGGTTTGTCTGCCAATTCCAAGCAGTCCTATAAGTATGATTTGGAGCAATTTTTAGACATTGTAGATGAGCGGATCTCTGAAACTAGTCTCAAGATTTACCAAGCACAGCTAGCCAATCTAAAAATCAGCGCCCAGAAGCGAAAACTTTCGGCCTGTAACCAATTTCTCTACTTTCTCTATCGAAAAGGAGAGGTGGACAGTTTTTACCGTCTGGAATTAGCTAAGCAAGCTGAAAAGAAGACTGAAAAACCAGAGATTTTAGACCTAGAGTCTTTTTGGCAGGAAAGTAATTATCCAGAAGGACGCTTACTAGCGCTTCTTATCTTGGAAATAGGCTTGTTACCGAGTGAGATTTTAGTTCTCAAGGTCGCGGATATCAATCTGGATTTTCAGGTGTTGCGAATTAACAAGGCTTCCCAACAGAGGATTGTCACCATTCCTGCGCCCTTGATTCCAGAGCTAGAACCCTTGATGGGGCAGACCTATCTCTTTGAAAGGGGTGGGAAAGCCTATTCTCGTCAGTGGGCCTTTCGTCAGCTAGAGTCCTTTGTCAAGGAGAAAGGTTTTCCAGCCTTATCCGCCCAAGCCTTGCGGGAACAGTTCATTCTAAGACAGATTGAAAACAAGGTCGATTTGTACGAAATTGCAAAAAAACTAGGATTAAAAACAGTCCTGACCTTAGAAAAATATAGATAATGGATATTAAATTAAAAGATTTTGAAGGGCCCCTGGACCTGCTCTTGCACCTGGTTTCTAAGTACCAGATGGATATTTACGATGTGCCCATTACGGAAGTCATCGAACAGTACCTAGCCTATGTCTCAACTCTGCAGGCCATGCGTCTGGAAGTGACGGGCGAGTATATGGTCATGGCCAGTCAACTGATGCTGATCAAGAGCCGCAAGCTCTTGCCAAAGGTAGCGGAAGTGACAGACTTGGAGGATGACCTGGAGCAGGACCTTCTCTCTCAAATCGAAGAATACCGCAAGTTCAAGCTCTTGGGTGAGCACTTGGAGGCTAAGCACCAAGATCGGGCCCAGTACTATTCCAAAGCGCCAACAGAGTTGATTTACGAGGATGCTGAGCTTGTGCATGACAAGACGACCATTGACCTCTTTTTGGCTTTTTCAAATATCCTAGCCAAGAAAAAAGAGGAGTTCGCACAGAATCACACGACCATCTTGCGGGATGAGTATAAGATTGAGGACATGATGGTCATCGTAAAAGAGTCCTTGGCTGGACGAGACCAGTTGTGCTTGCAGGATTTGTTCAAGGAAGCCCAGAATGTCCAAGAGGTTATTACCCTCTTTTTGGCAACCCTAGAGTTAATCAAAACCCAGGAACTGGCCCTCGTGCAAGAGGAGAGTTTCGGAGATATCTATCTCATGGAAAAGAAGGAAGAAAATCAAGAGGCACAAAGCTAGACTTGATAGAGAGGAAAGATGAGTACTTTAGCAGAAATAGAAGCGCTCTTGTTTGTAGCAGGTGAAGATGGGATTCGAGTCCGCCAGTTAGCTGAACTCCTCTCTCTACCACCGACAGGTATCCAACAGAGTTTAGAAAAATTAACCCAGAAGTATGAAAAAGACCAAGATTCGAGCTTGTCCCTGATTGAGACAGGCGGTGCCTACAGATTGGTCACCAAGCCTCAATTTGCAGCGATTTTGAAGGAATACTCCAAGGCACCCATCAACCAGAGCTTGTCTCGGGCTGCCCTTGAGACCTTGTCCATCATTGCCTACAAGCAACCGATTACCCGAATTGAGATTGATGCCATCCGTGGGGTTAATTCTAGTGGAGCTCTAGCTAAGCTACAAGCCTTTGAACTGATAAGAGAAGATGGGAAAAAAGAAGTTTTGGGCCGCCCCAACCTCTATGTGACTACGGATTATTTCCTAGATTACATGGGGATTAACCATTTGGAAGAACTACCAGTGATTGATGAGCTTGAGATTCAAGCCCAAGAAAGCCAATTATTTGGTGAAAGGATAGAAGAAGATGAGAATCAATAAGTATATTGCCCACGCAGGTGTGGCCAGTAGGAGAAAAGCAGAGGAGCTGATCAAGCAAGGTTTGGTGACGGTTAACGGCCAAGTGGTGCGTGAACTAGCAACCACCATCAAGTCTGGCGATAAAGTCGAAGTTGAGAGCCAGCCCATCTACAACGAAGAAAAGGTCTACTATCTGCTTAATAAACCACGTGGAGTGATTTCCAGTGTAACAGACGACAAGGGTCGTAAGACTGTTGTCGACCTTCTGCCCAATGTCAAAGAACGCATTTACCCTGTGGGACGTTTGGACTGGGATACATCAGGTGTCTTGATTTTGACCAATGATGGTGACTTTACGGATGAGATGATTCACCCCCGTAATGAGATTGATAAGGTCTATGTCGCGCGTGTTAAAGGTGTGGCCAATAAGGACAATCTTCGTCCCTTGACCCGCGGTCTTGAGATTGATGGCAAGAAAACCAAGCCAGCTGTCTATGAGATTCTCAAAGTGGATCCAGTTAAAAATCGCTCAGTGGTACAGTTGACCATCCATGAAGGGCGTAATCATCAGGTTAAGAAGATGTTTGAAGCTGTCGATCTTCAAGTGGATAAGTTGTCACGGACACGTTTTGGACATCTAGACTTGACTGGTCTCCGTCCAGGTGAAGCCCGTCGCCTTAATAAAAAAGAAATCAGCCAACTGCATACCATGGCTGTAACCAAGAAATAATGAAACGAATCTTAATAGCGCCTGTGCGCTTTTACCAACGTTTTATCTCGCCAGCCTTTCCACCTTCTTGTCGCTTTGAGCCGACTTGTTCAAATTACATGATTCAGGCTATTGAAAAACATGGCTTCAAGGGTGTTCTGATGGGCTTGGCTCGAATTTTACGTTGCCACCCCTGGTCGAAAACAGGCCAGGACCCCGTCCCAGACCACTTTTCCCTCAAACGAAATCAAGAAGGAAAATAAACCCAACATCACCTGATGTTGGGTTTTCTTGCTTATTTCAAAGCTTTTTGTGCGTCTTCAATCATGAGTTTTGTTGATTCAAGGCCGCCTCCGCTTAGATACCAGAGGTCTGGTGTTAGTTGGATAATTTTTCCATTTTTAGCGGCAGGAGTTTCAGCGATGAGGGTATTTTCTAGGACGCCGTCGTTACTAGAGTTATCTCCACCGATGGCAAGGGTACGGTTGATGACAAAGAGGATGTCAGGATTCATTTCCTTGATACCTTCAAAGCTGACTTCTTGTCCATGACGAGAATCTTCGATTTTAGCATCTGTTGGTTTGAATTTCAAGGTTTGATACAAGAAAGAGAAACGAGATTGGGCACCAAAGGCAGCCATTTTTCCTTCATTGAGGAGGATAGCAAGGGCTTTTTTGTCAGAACTTTCGTTTTTAGTAGCGACTTCTTGGATGCTCTTGTCTAGGTTGGCCAATTCTTCTTTGGCTTTCTGTGTACCAGTTTCACCAAAGGCGCTTGCTAGAGATTCGATGTTAGCCTTGGTAGAAGTCCAGTAGTCGTCCTTACTTGCTTGGAAGAGAACAGTTGGAGCAATTTCTTTGAACTTGTCTACGAATTTTTGGGTACGTGGTGAAGCGATAATCAAATCCGGTTCAAGAGCAGCAATGGCTTCTAGGTCTGGCTCAACCATAGAACCCACATTGTTGACATTTCCTGCGAGATCTTTTAGGTAAGTCGGAACAGTTTTTGTAGGCATTCCGACGATATTCTTTTCAAATCCTAAAGCGCGAATAGTATCCGCAGCACCGAGATCAAAGGTTACAATCTTTTCAGGAACCTTTGAAAGTTTGACCTCATCTAGTGAACTTTTAATGGTTACCTCTGTTGGAGCAGAGCTACTTGTCTCTGTCTGGCTAGTGCTTGAGTTTGTATTTGTACTACATGCACCAAGTAGGAGCAAGAAGCTAGCCACTAGGGCAGTGAGATAAAGTTTAAGGGATGTTTTCATGATTTCTCCTTTTTAAAATGTGATAACGATGTAGGGAGTCTCTTAGATAGGCTTGTTAGCTAAGAGACAGAGGGTTCTCTAACATGAGTTCAGAATAGCTAGCTATAGATACAGATCTTTTTGCCATTGATATCAGCCAGCGTGATGGGAATCTCATAGAGTTGACTGAGCAGGTCAGCCTGCATGATTTGAGCAGTCCTTCCCTTGCAAAAGACTTGACCGTCTTTAAAGGCAACAATTTCATCCGCATACTGGCTAGCCATGTTGATATCGTGGAGGACGATGATAATGGTCTTCCCTAGTTCCTCCACCAGTCGCCGAAGAATCTGCATCATGCTGACACTTTGCTTGATATCGAGATTGTTAAGCGGTTCGTCCAGCAAGATAAAGTCTGTATCTTGGGCCAGTACCATAGCGATAAAGACACGTTGAAGCTGTCCTCCAGACAGACTATCGATGTAGCGATCTTTTAAGTTTGTCAGTTCCAGATAGTCCAGGGTTTCTCGGATTTTTTCCCAGTCTTCTGCTCTCAGTCGACCACGGCTGTAGGGAAAACGTCCAAAGCTGACCAGCTCTTCAACGGTCAATTTGGCTTGATAATTAATCTTCTGCTTTAGGATGGTGAGTTCTTTGGCCAGTTCTTGCGAATTCCAACTCTCAATTTCACGCCCTTTGATACTAAGTATTCCCTGATCCTTCTTAGTCAGTCTGCTCATGATGGAGAGGAGAGTCGATTTTCCAGCACCATTTGGACCAATGAAGGCTGTCAGTTTTTGAGGACTGACTTCAAGGGAAATGTCTTGCAAAATATCCTGTTTTTGAATGGATTTGTCAATGTTTTCCAGTTTCACCGACGTGCCCTCCTGTATAGTAAGATAAAGAATAAGACCCCACCCACACTCTCGATGATCATGCTGATGCGAATTTCCAGTGCAAAGACTCGTTCGATGAGGGCCTGCCCCAAGGTCAAACTAATAAATCCAATCAGAATGGCTACGATAAAGAGCAACTTGTGCCGATAATCTTTGACAATGAGGTAGGTGAGATTGGCTAGCATAAAGCCGAAGAAGGCCATAGGCCCTACCAAGGCAGTGGCTGTTGAGGTCAAGAGCACGATGCCCCAGAGGAGTTCTCTCTGTTCTTTTTCAACATCCAGTCCCAGTATCTGAGCCGTTTCTCTTTGCAGGTGCAAGACATCTAGAACGACTGCTTTTCGAAAGAAAAAGATTGTCAAAGCGAGGATGATCAGAGAACCGATGGCTAGGATGGAAGTGTTGAGATGCTGAAAGGAGGCAAAGAGACTGTTCTGCAGTTTATCGTATTCATTTGGATCCATCAGGACTTGGAGGAAGGTACTGATATTTCGAAAGAGACTTCCGAGTGCTAGACAGATTAGCAGGATGAAGACTAGATCTTGCTTCATCAGCGTCTTCAAGTAGCCTTGTAAGGCAAGAAAGAAGAGGGATTGAAGCAGAAGCAAGACTAGGAACTCTAAGATAGGAGACTTTCCAAGCTGTAGAAATTTGCTTTCAAATATCAGTAGCAGGGTCTGTAGCAAGACATAGAAGGACTCAATTCCTAAAATACTGGGTGTTAGAAAGCGATTTTCCGTCAGGGTTTGAAAACTAATGGTCGAAATTCCTGTCGCGATAGCTACCAAGAGATAAACGATGATTTTTTGGGAACGCAGTTTCCAGGCAAAGGCAGACAGTTGGGTGATAGGCCAAAAGTAGAGGAGACAAGCTCCGATGGCCAGAATAATGAGAAGGCAGAAGAGTTTGGTATGTTTGCTTTTAAACTGCATCTTTTCGTCCCCCTCTCCAGAGAAGTAGGATAAAGACGAGGCTACCAATGATTCCTAGTAGGAGACTGACAGACAGCTCATAGGGTCGAATCAAGATTCGAGAGAGGATGTCGCAGGCCAGAACCAGATTGGCGCCGACCAGAGAGACGATAAGTTTGGTTTGACTCAGATTATCTCCATAGCGCTTGCGGACGAGATTGGGGACGATAACCCCGAGAAAAGGCAAGGCACCCACGGTAATCATGGTGACACTTGTCGTTAGTGCCACCAGAAAAAGGGCCAGCTTTTCAAGTAGGGAGTAAGAAATCCCCAAACTCTCACTGGTTTCCTTGCCCAGACTCATGATGGTGAAGGTTTGGGACAATTTCCAAACGGCTATCAGGATGATGAGGCCTAAGAAGAGCCACTCATACTGATGGGTCTGAATCATGGAGAAGGAGCCCTGAGTCCAAGCAGTCATACTCTGAACCAGATTGAACCGATAGGCGATAACTTCTGTGACAGAACCGATAATCCCACTATAGATAATCCCGATCAAGGGCAACATCCACCTTTCCTTTATAGAAAAAATAGTCATAAAGGCTAGGAAGAAGAGGGTAAATAAAATGGATGAGCCAAAAGCAAAGAGCATCTTTTGGGTCAGACTAGCCGACGGAAAGACAAAGAGGCTCAGCACCATTCCCAGTTTAGCGGCTTCTGTCGTTCCGACTGTACTCGGAGCAGCAAATTGATTTTGAGTAATGGTCTGCATGAGGAGTCCTGCCATGCTCATACTGGAGGCTGCAAGGAGAATACTGATGGTCCTTGGAAGACGCGACTCTTGAAAGAGAAGCCAAGTCTGTTGATCAAAAGCAAAGAATTTTTCCCAAGAAAAATCACTGGTTCCAATACTAATGGAGAGAAAGACCAAAAATAGAAGTAAGCCAGTTAAATAATGAGAAAGTTTCATATCCCGTCCTTTCATGTAGATTTGGTATCGAAAGATACCTGCGGATATAAATGTAACATGATTTCTTTAATCTGTCAATAAATTTTCTGACAATTTAATGTAAAAAGAAAGAAAAATTCCTGAAATAATATCTGTCCCTCTATTTTATAGGATAAACTAGTAAAAACCAATCCACCTTCCCACTATCCTTCTCCTATAAAAAGTGGTAAAATGGAGGACAGAAAGAAGGAACTGATATGACAACATTATTTTCAAAAATCAAAGAAGTAACGGAGCTTGCTGCGATCTCAGGTCATGAAGCGCCTGTCCGGACTTATCTTCGTGAAAAGTTGAAACCGCATGTGGATGAAGTAGTGACAGATGGCTTGGGTGGTATTTTTGGTATCAAGCATTCAGAAGCTGCGGATGCACCGCGCGTCTTGGTCGCTTCTCACATGGATGAAGTTGGTTTTATGGTCAGCGAGATTAAGCCAGACGGAACCTTCCGTGTCGTTGAAATTGGTGGCTGGAATCCTATGGTGGTCAGCAGCCAACGCTTTAAACTCTTTACTCGTGACGGTCGTGAGATTCCAGTGATCTCAGGTTCTGTTCCTCCACATTTGACGCGTGGTACAGGTGGCCCAACCATGCCAGCTATCTCTGATATCATTTTTGATGGTGGGTTTGCGGACAAGGCAGAGGCAGAAAGATTTGGCATCCGTCCGGGTGACACTATTGTCCCAGATAGTTCCGCTATCTTGACAGCCAATGAAAAAAATATCATCTCAAAAGCTTGGGACAACCGCTACGGTGTCCTCATGGTAAGCGAGCTAGCAGAAGCCTTGTCAGGTCAAAAACTGGGAAATGAACTCTATCTTGGCTCTAACGTCCAAGAAGAAGTTGGGCTTCGTGGCGCTCATACTTCTACAACTAAGTTTGACCCAGAAGTCTTTCTGGCAGTTGACTGTTCACCTGCTGGTGATGTTTATGGTGGTCAAGGCAAGATTGGGGATGGAACTTTGATTCGTTTCTATGATCCAGGTCACTTGCTCCTCCCAGGTATGAAGGATTTCCTTTTGACAACGGCTGAAGAAGCGGGCATCAAGTACCAATACTACTGTGGAAAAGGCGGAACGGACGCTGGAGCAGCTCATCTGAAAAATGGTGGTGTCCCATCTACAACTATCGGTGTCTGTGCTCGTTATATCCATTCTCACCAAACTCTCTACGCGATGGATGACTTCCTAGAAGCTCAAGCCTTCTTGCAAGCCTTGGTGAAAAAATTGGATCGTTCAACGGTTGATTTGATTAAACATTATTAAATATAAGGGAAGGTGGTCAGGATGGCAGAAGAAAATCTAGAAAGTCTTATAAAAGATCTCTACAACCATGCCCGTCAGGGCTTGAGTGAAGATTTAGTTACTGCTCTTATAGAGACTGCTAAAAAGCTACCTACTACAAATGAGCAATTATTAGCAGTTCGTCTCTCAGGACTTGTCAATCGTGAATTGCTCATCAATCCCAAACACCCAGCACCTGAATTGATCAACTTGGCTCGCTTTATCAAAAGAGAAGAAGCCAAGTACAGAGGCACTGCAGCTTCTGCTATTATGTTTGGAGAACTCTTTAAAATGCTTTGATTCCACTGCGAATCAAAGCATTTTTCTATATGCTAGAAAAGAAATTCTTGATGAGGAGACGAAAAAGCCATCCCATTCAGGATAGCTTTTAGGTACTTAAATTTGTTCAGCGATGACCTTTTCAGCTAGGTTCATGGCATGGTCAGACACACGAGTGTAGTGGGAAATGATGTCGATGAAGTTGACCCCAGCTTGTGTAGAACACTCACCCCTGTTAAGGCGTTTGATGTGGGTCTTTCTGAGAACACGTTCCATATTGTTGATTTCTTTATGGCGTTCAATCAGGCTTTGAGCTTTTTCAATGTCGTTATTTTCCACACTATCAAGTGCATCCTTGATAAAGTCAGTTGTTTTTTGATAGATATCAGCTAATTCCTCTAGAGCAGCTTCAGAGAAATGAACATTCTTACGTTGAAGGTAGTCGGTTAGGTTGAGCAAGCCTTCTGCGTGGTCCCCAATCCGTTCCAAATCACGAGATGAATCCAGAATGTTGGTCAACACTTCGCTTTCCTTTTGACTCAAAGATTCGCTTGAGAGTCTGATGAGGTAACGAGTGAGTTTTTCATCGATAGTATTGATGGCTTCCTCTGTCTTGTGCCCTTTTTCAGCTACCTTTTCATCCAAACCGATGATATAGGTATAAGAAAGGTCAAAAGCTTTGGCTGCATAGTTCCCCAAGTGCAAGAGTTCCTTTTTGGCATTTCCTAGAGCAATAGAAGGAGATTGCTGGATAAGTTGTTCGTCGAGATAAAGAGGCTCGTACTTGACAACCTCGTCTTCACCAGGGATGAGCTTGGTTACAAAGTAGGCCAAGGCTCCGATGAATGGAAATTGTACAATGGTATTGCTTACGTTAAAGGCACCGTGAGAGAAGGCGATGGTCATCTCAGGTGAGAGATGAAGTAAAGCTTGGAAATACTCAATCATAGCAGTGAAGGGGCCTAACAAGATTAAGCAAAGGATGGTTCCTAAAACGTTAAAGGTAACGTGAGTTGCTGCAACGCGTTTCGCAGAGATATTGGCTCCAGCTGCCGCAATGATAACGGTTAGGGTTGTCCCGATATTATCCCCGAAGAGAACTGGTAGCGAACCTTTAAGGTCAAGGAACCCACCTGCATAGAGACCTTGTAGAATTCCGATAGTTGCAGAAGATGCCTGAATGAGGACGGTAATCACTGCACCAGCTACTACTCCCAAAATAGGATTTTGTCCCAAGGTTACCATATATTCCTTGAATTGTGGTAAATCTTTAAGCGGACTCATACCGGCACTGATGAGGTTGAGGGCGTAGAAGATTCCCCCGACACCAAACAGGATGCGCCCGATATTGTTTGCTGTTCTGTTTTTAGTAAAGAATAGCAACATGGTTCCAAGGAAAATCAAGGGTAAAGCATACTCGCCAAGCTTGAAACCGATGATAAAGGAAGTAACGGTGGTTCCAATATTGGCTCCCATGATAATTCCGATAGCCTGTCGAAGAGTGAGAAGACTAGCGCTGACCAGCCCAACCGTGATAACTGTAACCCCTGTACTTGACTGAATCAGGGCGGTCACGACAATCCCAACTAGAACGCCTAAAAAGGGATTGCTAGTGTACTTGTCAATGTAAAAACGAAGGCGATCTCCAGCAGCTTGTTGCAAACCGTCTCCCATGGTCTTAATACTGTATAAAAACAGTCCTAGACCTCCTAAAAAGTGAAATAAAATTTCCTGCCAATTAATGGACATTTCTTTTTCCTCCGGAAAATAATAACGGAATTTCTCCTATTCTATTTTAAAGGATAAAAGTAAATCTCACAAGTGTTTTTCTGCCATTTCAGTAGGAAATAACTAAATTTTTTAATTTCCCCTAAAAGAAGGATTTTATTTAAAATACAGATGTTAAAATAGAACTTATCCAAATTTAACTGTTTTTTATCCTAGTTATAGTTTTTATATTAAATAGATTGACATCGCTTTCATATGAGATAAAATGAAGATGATCCTGTTCTGATGTCTTGGCATGAGAACAGTTACTTTTTATCAAAAAAGTAAAGCGCTTACTTTATATTTTGTTAGGAGGATAAGATGAAAAATCTATTCTATGAAAAACGTTGCCGTTACAGTATTCGTAAGCTGTCAATCGGGGCTTGTTCCTTGATGATTGGTTCAGTTTTATTTGCGAGTCCAGCTCTTGCCGAACAGGTCGCTGTCCCTGAAACAGCTACTAATACGAGCGCTCAAGCGGCAAATGTGAGTGAAACTGCTAATCCAGACACCGCAGCTATCGAAAAACAATTATCGGAAACAGAGAACAAAGTAGCTGAGCAACCAATTTCAGAAAACACTCCAACAATAACGGATCTGGTTAATGAAAAAGAAGAAGCGAAGCCAACTCCGACAGATAAAGCTGAAAAACCTGCTCAACCAACTGAAAAAGAAGAAGTCAAACCAGAGGAAGCTCCTCAAGTGGTTGAGAAGAAAGCCGACAAACCGATTCTAGCAGACGTTCCTAAAAATGAAGAAAAGAGTCTCCGACCTAAAGAAATCAAATTTGATACTTGGGAGGATTTGCTCAAATGGGAACCGGGTGCGCGTGAGGATGATGCCATCAACCGTTCCTCAGTTGAACTCGCCAAGCGCCATAGAGGCCAGTTGGTTAATGAAAAAGCTAGTAGAAGAGCCAAAGTTCAAGCACTAGCAAATACCAATTCGAAAGCTAAAGACCACGCTTCTGTTGGTGGAGAAGAATTCAAGGCCTACGCTTTTGACTACTGGCAATACTTGGATTCGATGGTTTTCTGGGAAGGCTTAGTTCCAACTCCTGATGTCATCGATGCGGGGCACCGTAATGGGGTTCCGGTTTATGGTACCCTCTTTTTCAATTGGTCTAATAGCATTGCAGACCAAGAACGGTTTGCGGAAGCCTTAAAACAGGATGCAGATGGAACGTTCCCAATCGCTCGAAAACTCGTTGACTTAGCAAAATACTATGGTTATGATGGGTATTTTATCAACCAAGAAACAACAGGTGAATTGGTAGAACCACTGGGTGAAAAAATGCGTCAATTCATGCTCTATACAAAAGAGTATGCAGCTAAAGTCAACCACCCTATCAAGTATGCCTGGTACGATGCCATGACCTACAAATACGGTCGTTGGCACTATGATGGATTAGATGATAACAATTACCAATTCATGCAAAAAGAAGGCGATCAGGTTCCCGCTGACCAGTTTTTTGCCAACTTTAACTGGGATAAAGAAAAAAATGACTACACGGTCGCCATGGCTAAATGGATTGAACGGAGTCAATATGATGTTTTTGCAGGATTAGAGTTGCAACAAGGAGGATCTTATAGAACAAAGGTTAACTGGGATGCCCTCTTTGATGAGCGAGGGAAATTACGTCTTTCTCTTGGTCTTTTTGCTCCAGATACCATTACTAGTTTAGGAAAAACTGGTGAAGACTACCACAAAAATGAAGATATCTTTTTCACAGGTTATCAAGGTGATCCAACTGCTCAAAAACCAGACGACAAAGAGTGGTATGGGATTGCCAACTTGGTCGCTGACCGCACGCCAGCAGTAGGCCGGACATTCACTACTTCCTTTAATACAGGTCATGGTAGAAAGTGGTTTGTAGACGGTAAAGTTTCTAAGGATTCTGAGTGGAACTACCGTTCTGTTTCAGGTGTCTTGCCAACTTGGCGTTGGTGGCAAACTTCAACAGGTGAGAAACTCCGTGCGGAGTATGACTTTACAGACGCCTACAATGGTGGAAACTCCCTTAAATTCTCAGGTGATGTAACTGGCAAGACAGAGCAAGATGTGAAATTGTATTCTACTAAGCTAGAAGTGACCGAAAACACCAAACTCCGTGTAGCCCACAAGGGAGGAAAAGGCTCTAAAGTTTATATGGCCTTCTCTACGACTCCAGACTACAAGTTTGAAGACACAGTTGCTCGTAAAGAGCTTACTCTTTCTGACGATTGGACAAATGAAGAATTTGACCTCAGCTCATTAGCTGGAAAAACCATCTATGCTATCAAACTCTATTTCGAACATGCTGGAGCTGTAAAAGATTATCAGTTCAACCTAGGGCAATTAACAATTACAGACAATCATCAAGCGCCCCAAGCACCAACAGGCTTCTCTGTGGTGAAACAATCCCTCAAGAATGCCCAAGAAGCTGAAGCAGTTGTCCAGTTTGTGGGAAACAAAGATGCTGACTTTTATGAAGTCTACGAAAAAGATGGCAACAACTGGCGTTTATTGACAGGATCATCTGCTTCCACTATCTACTTGCCAAAAGTTAGCCGTTCTGCTAATGCGACTGGTACGACTCAGGAATTGAAAGTCGTTGCAGTTGGTAAAAATGGACTTCGTTCTGAAGTGGCGACGACATTCTTTAACTGGGGCATGACGGTTCAGGACACAACTCTTCCAAGACCATTGGCTGAAAATATCGTTCCAGGAGCAACCGTTACCGGTAGTACTTTCCCACAATCGGACGGCGGAGAAGGAATTGAAGGCATGCTAAATGGCACTATCACGAGTCTATCAGACAAGTGGTCTTCTGGACAATTGAGCGGTAGTGTGGATATTCGATTGACGCAACCTCGACGCATTGTGAGATGGGCGATGGATCACGCAGGAGCAGGTGGTGAGTCGGTTAATGACGGCTTGATGAATACCAAGGATTTTGATCTTTATTATAAGGATACAGACGGCGAATGGAAACTAGCAAAGGAAATTCGTGGAAACAAAGCCCATGTAACCGATGTGACCCTAGATAAACCAATTACAGCTCAAGAGTGGCGCTTAAATATCCTCACTTCTGATAATGGAACTCCTTGGAAAGCGATTCGGATTTATAACTGGAGAATGTACGAAAGTCTAGATACTGAGAGCCAAAATATTCCGATGGCTAAGGTCGCAGCACGTTCACTTGGAAACCATCAAGTTCAACTTGGTTTCTCAGATGTTCCAGCAGGTGCAACTATCACCGTTTATGACAAGGCAGATTCACAAACGCCAATTGCAACTTTGAAGACTGAAACTGGAGGCGACTTGGCAACAGCACCATTGGGCTTTGACAAGCAACCAACTCTCCTCTACTATCGTACCCAACTACCTGGCAAAGAAATCAGTAACACCTTGGCAGTAGCGATTCCACAGGATGAGAGAAAAATTGCTGCAGTTAGCCTTGAAAAAGGACCTAAGAAGACGGTTTACAAAGAGGGAGAAAAACTTGACCTTAGAGGTGGAACCCTCCGTGTTCAATACGAAGGGGGAGAAGCAGACGAGCTGATCAACCTTACTCACTCAGGTGTGACGGTATCTGGCTACGACGCTCGACAAAAAGGGGAACAAAAGCTCACAGTCAGCTACCTTGGACTTCCAGTTACTGGTGACTTAAAAGTGCAAGTGACAGGACAAGACCAAGCGAAACCGAAAGAAGTAGCAGGTCTGTACATTACTCAGAAACCGAAAACAGACTATCTAGTAGGTGATCAACTGGATCTTGCAGAAGGGCGCTTTGGAGTTCTCTATGATGATGAGACAGAAGAAAGCCATGCCTTTACAGATCAAGGTGTTGAAATTACGGGCTACGATGCTCAAAAGACTGGTCGTCAGACCTTGACCTTGCATTACAAGGGGCACACCGCTGAGTTTGATGTCTTGGTTTCTCCAAAAGCAGCTGTCAACGATGAGTACCTCAAACAAGAAATCACTGCTGTCCAAGGTCGTCAGTCAACCCTTGCCTACACCTTCTCAAGCGAAGACAAACAAGCAGCACTAGTAGAGAAGCTCAATGCAGCGAAAGCTGTAGCAGAAAACCACAATGCTAGCCAAGAAGAAGTCAACCGGGCTTTGAATGAGTTGAAACAAGCAGGGACAGACTTGGATGGCAATCAACGCTATCAAACTGCTAGAGAAGAATTAGAAGCCTTGCTTGAATCCGTCCGTGAAAAAGATCCTAAAGCTGACTTGATTGAACAAGCAGAAACTTTGTTAGCTTCAGAGATGCCAACTCCACAAGCTTTTGCGGAAATGAAAGAAAAGTTGAATAAGAAACTAGCCCCCGCAGAAGAAAGTCATCATGTTGGAAGCATGGATCCAAATGAAGTGGCCCCAACAGTTGAAGCTCTCCCTGAACTAGTTGTTGAAACTGAAACAACAGCCTTCGAACGCCAAGAACGACCAAACGCCGAGCTTCTCAAAGGACAACGCCGTGTTGTACAAGCTGGAGTTGAAGGCCAAGTTCGTCACTTTATAGAAGTGGATGCCCAAGGCAAACGGACTCTCCGTTCGGCCGAAGTTCTCAAGGAAGCTCTGCCTGAAATCACCGAAGTTGGAACGAAAGAAGAGCAAGTCTCACAAACAAGGGATCAAGCGCCTTTAGCAGTATCAGCAAAAGGTGAAGAGGCAAGCAAAGAGCTTCCAAATACGGGAGCGACAAGAGATGCTAGTCTAGTAGCGCTGGGACTCCTCGGAGTAATGAGTAGCTACGGCTTGCTTGCTGGAAAGAAGAGAGAAGACTAATCAGATTTACGAATCTTGGATTTTCTCATAAAAATAAAAAAACAAGGTTTGACTGTAGATTAGTCAGACCTTGTTTTTAGTTTTGAAATTGAAGAGTAAATTTGAAGCTAGATTTTTGTTATTCAATTCCTTGGATAAATTTTTGGAAACGATAGGTGTCGAAATAAATATTGGATGCAACTAATTTATCAAACTCATCGAATTTCAGAAATTCTGCGACATCCAGTTCTAGTTCTTTTCCTTGAGGAGAATGTAGACGGTAGCGATTTAAAGCTGAGACTGTTCGACCATCAACAAGTAATTGCTTTACTTCAAGATGCTGGCTCAAAGCATAGAATTGGCCTGCGCCTTGCAAATAAATATCACGTCCTTGTCGAATTTCTATACTATCGCACATGCCATAATCAAAGTTTTCAGCTACGAAATCTTCCCAGCCTCCCTCATTTACTGCCGTAAAATAGCTTTCTGCAAGTGTTTTTGTATCCATTTGGAACCTCCTGTAAAATAATTGGGCTATGATGAATATCATGAAATATTTTGCCCACTTAAGAGTATACAAAAGGCAATATGACTACAGGTTGTCATATTGCTGAAGATTTTTTTTGAGAGTACTGACCAGTAGATTTTGTAAGTGACTTGGAGATACGACCTTTACTTGATAACCAAAGCTTAAGAGTAAATCAAAAAATGCAGGAGTTAAAGCTCTGAATGCCTGAACTTTTATTATTTCGTCCTCGACTCTGATTTCTTCTTCCGTGAAGTGATCGTAGATTTTTGGGAGTGCAAATCTTGTAAAAACTAGTTCGATTTCTTCTCCTTGCCCCTCCACTTTATGTTTTGGGGGATTTAAAAAAAGCTCTAACTTTTCTTGAGATAAACGTGGATAATCGAATGGTTTATCTTTTATCTCCACTAGTTCTAGTTCACGAATTCGAGTTAATTTAAAAATACGAAAATCTAATTTTTCTAAGCAGTAACCGATAACATACCAAGCATTCAGTTTATAGATCAATCTGTATGGAATAACCGTTCGCTGACTTTTCTCTTGCTTTTTCGAATAGTAAGAAAAAGAAATCATCTGTTCAGTTTGTATCGCTTCCTCAATTTCTAGTAAATAATTTGTATTAAGAGTCCAGGAACTGAGATCAAAGTAAAAAGGACTGTTTGCTCTCGTAATTTCTTGAGAAGACAGCTTGTGTTCGATACTGTCAAGACTTGAATGACCAACGATTTTACTAACATTTTGGCTCATATTAATGATAAACTGTCTCTCTTCCTCAGTGAAAAAGTTCCTGTCTATCTTATAGTCGCTTGGTATATAGAAACCTCCCTTATCTCCGCGTTCTGAATAGATTGGGATCCCCGCTAAACTGAGCGTATCCATGTCTCTATATACAGTTCGAGTAGATATTTCAAACCTATCTGCAATCTCTTTAGCTGTTATTCTTTTCTTATTTAAAAGAGACAGTAAAATATAGATTAGTCTTTCTAACTTCATGATAGCAATTCCCCTTCTTTTAATCTCAAATAGCACAAACTGAAGAAACTATTTTAGTTATATTGTATAATAAGAAACCCAGCAATTCAAAAAGAAGGACTGTAGAGTTTAGAATATTAAGGATTAAAATCTTAGAAAAAGAATGGTATAGAAGTAATTAGGCAGATCAATCAAGAAATTTGCCTAAATTATTCCAACCGAATTATGTGAAGATTACTCTTTTCCGGACTGCAATCCTAGGTTTTTAGGTTAATAGATAGAAGAATGAACAAGAAAAGTTTAGGGTTTTTCTATCTCTTTTGCTGATTTTGTGATATAATTAACACGTATAAAAAAAGAAGGAGTCATATCTAATGGCAAAATTGACTGTTAAAGACGTTGACTTGAAAGGGAAAAAAGTTCTCGTTCGTGTTGACTTCAACGTACCTGTTAAAGATGGCGTGATTACCAACGACAACCGTATCACTGCAGCTCTTCCAACTATCAAGTACATCCTTGAACAAGGTGGACGTGCAATCCTCTTCTCTCACCTTGGACGTGTAAAAGAAGAAGCAGACAAAGAAGGTAAATCACTTGCTCCTGTAGCTGCTGACTTGGCTGCTAAATTGGGACAAGAAGTTAAATTTATTCCAGGTGTTACACGTGGTGCTGAATTGGAAGCCGCTGTTAACGCTCTTGAAGATGGACAAGTTCTCTTGGTTGAAAACACTCGTTTCGAAGATGTTGACGGCAAAAAAGAATCTAAAAATGATCCTGAACTTGGTAAATACTGGGCATCACTTGGAGATGGTGTCTTTGTAAACGATGCATTCGGTACAGCTCACCGTGCACACGCATCTAACGTTGGTATCTCAGCAAACGTTGAAAAAGCTGTTGCTGGTTTCCTTCTTGAAAACGAAATTGCCTACATCCAAGAAGCAGTTGAAGCTCCAGAACGTCCATTCGTAGCGATCCTTGGTGGTTCAAAAGTATCAGACAAGATCGGTGTTATCGAAAACTTGCTTGAAAAAGCTGATAAAGTTCTTATCGGTGGTGGGATGACTTACACATTCTACAAAGCTCAAGGTATCGAAATTGGTAACTCACTTGTAGAAGAAGACAAATTGGATGTTGCGAAAGCTCTTCTTGAAAAAGCAAACGGCAAATTGATCTTGCCAGTTGACTCAAAAGAAGCAAACGCATTTGCTGACTACACTGAAGTGAAAGACACTGAAGGTGAAGCAGTAGACCCAGGCTTCCTTGGTTTGGATATCGGTCCTAAATCTATCGCTAAATTTGACGAAGCTTTGACTGGTGCAAAAACAGTTGTATGGAACGGACCTATGGGTGTATTTGAAAACCCAGACTTCCAAGCTGGTACAATCGGTGTCATGGATGCTATCGTGAAGCAACCAGGTGTTAAATCAATCATCGGTGGTGGTGACTCAGCTGCTGCAGCCATCAACCTTGGCCGTGCAGACAAGTTCTCATGGATCTCTACTGGTGGTGGAGCATCAATGGAACTCCTTGAAGGTAAAGTTCTTCCAGGATTGGCAGCTTTGACTGAAAAATAAATAGTTAACTAAAAGAAGATGGTGTGACCATCTTCTTTTTAATTTAATTTATAAATATGTGGAATTTTTCTATAAATAAAAAGAAAAAAGAGTAAATATTTGCATCCTGCCTTGTAAAGTGCTAGTATAAGAAGTAACGACTAAATTTAGATAAGGAAAGGGATTATAATGAAAAATAAAAAAGAAGTCTATGGATTTCGTAAAAGCAAAGTTGCGAAAACTTTGTGTGGTGCTGTTTTAGGAACTGCTTTGATTGCTTTTGCAGACAAAGCAGTATTTGCTGATGAAGTTACAGAGACAACTAGTACAAGTACAGTTGAGGTAGCTACTACAGGAAACCCAGCCACAAATCTACCTGAAGCTCAGGGGGAAATGAGCCAAGTTGCCAAAGAAAGCCAAGCTAAGGCTGGTTCTAAAGACTCAGCTTTGCCAGTAGAAGTATCATCAGCTGATTTGGATAAAGCAGTTGCTGATGCAAAATCTGCAGGAGTTAAGGTGGTTCAAGATGAAACAAAAGACAAAGGAACAGCCACAACTGCTACAGAGAATGCTCAAAAACAAGATGAGATTAAAAGCGACTATGCTAAACAGGCTGAAGAAGTAAAGACAACAACTGAAGCATATAAAAAAGAAGTTGCAGCTCATCAGGCTGAAACAGATAAAGTCAATGCTGAAAATAAAGCAGCGGATGACAAGTATCAAAAAGATCTAAAAAGTCATCAAGAAGAAGTTGAAAAAATCAACACTGCCAATGCAACAGCTAAAGCAGAATATGAGGCTAAGCTAGCACAATATCAAAAAGATTTAGCAACTGTCAAAAAAGCAAATGAAGATAGTCAACAGGATTATCAAAATAAACTTTCAGCTTACCAGACAGAATTAGCTCGAGTACAAAAAGCTAATGCTGAAGCTAAAGAGGCATATGATAAAGCAGTAAAAGAAAATACTGCAAAAAATGCAGCACTTCAAGCTAAAAATGAAGAAATTAAGCAACAGAATGATAAAGCCAAAGCAGACTATGAAGCTAAAGTTGCGAAATATGAAGCAGACCTTGCCAAGTATAAGAAAGAGTTGGCTGAGTATCCTACTAAATTAAAGGCTTATGAAGATGAGCAGGCCAAAATTAAGGCTGCATTGGTAGAACTTGAAAAAAATAAGGATCAGGACGGGTACTTGTCTAAGCCATCTGCTCAGAGTTTGGTTTATGATTTAGAACCGAAAGCTCAACTGGACCTCAAAACAGAAGGAAAACTTCTTACAGCAGCAGCTGTTGATGAAGCCTTCAAGAAAGATACTGACCAATATGGCAAGAAAAATCTTCAGTTAGACAATCTCAATGTCAAGAACTTGGAGAACGGTGCAACTACTTCTTCAGTGGAATTGTATGGTAATATTGGAGACAAATCAGACTGGACAACCAATGTAGGGAATAAAACGGAGGTGAAATGGGGCTCAGTTCTTCTAGAAAAAGGGCAAAGCGTAACTGCAACTTATACCAACCTTCAAAATTCATACTACAACGGTAAAAAGATTTCCAAGATTGTTTACAAATATACTGTAGATCCTTCTTCACAATTTAAAAATCCTAGTGGAAAAGTTTGGTTGGGGATCTTTACCGACCCTACTCTAGGAGTCTTTGCTTCAGCCTATACGGGTCAAGTAGAAAAAGACACTTCGCTTTTCATTAAAAATGAATTCACCTTCTATGATGAAAATGATCAGCCAATTAATTTTGACAACGCCCTTCTTTCTGTAGCATCGCTTAACCGTGAGCACAACTCTATTGAGATGGCCAAGGATTATAGTGGTAAGTTTGTCAAAATCTCCGGTTCATCCATCGGTGAAAAGAATGGCATGATTTATGCAACTGAGACGCTCAACTTTAGACAAGGACAGGGTGGAGCTCGCTGGACCATGTATACTAGAGCGAGCGAGCCGGGTTCTGGTTGGGATACTTCTGATGCACCAAACTCTTGGTATGGTGCAGGAGCTATTAGTATGTCTGGAACTACGAATCATGTTACGGTTGGCGCAACGTCTGCTACCAATGTGATGCCTGTAGCGGAAATGCCTCAAGTACCTGGACGAGACAATACTGAAGGTAAAAAACCAAACATTTGGTACTCACTTAATGGTAAAATTCGTGCGGTCAACGTTCCAAAAATTACTAAGGAAAAACCAACTCCACCGGTAGCACCAACTGAACCACAAGCTCCTACTTATGAAGTAGAGAAACCATTGGAACCAGCTCCAGTAGCACCAAGCTATGAAAATGAGCCAACTCCACCGGTAAAAACTCCAGATCAACCAGAGCCATCAAAGCCAGAAGAGCCAAATTATGATCCATTGCCAACACCACCGGTAGCACCAACTCCTAAGCAGTTGCCAACACCACCAGCGGTGCCAACAGTTCACTTCCATTACAATCGTCTTTTTGCACAACCTCAGATTAATAAAGAAATTAAAAATGAGGATGGAGTAGATATCGACCGTACCCTAGTTGCTAAGCAGTCTGTAGTGAAGTTTGAGTTGAAAACGGAAGCTTTAACTGCAGGGCGTCCAAAAACAACTTCGTTTGTATTGGTAGATCCACTTCCAACTGGCTATCAGTTTGATTGGGAAGCAACCAAGGCTGCAAGCAAAGGGTTTGAAACAAGCTATGACAAAGCTAGTCACACTGTAACCTTTAAGGCTACTGAGGAGACCTTGGCTGCTTTCAATGCGGATTTGACAAAATCCTTTGAGACTCTATATCCAACTGTTGTTGGTCGTGTCTTGAATGATGGGGCGACTTATACAAATAACTTTACATTGACAGTCAACGATGCCTACGGTGTCAAGTCAAACATTGTTCGTGTAACGACTCCAGGTAAACCAAATGATCCTGACAATCCAAATAACAACTACATCAAGCCTTTGAAAGTTAACAAGAACAAGCAAGGTGTGAATATTGATGGCAAAGAAGTTCTAGCTGGTTCAACGAACTACTATGAACTCACATGGGATTTGGACCAATACAAGGGAGATAAATCTTCTAAAGAAGCAATTCAAAATGGTTTCTACTATGTGGATGATTATCCAGAAGAAGCCTTAACCCTTCATCCAGAATTGGTTAAGATTCGTGATCTAGAGGGCAACCTTGTATCAGGTATCAGTGTTCAACAATATGATAGTTTAGAAGCTGCGCCTAAGAAGGTTCAAGAGCTGTTGAAGAAAGCCAACATCACTGTTAAAGGTGCTTTCCAACTCTTCTCAGCTGATAATCCAGCTGAATTCTACAAGAACTATGTAGCAACAGGAAAATCATTGCTCATCACAGATCCGATGACAGTTAAACCTGAATTTGGTCAAACGGGTGGTAAGTATGAAAACAAAGCCTACCAAATTGATTTTGGAAATGGCTATGCTACAGAAGTAGTTGTCAACAACGTACCGAAAATCACACCGAAAAAAGATGTGACAATCAGTATGGATCCAAGTAGTGACAATATCGATGGTCAAACCATTCCGTTGAACCAGTACTTCAATTATCGTTTGATTGGTGGTTTGATTCCACAAAATCATTCTGAGGACTTGAATGACTATAGTTTTGTAGATGATTATGACCAAAAAGGTGATCAATACACTGGAAATTATAAAGTTCTTGCCAAGGTTGATATCCGATTGAAAGACGGTCGTGTTATCAAGGCAGGGACAGACTTAACAGCTGAAACACAGGTTGAACATGATCAAGATAAGGGAATGATTACAATTCGCTTCAAGGAAGAATTCCTTCAAGAGATTCAGTTGGATTCTCCATTCCAGGCTGAGACTTATATTCAAATGAAACGAATTGCTGTCGGAACCTTTGAAAATACCTATGTAAATACTGTGAACAAAGTTGCTTACGCTTCAAATACAGTTCGCACGACAACGCCAGAACCTAAGAAACCAGAGGAGCCAACAACTCCTACTCCAAATCCAAAAGGTAACCCTACTCTACCTCAAACAGGTACAAATGATTCAAGCTACATGCCATATCTTGGTCTAGCAGCTTTAGTAGGAGTTTTAGGACTTGGTCAGTTGAAACGTAAAGAAGACGAAAGCAACTAAGCTCTAAAAGTTAAATAGAAAAGAGGAACTCTGTTTCCTCTTTTTTATAGTCTAAATTAAAAAACGCTTCCTATTGATTTTCACTCATAAAATCAACTAATTTATGTTAAAATGGTAGTAGAAAGTTGAAATTATGGGCTATTTTAAAAAATATAAATTTGATAAATCACAGTTCAAACTTGGCATGCGAACCTTTAAAACCGGTATTGCTGTTTTTCTAGTTCTCTTGATTTTTGGTTTTTTTGGCTGGAAGGGGCTTCAAATTGGAGCGTTAACAGCGGTCTTCAGTTTACGAGAGAGCTTTGATAAGAGCGTCCATTTTGGAACTTCGCGTATCTTAGGAAACAGTATTGGCGGTTTTTACGCCCTTGTCTTTTTCCTCTTAAACACTTTATTTCATGGAGCCTTTTGGGTAACCTTACTAGTTGTTCCAATTTGCACCATGTTAACCATTATGACAAATGTTGCCATGAACAACAAGGCAGGAGTTATTGGTGGTGTAGCGGCTATGTTGATTATTACCCTATCAATACCAAGCGGAGAAACATTTTTGTACGTGTTTGCGCGCGTATTTGAAACATTTATGGGAGTTTTTGTCGCAATCCTTGTGAATTATGATATTGAGCAACTGAAACTCTTTTGGGAGAAAAAAAGAAAATAATGTTACATTTTATGACATTATTCGTTGACGTTTGTCTTTTTTTAGACTATAATAGACAGAAAGAAGGAAATTGTAAATGAAGGAAAGAGAATTTCGCCGAAATATGGCTGTTTTTCCTATCGGCAGTGTTATGAAATTGACCGATCTCTCGGCGCGTCAGATTCGTTATTATGAAGATCAAGAGTTGATTAAACCTGATCGAAACGAAGGAAACCGTCGCATGTATTCATTGAATGACATGGATCGTCTACTTGAAATCAAAGATTATATCTCTGAAGGTTTTAATATCGCTGCCATTAAGAAGAAATATGCTGAACGTGAGGCGAAGTCCAAGAAAGCCGTGAGTCAGACGGAAGTGCGTCGTGCACTTCACAATGAACTCCTCCAGCAGGGGCGCTTTGCTTCAGCGCAGTCACCTTTTGGTCGCGGTTAGGCAATCGCAAGTAGTCAGATATTAAGGAGAAAACCCATGCCAATCACAGCTGCAGATATTCGTCGTGAAGTCAAGGAAAAAAACGTTACCTTTATCCGTCTCATGTTTTCAGATATCTTGGGAACCATGAAGAACGTCGAAATTCCTGCTACAGATGAACAGTTAGATAAAGTCTTGTCAAACAAGGCTATGTTTGATGGATCTTCTATTGAAGGTTTTGTACGTATCAATGAGTCAGATATGTACTTGTATCCAGACTTGGATACATGGACAGTATTCCCTTGGGGGGATGAAAATGGAAGTGTTGCAGGTTTGATCTGTGATGTCTATACAACAGAAGGAGAACCATTTGCAGGTGACCCTCGTGGCAATTTGAAACGTGCTCTTCGTCACATGGAAGAAGCGGGATTCAAATCTTTTAACCTTGGTCCAGAGCCTGAGTTCTTCCTCTTTAAACTGGATGAAAATGGGGACCCAACCCTTGAAGTGAATGACAAGGGGGGCTACTTCGACTTGGCCCCTACTGACCTTGCGGACAATACGCGTCGTGAGATTGTGAATGTCTTGACCAAAATGGGATTTGAAGTAGAAGCGAGTCACCACGAAGTGGCCGTTGGTCAACACGAAATCGACTTCAAGTATGATGAAGTCCTCCGTGCCTGTGACAAGATTCAAATCTTTAAACTCGTTGTTAAAACTATTGCTCGTAAACACGGCCTTTACGCAACCTTTATGGCAAAACCAAAGTTTGGTATTGCTGGATCAGGTATGCACTGTAACATGTCCTTGTTTGATGCAGAAGGAAACAATGCCTTCTTTGATCCAAATGATCCAAAAGGAATGCAGTTGTCTGAAACGGCCTACCATTTCCTTGGTGGTTTGATCAAGCATGCTTACAACTATACTGCTATCATGAACCCAACAGTTAACTCATACAAACGTTTGGTTCCAGGTTATGAAGCACCTGTTTATATTGCTTGGGCTGGTCGTAACCGTTCGCCACTTGTTCGCGTACCAGCTTCACGTGGTATGGGAACTCGTCTTGAGTTGCGTTCAGTGGACCCAATGGCAAACCCATACATCGCTATGGCGGTTCTTTTGGAAGTTGGTTTGCATGGTATTGAAAACAAAATCGAAGCACCAGCTCCTATCGAAGAAAATATCTACATCATGACAGCAGAAGAGCGTAAGGAAGCTGGAATCACAGACCTTCCATCAACTCTTCACAACGCCTTGAAAGCTTTGACTGAAGATGAAGTGGTCAAGGCAGCCCTAGGTGAGCACATCTACACTAGCTTCCTTGAAGCGAAACGTATCGAGTGGGCTAGCTATGCGACCTTCGTTTCACAATGGGAAGTTGATAATTATTTAGATCTTTATTAATATAGAAGAAAGATTGCCTGAGGGCGGTCTTTTTTATTACTGCAAATTTTAAATGTATTTTGATGTTGTTTTTAGTATAGTTATTATATTTAAAAATAGGAAATAAGAAAGGGTTGATTATGCATTAAAAAGAAATAATATTCCGAAAATAACTCCCAAGAATTTTCGTTATACCTATTTAATACATTGATATAGAGGATTTAGTGTGGGAAAGAAAAAGTTTACAATTTGGCAACATATTTCTTGAAATACGAATTAGTAAATGATAAAATGTTTTTTGGAATAGATGAGTTTTGGAGGATTTATAAATTTTTTAATATATTATTCATTTAAATTCTACTCGCCATATTTCATTAAAATTAAAAAGGAAAGGAGATTCTATGCAAAAAGATAAGTGGTGGCTTCCGTTTTTAGCAGTGGGAGTCATCATCGGATTGTCGGTGGGTTTGATTTATTATACTAGCCCCGTTAAGGACGGAGAAGTAGGGACTTCATCAGTTTCGCAATCAACTTCAAGTGCTGAGAAGAACACTGCCTTGAGTCTGAAAGGTCAACAATTACCCGAATTTAAAATGACCACTCGAGAAGGCGGTGTGATTGCCAGTTCAGAACTGTATGATAAACCCATGTTAGTTGTTGAATGGGCGAGTTGGTGTCCAGATTGCCAGAAACAACTGCCCATTGTTCAAAAAATGTATGAAAAGTATGGAGGACAGGTTCATTTTGTGTTGCTAAACATGAGTGATCCAGATAGGGAGACAAAGGAGAATGCTGATCGCTATATCAAAGAAAAAGGTTATACTTTCCCGTATTATTACGATATAGACCAGTCAGCAGCTGATACTCTACAGGTCCAAACCATTCCTAGTATGTATCTCGTAGATAAAAAACAAGAAATCAAGAATGTCTTGATTAGCCATACCACGTCAGAAACTTTCACGAAAGAGCTACAAGCGATACTAAACTAGCCATACAGTATAGGTATATAGAAAATAAGGAGGTAAAAGAAATCGTAATAGGATTTCAAAGGAGACAATGAGAGATTTTATTAAAAAAGTTTCCATTTTGTTTATGATTCTGTTTCTGTCTATTCCTTTAACGTTAGCAAGCATGCTGTTTGGAAGAACAGCTGCGGCTGAGGGGATTGATACGACACAAGTAGGAAGTGATACAACAATCACACAAAATGGATGTTACCGAAAAATTGAAAAGAAAGAAAAAATCGCTTGGCAATTGCCAAGACAACCAATTGACTTGGTTATCTTGCAGGATGCCAGCGGATCGTTTAAAAATACAATTGGCAACGTTCAGTCTGCTTTAAAGACCTTGACTGAACCAGTTGCTCTTGAAAAATACGATGAAAAAAATCCGCGTTTAGTATTTACAGGTGACGAGAAAACAACAGACCGTGTATTTATGTCTACTTATCAAGGTATTGATGCTATCCGCTATTATACTACAGTAGATAATAATGACTATGCTACATACTACGGAACGTATAATATGACTAGTGGTAGATATAGTTATCAAAATACAGGGTTGGTTTCAGATTATGACACTGTGCGAAATTTTGTTGATAATATTAATGTGGATGGTGGTACTCCTACAGTGCCAGCTATTTCAGACACTCTGATGCAATATAATGCTGCAAAATATCAGGGCGGTGGAATGGCTAATAATCGTAAAACAGTATTCTTACTGATTACGGACGGTGTTGCCAATGGTTACCGAAGAGAAAATGATAGTACTGTGTATTTTGATTCCAGTGAGAGAAGAAGACAGATACTAGCTTCGAATTACTTTAGTAATCATTTGGAAGCTACGCAAAATTATGTTGATCGTGCTAATGAATTAAAACAAGCTGGAGAAACAATTAAGGCTTCTATTGGGGATAACGGCACAGTAGTTGTTGGTTTTTGGGAAGATTTGCCATCGTTTATCACAAAGGGGCAATATGGGGAGTATTATCAAGGAACGGGATTAGATCCTAATGATACTCGTCCAGTTCAAACGATTTTCCATGAGGCTTTACGATCAGTGGCTTCTCCTGATAAAGATGTTAATGGGCAACAGGCTTCCTTCTATGTCAACGAGCAATCAGATCCAAAACGCTTTGCAGATAATATCCTTAAGGCTGTAACAGCTGCAATGGTGAAAGAAAACGTTGCCGGGGAATTTACTGTAACCGACGGTTACAAGGTTGATCAGGTACGGATTAATGGCAAAGTTGTTGTTGATAAAGTAACGGATGACTCTAAACAAATCCAAGGTACAGTGAAACAAAATGGCAATAATGTCACAATCTCTGTTCCGGAGAGTGTCTTTAATCCAGGAAACAATGAGTTTGATTATGATTTGAGTAAAGAAGCTCGTACTCCTGAAACAAATGAAGATGACGAAGTTGACCCACCGGCAGGTTATACTCCAAAGACAGAAGAGATTGAGTTGCCACAACTTGTTGGTAAGTTCAAGGTAGGTGATTATGAGACGACAGAAATTGGAAGTAAACAACCAGAGAAAGTTTCTGTTACAGAACTAGCCTACTGTTACCCAAGTGCCACCAAGAAAATTGCAGACCAAGATCAAAGCAATGATACTGGTACTATTGAAGATCCGCTTCAATTAACTAAAAAACCATCCTATGCAGCGAACTTGTCTGCGAAAGATGAAACATTTACTTATACAGTAGATTACAACTTTAACAACGTTCCTTATGAGTTTAAGCAAAACGTTATGTTGACAGACCCTCTTGACTATCGTTTGGAGGTTGTAGGTCACCATGCGTCTGGCCCAGAAGGTACTATCCTGACACGTGTTGTGAAGCAAAAGGATGATCTTGGAAACGACCGAGAAGTTGTTGTTGCGGACGTACCAAGTGTGAATGGTTATGATTACTTACTCTTTAAGAAGGCTCAAATGACCATTACGGTTCGCTTGAAGGAGCAATATCGCAATAATCAAGCGAGCAAAGAATTTATGGCTCTTCTTCAGGATAATGATGGCTTTGGTTTGCTGAACCAAGGTAATATCATGTGGAATGGTGAGGATAACACACCAGACCAAAGTAAACATGCTAAAACCGCTGATAAACCAAGTACAATCCGTCGCTCAAATCCAGTCTATGTGAAACCACCAGTTGAAACAGAGATTGAAAAGAAAGTAAACGACAAGGAACATGAAGATCTTAAGACGGAAGATGAAGTCTTCAAGTATAAGGTATCTGTTCCATGGCCAGGTATTGCGAATAACTTTAGCATTACCGATACAGTTGTTCCAGAATTGGAAGTTCAACCAAATTCTGTGAAGGTAACTATTGGCGGAAAAGATAATGCTGAATTGACAAAAGCGACAACAGTTTCAGGTCAAACTGTTTCAGTTTCATTGGATAAGACTGATCTTGAAAAAATTACACGTAAGGTAACGCGTCGTAAGACCAAAGACATCCAATATGTCGAACTGATATTTGATGCTAAAATTCGTCCTGGTGCGGACCTTTCTAAGTACAAGAAAGATGGTCAGGTTAAAGTGCCAAATACGGCAGATGTTGCCTTGAATGATATCAAGAAAACTTCTAATGAAGTAACGGTTACCCCACCAAAACCAAAAGAACCTTCTATTGATAAGAAGATTAATGAGAACTTGGATACATTCCAAACATTTGATGGACAACCATACAACTACAACATTACTACAGCTGTGCCGAGTGATGTTGCTAATTACAAGAAATTTGTGATTCGTGATACACTGGATGCTAATTTGGAACTTGCAGGAGACGTAAGTATTAAAGGTTCTGCAGCGGCCCTCTTTGATATCCACACCAATGGCCAAGAGATTACGGCAACGGTGAAGGATGGTCAGTTTGGTGAACTTGCAAAATACTCAACTGTTGAACTAGTCATTCCTGCAAAAGTTAAAAATGGTGTGACAGGTACAACCATTGAAAACAAGGCTTCTATTTCCTTTACAAATGAGAATAATGTAGAGAAAGAAGTTGAAACGAAACCTGTCACCGTAACGCCACCTCCTGTAACGAAGAAGATCAATGAAACCCTTGATCACTTAGATATCGCGACAGGTCAAGCGTATAACTACAACATTAAGACAAAACTTCCAACAGATATTACAGATTACAAGAAATTTGTGATTACAGATACACTTGAAGGAGATTTGTCAGTTATCAATGAAACTTCAAGCAAACCAGTTATCAAAGGAGCGGCTGCAGCCTTCTTCGATGTAACAGTTGAGGGTCAAACCGTGACTGCAACGATGAAGGACTTTGCGAACGCTACAGCTCTTGCTGGTCAAGAAGTGGAATTGATTATTCCGGCTAAGATCAATGATGGAGTGACTCGTATCAACATTCCAAATACTGCGAAGTTCAGCTTCACAGATAAGAACGATCATAGCGGAGAAAAAGAAACGAAACCTGTCACCGTAACCCCTCCATCAGAACCAGGTGTTGATAAGAAAATCAATGAAACACTGACAGAGGCAACAATCGGGGCAGAAACCGACTTTACTTATAATATCAAAGCGAAATTGCCAAATGATATTACAACGTACAAGTCCTTCGTTGTAACGGATACCTTGGATGAGAACTTGACTCCAGGTCAAGCTGAAATCAAGGGAGCGGCAGCGAAATTCTTCGATGTAACAGTTCAAGATCAAACAGTGACTGCAACGATGAAAGATTTTGCGAATGCGGGTGACTACGGTAACCAAGAAGTAGAGCTCGTGATTCATGCCAAAGTGAAGAAAGGCTCAACTGTTCCATCTATTGAGAACAAAGCTAAGATTACTTACACCAACAAGAATGACCAACAAGGTGAGAAAGAAACCAAGCCGGTCACTGTTACACCACCACCAATCACTAAGAAGGTGAATGGTCAGGAACACGCAGATCTTGGTAAGTTATCAGAAAGCTTTACTTATACGATTGACTCAACGGTTCCACATGTGGCAGATAGCTTCACCATTTCAGATGATATCGTCAAAGAATTGGCATTTGAAGGAGAAGCAACGGTCACTGTTGATGGCCAAGCTGTTCAAGACCTCACTGTAACAACAGAAGGTCAACGTTTGACGGTCACATTTGGTAAAGAGCAAGTGAAACAATATGCTGGTAAAGCTGTACAAGTTTCATTTAAGGCTAAGGTGAAGGAAGGCATTACCTTTGATGCACTCTTAGCAGCTTATCCAAATGAATCAAAAGACAAGCCGGTAGTACCAAATACTGCTAGCTACATCATTAATGATAATCCTGATTCTAAGAAAGAATCAAAACCAGTTACCGTTACACCACCACCAACCACTACTCCAGAGCTTAAGAAGGAAGTAAACGGAGCAGAACGTTATGATCTTGCAAAACGTAATGAAGAATTTACTTATACTTTGAAAACAACAATGCCTGCCAGCGCAACTGTGTTTGAGATGACAGACGAGTTGAAAGAAGTTCTAGAATTTGTCGGTGAGAATGCTTCAGCTACTGTTAAACTTGATGGTGAGGATGCAGGATCGAAGGCGACAGTGACACTTTCTGGTCAAGTCATCAAAGTTGCCTTTACAGAAGCTTCTGTAAAAGCAGATGCCGGTAAGTCAATTGAAGTGAATTTCAAGGCTAAGATTAGAGATAATGCCAACTTATCAGCTTATGTGAATAAAGATGGTAAGACAGAGATTCCGAATAAGGCTTCTTATGATATTGATCATAATCCAAAATACCACAAGGATTCAAATGAAGTTCCAGTAACGCCACCAACACCAGAAGAGCCAGAGATCAAGAAAGATGTGAATGGCAAGGCAGAAGCAACACTTGCGAAACGTGATGAAGTCTTCACTTATAATGTGAAAACAAGTGTAGCGCAAGATGCGACAGCCTTCAGCGTAACCGATAAGATCGAAGATGTTCTTGAGTTCGCAGGGACTTCAAGTGCTAAATTGAATGGTCAAGCTCTTGATGCTAGCCAAATCAAGGTAGAAGGTCAAACCATCACCTTGACGCTTACAGAAGACCAAGTGAAAGCCAATGGCGGTCAAGCAGTTGAATTAACATTCGACGCCAAGATCAAAGCTGGCGTAAACTTGTCTGCATATGTGAAGGAAGACGGCCGTACACAGATTCCAAATAAGGCTTCTTACGACGCAAGCTTCCCACACAAACCAGGTGTGCACAAAGACTCTAACGAAGTCCCAGTAACGCCACCAACACCAGAAGAGCCAGAGATCAAGAAAGATGTGAACGGCAAGGCAGAAGCAACACTTGCGAAACGTGATGAAGTCTTCACTTATAATGTGAAAACAACAGTAGCGCAAGATGCGACAGCCTTCAGCGTAACCGATAAGATCGAAGATGTTCTTGAGTTCGCAGGGACTTCAAGTGCTAAATTGAATGGTCAAGCTCTTGATGCTAGCCAAATCAAGGTAGAAGGACAAACCATTACCTTGACGCTTACAGAAGACCAAGTGAAAGCCAATGGCGGTCAAGCAGTTGAATTAACGTTCGACGCCAAGATCAAAGCTGGCGCAAACTTGTCCGCATATGTGAAGGAAGACGGTCGTACACAGATTCCGAATAAGGCTTCTTATGACGCAAGCTTCCCACACAAACCAGGTGTGCACAAGGATTCGAATGAAGTTCCAGTAACGCCACCAACACCAGACGAGCCAGAGATCAAGAAAGATGTGAATGGCAAAGAAGCTGAAACTCTTGACAAACGCGATCAAGTCTTCACCTATAACGTGAAAACAAGTGTAGCGCAAGATGCGACAGCCTTCTCAGTCACAGACACACTAGTGGACGTTCTTGAATTCGCAGGAACTTCAAGTGCTAAATTGAATGGTCAAGCTCTTGATGCTAGCCAAATCAAGGTAGAAGGACAAACCATTACCTTGACGCTTACAGAAGACCAAGTGAAAGCCAATGGCGGTCAAGCAGTTGAATTAACATTCGACGCGAAGATCAAAGCTGGCGTGAACTTGTCTGCATATGTGAAGGAAGACGGCCGTACACAGATTCCGAATAAGGCTTCTTACGACGCAAGCTTCCCACACAAACCAGGTGTGCACAAGGATTCGAATGAAGTTCCAGTAACGCCTCCAACACCAGAAGAGCCAGAGATCAAGAAAGATGTGAATGGCAAAGAAGCTGAAACTCTTGACAAACGCGATCAAGTCTTCACCTATAACGTGAAAACAAGTGTAGCGCAAGATGCGACAGCCTTCAGCGTAACCGATAAGATCGAAGATGTTCTTGAGTTCGCAGGAACTTCAAGTGCTAAATTGAATGGTCAAGCTCTTGATGCTAGCCAAATCAAGGTAGAAGGTCAAATGATTACCTTGACCCTTACAGAAGACCAAGTGAAAGCCAATGGCGGTCAAGCAGTTGAATTAACATTCGACGCGAAGATTAAAGCTGGCGTAAACTTGTCTGCATATGTGAAGGAAGACGGCCGTACACAGATTCCGAATAAGGCTTCTTACGACGCAAGCTTCCCACACAAACCAGGTGTGCACAAGGATTCGAATGAAGTCCCAGTAACACCTCCAACACCAGACGAGCCAGAAATCAAGAAAGATGTGAATACTAAAGCTGAGGAAACCCTCGCTGATCGTGACCAAATTTTCACTTACAACGTGAAAACAAGTGTTCCAACAGATGCGACAGCCTTCAGTGTAAGCGATACACTTGAATCTGTTCTTGATTATGCAGGTTCAGTAAAAGCGAGCTTGAATGGTCAAGCCCTTGATGTAAATCAAATCAAGGTAGAAGGTCAAACGATTACCTTGACGCTTACAGAAGACCAAGTGAAAGCCAATGGCGGTCAAGCTGTTGAATTGAGCTTCACTGCGAAGATTAAAGCGGGAGCTGATTTGACTCCATATCTAACAGATCGTGGATTCACTGTTCCAAATACGGCTTCTTATGATGCGAAGTTCCCACACAAACCAGGGCTACACAAAGATTCGAATAAAGTTCCGGTTATCGTTCCAAAAGAACCAGAACCAGAAATTACGAAGAAAATCAATCGTACCTTGGACCACTTGGATGTCGAATACGATGCACCTTACATGTACAATGTCAATACAGCTTTACCAAAAGATATTGATAAGTACAAAGAGTTCACCGTAGCGGATACTCTTGAATCTGTTTTAGCAATCGCTGATACGCCAGTAGCCTATGTGGATGGTCGTGATGCAAATGGAGCTCTTGAAACAAGTGTTAAGGGAAATACTGTCACTGTAAAAGTGAAAGATTTCGCTCGACTAAAAGGCTTCAAAGAGATTCAATTGTACATCCCAGCTAAACTCAAAGCGAATAGCGATTTGAAAGCTTATAAGGACCAATTGGTACCAAACAAAGCAACTGTCAACTTCAAGGATGCCAATGGTCAATCTGGTAGCAAGGAATCAAAACCGGTAACGGTGAAACCACGTGACCCAGAAAAACCAACAGATCCGACGCCAGGTGAACCTGCTAAGACAGTTGGGCCAGAAAATGGATCAACACCAGGGACTTCATATAACTTGCCAAATGCAACAGATACTTTCCGCTTCGATATCACTACTCCGGTTCCAACGGATCCAGTGGATGAAAATGGAAATGCCAAGAAAGATCAATATGGTCGTCTTGTCAAGACAGATTTGACGAACTTCACGATCAGTGATGAAATCCATTCAGTTTTGAAAGTCAATAAAGACCGCATCGCTCTTAAAGTTGAAAATGCTCAGTTTGACAAGCTCAAAGCAGCTCTTCAAGCCCAAGTTGAACAGGCAGAGAAGGAACTGAAAGCTTTGACAGGTAAGTCAACTGATGAGACCTCAACAGAGAATAACAAGAAGGAAGACCTAAAAGCGGCGGAAGCTAAAGTGGCTGAATTGAAAGCGAAGTTGGAAGCAGCTAAGGCAGCGCAACCAGCTAAACCAGCTGAAGCGGAAACGCCGGCAACTCAAGCTACATCTGATTCTTCTGCAACAGAAGATAAGAAACCTGCTGACACCGAAACAAGTCAAAATCTTGCAAGCCTAGAGGCAGAGTTGAAAGCAGCTGAAGAAAACTTGGCTAAGCTTCAAGCACCAGCGGAGAAAGAAGCAGAATTAGCGCCAGCTGATAAGAAACAACAACAAGAGAAACTTGAAAATGAAATCAAGAACCTGAAAGAAGCTCAAACTAAGCTTCAAGCAGCTATTGATAAATTGAGTAAGGTTTCAAATGATCGTAGTGAATTAGTAGGTAAAGAGTTGGAAGCAATTGCCACTGTTACTTACGATGAAGCTCAAAACATTGTAACTCTTGAAATCAGCGATAAGGATGTTCTTGAAGCCTTGAAGGGAAGTAAAGTAACTCTCGTTCTTTATACAAACTTCAGAGAAGGAACAGATTTTGCACAATTCGCGACAGGTGTACCAAATACGGCAAAAGTAAGCTTTAACGATAAATCAAAAACTACCAACAAGGTTGTGGTGACACCACCGGTTCCGGTAACGCCACCAGCTCCAAATATCCCACCAGCAGAGGGGGATATTCCGAAAAAACCAACAGAACCAGGTAAAACATTGCCAAATACAGGTTCTGAAGTTTCTACAGTTCTTGAAGTATTTGCAGCTCTTGCTGCAGGACTTGCAGGACTTCTGGTTTGGAAACGTAAAGCTGAACGTTAGTACCATGTAGTAAGAGGAGAGTAGAAAAATTTACTCTTCTCCTTACTGTATATTGAAAGTGTTAAGGGAAAAAATAATGAGTAGAAAAAAATTATTAAAGTTAGGGATTTCTATACTTGCTTTAAATGCTCTTGGAGTAGCAACTTATCATGTAGCTCCTGGCTTGTATCGAATTCCAACAGTGCATGCAGAAGAGACTCCGGCAGAAGATGAAGAAATTCCAGACGGACAAGAGCGAAACATTGCAAATACGTTCAAAAGAATGCTCAATAATATAGAATCTTCGATTAAAGATTATACAGATAATCCAGAAGAGGAGAATAAAGAACTCCTAGAGGGTGATGTAGAAGAAGCAAAGAATTTTTTTGAGACTGCAAAGAAGGCAATGAAGAGTCCAGAAGGTCAAAAAAGTTTTGCGGCACTTGAAGCTCGTTACAATGAGTTGAAAGCCAAGGCTGAGGCGCTTCTCTCAGGGGGAGATTTAAAAGAAGAACATCAAGAAGTCACAACTACTGAGGAGATTCCTTACCCATCTCGCACAGAAAACAATGCAGACCTTGCCGAAGGTACTCGAAAGGTAAAACAAGCGGGAGAAAAAGGTCAGAAGAAAGTTGTTTGGGATGTTACTTTGGTAAATGGCGTTGAGAAAAAACGTGATAGAAAGAGCCAAACGGTAATTAAAGAACCAGTAGAAGAAATCATCGAAGTTGGAACTAAGAAAATAGGTGTAGAAACCAAAGAAACAGTGACTGTAGAGGAGAAAGTTGCTTTCAAAGAAGAAACGAAAGTAGACCCAGCACTGGATAAAGGTCAAACACATGTTGAAGAAGGTGAAGAAGGTATCGATGAAGTCACTTATGAAGTGACAAAAGTGGATGGTGTTGAAAAATCTCGTAAAGAAGTTTCACGCAAGACTAAGAAAGCAGCAAAAAACAAGATTACTTACACCGGTGGGAAAGCTGTTGTAACCACTAAAGAAGTAACCAAAACTGAAGAAGTCGCCTTCCAGACTCGTGAGGTTGAAAATGCACTCTTAGCTGAAGGTGTTCGCCGAGTGAAAACAGCTGGGCAAAAAGGTGTTCGTACCATTGTTGAAACAGTGACTTACACAGACGGCGTTGAAACAGGTCGCGTTGAGAAATCAAACACAATCACTACTCCAGCAGTAGACGAAGTTGTCGAAGTTGGAACTAAGAAAGTAGTAGACCCAGTTGTAACGACTAAGGAAGAGACCAAGTCAGAAGAAGTTGCTTTCCAAACTAAGGAAGTAACAAATCCAGATCTTCCAGAAGGAAGTCGTCAAGTGAAGACAGCTGGTAAGAAGGGTGTTCGTACGATTGTTGAAACTGTCACTTACACAGATGGCGTTGAAACAGGTCGCGTTGAGAAATCAAACACAATCACTACTCCAGCAGTAGACGAAGTTGTCGAAGTTGGAACTAAGAAAGTAGTAGCCCCAGTTGTAACGACTAAGGAAGAAACGAAGACAGAAGATGTTGCCTTCCAAACTAAGGAAGTACCAAATGCTGACCTTCCAGAAGGAAGTCGTCAAGTGAAGACAGCTGGTAAGAAGGGTGTTCGTACGATTGTTGAAACTGTCACTTACACAGATGGCGTTGAAACAGGTCGAGTTGAGAAATCAAACATAATCACTACTCCAGCAGTAGACGAAGTTGTCGAAGTTGGAACTAAGAAAGTAACTTCTACAACAACCAACGGTAATAAGAATGATACTGCAACAACAGGGAACCAAGCTGAAAGCACTAAGAAAGAAGAAACTGCAAGCCAAGATAAGAAAGTTCTACCAAGCACAGGTACAGCTTCTACCAGTCTTCTTTCAATGATTGGTTTATTTATCGCCGGTCTAGTAGGCTTTGTCGTTCGTAAGAAGGACTAATAAACTTTCATCTGAAAGTTCTTACAGGCTTAATTTTTAAAAGAATTCAAGATTTTTCTTGAGTTCTTTTTTATTTGGGTGAAGGCTGAGATATCGTATAGTGATTAGCAGAAAAAAGTTATTTTTATGAATAAACCGAAAAGTTTCATTTTAAAGTTTCATAGTATATTTTTCATAGTATATTAAAAATGTAAGTTGATATATTGTAAACGATGATAGTATACTAATACAAAATAATAAATTTTTATCTATAATCTACTTTTAATTGCCCCCTTTTTGTGTTAGAATGAGATGAACATTTCTTTTTAAAATGATTGTATATAAATCATTTTTAGTTTGGAGGTTAATTATGAAATGGAGAAGAGGCATGAAAGTGCCGTTTTCTACTAATTTTAGTAGAAAAACAAAGGCTTATATCGGCCTAGTCGTTTTACTTTTTTCTATTTTTCTTCTTCCGGTTCAGTCTTATGCTGCATTAGAAGAGATTAAAAATGGAACGGATATCTCTACCTTGGATATTCGTAAGTTTAATTTAAATATTAACAATGCTAGTGTTTTATCTAAATCACAGTCTGTTGATCAGTTTCATCTATCGAATCCCCATTATGAATATCTAAGTGGGGGTGCTTATCCAGGTAAGATGGAAAACTTTACTCTCAAAGTAGATAAAAGTAAAAAACAAGATCAAGTTTTTGAGAATCCTTTATCTCTAAAATTCACAAATATTGGTAACGTTCACGGAAAGCAAGTAGATGCTTATTTAAAATTTAATAAGGTCACTCTTCACTATCTAAATACTGCTCAAGCAGAGTCTGAAATGAATAGTGCTCAAAAATCTACTGTCGAATTTTTCTCAATTTCTGAATTATGGGAAAGTAGTGCTTTTGAAATTGGGAATGTTCCTTATGTGGATGCGAATCATGACTACATCATGAATAAAGCGTTTTGGATTGATGCTGATGTTACAGCCGAAATTCGCTATGCTGATGGAACAGAAACAGACTTGAAATTGGTCATGAAACCAACAGATATTGATGCAATTGATGCAAACAATTTGAAGGAAACCTTCTATGTAAAAAACTATAATAATGATGTGAACCTTCGATTAATGAATAATGCCAATGTCTTGCAACAGGAAGAAGCAAGTGACCGTACTTCATGGATTGCCACTCAAATAACGGGAGGTAGTTACTATGAAAACAATGTTTCCGGTTTAGCGCTTCGTTCAAATAGTAACAGTTTGAATTTCGGTTATTCATCTACGGAAACCTGTTCGGCGGTGTTTGGACTGTATGTTGAAAAGATTGACCCAAGTCCAGTTCTAGAGGTGGAACCAACTGAGATTCCAGCTAAAGAGGGGCAGGATGTAACTTATAAGGCTACTTTTAAAGTTCCGGTTCCAGGTAAAGATCTTTTAGCAGCTCCATCATCTATTGAAATGGTTCAAAATTTTGATGATCGCTTGGACTATAAAGAACTTAAAGTTGAATCAGGTGGAGTGACTCTGCAAGAAGGACGTGACTATGCGATTGAGAAGTCAGGTCAAACAGTTACTGTTAAAATGACACCTGAGTACATAAAATCAAATTCTGTCGCTGAGATTATTATCACTTATAAAACAGTTACAAACAAAACAGTGGAAGAAAAGAGACCTGAAAAAATTAACAACACTGTAACCTTGCATGTTGATAACTTATCAGCTCCTTCTAATCAGGTGAGCACTGCTCTTCTTTACGAAAAACACCATGAATTTGTCAGTGGAACTCCAGGTAAAGAGTTGCCACAAGAAGTGAAAGACTTGCTTCCAGCAACAGAAAAGAATTTACCTAATGGCAGTCAAGTAACGCCAACACAACCAAGTCAAACGGAAGTTGAGACAACGGAAGGTACTTGGAGCTTCAAGTCCTATGACAAGACATCTGCAACCATCAATGGAGCAGACGCACACTTCGTAGGCACTTGGGAATTCACCCCAGCGCCAACCTATAAGGCAACTCACGAGTTTGTCAGCGGAACTCCAGGTAAAGAACTTCCACAAGAAGTTAAAGTCTTGCTTCCAGCAGACCAAACAGACTTGAAAGATGGCAGTCAAGCAACGCCAACGCAACCAAGTCAAACAGAAGTGAAAACAGCAGAAGGTACCTGGAGCTTCAAGTCCTATGACAAAGCATCCGAAACCATCAATGGATCAGATGCACATTTCGTAGGAACATGGGAATTCACTCCAGCGCCAACCTATAAGGCAACTCACGAGTTTGTCAGCGGAACTCCAGGTAAAGAGCTTCCACAAGAAGTGAAAACCCTACTTCCAGCAGACCAAACAGACTTGAAAGATGGCAGCCAAGCAACTCCAACACAACCAAGTCAAACAGAAGTTAAGACAGCAGAAGGCACATGGAGCTTCAAGTCCTATGACAAAGCATCCGAAACCATCAATGGAGCAGACGCACATTTCGTAGGAACATGGGAATTCACTCCAGCGCCAACCTATAAGGCGACACACGAGTTTGTCAGTGGAACGCCAGGAAAAGAGCTTCCACAAGAAGTAAAAGCCTTGCTTCCATCAGATCAAACAGATCTAAAAGATGGAAGTCAAGCGACTCCAACGCAACCAAGTCAAACAGAGGTTAAGACAGCAGAAGGCACCTGGAGCTTCAAGTCCTATGACAAGGCATCAGAAACCATCAATGGAGCGGATGCCCACTTTATCGGTACTTGGGAATTCACCCCAGCTCCAACTTACAAGGCAACACATGAGTTTGTAAGTGGAACGCCAGGAAAAGAACTTCCGCAAGAAGTGAAATCCTTACTTCCGTCAGACCAAACAGACTTGAAAGACGGTAGTCAAGCGACTCCGACTCAACCAAGTCAAACAGAAGTTAAGACCGCAGAAGGCACCTGGAGCTTCAAGTCCTATGACAAGACTTCAGAGACTGTCAACGGTTCAGATGTTAAGTTTGTAGGTACATGGGAATTTACAGCAAGCCCAGTTCCAACAGTGACTCATAAAGCGGTTCACGAGTTTGTCAGCGGAACTCCGGGTAAAGAGCTTCCACAAGAAGTGAAAGCCTTGCTTCCAGCAGACCAAACAAACTTGAAAGATGGCAGTCAAGCAACGCCAACGCAACCAAGTCAAACAGAAGTGAAGACCGCGGAAGGTACATGGAGCTTCAAGTCCTACGACAAGACATCGGAAACAATTAACGGATCAGATGTTAAGTTTGTAGGCACATGGGAATTCACCCCAGCGCCAACAGTGACTCATAAAGCGGTTCATGAGTTTATCAGTGGAACCCCTGGTAAAGAACTTCCACAGGAAGTGAAGGCCCTTCTTCCAGCAGACCAAACAAACTTGAAAGATGGCAGCCAAGTAACACCAACTCAACCAAATCAAACAGAAGTGAAGACCGCAGAAGGCACCTGGAGCTTCAAGTCCTATGACAAGACTTCAGAGACTGTCAACGGTTCAGATGTTAAGTTTGTAGGTACATGGGAATTTACAGCAAGCCCAGTTCCAACAGTGACTCATAAAGCAGTTCACGAGTTTGTCAGCGGAACTCCAGGTAAAGAACTTCCACAAGAAGTGAAAGCCTTGCTTCCATCAGACCAAACAAACTTGAAAGATGGCAGTCAAGCAACGCCAACGCAACCAAATCAAACAGAAGTGAAGACAACAGAAGGTACATGGAGCTTTAAGTCCTACGATAAGACTTCTGAAACTATTAATGGAGCGGACGTACACTTCGTAGGCACATGGGAATTCACTCCGGCCCCAGTTAAAGATTCTGGAAATAATAGTCAACCAGAAGAAAGAAGTAGTCAAAATCAGAACTTGTTGCCAAACACAGGTTCAGCAGTATCTGGTCTTCTTTCAATCATCGGTCTTGCCTTTGCAAGCCTAGCAGCTTTTATCCTTCGTAAGAAAGACTAAGCCATTCTTAGTAAATAAGAAAGTGAATTCTTAATTCCTGAGTCTAAGAAGAGAGGACGAGAAATCGTTCTCTCTTTTTCTTGCATTTTATATCGAGATGTAATATAGTTTATATAACGAAGTGCGATATATCGAATTAAATAGGAGGTGTGGTTAAATGGAATTAACGGATAAGATTCGTCGAGTTTATCTTCCGATGACGGAAACAGGATTTTATATCTTGTTTTGTCTACAGAAGGAGAACCATGGATATGGTATCACACAAAAGGTCAAGGAGATGACAGATTCGCAAGTTTCGATCAGTCCTGGAACTATGTATGGAACCTTGTCAAAAATGGAAAAGGATGGCTTGATTTCCTTTGTCCAAGAAGAGGAGAAGCGTAAAATCTATCAGATCACAGACTTGGGACGAAAGGTTTTGGAGATAGAATTGAAACGAATCGAACGGCTCTATAGAAACAGTCTGGAGGAAGGATGATGGAAAAGAAGGTTGTTTATAGAATTGCTACCATTGCGGATTATGATAGAGAGGTTTTATATCTTAGAAAAATGCATGCTGAGGGCTGGAAACTCAAGGAAGTAACCTACTCTAACTTAGTAGTTGCGGTTAAGTATACTTTTGAAAAGTGCCAACCAGAGCAGGTGTCTTATCAGTTGGACTTTTATCCCATGAAAAAATCAGAGAGAGCCTCTTATTTACAATTTTTTAAAGACTGTGGCTGGGAGCATATTACAGACTTTAATGGTTTTTCCTACTTTAGAAAACTTCATTCTGGAATTGAGTCGGATGCCGAGTTTGAAATTTATAATGACGCGGCCGGGAAGTTAGCTATGGTCAAACGGATTTTAACAATGCGGATGCTTCCTATTTTACTTCTCTTTTTAGCTCTACTACCGGTTTTCTCAAAGTTTGTCACTGGAGGTAGTTCTTTCAGTTGGGAAATGTTTTTGATTGTTATAATAGATGGTGTTTTATTGGTAGTTCATACGATTCAGATTTCTTATATTTTTTGGAAATTGTTTCAAAAATGGAAAGAATTATCTGATAAATAAAACCATATTTGTTTTCTGATTTGGAGGTAAGATAATGAATAGCAAGGTACAATTTCGGATTTTTACAATAGTTGATTTGGACAAGGAAGAAGAGTATTTGTACGAGATGCACTTGAAAGGCTGGAGATATAGAACGAGTCGTTTTGGATTTTTCTATTTTGATCAATGTCAACCAGACGATGTCATCTACCGTATCTATGATTCTAGATTTCTTAAAAAGTATCAGCATGAACTGCAAGATTTTCAAAATAGCGGTTGGGAATTGATAGAAAGAGGTTCTTGTTCGATTCTTCGTAAACCAACTTCTGATATACTTTCAGCGGATCAAGTCTATATGAGTAAGGGTCTTGGATGGGAAGCTATGCGGTCTAGACTCCGTTCCTGTACAGCTGCTTTCTCGGCTGGTCTTGTTGTTTGCATGAGTCTATTTCGAGAAGATTTGTATCAATCTTTCTTTATTATTTTTGTTTTATATGCTTTTCTGATTTCTTATCTAATCTATGGTTTTTTTCAGGCTTAAAAGGAAATACCAAGTATATGAGAAGTGATATTCTAGGTCTTCAGACTGATTTTTAGCACTCTTGGCAAAAGAGTGCTAATTTTTTGAGTTTTTGCCTTGACATTCTTTTTCAAGGGTGTATAATAGAATCATAAGTTAGCACTTGAACACATAGAGTGCTAATTGGTCAGACAGAGAGGAGTGATGAGATGGTTACAGAGCGTCAGCAGGATATTTTAAATCTGATTATTGACATCTTTACCAAAACGCACGAACCTGTCGGATCCAAAGCCTTGCAAGAGTCTATCAACTCTAGCAGTGCTACCATTCGTAATGACATGGCGGCTCTAGAAAAGAAAGGGTTGCTTGAGAAGGCTCATACTTCAAGCGGTCGGATGCCAAGTGTTGCTGGTTTTCAGTACTATGTAAAACACTCGCTGGATTTTGACCGACTGGCTGAAAATGAGGTCTATGAGATTGTCAAAGCCTTTGATCAGGAGTTCTTCAAATTGGAGGATATTCTGCAAGAGGCTGCTAATCTACTGACAGACTTGAGCGGCTGTACGGTAGTAGCACTGGATGTTGAACCGAGCAGGCAACGGTTGACAGCCTTTGATATCGTTGTTTTGGGACAACATACAGCCTTGGCAGTATTTACCCTAGACGAGTCGCGAACGGTTACCAGCCAATTTCTGATTCCAAGGAACTTCTTGCAGGAAGATTTGCTGAAACTGAAGAGCATCATTCAGGAACGTTTCCTCGGTCATACTGTTCTGGATATTCACTACAAGATTCGGACAGAGATTCCGCAGATTATCCAGCGTTACTTTACAACAACGGACAATGTCATGGATCTCTTTGAACACATCTTTAAGGAAATGTTCAACGAAAACATTGTAGTGTCGGGCAAGGTCAATCTCTTGAATTTTGCCAATCTAGCAGCCTATCAGTTCTTTGACCAACCGCAAAAGGTGGCTCTAGAGATTCGTGAGGGTCTGCATGAAGATCAGATGCAAAATGTGCGTGTTGCGGACAGTCAAGAGTCTTGTCTAGCTGATCTAGCAGTGATTAGCAGTAAATTCCTCATCCCTTATCGTGGTTTTGGAATTTTGGCGATTATCGGTCCGGTCAATCTGGATTACCAGCAATTGGTCAACCAAGTCAATGTGGTCAATCGTGTTTTGACCATGAAGTTGACAGATTTTTACCGCTACCTCAGCAGTAATCATTACGAAGTAAATTAATTTTGAAATCATTAAAGGAGGCGAAAATGGCCCAAGATAAAAAAAATGAAGAAATGAAAGAAGAGGAAGTTGTTGAAACAGTAGAAGAGACAACTCCTGAGAAGTCTGAGTTGGACTTGGCAAATGAACGTGCAGATGAGTTTGAAAATAAATACCTTCGCGCTCATGCAGAAATGCAAAATATTCAACGTCGAGCCAATGAAGAACGTCAAAACTTGCAACGTTATCGTAGCCAAGACTTGGCAAAAGCAATCTTACCATCGCTTGACAACTTAGAACGTGCACTAGCAGTTGAAGGTTTGACAGACGATGTCAAAAAAGGATTGGAGATGGTGCAAGAGAGTTTGATTCACGCTTTGAAAGAAGAAGGAATCGAAGAAATCGCAGCTGACAGCGAATTTGACCATAACTATCACATGGCCATCCAAACTCTCCCAGCAGACGATGAACACCCAGCAGACACCATCGCGCAGGTCTTCCAAAAAGGCTACAAACTCCATGACCGCATCCTCCGCCCAGCCATGGTGGTAGTGTATAACTAAGATACAAAGCCCGTAAAAAGCTCACAGTAAAAATAGGAGATTGACGAAGTGTTCGATGAACACAAGAAAATCTATCTTTTTTACCCAGAGCTTAGGGCGTGTTCGATTAGGCAATTCTGACGGTTGCTGAAGCAACTCGTCAGAAAACGGCAATCGCTATGGCGTTTGCCTAGCCTCCTTACTAACTCGTTGTCGAAATAAAATCAATTTCGACTCCTCGTGTCGTAACATAATAGGAAACTTGTCCGAAACGACAATAAACTATGAAGAAAGATAAAAAGCAAGCCGGAGGCTTGCAAGGAAGATATTTCCCGCCGTGGTGAAAGTTTCAGTAGCTTTTGCTACTGAAACAGGGGATTTTTGAGACAATAGGCTCAAAAATAAGTGATGAAATCCCGTAGGGAGTTGCTCACGTCCCCACCACTTAAGGGGAATATCAAAAAATCAAAATTCGAATTAAAATTTAAGGAGAAAAACACATGTCTAAAATTATCGGTATTGACTTAGGTACAACAAACTCAGCAGTTGCAGTTCTTGAAGGAACTGAAAGCAAAATCATCGCAAACCCAGAAGGAAACCGCACAACTCCATCTGTAGTATCATTTAAAAATGGTGAAATCATTGTTGGTGACGCTGCAAAACGCCAAGCAGTAACAAATCCAGATACAGTTATCTCTATCAAATCTAAGATGGGAACTTCTGAAAAAGTTTCTGCTAATGGAAAAGAATACACTCCACAAGAAATCTCAGCTATGATTCTTCAATACTTGAAAGGTTATGCGGAAGACTATCTTGGTGAAAAAGTAACTAAAGCAGTTATCACAGTTCCTGCATACTTCAACGATGCGCAACGTCAAGCCACAAAAGACGCTGGTAAAATCGCTGGTCTTGAAGTAGAACGTATCGTCAACGAACCAACTGCAGCAGCCCTTGCTTATGGTTTGGACAAGACTGACAAAGAAGAAAAAATCTTGGTATTCGACCTTGGTGGTGGTACATTCGACGTATCTATCCTTGAATTGGGTGACGGTGTCTTCGACGTATTGTCAACTGCAGGGGACAACAAACTCGGTGGTGACGACTTTGACCAAAAAATCATCGATCACTTGGTAGCAGAATTCAAGAAAGAAAACGGTATTGACTTGTCTACTGACAAGATGGCAATGCAACGTTTGAAAGATGCAGCTGAAAAAGCGAAGAAAGATCTTTCTGGTGTAACTTCAACTCAAATCAGCTTGCCATTCATCACTGCTGGTGAAGCTGGACCTCTTCACTTGGAAATGACTTTGACTCGTGCGAAATTTGACGATTTGACTCGTGACCTTGTAGAACGTACAAAAGTTCCAGTTCGTCAAGCATTGTCAGATGCTGGACTTAGCTTGTCAGAAATCGACGAAGTTATCCTTGTTGGTGGTTCAACTCGTATCCCAGCCGTTGTAGAAGCTGTTAAGGCTGAAACTGGTAAAGAACCAAACAAATCAGTGAACCCTGACGAAGTGGTTGCCATGGGTGCTGCTATCCAAGGTGGTGTGATCACTGGTGATGTTAAAGACGTTGTCCTTCTTGACGTAACACCATTGTCACTTGGTATCGAAACAATGGGTGGCGTCTTCACAAAACTTATCGATCGCAACACTACTATTCCAACATCTAAATCACAAGTCTTCTCAACTGCGGCAGACAACCAACCGGCCGTTGATATCCACGTTCTTCAAGGTGAACGCCCAATGGCAGCAGATAACAAGACTCTTGGACGTTTCCAATTGACAGATATCCCAGCTGCACCTCGTGGAATCCCTCAAATCGAAGTAACATTTGATATCGACAAGAACGGTATCGTATCTGTTAAGGCCAAAGACCTTGGAACTCAAAAAGAACAAACTATTGTCATCCAATCTAACTCTGGTTTGACTGATGAAGAAATCGACCGCATGATGAAAGATGCAGAAGCAAATGCTGAGGCAGATAAGAAACGTAAGGAAGAAGTTGACCTTCGTAACGAAGTAGACCAAGCAATCTTTGCGACTGAAAAGACAATCAAGGAAACTGAAGGAAAAGGCTTTGACGCAGAACGAGACGCTGCTCAAGCTGCTCTTGATGAGCTTAAGAAAGCCCAAGAAGACAACAACTTGGACGAAATGAAAGCAAAACTCGAAGCGTTGAACGAAAAAGCTCAAGGCCTTGCTGTTAAACTCTACGAACAAGCCGCGGCAGCCCAACAAGCTCAAGCAGGAGCAGAAGGCGCACAAGCAACAGGAAACGCAGGCGATGACGTCGTAGACGGAGAGTTTACAGAAAAGTAAGATGCAAAGCCCGTTAAAACCTCACAGTGAAAATAGGAAATCTGACGCAGAAACTTTAGTTTCTAGGAAGATTTGTCTTTTTCACTAAGAGGTTAGGGAGTGCTCAATTCGGTAAGATGTTGAGGCGTTAAGAAAACGAAAGAAAAATAGGAAGCCATCGCCTTGTGCGATGCACAAAAGATGGCTTATCTTTTTTCCGAAGTTTTTAGCCGAAACTCAGTTAAGCATTACTAGTTTAATTTTTAAAACTTGAATGTCGTCATGATAAAAAGAAATCCAGAGGTTGCAACCCAGCCTCTGTTTTTCGATAAAAAGGGATGAAACCTAATTTGTTTGGGATTTGTCTTATCAATATAAAAGAAAGGAATTGAATCCGACCTAAATCGTGGTTTCATTCCGCAATATTAACAGAAAGGAATAAGGGTGTTCGTAATTGAACTCGAGCGGAAAGCTTGGAAATTAGATAAACCTCCTAAGAAATCAGGATTTCTTGTCGGTTTCCTAAATTTCAGTCGCTTTCTGTTCGCTCTTAGTATCTTGTATGAACAATACTGAATTTTATGATCGTCTGGGGGTGTCAAAAAACGCTTCGGCAGACGAGATCAAAAAGGCTTATCGTAAGCTTTCGAAAAAATACCACCCAGATATCAACAAGGAGCCTGGTGCTGAGGAAAAGTACAAGGAAGTTCAAGAAGCCTATGAGACTTTGAGTGATGACCAAAAACGTGCAGCCTACGACCAATATGGTGCTGCGGGTGCCAATGGTGGCTTTGGTGGTGCTGGCGGTTTTGGCGGCTTTGACGGAGCAAGTGGCTTCGGTGGTTTTGAAGATATCTTCTCAAGTTTTTTCGGGGGAGGCGGAGCTTCGCGCAATCCAAACGCTCCTCGTCAAGGGGATGACCTCCAGTATCGTGTGAACTTGACCTTTGAAGAAGCTATCTTCGGAACAGAAAAGGAAGTTAAATACAATCGTGAAGCCAGCTGTCGTACATGTAATGGATCTGGTGCTAAACCAGGGACAAGTCCAGTCACTTGTGGACGCTGTCATGGCGCTGGTGTTATTAACGTCGATACGCAGACTCCGCTTGGTATGATGCGTCGCCAAGTAACCTGTGATGTCTGTCATGGTCGCGGAAAAGAAATCAAAGATCCATGTACAACTTGTCATGGAACAGGTCATGAAAAACAGGCTCATAGCGTACATGTAAAAATCCCTGCTGGTGTGGAAACAGGCCAACAAATCCGTCTCGCGGGTCAAGGTGAAGCAGGCTTTAACGGTGGACCTTACGGAGACTTGTATGTAGTGGTTTCTGTAGAAGCAAGCGATAAGTTTGAACGTGAAGGAACGACTATCTTCTACAATCTGAACCTCAATTTTGTCCAAGCAGCCCTTGGTGATACTGTGGAAATTCCAACCGTGCATGGAGATGTTGAATTGGTCATCCCAGAGGGAACTCAGACTGGCAAGAAATTCCGTCTACGTGGCAAGGGAGCACCGAGCCTTCGTGGCGGTGCTGTTGGTGACCAATACGTTACTGTCAATGTTGTGACTCCGACAGGTTTGAACGACCGCCAAAAAGCAGCACTTAAAGAGTTCGCTGCTGCAGGCGACTTGAAAGTCAATCCAAAGAAAAAAGGCTTCTTTGACCATATAAAAGATGCCTTTGAAGGAGAATAAAGTAAAAAGAGCCGGCGGGCTCTTTTTTGTATAATCTTGGGAAATTTAGCATCGAGAAATCATTCTCCAGCTAGTCTACTATTTATACTTTTGAGTGAGCAAGCCAGTCTCATCCATCTCCTGAATGAGTTGCTTAAGTTCCGCTTCTTTACCAGGTTTCACAGTGACAGTATCGATATGTTTGATCGCCGAATTATCCTGAATATCCACCAAAGTCAAAGCTTTTTCATAGAATGAAATTCCCTTTTTAAAACTTTCCTGATCATTCCAAAAGAGAAGTGAGTAATTAGGGTTAAATTTCTTTCCTTTTTCTTGGAAATACTTTTCACTTTCCTCCTCTAAAAATTGGAATAAGCCATGATTGAACAAGTTGTCTCCTACTTTATAGTAAGAGATATCTCCCGCCTGTAGGACATAGATTTCGAGTCGGTTTTTGGTGAGTTTTGGACTTTCTTTTAGGACGGGGTGGCTATTGATGACCTCATCTGGGAAAGTAACATAAAAATTTAAACCTCCACCCTCGTATTGATAGTGTCCATCCGATTCGACTTTCTCAGGAGGCATGTCAAGAGAGATAAAGATTTGTTTTAAGTCGTCATTCCCTTTTTGGATGTCACTCGGGGAGGCCTTGAAAAGATTCATAAGTAGTAGAAATGCTAGGGCTGCAAGCAGGCAGAGACAGCCACAAGGGATTGCGATGACCTTCGCTAGAACTTTTAAAAACTGTTTCACTTTCATTGCCTCCTTTTTCTGTTCAAACCTAGTATCCAAAAAAGAGTTTAAGGAAAGTTGGAGGCTTTCTTATTCTTGTTTTTCTTCTTGAAGGACCGCCATTCTGGTTTGGAAATCTTTTTCTAAGACTTTGAACTTGTAGGTCAAGTCTTTTTGGTATTCCTTGATAAGGGCTTTTTGTTGGTCGATGATTTGTAGGCTGTTTTGGATGATATCCAAATCATCCTTGATAGCTTCGACGCGGTCAGTTGTATCTAGCACTTCATCCTGAATGGCTTGGCGATTTTTCACGACAAAATAACTTCCAGCTGCAGCTCCTGCGAATAGCAGTAGATTTGATAGTTTCATGGCATCTCCTTAAGCGTTTTTAATGGTTTCAGAGACTTGGGCAAGTTTGTCAAAGTCAGGTTCGTGGGCGATAAAGTCAATCTTGAGGTCATCTTCTGCACCGTAGCGAGGTACGAGATGCACGTGAGTATGAAAGACTGTTTGACCAGCAACTTCCTCGCAGTTAGCAATGATATTCATGCCGACAGCCTTGGTAGCCTTCATGACTTTTTGAGCCACTGTTGGCACTTGGGCGAAGAGTTGGCTGGCACTCGCAGCATCCATTTCTAAAAGATTGCGATAGTGCTCTTTTGGTACAATGAGGGTGTGTCCAGGTGTTACTTGAGAGATATCAAGAAAGGCAAGAACTTGCTCATCTTCGTATACTTTTGAAGCAGGAATCTCCCCTGCGATAATCTTACAAAAAATGCAATCTGACATAAAATCCACCTCTACTGTATTGAATTTTGATATAATATAGCTACATTATACCAGATTCGGAGAAAATATGTTAGAAATTAAAAACCTGACAGGAGGCTATGTTCACGTTCCTGTCTTGAAAGATGTGTCCTTTACAGTTGAAAGTGGGCAGTTGGTCGGTTTGATTGGTCTCAATGGTGCTGGGAAATCAACGACAATCAATGAAATTATCGGTCTTCTGACACCTTATAGTGGGGAAATCAAGATTAATGGTTTAACCCTGCGAGAAGATGCGACTAGCTACCGCAAGCAGATTGGCTACATCCCAGAAACGCCTAGCTTGTATGAGGAATTGACTCTTAGAGAGCATATCGAGACGGTTGCCATGGCTTATGGTATTGAGCAAAAAGCGGCTTTTGAGCGAGTAGAATCTTTGTTAAAAATGTTTCGTTTGGATCAAAAATTAGATTGGTTTCCTGTGCATTTTTCCAAAGGAATGAAGCAGAAGGTCATGATTATCTGTTCTTTTGTCGTAGATCCGAGTCTTTTCATCGTTGATGAACCTTTTCTTGGGCTCGATCCGCTGGCTATTTCTGACTTGATTCAGCTTCTAGAAGTAGAAAAGAAAAAAGGCAAGTCCATTCTCATGAGTACCCACGTGCTAGACTCAGCAGAAAAGATGTGTGATGCCTTTGTCATTCTCCGTAAGGGAGAGGTGCGGGCTCAGGGGAACCTCCAGCAACTCCGTGAAGCCTTTGACATGCCTGAAGCGAGTTTGAATGATATTTACTTGGCTCTGACCAAAGAGGAGGAGCTATGAAAGACTTGTTTTTAAAGAGAAAGCAGGCTTTTCGTAAGGAGTGTGTCGGTTATCTGCGTTATGTTCTCAATGACCACTTTGTCTTGTTCCTGCTTGTCCTGCTGGGCTTTCTAGCCTTCCAGTACAGTCAACTCTTGCAAGATTTTCCTGAAAATCATTGGCCTATCCTTTTGTTTTTAGTAATAGTATCTACCTTGCTTTTGGCTTGGGGAGGAATCGCAACCTACATGGAAGCACCAGATAAGCTCTTTCTTTTGGTCAGTGAAGAGGAGGTTAAGTCTCACCTCAAAGGGCAGACGATGCGCTCACTGGTCTTTTGGCTCTTTGTCCAAACCCTTTTCTTGCTTTTATTTGCGCCCTTGTTTTTAGCCATGGGCTATGGCTTGCCAGTTTTTTTCATCTATGTGCTTTTATTGGGAGCTGGGAAATATCTCCTCTTTCGTCAAAAAGCCAGTAAATTTTTTACTGTAAATGGGGTTGACTGGGATTATGTCATTGCCCAAGAAAGCAAACGCAAGCAAGTTTTGCTCCGTTTCTTTGCTCTCTTTACCCAAGTTAAGGGAATTTCCAACAGCGTCAAACGTCGTGCTTATCTGGACTTTATCCTAAAGGCCGTTCAGAAGGTGCCCGGAAAGATTTGGCAGAATCTCTACCTGCGTTCGTATTTGCGAAATGGGGACTTATTTGCCCTTAGTCTCCGTCTTCTCTTTCTCTCTTTATTGGCTTTAATTTTTATCGAGCAAGCTTGGATTGCGGCGGCAGTAGTGGTTCTATTTAACTACCTCTTGATCTTCCAGTTGCTAGCCCTTTATCACGCCTTTGATTACCAATACTTGACCCAGCTCTTTCCACTAGAAAGAGGGGAGAAAGAGAAAGGATTGAAACAGATTGTGCTTGGTGTGGGAAGTGCAGTTCTCTCGCTGGAATTGCTGGTCGGAGCAGTGGTTTTTCAAGAGAAAATAGCCTTGTTGGCTCTTGTAGGGGCTAGTCTCTTCCTACAATTGTTTTATTTGCCTTACCAACTAAAAAGATTGGTTGACGAATAGACCAAAAACTAGTAGAATAGTAAGGAAACTTTATACGGAGGAAAGAAATGGACTTGGGTGATAATGAGCTAACGCTGACCCCTATCCCTGGGAAGAGCGGTAAAGCTTATATGGGAAGCTACCCTGATGGGAAGCGCGTCTTTGTAAAAATGAACACCTCTCCAATCCTACCTGGCCTAGCCAGAGAACAAATCGCTCCTCAATTACTATGGACTCGTCGTTTGCCAGATGGCCGTGATATGTGTGCTCAGGAATGGCTGACGGGCAAAATCTTGACCCCTTACGATATGAATCGCAAGCAGATTATCAATATCTTGAACCGCCTTCACCGCTCGCGTCCTTTGATGAAGCAGTTGAGCCGTTTGGGATATACCATGGAAACACCAGTTGATTTGCTACGTTCTTGGCAGCAAGGAGTTCCAGAAATCTTGAAGCAGAACCACTATTTGAACAGTGTGATTGCTGAGCTAGGTAAGACGGTTCCAGGTTTTAGGGAAGACCATGCAACGATTGTGCACGGGGATCTTCGTCATAGTAATTGGATTGAGACAGAGAGTGGACTCGTTTATCTAGTGGATTGGGATTCGGTTCGTCTGACGGATCGTATGTTTGATGTGGCGCATTTGCTATGCCACTACATTCCAGATCATCAGTGGCGTCAATGGTTGAGAGACTACGGCTATAAGTACAATCAGACAGTGTTAGATAAATTGTATTGGTATGGTCAGTATTCTTATTTGAACCAGATTGCCAAATACTGTGAAAATCAAGATTTAGACAATGTAAACCGGGAGATTTACGCCTTGCGCGTCTTCCGTGACAAGTATGGAAAGAAGAGATGAGAGTTAGAAATCGTAAAGGGGCGACAGAATTACTAGAGGCAAATCCCCAGTATGTGGTCCTCAATCCCTTAGAAGCAAAAGGGAAATGGCGAGACTTGTTTGGAAATGATCATCCTATTCATGTTGAAGTTGGAAGTGGGAAAGGGGCCTTCGTATCTGGAATGGCCAAGCAAAATCCTGACATCAACTACATCGGGATTGACATTCAAAAGTCTGTTTTGAGTTATGCTTTGGACAAGGTGCTTGAAGTTGGAGTGCCTAATATCAAGCTCTTGTGGGTGGATGGTTCTGATTTGACAGACTACTTTGAAGATGGTGAGATTAATCGCTTGTATCTGAACTTTTCAGATCCCTGGCCTAAAAAACGCCATGAAAAACGTCGTTTGACTTACAAGAGTTTCTTGGATACCTTCAAGCGCATCTTACCTGAGAATGGGGAAATCCATTTCAAGACAGATAACCGTGGCTTATTTGAGTACAGCCTGGTGAGCTTTTCTCAGTATGGGATGAAGCTCAATGGTGTCTGGCTAGACTTACATGCCAGTGATTTTGAAGGCAATGTCATGACAGAGTATGAGCAAAAATTCTCCAGCAAAGGTCAAGTGATCTACCGAGTTGAGGCAGAATTTTAAGAAATAGCTTGAAAACCAGCTGTTTGAGTGCTAATGCTTTACATAAATTGACAAACGTGCTATACTGATAGTAAGAATATGAGAAAGAGAGGCGGGGAAATATCTTCGCCTCTTGCTTATGAGGAGGTGGACGCAATCGCAACAATCGTAGAATTAGTCAGAGAAGTTGTAGAACCTGTCATAGAAGCGCCTTTCGAGCTCGTGGATATCGAGTATGGAAAGATTGGCAGTGACATGATTCTCAGTATTTTTGTAGATAAATCTGAAGGAATTACCTTGAACGACACGGCAGACTTAACAGAAATCATTAGTCCTGTCCTAGATACCATCAAGCCTGATCCCTTCCCAGAACAATATTTCCTAGAAATTACCAGTCCAGGCTTGGAACGTCCTTTGAAAACTAAGGATGCTGTTGCTGGAGCAGTTGGGAAATACATTCATATCGGGCTCTACCAAGCCATTGATAAACAAAAAGTCTTTGAAGGTACCTTGGTATCCTTTGAAGAGGATGAGTTGACTATGGAGTATATGGACAAGACACGTAAGAAAACCGTCCAAATTCCATACAGTTTAGTATCAAAAGCACGTTTAGCAGTAAAACTATAGAAAAGAAAGGATAGCTTTTGAGGATTCAAAAGTAAAAAGAACATGAGTAAAGAAATGCTAGAGGCCTTCCGCATTTTGGAAGAAGACAAGGGAATCAAAAAAGAAGACATCATCGACGCAGTAGTAGAGTCGCTTCGTTCCGCTTATCGCAGACGCTATGGTCAATCAGACAGCGTAGCTATTGACTTCAATGAAAAAACAGGTGACTTTACAGTTTATACTGTCCGTGAAGTTGTTGATGAAGTATTTGATAGCCGTTTGGAAATCAGCTTGAAAGATGCCCTTGCCATTAATTCAGCCTATGAGCTTGGTGACAAGATCAAGTTTGAAGAAGCACCAGCTGAGTTTGGTCGTGTAGCAGCCCAATCTGCTAAACAAACCATCATGGAAAAAATGCGCAAGCAAACACGTGCCATCACCTACAATACTTATAAAGAACATGAACAAGAAATCATGTCTGGTACTGTAGAACGATTTGATAATCGCTTTATCTACGTCAACCTTGGCAGTATCGAAGCCCAATTGTCAAAACAAGACCAAATCCCTGGAGAAGTGTTTGCTTCCCATGATCGTATCGAAGTCTACGTTTACAAGGTTGAAGACAACCCTCGTGGCGTCAACGTCTTTGTTAGCCGTAGTCATCCAGAAATGATCAAACGCTTGATGGAGCAAGAAATTCCAGAAGTGTATGATGGAACTGTTGAAATCATGAGCGTAGCTCGCGAAGCTGGTGACCGTACGAAAGTTGCCGTTCGTAGCCACAATCCAAACGTGGACGCTATCGGGACAATCGTTGGACGTGGTGGTGTTAATATCAAGAAAATCACCAGCAAATTCCACCCTGCTCGTTACGATGCCAAGAGTGATCGTATGATTCCTGTCGAAGAAAACATCGACGTTATCGAGTGGGTAGCAGATCCAGCTGAGTTTATCTACAATGCTATCGCACCTGCAGAGGTTGACCAAGTTATCTTTGATGAAAACGACAGCAAACGTGCCTTGGTCGTTGTACCTGATAACAAGCTTTCTCTTGCGATCGGTCGTCGTGGACAAAACGTTCGCTTGGCAGCTCACTTGACGGGTTACCGTATCGATATCAAGTCTGCCAGTGAATTTGAAGCTATGGAAGAAGCAGGTCAAGTGGATTACGCAGCTGCGGACGAATTGATTGAAGAATAAAAGCTGCTAGAGGAGGGAAAGATGAAAACAAGAAAAATCCCTTTGCGCAAGTCTGTTGTATCCAACGAAGTGATTGATAAACGTGATTTGCTCCGCATTGTCAAGAACAAAGAAGGGCAAGTCTTTATCGATCCGACAGGCAAGGCCAATGGCCGTGGCGCTTATATCAAGCTAGACAATGCAGAAGCCCTAGAGGCAAAAAAGAAGAAAGTCTTTAACCGCAGCTTTAACATGGAAGTGGAAGAAAGCTTTTATGACGAGTTGATCGCTTATGTGGATCACAAAGTAAAAAGAAGAGAGTTAGGACTTGAATAAGCAAAAGATAAGCAATCTCTTGGGACTTGCTCAACGAGCATGCCGGATCATATCAGGTGAGGAATTGGTGGTCAAAGCCATCCAAGACCAGAAAGCCAAGTTAGTCTTTCTAGCCCATGATGCTGGTCCTAATCTGACCAAGAAGATTCAAGATAAAAGTGACTATTATCAAGTAGAAGTTATAACCGTGTTTTCAACACTGGAATTAAGCATAGCAGTCGGAAAATCGAGAAAGGTTTTGGCTGTGACAGATGCTGGATTTACAAAGAAAATGAGGTCTCTTATGGAATAGAAGAGGAGGACATGATTTGTCTAAGAAAAGATTGTACGAAATCGCAAAAGAACTTGGAAAAGAAAGTAAAGAAGTTGTAGCGCGTGCAAAAGAGTTGGGCTTGGATGTGAAAAGCCACTCATCGAGCGTGGAAGCTGCTGCTGCTGAACAAATCGCAGCTAGCTTTAAACCTGCACCTGCTCCTAAGACAGAAGCAAAACCTGCGACACCAAAAGCAAGTGTAGAAAAGAAAGCGGAAAAGTCTGCATCAGCTAAACCAGCTGCCGCTAAGGAAGAAAGTAAACCAGTTGCACCTGCAGCTCCTAAGGAAGAAAAAGTAGTGGCCGCAAGACCACAAAGTCGAAACTTCAAGGCGGAGCGTGAGGCGCGTGCCAAAGAGCAGGCAGAGCGACGCAAACAAAACAAGGGCAACAACCGTGACCAACAACAAAACGGCAACCGTCAGAAAAACGACGGCCGTAATGGTGGCAAACCTGGTCAAGGAAACCGCGACAATCGCCGATTTAACGACCAAGGGAAAAAACCACAAGGTCAAGGGAATCGTGGCAATGATCGACGTCAGCAACAAGACTTCCAGCCAAAACAAGCTGGTCCACGTGTTGACTTTAAAGCCCGTGCAGCAGCCCTAAAAGCAGAGCAAAATGCAGAGTACGCACGCTCAAGCGAGGAGCGCTTCAAACAATCGCAAGCTGCCAAAGAAGCCTTGGCTCAAGCTAACAAACGCAAGGAACCAGAGGAAATCTTTGAAGAAGCTGCTAAGCTAGCTGAACAAACGCAGCCAGCCGTAACAGTAGCTCCTGTAGCGAAAGAAGCGCCAGTGGATACACGTCGTAAAAAACAAGCTCGACCAGACAAAGAACGTGACGATTATGATCACGAAGAAGATGGTCCTAGAAAACAACAAAAGAATCGAAGTAGTCAGAATCAAGTGAGAAATCAAAGAAATAGTAACTGGAATAACAACAAGAAAAATAAAAAAGGGAACAAGCAAAACAACCGTAACCAGACTCCAAAACCTGTTACAGAGCGTAAGTTCCACGAATTGCCAACAGAATTTGAGTATACAGATGGTATGACTGTTGCGGAAATCGCAAAACGTATCAAACGTGAACCAGCTGAAATCGTTAAGAAACTCTTTATGATGGGTGTCATGGCCACACAAAACCAATCCTTGGATGGGGAAACAATTGAGCTCCTCATGGTGGATTATGGTATCGAAGCCAAACAAAAGGTTGAAGTGGACAATGCCGACATCGAACGTTTCTTCGTCGAAGATGGGTATCTCAACGAAGATGAATTGGTTGAGCGTCCACCAGTTGTAACCATCATGGGACACGTTGACCATGGTAAAACAACCCTCTTGGATACCCTTCGTAATTCTCGTGTTGCGACAGGTGAAGCGGGTGGTATCACTCAGCATATCGGTGCCTACCAAATCGTGGAAAATGGCAAGAAGATTACCTTCCTTGATACGCCAGGACACGCGGCCTTTACATCTATGCGTGCGCGTGGTGCATCTGTTACCGATATTACCATCTTGGTCGTAGCGGCAGATGACGGGGTTATGCCTCAGACTATCGAAGCCATCAACCACTCAAAAGCAGCGAACGTTCCAATTATCGTAGCCATCAACAAGATTGATAAACCAGGTGCCAACCCAGAACGCGTTATCGGTGAATTGGCTGAACACGGTGTTATGTCAACTGCTTGGGGTGGAGATTCTGAATTTGTTGAAATCTCAGCTAAATTTAACCAAAATATCGATGAACTCTTGGAAACAGTCCTTCTTGTGGCTGAAATCCAAGAACTCAAGGCAGACCCAACAGTTCGTGCGATCGGTACCGTTATCGAAGCGCGCTTGGATAAAGGAAAAGGTGCGGTCGCAACCCTTCTTGTTCAACAAGGTACCTTGAATGTCCAAGATCCAATCGTTGTCGGAAATACCTTCGGTCGTGTCCGTGCCATGACCAATGACCTTGGTCGTCGTGTTAAGGTTGCTGGACCATCAACACCAGTATCTATCACAGGATTGAACGAAGCACCAATGGCGGGTGACCACTTTGCCGTTTACGAAGATGAAAAATCTGCTCGTGCAGCAGGTGAAGAGCGTGCGAAACGTGCCCTCATGAAACAGCGCCAAGCTACCCAACGTGTCAGCCTTGAAAACCTCTTTGATACCCTTAAAGCTGGTGAGCTTAAGTCAGTTAACGTTATCATCAAGGCAGACGTACAAGGTTCGGTTGAAGCTCTTTCTGCCTCACTTCAAAAGATTGATGTAGAAGGTGTCAAAGTGACCATCGTTCACTCAGCAGTCGGTGCCATCAATGAATCTGACGTGACTCTTGCGGAAGCTTCTAATGCCTTTATCGTTGGTTTCAACGTACGCCCTACACCACAAGCTCGTCAACAAGCTGAAGCTGACGATGTAGAAATCCGTCTCCACAGCATTATCTACAAGGTTATCGAAGAGATGGAAGAAGCCATGAAAGGGATGCTTGACCCAGAATTTGAAGAAAAAGTTATCGGTGAAGCAATCATCCGTGAAACCTTCAAGGTATCTAAAGTGGGAACTATTGGTGGATTCATGGTTACGAGTGGTAAAGTTACCCGTGACTCTAAAGTCCGTGTTATCCGTGACGGTGTTGTTATCTATGACGGCGAACTCGCAAGCTTGAAACACTACAAAGACGACGTGAAAGAAGTTACTAACGGTCGTGAAGGTGGATTGATGATTGATGGCTACAATGATATCAAGATGGATGATGTGATTGAGGCGTATGTCATGGAAGAAATCAAACGTTAAGATTTTTGCTCCTTTCTTAGGTGGTGAGGGACGCAAGCAAACCGATGGTTTCATTGCTTATTTTTGAGCCTAGAGTCTCAAAAATCCCCTGTGATGGGACTGATAAATCAGTTCCATCACTTTCACCACGGCGAAAGAAGCGAATGAGTTCAAATTGAACTTCGTTTCAATTTGAACTGAAAATCAAAAAGTTTAAAAATAGCTAGGTCTGCTGGCCTAGCTTTTGGTTCAAAGTAGAGAAAGGAATATCATGGCAAATCATTTTCGTACGGATCGTGTGGGCATGGAAATCAAGCGTGAAGTCAATGAGATTTTGCAAAAGAAAGTCCGTGATCCGCGTGTCCAAGGTGTGACCATTACAGATGTTCAGATGCTGGGTGACTTGTCTGTTGCCAAGGTTTACTACACCATTTTGAGTAACCTTGCTTCAGATAACCAAAAAGCTCAAATCGGGCTTGAAAAAGCAACTGGTACCATCAAACGTGAACTTGGTCGCAATTTGAAATTGTACAAAATCCCAGATTTGACCTTCGTCAAAGATGAGTCCATTGAATATGGAAATAAGATTGACGAGATGCTACGCAATCTGGATAAGAATTAAGAAAGAGGGGGGACCCTCTTTTTTGGTGGTTGAAAATGATCAACATGAAAGATAATGGAAGAAGATACATGATAAGCGAAATTCTCTATTTAAAATGAAATCCAAGCAGAAAGTGCTTTTTTTTTTATAGGGAATATGATATGATAAGATGCGAAAAAAGAAATAGGGAGATAGAAATGGCTGAACAAGATGTAGCTATGCAAGTATTGCAACAAGTGGTGAAATTACCGGTTGTAAAGGTTGAACGATCAAAATTTTTAGTGGATAAGTTTTCTAAAGAATTAGATCCGAAGGATATTACAACATTATTGGAACAGGGTCCATCTAGTTTACTACCACAGGAAACTTTGGATAGAGTTGCAAATGCTTGTATTATGGATAATGTCTTGCTGGCTAGTGGGACATCGGTTTTAGCAGGTCTACCTGGAGGACTGGCTATGGCAATTACCATACCAGCGGATGTAGCCCAGTTTTATGCTTTTTCATTGAAATTAGCTCAAGAATTGGGATATATTTACGGTTACGATGACCTTTGGGCTTCTCGTGATGAATTGAGTGAAGATGCTCAAAACACGCTCTTGCTGTATCTCGGTGTAATGCTGGGGGTAAATGGTACAGCTGCATTGCTTCGAGCAGGAGGTGTTGCGGTTGCTAAGCAAGTGATGAAAACAGTTCCCCAGAAAGCCTTGACAAAGACCCTTTGGTATCCGATTTTGAAAAAAGTTTTGAAAATTTTTGGAGTCAACTTGACAAAAGGAGGTTTAGCCAAAGGAATGGGGAAAGTGATTCCTATCCTAGGTGGAGTCATTTCTGGTGGCCTAACCTTTGCGACCATGAAACCGATGGGAGAAAGATTGCAACAGGAATTGTCCAAGCTAGTCAACTACAATGAAGTGCAATATCAAAGAGACGTTGATACTATCCGAAAAGAGGTCGAAATCATCGAAGGAGAGTAATATGGGACTTATAAAAACTCTAGCTAAAACTTATGGGAATTACTTTTTCGTGATGCAAAGCGTCAAAGTTCTGAAGAACATGAAAAAAGATGACAATGCTCTAGTAGGTTCCGGGAAAGTACTGCTTGCTGACAAGCTGATGGATGTAGCCCAGTGGCTCGCAAAACCAGAGGATAAAGAATGAAAATCTTTTTGAGTATTTTTGTTTTACTTTTTATAAAACCAATTTTAGGTCTTATTAGGCTATTTTGGGAAATTCTAAAATTTTTCTTTCAAATAATTTTTTATAAAGCTGTTTTCAAAATTATTGATTGGATATTTAAGATATTATAAAACTATGTAGGCATATAGTTAAGGGCTATTTCGTTTTCATCAATTAATAAACCTTATTGCAAAGAAATAGCAATTTGTACGAAACTTAAATCACTACTGGTGCAGAGATTTCACCTCCAAAGAGGTTACTCCAAGGCAAATGAAAGAAACTAGCAGGAATTCCACTGCTAGTTTTTTAATCTCTTCCCATATGGTATAATATAAGCAGTAAAATCATTTTATACTCAATGAAAATCAAAGAGCAAACTAGGAAGCTAGCCGTAGGTTGCTCAAAACAGTGTTTTGAGGTTGTAGATGAAACTGGCGAAGTCAGTAACATATATACGGTAAGGCGACGCTGACGTGGTTTGAAGAGATTTTTGAAGAGTATTAGAACATACATGGAGGTCGTCATGGACAATATCATTGATGTGTCAATTCCCGTTGCAGAAGTGGTGGACAAGCATCCAGAAGTCTTGGAAATCCTAGTGGAGCTAGGTTTTAAACCACTTGCTAATCCCTTGATGCGCAACACTGTCGGTCGCAAAGTATCGCTTAAGCAGGGTTCTAAACTTGAAGGAACGCCTATGGACAAGATTGTCCGCACACTGGAAGCGAATGGTTACGAAGTGATTGGATTAGACTAATGGCAGATGAACGGATTCATATCCTACGGGATATTTTGTTAGAATTGCATAATGGTGCCTCTCCTGAGTCGGTTCAGGAGCGTTTTGATGCGACCTTTACGGGTGTTTCAGCTATCGAGATTTCCCTCATGGAGCACGAGCTGATGAACTCAGACTCAGGAGTTACCTTTGAAGATGTCATGGAACTCTGCGATGTCCATGCCAATCTTTTTAAAAACGCTGTTAAGGGCGTCGAAGTAGAGGATACCGAGCACCCAGGTCACCCAGTTCGCGTCTTCAAGGATGAAAATCTGGCTCTCCGTGCAGCTTTGATTCGCATTCGGAGGTTGTTAGATACCTATGAGTCTATGGAAGACGAGGAAATGCTGGCAGAGATGCGCAAGGGTTTGGTTCGTCAAATGGGACTTTTGGGGCAATTTGATGTTCACTACCAGCGCAAGGAAGAGCTCTTTTTTCCCATCATGGAGCGTTATGGTCACGATTCACCCCCTAAAGTCATGTGGGGAGTGGATGATCAGATCAGAGAACTCTTTCAAACAGCTCTAGAGACGGCTAAGGCATTACCAGAAGTGTCGATTAGCAGTGTAAAGGAAACTTTCGAAGCTTTTGCGACAGAGTTTGAAAGTATGATTTTCAAGGAAGAGTCTATCCTTCTCATGATTCTTCTTGAGTCCTTTACTCAGGATGACTGGATTCAGATTGCGGAGGAGAGTGATGCTTATGGCTATGCCATCATCCGTCCGTCTGAGAAATGGGTGCCAGAACGACAGAGTTTCGTTGAGGAAAAGAGTGCAGAGGATCCCGTGCAACTAGACACGGCTGAAGGTCAAGTTCAGCAAGTTATCGATACACCAGAAGGCCAGTTCACCATCACCTTTACCCCTAAGGAAAAGGAAGCGGTGCTGGACCGTCATAGTCAACAGGCTTTTGGCAATGGCTATCTCTCCGTCGAGCAGGCCAACCTCATCCTCAATCATCTCCCTATGGAGATTACCTTTGTCAATAAAGGCGACATTTTCCAGTACTACAATGACAAAACGCCAGCTGATGAGATGATTTTCAAACGGACACCGTCCCAAATCGGGCGTAATGTAGAACTCTGCCATCCGCCCAAGTACCTAGATAAGGTGAAGGCCGTTATGAAAGGTCTTCGTGAAGGGGTCAAGGACAAGTACGAGATGTGGTTCAAGTCAGAGTCGCGAGGCAAGTTTGTCCACATCACCTATGCCGCGGTACACGATGAAAACGGGGAATTCCAAGGCGTGCTAGAGTATGTTCAGGATATCCAGCCCTACCGTGAGATTGATACGGACTACTTCCGTAGATTAGAATAAGGAGAATCAATGAGTTACGAACAGGAATTTATGAAGGAATTTGAAGCTTGGGTTAATACCCAGATTATGATCAACGACATGGCGCACAAGGAAAGTCAAAAAGTCTACGAGGAAGATCAAGACGAGCGTGCCAAAGATGCCATGATTCGCTACGAGAGCCGTTTGGATGCCTACCAGTTCTTGCTTGGTAAGTTTGAAAATTTCAAGGCAGGCAAGGGATTCCATGATTTACCAGAAGGATTGTTTGGCGAGAGAAACTACTAATCGTTACAAATCAAAAAGTGCGTATGAACGCACTTTTTCTGTTTATACGTGATGTGTGTGTTTGGTGATCCATTGTTCCATTTTGATATGCAACCAGAATGAATAGATGCCCAAGGTGATGATGGTGAGCAAGAACCACTTGATCCAGTTCCCGAATAATTGAGAACCTGTTCCGTCAAAATAGAGGCGACGCCCATCGATGACAGTGTGCTTAACCTTCCAGTTTTGCATCATACAAACTGCCCATGGTGTAGCGATTCCAACAGTAAATCCCATGATAAGCATGGCTAGGATAGCATGTCCAACGTAGCTCAAAAGACCACCATCAAAGTAACTTTCGTTATTCATATTGTTCTCCTTATCAGCTTTTTACGTGAATCAGTCTTGCACATTACTGCATATTTTATCAAAAAGTCGAATTATTGTCAAATTAGTTTGAAAGGAAAAAACGGCTAGATTTTTAAGGGGAATCTTATTTCCTTTCTTGATTTTTTCCCAAAATCTTGATAGAATATCTTTATTAAATCCTTGTCAGAGCAGGGATTTTTTATTGAAAGGATTTTATCATGTCAAAGAAACTCCAACGTAAAAAACAATTGCGAAATAGCCTTCGTCGCTCAGGTGCATTTTCAAGTACGGTGACCAAAGTTGTCGAAGAGACCAAGAAAGTCGTGAAACACGCAGAAAAGTCTGCCAGCGAAGCAGGAAAAGTTGTCTCTAAAAAAGTGGAACAAGCAGTAGAAGCGACTAAGGAACAAGCTCAAAAGGTTACAAACTCCGTAGAAGAATTCGCAGCCAACCTAGGTGGACTTTCAGTCGACCGTGCCAAGACTTTCTACGATGAAGGAATCAAGTCTGCTGCTGATTTCAAAAATTGGACAGAAAAAGAACTCCTTGCCTTGAAAGGAATCGGCCCAGCTACCATTAAGAAATTAAAAGAGCACGGAATCAGCTTCAAGTAATCTTTCTTGTCCCTTGCATTTCCGTGAAAAACCTGTTACAATAGAGCCATCAGAGGTGTTTTGAATCCCACATTTTACAGAAAGTGGCGGTGCTGAGAAGTCCACAAATGTGTCAAAACTGGTTGCTGATGGATAAAAAATGAAATAATATTGTCTTTTTATTATAAAGACGAGAGTTGCGGGCTCTGCCCGAAATTGGGTGGTACCGCGGATAAACACATTCGTCCCTGTCATAGTTATGGCAGGGATTTTCTATATCTTTTAAAGAACTAAGACCGAAGGTCGCAGGTGAATTTAGAGATATTGATGCAGACGGAGCGAAAGTGAGGTCTACGTTCATATCAAAGGAGGTTTTCATGAAGCAATCCTTTAAAACCAGTAAGCTCTACTATGGTTTTCCTATCTTTATTTTAGGCTATCAGGACCAGAACTTTGGTCACAATATTACGACCTGCAGTTCCTCTTATAGCCTAGGAGATTGGCTAGTCATCGGTGTCGGTGCTGAGGAAAATGCAGCTGAGCAAATCAAGCATTATCAACAGTTCACCGTGAACATACCTGATGAAAACCTCATGCTCGAAATGGAGCAGGCTGGTTTTATTAGCCATCGAGAAAAGTTGGGACACTTGGGGCTAGACTATGAGATTTCTGAACAGACGCAGGCACCAATTTTAAAGGCCTGTCCAGTCGTATTGGACTGTCAGGTAGATAGGATTATCGAGGAAGATGGCATCTGTCATATCTTTGCTAAGATTCTTGAGCGACTTGCTGATCCTGAGCTCTTGAATGACAAGGGGCATTTTAAAAATGACCGTTTTTCGCCAACTTACTTTATGGGGGACGGCCACCAGCGCGTTTATCGTTATTTAGATGATCGTGTCGATTCTATGGGGAGTTTTATAAAGAAAGCGAGGAAGAAGAATGACAGGAGCAACATTACCTGAACGAATCGAGACCGAGCGTCTGGCCTTGCGAGTCCGAACAGTGGATGATGCAGTGGATATCCATGCCTACGCTAGTCTCCCAGAGGTCGCCTATCCAGCAGCATTTCACCCAGTCAAGACCTTGGAAGATGAGATTTATTATCTGGAGCACATTCTTCCCGAGCGCAATCAAAAGGAAAATCTCCCAGCTGGCTACGGGGTTGTCGTCAAAGGGACTGACAAAATCGTTGGCTCTGTTGATTTCAACCATCGGCATGAAGATGATGTCCTAGAAATCGGCTATACCTTACACCCAGACTATTGGGGCCGAGGTTATGTACCAGAAGCGGCGCGGGCTTTGATTGATCTAGGTTTTAAGGATTTGGGGCTCCACAAGGTAGAACTGAAATGTTTTGGCTACAATGTCCAAAGTCAACGTGTCGCTGAGAAGCTTGGCTTCACTCTTGAAGCTCGCATAAGGGACCGAAAAGATACCCAAGGAAACCGCTGTGACAGTCTGATATATGGCTTGCTGAAGAGTGAGTGGGAATGCAATGACAGGCATTTTAAAATCTAAGGAGTTTTTGTTTTGATAGTAGCTTCAGAATTGTTAGCTTTAAGCCTATATAAATTTGATGAACTGCCTAAAGGAAGAAAAAAAGATGTAGAGTATTATGAAAAAAATAGAACTTACTATATTCCTTCTAAAGGGGATGTTCATTTATATAGAACATTAGATGAAGACTATCTAGTAGTCAATAAAGATTTGTGGTCGAATTCTAAAATAAAAGAAATTTATGGTAATAGAGTGTATAGAACAAATGATGATAGTTTTGATACTCTATTATGTAGTATTTTAACTAAGTTATCACTTAAGAACGGCTTTTCTACATTTTCTACAGATAGTTTGCTTAAACTTATTACTAGTTTTAACTCAATTCTCGAAAAATGGGATTACAATGTTTGGAAATTTTATCATTGGCTATTGTTTGTTGATGATTTTTTGGATATAAAATTTGATGATTCATTATTGAAAACTATTAAGTTTTTTAATGTAGTCGAATTATTAATTTTCAATAAATCCAAAAATAACACAGAAAACTGTAAAGATATTTTACCTCAATTCTTACTTATAGATAAGCCAGAACAGCTTTATATTTGGCCATGTTTTCTATTAGAAAATTATCAACCAACTAGAGATAAGAGCGAAGAAATATGTGAAAAAATCGCTATTATTCGTAATAAGGTTACGCATAATGATTTTCAAAAGGTTTTTGAATCGCTAGAAGGACTATTTAGTCAAAAATCACTCACTGAAGATGCAGAGTCTAATGGAAATTTTGATCAAGTTAGATTATATAATATGATTTTGGATACTATTATAGTAAATATTGTTGAAATGTTAATTAATTCTCCACAAGAGGTTTTAAATTTAAGTAATTAACTAGAAAGGACACACATATGTCTAAACAACTTTCACCGAAATACAATCCAGCCGAGGTTGAGGCTGGTCGTTACCAAAAATGGCTTGATGCCGATGTTTTCAAGCCTTCAGGCGATAAAAAGGCTAAGCCTTATTCAATCGTCATTCCACCACCAAACGTAACAGGGAAACTCCACCTTGGTCACGCTTGGGATACAACGTTACAGGATATCATCATCCGTCAAAAACGTATGCAAGGTTTTGATACACTTTGGCTTCCAGGGATGGACCACGCGGGGATTGCGACTCAGGCTAAGGTTGAGGAGCGCTTGCGTGGTGAGGGCATTAGCCGTTATGACCTTGGTCGTGAAAAATTCCTGGATAAAGTCTGGGAATGGAAAGACGAATATGCGACGACCATCAAGGAGCAGTGGGGCAAGATGGGGCTCTCTGTAGACTACTCTCGTGAGCGTTTCACTCTTGATGAAGGCTTGTCAAAAGCGGTTCGCAAGGTCTTTGTGGACCTTTACAAGAAAGGCTGGATCTACCGTGGTGAGTTTATCATCAACTGGGACCCGGCAGCTCGCACAGCCCTTTCTGATATCGAGGTCATCCACAAGGATGTCGAAGGTGCCTTCTACCACATGAACTACATGCTAGAAGACGGCTCACGCGCCCTTGAAGTTGCGACAACTCGTCCTGAGACCATGTTTGGGGACGTTGCGGTTGCGGTCAATCCAGAAGACCCACGCTACAAGGACTTGATTGGTAAAAATGTTATCCTTCCAATCGCTAATAAATTGATTCCAATCGTTGGGGATGAACACGCAGATCCTGAGTTTGGTACGGGTGTCGTGAAAATCACGCCTGCCCATGATCCAAACGACTTCTTGGTCGGTCAACGCCACAACTTGCCACAAGTCAACGTCATGAACGACGACGGAACAATGAACGACTTGGCCTTCGAATTTGCAGGTATGGATCGTTTCGAAGCTCGTAAGGCAGTCGTTGCTAAGTTGGAAGAAATCGGTGCCCTCGTTAAAATCGAAAAACGTGTCCACAGTGTTGGTCACTCAGAGCGGACTGGCGTTGTGGTTGAGCCACGCTTGTCTACGCAATGGTTCGTCAAGATGGATCAATTGGCGAAAAATGCCATTGCCAACCAAGACACAGATGACAAGGTAGAATTTTACCCACCTCGTTTCAACGATACCTTCCTCCAATGGATGGAAAATGTCCACGATTGGGTAATCTCTCGTCAGCTCTGGTGGGGTCACCAAATCCCTGCTTGGTACAATGCTGAGGGTGAAATGTACGTCGGTGAAGAAGCTCCAGAAGGTGACGGATGGGCTCAGGACGAAGACGTCTTGGATACATGGTTCAGTTCTGCCCTTTGGCCATTCTCAACTATGGGCTGGCCTGATGTCGACTCAGAAGACTTCAAACGTTACTTCCCAACTTCAACCTTGGTAACAGGTTACGACATCATCTTCTTCTGGGTGTCTCGTATGATCTTCCAATCTTTGGAATTCACAGGCCGTCAGCCATTCCAAAACGTTCTTATCCACGGTCTCATTCGTGATGAGCAAGGACGCAAGATGTCTAAATCTCTCGGTAACGGGATTGATCCAATGGATGTTATCGAGAAATATGGTGCCGATGCCCTTCGTTGGTTTCTTTCAAACGGTTCTGCACCAGGTCAAGACGTGCGCTTCTCTTACGAGAAAATGGATGCTTCTTGGAACTTCATTAACAAAATCTGGAACATCTCTCGCTACATCCTCATGAACAACGAAGGTTTGACCATTGAGCAAGCAACTGCCAATGTCGAAAAAGTTGCCAACAAGGAAGCTGGAAATGTCACTGACCACTGGATTCTCCACAACCTCAATGAAACTATCGGAAAAGTCACTGAAAACTTTGATAAGTTTGAGTTTGGTGTGGCTGGACACATCCTCTATAACTTCATCTGGGATGAATTTGCGGACTGGTATGTTGAGTTGACTAAGGAAGTCCTTTATAGCGATAATGAAGAAGAGAAAGTCATCACACGTTCTGTTCTCCTTTATACTTTGGACAAGATCCTTCGTCTCCTTCACCCAATCATGCCATTCGTGACAGAGGAAATCTTTGGACAAATCTCAGAAGGCTCTATCGTTACAGCGGAATACCCAACTGTCAACCCAGCCTTTGAAGACTTTGCTGCCCACACTGGTGTGGAAAGCCTCAAAGACTTGATCCGTGCCGTTCGTAATGCGCGTGCGGAAGTAAACGTAGCACCAAGCAAGCCTATCACCATCCTTGTTAAGACCAGCGATAGTGACTTGGAAGCCTTCTTTAACAGCAATGTCAACTACATCAAACGCTTCACAAATCCAGAACACTTGGAAATCGCATCAACCATCCCTGCACCTGAGCTCGCTATGTCAAGTGTCATCACAGGAGCAGAAATCTACTTGCCCCTCGCAGACCTCCTCAATGTCGAAGAAGAATTGGCTCGTCTCGACAAAGAACTGGCTAAATGGCAAAAAGAACTGGATATGGTCGGTAAGAAGCTCTCTAACGAACGCTTCGTAGCTAATGCCAAACCAGAAGTCGTCCAAAAAGAACGCAACAAACAAGCCGACTACCAAGCAAAATACGATGCGACCGTAGCTCGTATTGATGAGATGAGGAAGTTGGTGAAATAAACACACAAACACGGTGATAAACCGTGTTTTTTTGGTATAATGAAAATATTAAAACAATAGAAAAGAGAAGGTCTATGCCAGAAGGCGTCACTTTATTTCAAGATACCTTGATCAAATCTTTAAAGTTTGGATTTATTGATAATATTAAATTTCAAGAAGGGGGATACTCTCCTCAAATTTTAATTAATGACCCAGAGTCCAAGCGATATGTATTGAAGGATATTCAAGAAGAATTATCAAAATGCCAAGCCTTTTATATTTCGGTAGCATTTATTACCCAATCAGGAATTGCTCTGATAAAATCCCAATTATCAGATTTAATGGATAAAGGAATAGAAGGTAAAATTCTTATATCTCCTTATCTTGATTTTAATGATCCGGTTGCCATGCAAGAATTACTCAAGTTGAAAAATGTTGAAGTTCGACTTACTCCAGAGAGTCTGCAGATGCACGCTAAGTTTTATCTTTTTGAACATCAGGGGAAACAGGTTCTTATTTCTGGAAGTTCAAATTTAACTCATAATGCATTGAAAATCAATTACGAGTGGAATATTAAGTTGACATCAACTTACAATGGAGAGTTAATTCAAGCTACTAAAAAAGAGTTTAAAAAAATTTGGGAAAAGTCGGATGTTTTAACTACAGAAAAGATTGATTCTTACGCTAGAAAGCGTCAGAAAACAATTCGAGTGGACCAGATTCGAGAAGAGGAAATAGCAGAATATCAGGTTACAAGTATTGAACCTAATAAGATGCAAAATGAAGCACTGAAAGGTCTGCAGGCTATTCGCGATTCAGGGAAAAAGAAAGCTTTAGTTATCAGTGCTACAGGGACAGGAAAAACATATTTATCAGCTTTTGATGTTCAACAATTTGAGCCGAAAAGAATGCTCTTTATCGTTCATAGGGAGCAAATTCTTCAAAAGTCTTTAAAGGATTTTCAAAAGGTTTTACAGTTCCCGGAATCAGAAGGTTTGATTTATCATTCTGGTGCTGATTTGACAAATAAGAAATACATTTTTGCTACGATTCAAACTTTGTCACGTGATTATCATTTGAATCTATTTTCAGAAGATTATTTTGACTATATTTTAATTGATGAGGTTCATAAAGCTGGAGCTGATTCATACAAAAAAGTGATGGCACATTTTCATCCTGAGTTCTTTTTAGGAATGACTGCAACTCCCGAACGAACTGATGGGCAAAATATTTATGAACTGTTTGATTATAATATCGCCTATGAAATTCGTCTGCAGGATGCTCTTGATAATGATATGCTTTGTCCATTTATTTATTTTGGGGTAAAGGATATTGAGATAGATGGACATCTAATCGATGAGAAGACAAATATATCAAACTTAACATCTAACGAACGAGTTAAACATATTCTACAAAAGATTGATTTTTATGGAGTAAGTGGTGAAAAAGTAAAAGGATTGATATTCTGTTCCTCTAAACAGGAAGCGCATGAACTCGCTTCAAAATTGAATCAGAATGGGAAAGTTTGTAGGGCTCTAACAGGCGATGATAATATTGAAACACGAAATGAAGTCGTTTCTCAACTTGAAAAAGGAAAACTAGACTACATTTTGACAGTGGATATTTTTAATGAAGGTATTGATATTCCTTCTGTCAACCAGGTAGTCATGTTAAGAAATACTCAGTCTAGTATTGTTTTTGTTCAACAACTAGGGCGTGGTCTTCGTAAACATGAGAGTAAAGAATACGTCACGATCATTGATTTTATTGGTAATTATAAAAATAACTATTTGATTCCAATTGCTTTATTTGGAGATAAATCAATGAATAAAGATAATTACCGAAGAGAGCTAAGAGAACCCAATATTTTAAATGGTCTAACAACTATCAATTTTGAAGAGGTTGCTAAAGAACAAATCTTTAAGTCTATTACTAATATAAATCTTTCCAATCGAGCTATCCTAAAAGAGGCCTATATGGAAACAAAGAACCGCTTGGGACGTACTCCGAATCTCAGTGATTTTTTGGAACTAGATAGTCTAGATCCCTATGTTTTCTTTGATACTTTTAATCATTATGGAGAGGTTATTGCTTCCTTTGAAAAAGAGGATCGGTTTATTAAAATTCCTGAATTAAATGGTTTTCTAACTTTCCTCTGCAAAGAACTATCTAATGGTAAACGAAAAGAAGAACTCTATCTTTTAAAAATATTACTAGAAAAAGGAAAGATTTCCCAATCTGAATTTAAACAAATCTTAACAATGAAGCAATTAGGATCCTCCGAACAGTTATTTAAATCTATCGAAAACTGTTTAGACTATAACTTTTTCGTTAAAAGAGATCAAGAAAAGTATGGTTTGTCAGCCTTAAGCATTGAAGATGACACTTATCAACTAGCAACAGATTTCACTCAATTTCTTACAGAGGAATACAAAAAATTTATCTTAGACATCATTCAGACTGGTCTAGAGCGATCTCAAAAATATCCGCAGGAACCATTGACAATAGGTGAAAAATACTCTCGAAAAGATGCTGTGAGACTTCTTAACTGGGACAAGGATGAGAGTTCTACTGTATATGGATACAAGGTCAAACATGGAACGTGTCCTATCTTTGTAACTTATCATAAGGATGACGATATTACAGAAACAACCCAGTATCAAGATGGATTCTTATCCAACAAAGTCTTTCATTGGTATTCTCGGAGCAATCGAAGCTTTAAGTCTAAAGAAGTTGCTGATATTATGCAATCTAATCAAACCGGTTTGGCTCTTCATCTCTTCGTAAAAAAAGAAGACGGTGAGGGAAGTGATTTCTATTATCTAGGGCCAGTTAGTTATTTGGAAGATAGTGCTACTGAAACTAGGATGCAGGATGGAAAAACTCCTGTAGTTACAATGAATTTTGAATTAGCCAATGAGGTTTCTTCCGCACTTTATGATTATTTGACAAAAAAATAAGAGAATAATCTCTTATTTTTTGTTTAATAATTCTACAGCTGGACGATCTACTGGAGCCCAGTTGAGAGTATCTAGTTCATTGGGAGCTAACCAAGTTGAATTTTGGTGTTCAAGCAACTCTAGTTTCCCTGATATTAGCTTTGCATGATAGGTCTTCATGACAACTGTCCCAAAATTATAATCATATGAAGCTTCATTGATGTAAGAAACAATCTCAATTTCAGAATTTAGTTCTTCTTTAATTTCACGGACTAAAGCTTGTTCAGGAGATTCTCCTACTTCTAATTTCCCACCTGGAAATTCCCAAAAACCTCCTAAACTTTTACCTTCAGGTCTTTGTGCACAGAATATTTTTCCATCTCGTTCTATAGCCGCTGCAACAACATTTATTATTTTTTTTGACATAAGCTACCTCCAAGTAATATTTTAACAAATATTTTTAAATTTACCATGTGTTAAAATCAATTGATTTTTACTTAATAAATCATAGATAAATCTATTTTAACCTTTGACTATTCCGCAAAATTATCGTACAATAAAGAGTACATGATAAAATGAGGTCAGAGTCTGTTCGCTCTGGCGATAGTAGTAAAAATGAGGAGAAACGCTTTGGAATTAGAAGTATTTGCTGGGCAAGAAAAAAGTGAACTATCTATGATTGAGGTAGCGCGTGCTATCTTGGAACTTCGTGGTCGCGATCATGAGATGCATTTTAGCGATCTTGTAAACGAAATTCAAAACTACCTTGGAACATCAAACAGCGATATCCGCGAAGCTTTGCCTTTGTTCTACACAGAGTTGAACTTTGATGGTAGCTTCATCTCACTTGGAGACAACAAATGGGGGCTTCGTTCATGGTATGGTGTGGACGAAATCGACGAAGAAATCATCGCTCTTGAAGAAAGTGACGACGATGAAGTAGCACCAAAAGCTAAGAAGAAACGTGTCAATGCCTTCATGGATGGTGATTCAGATGCTATTGACTACAATGCGGATGATCCAGAAGACGAAGATGCATACGAAGCAGATCCAGCTCTTTCATATGATGATGAAAATCCAGATGATGAGAAAAATGAAGTGGAAGCTTACGATGCAGAAATCAACGAAATCGCTCCTGATGACTTGGGTGAAGACGTGGATCTTAACGAAGAAGACGACGAGTTTTCTGACGATGATGCTGAAACGAGTGAAGAAGAGTAAAAGACTTCACAGAGGAGATCGTCTGATCTCCTTTTTTGTTGCTAGAGCAGGTCATCCGTTGGGATGCGGATCTTTATACTCTTCGAAAATCTCTTCAAACCACGTCAACGTCTCCTTGCCGTATATATGTGACTGACTTCGTCAGTCTTATCTACAACCTCAAAACAGTGTTTTGAGCAACCTGCGGCTAGTTTCCTAGTTTGCTGATGATTTTTATTGAGTATTAGTTGGTTTTCTGAAAATAATCTCCTTTTTTCATCTTTTACCAATTCGGGTTGACAAATGTTCTGCTTTAAGGTATTATATTGTTCGGGCACCTCTTTTAGAGGTCGGGGCTCCCTAGTTACTAGGGAGCTATTTTTATTTTTCAGGAAGTTTTCTTGAAAAGTCGTTATTCATAAGGGTCTTGTTTTCAATCTCCCCTCGTAGTTAACAAGGCCTTGAGCATTTTAGAAAGAGGAATCTATGTCTACGAAATATATTTTTGTAACTGGTGGTGTGGTGTCGTCTATTGGGAAAGGGATTGTCGCAGCAAGTCTGGGCCGTCTCTTGAAAAATCGTGGTCTCAAAGTAACCATTCAAAAGTTTGATCCTTACATCAATATCGATCCAGGAACCATGAGCCCTTACCAGCACGGGGAAGTCTTTGTGACAGATGATGGGGCTGAGACTGATTTGGACTTGGGTCACTATGAACGTTTCATCGATATCAATCTCAACAAATATTCCAACGTAACAACTGGTAAAATCTACAGTGAAGTTCTTCGTAAAGAACGCCGTGGCGAGTACCTTGGTGCAACTGTTCAAGTCATTCCTCATATCACAGATGCTTTGAAAGAAAAAATCAAGCGTGCTGCTGTAACGACTGACTCGGATGTCATTATCACAGAGGTTGGTGGAACTGTTGGGGATATCGAGTCCTTGCCATTCCTAGAGGCCCTTCGTCAGATGAAGGCAGATGTGGGGGCAGATAATGTCATGTATATCCATACAACCTTGCTTCCTTATCTAAAGGCTGCTGGTGAAATGAAAACTAAGCCAACTCAACACTCTGTAAAAGAATTGCGTGGTTTGGGAATCCAGCCAAATATGTTGGTCATTCGTACAGAGCAACCAGCTGGTCAAGGTATTAAAAATAAACTAGCACAGTTCTGTGATGTAGCTCCAGAAGCTGTTATCGAGTCTTTGGATGTCGAACACCTTTACCAAATTCCATTGAACTTGCAGGCACAAGGCATGGACCAAATTGTCTGTGACCATTTGAAACTAGATGCACCAGCAGCGGATATGACAGAGTGGTCAGCCATGGTGGACAAGGTCATGAACCTCAAAAAACAAGTCAAAATTTCCCTTGTTGGTAAGTATGTGGAGTTACAGGATGCCTACATCTCTGTGGTTGAAGCCTTGAAACACTCTGGTTATGCCAACGACGCAGAAGTGAAGATTAATTGGATAAATGCCAATGATGTGACAGCAGAGAATGTAGCAGAGCTCTTGTCTGAAGCGGACGGAATCATCGTGCCAGGCGGTTTCGGTCAACGTGGTACGGAAGGAAAAATTCAAGCCATCCGCTATGCGCGTGAAAATGATGTCCCAATGTTGGGAGTCTGCTTGGGAATGCAGTTGACTTGTATCGAGTTTGCTCGTCACATTTTGGGTCTTGAAGGTGCCAATTCAGCAGAGCTTGCACCAGAAACAAAATACCCTATCATTGATATCATGCGCGATCAGATTGATGTTGAGGATATGGGGGGAACCCTTCGCTTGGGACTTTATCCATCTAAGTTGAAACGTGGTTCTAAGGCAGCAACTGCTTATCACAATCAAGAAGTGGTGCAACGCCGTCACCGTCACCGTTATGAGTTTAACAATGCCTTTCGTGAACAGTTTGAGGCAGCAGGCTTCGTCTTTTCAGGAGTTTCTCCAGACAATCGTTTGGTAGAAATCGTTGAGATTCCTGAGAATAAATTCTTTGTGGCTTGTCAGTATCACCCTGAACTTTCCAGCCGTCCAAACCGTCCAGAAGAACTCTACACTGCCTTTGTCACTGCAGCGGTTGAAAATAGCAATTAGAAAAATTCGAACCTTTGAGAAGAATCTCAGAGGTTTTTTATTCATTTAGAAAAGTCTTGCTAACTCAGGCGCTTGATAATAAGAATCAGAACTCTTTTTCCTTCACCGAGGGAAGAGGAGTTTTACTTGTTTTTCTGCTACTTCCTCATTTGTCCTAGAGCCCTTTTTGTGTTACAATGAATGGTATGAAAGCTAAGAAATTATGGATGACTGGCTTGACTGTGGCTGGTCTAAGTGCCCTCGCTTTGGGTGCCAAAAAAGCAGCAGATAACCACAAACTCATGAAGACTCAGGAAGAGTTGACAGCGATTGTACGAGACTATTTCTCAGATATGGGTGAGATTGCGACTCTCTATGTTCAAGTCTACGAAAGTAGCCTAGAGCGACTCGTCGGAGGAGTCATTTTCGAGGATGGCCGTCATTATACCTTTGTCTATGAAAATGAAGACCTAGTCTATGAGGAGGAAGTCTTATGATTACTCCAAATAGTATAGAAGAACTTGCAGGTTTTGTTGAGCAAGATGGCAAGAAGGTCTTCCTTTTTGTGGCAGACTGGTGTGGCGATTGTCGTTATATCTATCCTGCCTTGCCAGAAATTGAGGAGACCAATCCAGAGTTCACCTTTATTCGAGTGGACCGTGACCAGTACATGGATCTGGCCAAACTCTGGGATGTGTACGGCATTCCTAGCCTTGTTGTGCTAGAAAAGGACAAGGAAATCGGCCGATTTGTCAATCGCGACCGTAAAAGCAAGGAACAGATTAATGACTTTTTAGCAGGACTGAAGTAGGAGAAAAGGAAAGAATGATTTTTACATATAACAAAGAATATGTCGGAGATGTCCTTATGGTCATCATTAAAAATAGCGGAGATGCTAAACTAGATGTGGAGCGCAAAGGCAAGGTAGCCCGTGTTTTTCTCAGAGAGAATGGAGAAACAGTAGCTTGGAATATTTTCGAAGTTTCAAGTTTATTTGCAATTGCAGAGCGCGGTCAAATCTTTTTGACAGATGAGCAAGTAGAACGTTTGAACCAAGAATTGCAGGCGGAAGGCTTTGTGGAAGAAATTATCAACGACAAAGAGCCCAAGTTTGTTGTCGGTGAAATTGTCGAGATGGTAGCTCATCCTGATAGTGACCACCTCAATATCTGCCAAGTTGCAGTCGCAAGTGACAAGATCGTGCAAATCGTTGCAGGAGCACCCAATGCGCGTGTTGGGTTGAAAACCATTGTCGCTCTTCCTGGAGCGATGATGCCAAAAGGCAACCTCATTTTCCCAGGTGAACTTCGTGGTGAAAAGAGTTTTGGCATGATGTGTAGCCCTCGTGAATTGCATTTGCCAAATGCTCCACAAAAACGTGGGGTTATTGAATTATCAGAAGACCAAGTTGTCGGAACTCCATTTGACCCAGCCAAACACTGGACTGCCTAGGAAATTGTCAGTATTTAATAGACCAGATAGGGGGATAAGATGGCGAAAAATGTAGTGATTACAGGAGCGACCTCAGGAATCGGTGAAGCGATTGCGCGTGCTTATCTGGAGCAGGGGGAGAATGTCGTTCTAACAGGGCGACGGACAGACAGACTAGAGGCCCTCAAGTCAGAGTTTGCAGCAACCTATCCAAATCAAACAGTTTGGACCTTTCCACTGGATGTCACGGATATGGCTATGGTAAAGACTGTCTGCTCCGATATTCTAGAAACGATAGGGCAGATTGATATCTTGGTCAATAACGCTGGACTAGCTCTTGGCTTGGCTCCCTACCAAGACTATGAAGAATTGGATATGCTGACCATGTTGGATACCAATGTCAAAGGTTTGATGGCAGTCACTCGCTGTTTCTTGCCAGCAATGGTCAAAGCCAATCAGGGTCATATTATCAACATGGGGTCAACCGCAGGAATCTATGCCTATGCTGGGGCAGCTGTTTACTCAGCCACCAAGGCTGCTGTCAAGACTTTTTCAGATGGTCTGCGAATTGATACCATTGCAACGGCTATCAAGGTGACCACCATTCAACCAGGGATTGTCGAAACAGATTTCTCTACAGTTCGTTTTCATGGTGACAAAGAGCGAGCTGAGGCGGTCTATCAGGGAATAGAAGCCCTACAAGCACAAGACATCGCAGATACGGTGGTCTATGTGACCAGTCAGCCCCGTCGTGTGCAGATTACAGATATGACCATTATGGCCAATCAACAGGCGACAGGTTTCATGGTTCATAAAAAATAAAGAATTTTCTCGAAAAGTTACAAATTTCTGTAACTTTTTTTGATTTCCTGCGAATAGATAAGTAGGAGGAAGAAAATATGTATAATAAAGTTATTCTTATTGGACGTTTAACGTCTACACCAGAATTGCACAAAACCAACAATGACAAGTCAGTAGCGCGTGCAACTATCGCTGTGAACCGTCGTTACAAAGACCAAAATGGCGAACGTGAAGCTGACTTTGTCAATCTTGTTCTTTGGGGAAAATTGGCTGAAACCTTGGCAAGCTACGCAACTAAAGGTAGTCTTATCTCTGTGGATGGAGAACTTCGTACCCGTCGCTTTGAGAAAAATGGCCAGATGAACTATGTGACTGAAGTCCTTGCCACAGGATTCCAACTTTTGGAAAGCCGAGCCCAACGTGCTATGCGTGAAAATAACGCAGGACAGGATTTGGCAGATTTGGTTTTGGAAGAGGAGGAATTGCCATTTTAAGCATTGAAAAGTCTGAGTTGGTCTCAGGCTTTTTATCTTGAGAAAGTCAGACTTTTTTCTTGACTATTTCTGACCAAGTGATACAATAGAACTATGAATTAGCACTCAGATATAAAGAGTGCTAATAATATGTAGTTTATCATGGAGGAAAACAGATGTTGAAACCATTAGGAGACCGTGTGGTCTTGAAAATCGAAGAAAAAGAACAAACTGTTGGAGGCTTTGTCCTTGCAGGCTCAGCCCAAGAAAAAACAAAAACAGCCCAAGTTGTAGCTACTGGACAAGGTGTTCGTACCTTGAACGGTGACTTGGTAGCTCCAAGCGTTAAGCCTGGAGACCGTGTCTTAGTTGAAGCTCATGCAGGTATTGATGTCAAAGAAGACGATGAAAAGTACATCATCGTTGGCGAAGCTAACATTTTGGCTATCATTGAAGAATAGAAGGAGAAAGTAAGTATGTCAAAAGAAATTAAATTTTCATCTGATGCTCGTTCAGCTATGGTCCGTGGTGTCGATATCCTTGCAGATACTGTTAAAGTAACTTTAGGACCAAAAGGTCGGAATGTTGTGTTGGAAAAATCATTTGGTTCACCTTTGATTACCAATGACGGTGTGACCATTGCCAAAGAAATCGAGTTGGAAGACCATTTTGAAAACATGGGTGCCAAATTGGTATCAGAAGTAGCTTCAAAAACAAATGATATCGCAGGTGACGGGACTACGACTGCAACTGTTTTGACCCAAGCAATTGTCCGTGAAGGAATTAAAAATGTCACAGCAGGTGCTAATCCAATCGGCATTCGCCGTGGGATTGAAGCAGCAGTTGCCGCAGCTGTAGAAGCCTTGAAAAACAATGCCATTCCAGTTGCTAATAAAGAAGCCATCGCTCAGGTTGCTGCCGTATCTTCTCGTTCTGAGAAAGTCGGCGAATACATCTCTGAAGCTATGGAAAAAGTTGGCAAAGATGGTGTCATCACCATCGAAGAGTCGCGTGGTATGGAAACAGAGCTTGAAGTTGTTGAAGGAATGCAGTTTGACCGCGGTTACCTATCACAGTACATGGTGACAGATAGCGAAAAAATGGTGGCTGACCTCGAAAATCCTTACATTTTGATTACTGATAAGAAGATTTCAAATATCCAAGAAATCTTGCCCCTCCTAGAAAGCATTCTTCAAAGCAATCGTCCACTCTTGATTATTGCAGATGATGTAGATGGCGAAGCTCTTCCAACACTTGTATTGAACAAGATTCGTGGAACCTTCAATGTCGTAGCTGTCAAAGCTCCAGGTTTTGGTGACCGTCGCAAAGCGATGCTTGAAGATATCGCCATTTTGACAGGTGGAACAGTCATCACAGAAGCTCTTGGTCTTGAGTTGAAAGATGCTACTATTGAGGCGCTTGGTCAAGCAGCGAGAGTAACTGTGGAAAAAGATAGCACTGTTATCGTAGAAGGTGCTGGAAATCCTGAAGCGATTTCTCACCGTGTTGCAGTTATCAAGTCTCAAATCGAAACTGCAACTTCTGAATTTGACCGTGAAAAATTGCAAGAACGCTTGGCAAAATTGTCAGGTGGTGTCGCAGTGATCAAGGTCGGTGCTGCAACTGAAACGGAGTTGAAAGAAATGAAACTCCGCATTGAAGATGCCCTCAACGCTACTCGTGCAGCCGTTGAAGAAGGAATCGTTGCAGGTGGTGGAACTGCTCTTGCCAATGTCATTCCAGCCGTAGCTGATTTGGAATTGACAGGAGATGAAGCAACAGGACGTAATATTGTTCTCCGTGCCTTGGAAGAACCTGTTCGTCAAATCGCTCACAATGCAGGATTCGAAGGATCTATTGTCATCGATCGTTTGAAAAATGCGGAAGTTGGTACAGGCTTCAACGCAGCGGCTGGCGAGTGGGTCAACATGATTGAAGAAGGAATCATTGACCCAGTTAAAGTGAGCCGTTCTGCCCTTCAAAATGCAGCCTCTGTAGCCAGCTTGATTTTGACAACAGAAGCAGTCGTAGCCAATAAACCGGAACCAGCATCCCCAGCTCCAGCAATGGATCCAAGCATGATGGGCGGGATGATGTAAAAACACTTATAAAAAACACAAAAGGAGGGAACATACATCCCTCCTTTTAAGGTTTTCTCTTCTAAATAGATTTGAGCTCTCCTAACTTATATGATAAAATAAGACTAGAAGAAGGAGAAGAACATGATCGATGTAGAAGAAATTCTGAGCAAGATGAATCCCAATCAGAAGATTAATTATGACCGTGTTATGCAAAAAATGGTTCAAGTTTGGGAGAAAAATGAGCAACGTCCCACTATTCTCATGCATGTTTGCTGTGCTCCTTGTAGTACCTATACCTTAGAATATCTGACTAAGTATGCAGATGTGACCATCTATTTTGCCAATTCCAATATCCATCCTAAGGCAGAATACCACAAGCGAGCTTACGTCACCAAGAAATTTGTCAGTGATTTCAATGAGCGAACAGGAAATACGGTCCAGTATTTAGAAGCCCCATATGAACCAAATGAATACCGGAAGTTAGTCAGAGGACTGGAAGAAGAACCTGAAGGCGGTGACCGTTGCAAGGTTTGTTTTGACTACCGTCTGGACAAAACAGCGCAAGTGGCTATGGACTTGGGCTTTGACTACTTTGGTTCAGCTTTGACCATCAGTCCTCATAAGAATTCTCAAACCATCAACAGCATCGGAATCGATGTACAAAAGATTTACACCACCCACTATCTTCCAAGTGATTTCAAGAAAAATCAAGGCTACAAGCGCTCGGTGGAGATGTGCGAGGAGTATGATATCTATCGTCAATGTTATTGTGGATGCGTCTATGCAGCTCAGGCTCAGAATATTGATTTGGTTCAGATTAAGAAGGATGCCACGGCTTTCTTGTTGGATAAGGATGTTGAAAAAGACTATTCTCATATCAAGTTTACTGTCACTAAATTAGATATATAGAAATTAACCCAGCTTCCAGGCTGGGTTTTTCAAATAAAAAACCAGGGCTCTCACCCCGGTTTGACAACTTTACCGATTCTTTAGTTCTATGTAGCGTTTGTACCAAATGTTGACATAGGCCTCTGAGAAAGGACCGCGTCCATTGTTAATCCACTCAACAAGGATTTTAACATGCTCTTTCAAAATATAGTCTAAATCATCAGAATACTTCATTTTGCGTTTATGGCGTTCATATTCTTCAACGTCCAAGAGACGCTTTTCACCATCAGTGAAGACCTTAACATCCAAATCATAATCAATGTATTTCAGGGCTTCCTCATCTAGATAGTAGGGGCTGGCCATATTGCAATAGTAGGAAATTCCATTATCGCGAATCATGGCAATGATATTAAACCAATATTTTTTGTGAAAGTAAACAATAGCCGGTTCTCGAGTCACCCAACGACGACCGTCACTTTCGGTAACAAGTGTGTGGTCGTTGACGCCAATAATAGCGTTCTCTGTTGTTTTTAGTACCATGGTGTCCCGCCAAGTACGGTGAAGACTCCCATCATGCTTATAACTTTGAATTGTAATAAAGTCGCCTTCTTTTGGAAGTTTCATAACTAACCAACTTTCTACAATTTATAAGTTTATCGTCTACTATTATATCATAAATTGGTCTATTTTTTTTGAATTTTACTTGAAAATGTTAAAGATATTCTCTGAGAGCGCTGGCTATATCCGAAAAATCATAGCCTTTTCGAGCCAAAACTTGGGTTAAACGCTGTTTAAGTTCGTATCCTTCATACTTTCGAGCATACTTAGCATATTGTTTGTCTAGCTCTTTAAAAATGAGTTCTTGAGTCGTTTCTTGGTCGACTTGACTGTCCAAGTCGTCAAAGGCATTCTTAGCATCAGAATAGGAGAAGCCTTTGTTCGTTAAGTTTTGGATAATCTTATCTTGCAAGGCACGAGCGGGAAGCTTTCCCGTGTATTTTTTTAGAAGTTTCTCCGCCACACGTTGAGCAACCTCCGAAAAATCAAATTCTTTCAGGGTAACTTCTATAGTAGATTTTGAAATCCCTTTTTGTGCTAGTTTCTGAGTCAGTATATAAGGTCCCTTGTCTCCTGAAAGTTGATTGGCATTGATGATAGAGTAGGTATACTGACGATCATTAATCCAGTTATCTTCTTTAAGATTAGCAATAACTTGACTAGTGATTTTTTTATCAAGATCATACTTTTTCAGATACTCACGAACTTCCTTTTCGGTTCGAGCTTTAAATGATAGATGGTAGAGGGCGAGATTTTTACCATAAGAGAACTGGGCAAAGTCCTGAATCTCGGTCAATTCTTCCTTGCTAATGACCTTATCTTTAGACAACATAAAACGGACAATGGTATCCTCCGTGATATAAGAGGTTTGCTGTCCATCTAACTCCATCAAGTAAAGACGTTTTTTCTTTTCAAGTTTTGTGATTTTCATAGTTCTATTATACCCTAAAATGTGATAAGATAGGGGTATGAATCTGAAAATCAAACAAAAAATACCTTTAAAAATCAAGCGGATGGGTATCAATGGTGAGGGAATCGGTTTCTACCAGAAAACTCTCGTTTTTGTGCCAGGCGCCCTCAAAGGAGAAGATATCTATTGTCAGATTACTTCTATTAAACGTAATTTTGTTGAAGCAAAATTACTAAAGGTTAATAAGAAGTCGAAATTTCGAGTCGTACCGGCTTGTACGATTTATAATGAATGCGGAGGGTGCCAGATCATGCACCTCCACTATGATAAACAGTTAGAGTTCAAAACGGATTTGCTTCATCAAGCCCTGAAAAAATTTGCCCCTGCAGGATATGAAAACTATGAAATCCGTCCAACTATCGGAATGCAGGAACCAAAGTACTACCGTGCTAAGCTTCAATTTCAGACTCGAAAATTTAAAAATCAGGTCAAGGCAGGTTTGTATGCGCAAAACTCTCATTACCTCGTAGAGTTGAAAGACTGCTTGGTGCAAGATAAGGAAACCCAAGTGATAGCGAATCGCCTAGCTGAACTTCTTACTTGCCACCAAATTCCAATTACAGATGAGAGAAAAACGCTTGGTGTTCGCACTATCATGATACGTAGAGCAAGAAAAACGGGGCAAGTTCAGATAATCATTGTCACGAATCGCCAGCTTAATTTGAATCAACTAGTCAAAGACCTAGTCAATGATTTTCCAGAAGTTGTCACGGTTGCTGTCAATACAAATACAGCAAAAACAAGTGAAATCTATGGTGAAAAGACGGAAATTATCTGGGGCCAAGAGAGTATTCAAGAAGGAGTACTGGACTATGAGTTTTCTCTCTCGCCCCGAGCTTTTTATCAGCTTAATCCGGAGCAGACAGAAATTCTCTATAGTGAAGCAGTTAAGGCTCTGGATGTCAGTAAAGAAGACCATCTGATTGATGCCTATTGTGGTGTTGGTACGATTGGATTTGCCTTCGCAAAGAAGGTCAAGAGTCTCAGAGGAATGGATATTATTCCAGAAGCCATTGAAGATGCCAAGCGAAATGCTAAAAAAATGGGATTTGACAATACCCATTACGAAGCTGGAACAGCTGAAGAGATTATTCCACGCTGGTATAAAGAAGGCTACCGAGCAGATGCCCTGATAGTCGACCCTCCTCGTACAGGCTTAGATGATAAGCTGTTGGAA
>NZ_KQ969521.1:1176089-1322860 GCF_001578935.1 Streptococcus oralis | reverse complement strand
ATTTCTTCATTTGATTTCCACAATGAGGACAAGATGGGGCCTCGTAGTCCAGTTTAGCGATGATTTCCTTGTGGGTATCTCTATTAACAACATCCATAATTTGGACATTAGGGTCTTTGATATCGAGCAGTTTTGTGATAAAATGTAATGGTTCCATATGAATCTTTCTAATGAGTTGTTTTGTCACTTTTCATTATAGGTCATATGGGACTTTTTTTCTACAACAAAATAGGCTCCATAAGATCTATAGGGGATTTACCCACTACAAATATTATAGAGCCACTTAAAGGTATCTTTTTTATTTACTAAGGAGATTCTGAGAGTCTTCTTTTTTGTTTACGGAACAAATTTGTGTAAACTAGCAGTGCTTAAGGAATGGTACTAGTCATATATTTTCTTTAATTATGGTAAAATAGTAAGAGAATAATGTGAGGAAAATGAATGTCAAGTAAGTTTGAAATTTTAATGAATCAACTAGGAATCTCTGATCAATTGAGACGGGATCCTGCTCTTGTTGATGCCAGAATTGAGCGTGTTGTGGTACATAAAATTAGTAAGATTTGGGAATTTCATTTTGTATTTTCTAATATTTTACCGATTGAAATCTTTTTAGAGTTAAAGAAAGGGCTCGGTGAAGAATTTTCTAAGACAGGAAACCGAGCTGTTTTCGAAATCAAGGCTCTTTCTCAAGAATTCTCTAATGAACTCTTGCAGGCCTACTATAGAGAGGCTTTTTCTGAAGGTCCATGTGCAAGTCAGGGGTTTAAATCTCTTTACCAGAATTTAAACGTTCGTGCGGAGGGAAATCAACTCATTATTGAAGGTTCAGAGGCGATTGATAAGGAGCACTTTAAGAAGAATCATCTTCCTAATCTAGCAAAGCAACTCGAAAAGTTTGGTTTTCCAGTTTTTGTATGCCAGATAGAAAAGAATGATGCTCTTACACAAGAGCAGGAGGAAGCCTTCCATACGGAGAATGAACAGATTGTTCAAGCTGCCAATGAGGAAGCGCTCCGGGCTATGGAGCAACTGGAACAAATGGCTCCTCCTCCAGTAGAAGAGAAGCCAGCCTTTGATTTTCAGGCTAAAAAGGCTGCGGCCAAGCCTAAACTAGATAAGGCTGAAGTTACCCAGATGATCGACGTGACGACTGAGGAAAATCGCCTGGTCTTTGAAGGGGTCGTTTTTGATGTGGAGCATAAGGTGACCAGAACTGGTCGCGTTTTGATCAACTTTAAAATGACAGACTACACTTCAAGTTTTTCAATGCAAAAATGGGTTAAGAATGAAGAAGAGGCTCAGAAGTTTGACATCATTAAGAAAAATTCTTGGCTTCGTGTTCGTGGAAATGTGGAGATGAATAACTTCACACGAGATTTGACCATGAACGTGCAGGATGTGCAGGAAGTTGTTCACTATGAGCGGAAGGATTTGATGCCAGAAGGTGAGCGCCGGGTTGAGTTTCATGCTCATACTAATATGTCGACCATGGATGCTCTACCAGAGGTAGAGGAGATCGTTGCGACAGCTGCTAAGTGGGGACACAAGGCGGTTGCCATCACGGACCATGGAAATGTTCAATCTTTCCCACACGGCTATAAGGCGGCCAAGAAAGTTGGAATCCAGCTAATCTATGGGATGGAAGCCAATATCGTTGAAGACCGGGTTCCTATCGTTTACAATGAAGTGGAGATGGACTTATCAGAAGCGACCTATGTGGTCTTTGACGTGGAAACGACGGGACTTTCAGCCATCTATAATGACTTGATTCAGGTTGCGGCTTCTAAGATGTACAAGGGGAATGTCATTGCTGAATTTGATGAATTTATCAATCCCGGGCATCCCTTGTCAGCCTTTACCACTGAGTTGACTGGAATTACAGATGACCATGTCAAAAATGCCAAACCACTAGAACAAGTTTTGCAAGAATTCCAGGAATTCTGCAAGGATACGGTTCTAGTTGCCCACAATGCTACCTTTGACGTTGGCTTTATGAATGCCAACTATGAGCGTCATGGTTTGCCTAAGATTAGCCAGCCAGTTATTGATACGCTGGAGTTTGCTAGAAACCTCTATCCTGAGTATAAACGTCATGGTTTGGGGCCTTTGACCAAGCGTTTTGGTGTAGCACTTGAACATCACCACATGGCTAATTACGATGCGGAAGCTACTGGTCGTCTGCTTTTCATCTTTATCAAAGAGGTAGCAGAAAAACATGGTGTGACTGATTTAGCTAGACTCAACATTGATCTAATCAGTCCAGATTCTTATAAAAAAGCTCGGATTAAACATGCGACCATTTATGTCAAGAATCAAGTTGGTTTAAAAAATATTTTTAAGCTGGTTTCTTTATCCAATACCAAGTACTTTGAAGGGGTGCCACGGATTCCGAGAACGGTTCTAGATGCTCATCGAGAGGGCTTGATTTTGGGGTCGGCTTGCTCGGAAGGGGAAGTTTTTGATGCAGTTGTTTCCCAAGGTGTGGATGCAGCGGTTGAGGTGGCCAAGTATTATGACTTTATCGAGGTCATGCCACCAGCTATCTATGCACCCTTGATTGCTAAGGAGCAGGTCAAGGATATGGAGGAACTCCAGACCATTATCAAGAGTTTGATAGAGGTTGGGGACCGTCTTGGCAAGCCTGTTCTGGCTACGGGGAATGTCCACTATATCGAACCGGAAGAAGAGATTTATCGCGAAATTATCGTTCGTAGTTTGGGCCAGGGGGCTATGATTAACCGAACCATCGGTCATGGTGAACATGCCCAACCAGCACCTCTTCCCCAGGCTCATTTTAGAACGACTAATGAGATGTTGGATGAATTTGCCTTCTTGGGAGAAGATTTGGCTCGGAAACTGGTTATTGAAAACACCAATGCCTTGGCAGATATCTTTGAGCCCGTTGAGGTTGTAAAAGGTGACTTGTACACACCTTTCATTGACAAGGCGGAAGAAACGGTCGCTGAGCTGACCTATAAGAAAGCTTTTGAGATTTATGGAAATCCGCTGCCAGATATCGTTGATTTGCGGATTGAAAAAGAATTGACTTCTATTCTGGGGAATGGATTTGCCGTGATTTATCTGGCATCGCAGATGCTGGTACAACGTTCCAATGAACGGGGCTATTTGGTGGGTTCTCGTGGATCTGTTGGGTCCAGTTTTGTTGCGACCATGATTGGGATTACGGAGGTTAATCCTCTCTCTCCTCACTATGTTTGTGGTCAGTGTCAGTATAGTGAGTTTATCACGGATGGTTCTTACGGTTCAGGGTTTGATATGCCCAATAAGGATTGTCCAAACTGTGGTCATAAACTTAGCAAAAATGGACAGGATATTCCTTTCGAGACCTTCCTTGGTTTTGATGGGGACAAGGTTCCCGATATTGACTTGAACTTCTCGGGAGAAGACCAGCCTAGCGCCCACTTGGATGTGCGTGATATTTTTGGTGAGGAGTATGCCTTCCGTGCAGGAACGGTTGGTACGGTAGCTGCTAAGACTGCCTATGGATTTGTAAAGGGCTATGAGAGAGACTATGGGAAGTTTTATCGTGATGCAGAGGTGGAACGTCTTGCCCAAGGTGCTGCCGGTGTCAAGCGGACTACAGGACAACACCCAGGGGGAATCGTTGTTATTCCGAACTATATGGATGTCTACGACTTCACGCCTGTTCAGTATCCAGCCGATGATGTGACGGCTGAATGGCAGACGACTCACTTTAACTTCCATGATATCGATGAGAATGTCCTCAAACTCGATGTACTGGGGCATGATGATCCGACCATGATTCGGAAACTGCAGGACTTGTCTGGGATTGACCCTAATGAAATTCCTATGGATGATGAAGGCGTGATGGCCCTCTTTTCAGGGACTGATGTGCTAGGGGTAACACCTGAGCAAATCGGAACGCCGACGGGTATGCTGGGGATTCCAGAGTTTGGAACCAACTTTGTACGTGGGATGGTAGATGAAACGCATCCGACGACTTTTGCGGAGTTACTTCAGCTTTCAGGTCTGTCCCATGGTACCGATGTCTGGTTGGGGAATGCTCAGGATCTAATCAAGCAAGGAATTGCAGACCTATCAACCGTTATCGGTTGTCGGGACGATATCATGGTTTACCTCATGCATGCTGGTCTTGAGCCTAAGATGGCTTTTACTATCATGGAACGGGTACGTAAAGGCTTGTGGTTGAAGATTTCCGAAGAGGAGCGAAATGGCTACATCGAAGCTATGAAGGCTAATAAGGTGCCAGAGTGGTATATCGAGTCCTGTGGGAAAATCAAGTATATGTTCCCCAAAGCCCATGCAGCAGCCTACGTTATGATGGCCTTGCGTGTGGCCTACTTCAAGGTTCACCATCCTATTTATTACTACTGTGCTTACTTCTCTATCCGCGCCAAGGCCTTTGATATCAAGACCATGGGTGCGGGCTTGGATGCCATTAAGCGTAGAATGGAAGAAATCGCTGAAAAACGGAAGAATAATGAAGCCTCTAATGTGGAAATTGACCTCTATACAACTCTTGAGATTGTCAATGAAATGTGGGAACGTGGCTTTAAGTTTGGCAAGTTAGACCTCTATCGTAGTGATGCGACTGAATTCATCATTGATGGAGATACCCTCATCCCACCATTTGTAGCAATGGATGGTCTGGGAGAGAACGTTGCTAAGCAGTTGGTGCGTGCGCGTGAAGAGGGTGAATTCCTCTCTAAGACAGAACTACGTAAACGCGGTGGACTGTCATCGACCTTGGTTGAAAAGATGGATGAAATGGGGACCCTCGGCAATATGCCAGAGGATAACCAGTTGAGTTTGTTTGATGAATTTTTCTAAAATATAGGAAGAGATTTTTATGAAACTTACCATTTCCGCTCAGGATAAGCCAGCGCAAAAGGTGTTTGATTACCAGCTGGATCTTGACCCTGATACGATTTTGAGAATGACCGCTTTGATTTGCGGCATGGTGGCAACGGTTAGCCTGTTGTCCTTGTTTAAAGAGAAATAACAAAAGAAAAGGAAAAACAAAATGGTTTTACCAAATTTTAAAGAAAATCTAGAAAAATATGCGAAATTATTGGTTGCGAACGGAATTAACGTGCAAACTGGTCACACCTTGGCTCTCTCTATCGATGTGGAGCAACGCGAGTTGGCGCATTTGATCGTGAAGGAAGCTTATGCTTTGGGTGCACATGAGGTTATCGTTCAGTGGACAGATGATATCATCAACCGTGAGAAATTTCTCCACGCACCTATGGAGCGTCTGGACAATGTGCCAGAATATAAGATTGCTGAGATGAACTATCTCTTGGAGAACAAGGCTAGTCGTCTCGGTGTCCGTTCATCTGATCCAGGTGCCTTGAATGGAGTGGACGCTGACAAGCTTTCAGCTTCTGCTAAAGCTATGGGACTTGCGATGAAGCCAATGCGCATCGCAACGCAATCCAACAAGGTTAGCTGGACTGTAGCAGCCGCTGCTGGACTTGAGTGGGCTAAGAAGGTCTTTCCGGATGCTAAGAGCGATGAAGAAGCTGTGGACCTGCTTTGGGATCAGATTTTCAAGACCTGCCGGGTCTATGAGGACGACCCCGTTGCTGCCTGGAAAGCGCATGAAGAGCGCCTCAGCTCCAAGGCCAAGATTCTCAATGACGAGCAGTTTACCGCCCTTCACTACACAGCGCCAGGGACAGATTTGACACTTGGCTTGCCTGAGAACCACGTTTGGGAATCAGCTGGTGCTATCAATGCACAGGGCGAAGGATTCTTGCCAAATATGCCAACAGAAGAAGTCTTCACAGCGCCTGACTTCCGTCGTGCAGATGGCTATGTAACCTCTACAAAACCACTTAGCTACAACGGAAATATCATCGAAGGCATTAAAGTAACCTTCAAGGATGGTCAAATCGTAGACATTACTGCTGAAAAGGGTGATCAGGTCATGAAAGACCTTGTCTTTGAAAATGCGGGTGCGCGTGCCTTGGGTGAATGTGCCTTGGTACCAGATCCGAGCCCAATTTCTCAGTCAGGCATTACCTTCTTTAACACCCTTTTTGATGAGAATGCTTCAAACCACTTGGCTATCGGTGCGGCCTATGCGACCAGCGTTGTTGGTGGGGCAGAGATGAGCGAAGAAGAGCTTGAAGCTGCAGGACTGAACCGTTCAGATGTTCACGTGGACTTTATGATTGGTTCGAGTCAAATGGATATCGATGGTATCCGTGAGGATGGAACACGTGTCCCTCTCTTTCGCAATGGCGACTGGGCCATCTAGCCAAATCCTTGAAAAGTTTAGGAAAGAAATAGAAACGAGGAACTCTAAATGTTAGGTAGTATGTTTGTTGGTTTTTTGATTGGTCTTGTGGCTGGTGCCATTACCAATCGTGGAGAAAACATGGGGTGTATCGGAAAAATCTTTCTTGGCTGGCTAGGTGCTTGGATCGGGCAAGTTCTCTTTGGCAGTTGGGGTCCCCAATTAGCGGGAACGGCCCTTCTTCCCTCTATCTTAGGAGCTATGATTTTGCTAGCGCTCTTCTGGAGACGAGGAAGCTGATTGACTAGATTAGGAGGTTGAGCAATTGCTCGGCCTCTTTTTGAATGTGGTATAATAGTTCTATGAGATTAGATAAATTTTTAGTTGCCTGCGCAGTAGGAAGTCGGACGGAGGTCAAAAACTTGCTCAAGGCTGGGCGCGTGACGGTAAATGGTAAAAAAGAAAAGTCAGCTAAACTGCAGATCAATGAAGAAAGAGATGAGATTCGCTTTGATGGTCAAGTGCTAGAGTACGAGGAGTTTGTCTACTACATGATGAACAAGCCCCAAGGAGTTATTTCAGCTACTGAGGATTCTATACACAGAACGGTGTTGGACTTGTTGGATGATATTGCTCGGACTAAGGAAGTTTTCCCAGTAGGGCGCTTGGATATCGATACGCATGGTCTTCTGCTCTTGACCAATGACGGCAAACTAGCTCACGCTCTTCTTTCACCAAAACGTCATGTGGATAAGGCCTATCTGGCACATGTCGAGGGAATTATGACCCAAGAAGATGTGGAGACATTTGCTAAGGGAATTCCGCTCAAGGATTTTACTTGTCAGCCGGCTAGACTGGAACTTGTATCGGTAGATCCAGAAAAAAATCAAAGTCTGGTTCGTGTGACCATTGCTGAAGGGAAGTTTCATCAAGTCAAACGAATGGTGGCCTACTGTGGCAAGGAAGTGGTGGACTTGCAGCGTTTGACGATGGGAACTCTAGCCTTGGACGAGAACTTAGAACGAGGAGAATGGCGTCGCCTGACCCAGGAGGAGTTAGAGCATCTCCTTGCTAGTATTGCTTAGTTTGGATTATGTTAGAAAAGGTGAGGAGAATGTCCTTGCCTTTTTCGTTTTTCAGTTGCTTCCTTTGTGAAAAGAGTTATAATAGACTGTAGAATAAAAGGAGGAATCTATGAACGCGATTCAAAAATCATTTACAGATAAACTATTTGCCAACTATGAAGCAAATGTCAAATACCAAGCGATCGAAAATGCTGCCAGCCACAATGGAATTTTTGCAGCTCTAGAACGTCGCCAAAGTCATGTAGACAATGCACCTGTTTTCTCATTGGATTTGACCAAGGACAAGGTCACTAACCAGAAAGCGTCTGGTCGTTGCTGGATGTTTGCAGCTCTCAATACCTTCCGCCACAAACTCATTTCTCAATATAAATTGGAAAACTTTGAATTGTCACAGGCCCACACTTTCTTCTGGGACAAGTACGAGAAATCTAACTGGTTCTTGGAGCAAGTCATTGCGACTGCAGACCAAGAATTGACGAGCCGTAAGGTTAGCTTCCTACTCCAAACTCCACAACAAGACGGTGGACAGTGGGATATGGTAGTGTCTCTCTTTGAGAAATACGGTGTCGTGCCTAAGTCAGTTTATCCTGAGTCCGTTTCTTCTAGCAGCAGCCGTGAGCTCAATGCCATACTCAACAAATTGCTTCGCCAAGATGCTCAAATCTTGCGTGACTTGCTCGCTTCTGGTGCAGACCAAGCGACTGTTCAAGCTAAGAAAGAAGACCTCTTGCAAGAAATCTTTAACTTCCTTGCTATGTCACTAGGTCTTCCACCACGTCAGTTTGACTTTGCTTATCGCGATAAGGATGATAACTACCAAAGTGAAAAGGGGATCACGCCACAAGAGTTTTACAAGAAATATGTCAATCTTCCTCTAGAAGATTATGTTTCTGTTATCAACGCTCCGACTGCTGACAAGCCTTACGGCAAATCTTATACAGTTGAGATGTTAGGAAATGTGGTTGGTAGCCGTGCAGTTCGCTACATCAACGTTCCAATGGAGCGCTTGAAAGAATTGGCGATTGCCCAAATGCAAACGGGAGAAACTGTTTGGTTTGGTTCAGATGTCGGCCAACTCAGTAACCGCAAAGCCGGAATTCTTGCAACAGATGTCTATGATTTTGAATCAAGCATGGATATCCAACTCACTCAAGACAAGGCTGGACGTTTGGACTACAGCGAAAGCTTGATGACCCACGCCATGGTCTTGACAGGTGTTGACTTGGATGAAAATGGCAAATCAACCAAGTGGAAAGTTGAAAACTCATGGGGAGACAAGGTCGGTGCAGATGGCTACTTTGTTGCCTCAGACGCTTGGATGGACGAATACACTTACCAAATCGTTGTCCGTAAGGAATTGCTGACAGCAGAAGAACAAGCTGCTTATGAAGCAGAACCAATCGTGTTAGCACCATGGGATCCAATGGGAGCCTTGGCAGAATAAAGCATAAAGAAAAGAGGTTAGGGAAATCCTAGCTTCTTTTTTATTTAAGTCCTTCTTAAGGTGGGGATAGATGATGCTTGCCAAGGGAGTTCTTCTTATTTTGAGTCTTTAAGTGACAGAGAAAAAGACATGTGTTATTATAGTAGTACAAAAGGATATTGGAGTAGAAATGAAGTATTTAAGCAGTCAAGACATCAAGGATCGTCAACGAAATATCAGCGACATTAAACCCTATAAAACAACCAAGGAAATTGTCGTTTCAAATATCTTTACCTTCTTTAATGCCATGAACTTGGCTCTGGCAGTTCTAGTAGCCACAACCTTGCGATTTGAAAATATGCTCTTTTTAGGTGTGATTGCTATCAATACAGCCATTGGGATTTTCCAAGAAGTGCGTTCAAAAAATGCCTTAGAAAAGCTGAGTTTGCTTGGTAAAAGTAAGTACAGAGTCAACCGAGATGGTCAAACGATTGAGATTGATCCAGAGGACATCGTTCTGGGAGAGTATCTGCATCTCAATCTGGGTGATCAGGTGCCTGTCGATGCAGAAGTTCTTGAAGGGAATATTGAAGTTGATGAGTCCTTGCTGACGGGTGAGAGTGATTCGGTCTTTAAAACAGTTGGTGACCAGCTGATGAGCGGAAGCAATATCGTCAGCGGTACTTGTCTGGTTACAGCAACGGCTGTGGGTCCAGATAGCTATATTAACAAACTCGCAAAATCCAGCAAGGAATTCAAAAAATACCCTTCTCAACTACGCGATTACATGGATAAGATTTTAAAAATCGTCTCGATCTTGCTGGTGCCAGTTGCCATTCTGCTCTATGTCAGAGGTTTTAGTCTAGGACGGTCTTATGTTGAAATTGTCTTGGGAAGTTCTGGTGCCTTGGTCGGCATGATTCCAGAGGGCTTGATTCTCCTGGTTAGCGTCTCCTTAGCAGTAGCTGCCATGAAGCTGGCTAAAAAGAAGGTTCTGGTGCAGGAGCTATACTGTGTAGAGACCTTGGCGCGTGTAGATGTTCTTTGTTTTGATAAGACAGGTACCATCACGACTGGTAATATGAAGGTCCAAGAAATGGATGCTAATGTGGCAGAGAAACTGTCTTCTTATCTGGCTTATTTCGAGGATGAAAATGCAACTTCGCGGGCTCTGAAGACTTACTTAACTTGTGAGAAGAAGTGGGAAGTTCAAGAAGTCGGTGCCTTTTCCAGCAAAAACAAGTATTCCTTTGTTCAAGTAAAAGAGGGTGGAACCTATTTTTTTGGAGCCTATGAATTTCTAGGTTTTACTCAGCCGATGGATGCCTACTACGAGCATCTAAAGCAACAAGGTTTTCGAATCTTGACACTTGCCCATAGTAAGGACCACATCACGGCTCCAGCCAATATGGAACTACTAGGGCACGTCGTTTTGTCAGATGAGATTAAGGACAATACCAAGGAAACCTTTGACTATTTCGAATCTCAAGGTGTTGAAGTGAAGATTATCAGCGGTGATAATCATGTGGCTGTATATGGGGTGGCTCGTAAGGCAGGTTTTAAGGAAGAAGCCCGTGCGATTGATATGATCAAGGTGAGCGATGATGACTTTGAAAGAGTGGTCTTGGAATACGATATCTTTGGACGCGTGACACCTGAGCAGAAAGAAAAGATGGTGACCGTTTTGCAAAATGCTGGTAAAACAGTTGCCATGAGCGGTGACGGGGTCAATGATGTTCTGGCTCTCAAGAAAGCAGATATTAGTTTTGCCATGAAGGGGGCTACGAGTGCAGCCAAAAGTGTATCAAATATTGTTTTTCTGACAGATGACTTTGCAGTATTTTATGATATTTTGATGGAAGGACGCCGTGTCATCAATAACATTCAAAAGGTAGCCTCTCTCTTTCTAGCAAAGACCTTCTTCTCCATCGTGTTTGCCATTTTGAGTGTGGTATTTGGTTTGGAATTCGCCTTTATCCCCATTCAGTTTACAATCATTTCAGCTATTACGATTGGGATTCCATCTTTCTTCCTAACTTTTGAGTCCAATAAAGAAAAGGTCAGCACACATTTTATGCGAGATATTTTGACCAATGCTGCGATTGGTGGTGGCATTCTGGTTGCTAGTGTACTCTTGACTAACTTCTTTATCACTGTCCCAGGTCAGGTCAAATTTATTTGCTTCCTCCTTGCTTTGATCAATGGTCTGTGTCTAGTTACCAAGGTAAGTCTGCCATTTAATCGATACAAACTAGTCTTGCTCGCATTTTTGAGCCTTGCAGCCCTTGTAGGAGTGCTTGCCAACACCTTTATCCTGCAAGGCTCGTTTGTGCCTTTAGAAACCAGCCAAGTCGTCTATGTAGCCATGCTAGCAGTGGTGATTGGAGGCTTGCATTATCTGACTAGAAGAAAAAGTTGATACACAAAAAGAATCAGGATTTGATCCTGATTCTTTTTTATCTATATTCTCGATGGCTTGGATTACATGATACCAAAGAAACGAGCTGCAATACCTACTGCAAAGAGAGCAAGGATGATTGCGATTGGTGATACTTTTTTCTTAAGCAACCACATGCAGAGGAAAGTAAGGAGAAGTCCCATCAATCCTGGAATCAATGAGTTCAACTGACCTTGAAGAGTTTGTGGTTGAACGCTATCCAAGCTCAAACCGCTAAGGGCCTGACCAAGAATTCCCTTCAATTCTCCACCTGTTACAGCGCCTTCTGGGAAGTTGATATAAGCACCTTCAGCCAATTGTTTACCTGGAAGGTTCACAGTAAAGTTGATAGATACCCAACGTTGTACAAGAACGGCAAGGATGAACATACCAAGGATAGATGCTCCTTTGGTAATGTCTTTCAAGATACCACCAGACATGTCTTTAGTGATTTCAGATCCAGCTTTGTAACCGAACTCTTGTGTATACCATAGGAAGGCCATACGGATAGCATTCCATCCAAAGAAGAAGAGAAGGGGACCAACAATGTTACCAGATGCAGCAAGTGATGCACCAAGGGCTCCAAGGATAGGACGAACTGTAAACCAGAATACTGGGTCACCGATACCAGCAAGAGGTCCCATCATACCTATCTTAACCCCTTGGATAGCCGCGTCGTCGATTTCAACACCGTTAGCGCGCTCTTCTTCAAGTGCAAGAGTAACCCCCATGATTGGAGCAGCTACGTATGGGTGAGTGTTGAAGAACTCAAGGTGACGTTCAAGAGCAGCTGCTTGGTCTTCTTTTTTAGTGTACAATTTTTTGATAGCTGGGATCAATGAGTAAGCCCAACCCAAGTTTTGCATACGTTCGTAGTTCCAAGAACCTTGAAGGAATTGTGAACGCCACCAAACTTTTTGACGATCTGATTTTGATAATTGAATTTTTTCAGCCATGATTGTTCCCCTTTCTAGTAGTCTTCTAGGATATCACCGATTGGGTCGTTAGAAGTCGCAGCTCCGCCGCCACCGTTTCCACCTTGTTTTGTAAGGTTAAGGTAGATGAAGGCAAGGGCAACACCGATGACACCAAGGGCAATCAAAGTCAATTGAGAGATTGCTGCAAGAGCAAAACCGATAGCGAAGAATGGCCATACTTCACGAGTTGCCATCATGTTGATAACCATAGCGTAACCAACGGCAACGACCATAGCACCACCGACAGCCATACCACCATTCAACCATTCTGGCATTAGGCTAAGAGCGTCTTGAACGGCAGAAGCTGGGATAGCAATAAGGAAGGCTGCAGGGATAGCGATACGAAGGCCTTGAAGAACAAGGGCAAAGTAGTGAGCGCGTTCAACAGCCGCAATGTTTCCTTCTTTTGCAGCTGCGTCAGCTGAGTGAACCAAGGCAACTGAGATTGTACGAACAATCATTGTCAAGAAAAGTCCAGCTACGGCAAGAGGGATAGCTGTTGCAGTTGCGACGGCGATACCTTCGGTAGTGAAGTTACCACCTTTGATCAAGATGATTGCTGCGGCAACGGATGCAAGAGCAGCATCAGGAGCTACGGCAGCTCCGATGTTAGCCCAACCAAGGGCGATCATTTGAAGAGATCCACCAAGCATAACACCTGCTTCGAGGTTACCTGTTACAAGTCCGATAAGGGTACATGCGACGATTGGTTGATGGAATTGGAATTGGTCGAGGATACCTTCAAGACCTGCAAGGAAGGCAACAACTACAACCAAGATAGCAGAAATGATTGAAATATCTGACATGGTTTTATTCCTTTTCTATTTAGTTTTAATAAAGTATTTAATCCTGTTTTCAAAAATGATAGAAACAGATTCAAATTATTGAACGTTGGCTTTGTTAATCAAGTCAAACAAATCTTTTTTCGTGTCGTTTGGTACTTTACGTACGTCAAATTCAACACCGAGGTCACGCATTTTTTCAAAGGTTGCAACGTCTTCCTTGTCCATAGACAAAACGTTGTTAATCATTGTTTTACCTGTTGAGTGAGCCATAGAACCAACGTTAAGGGTCTTGATTGGCACGCCACCTTCGATAGCACGAAGTGCATCTTGTGGAGTTTCAAACAAGATAAGGGCATGAGTTTCGCCGAAACGTGGGTCTTTTGCAACGTCGATCAATTTTTGAATTGGGACAACGTTAGCTTTTACTCCGTTTGGAGCTGCTTGTTTGATCAATTCTTTACGCAACTCGTCGTTTGCAACGTTGTCTGAAGCAACGATGATACGGTCGGCTTTTGAATCAGGAGTCCAAGCAGTGGCAACCTGACCGTGAAGGAGACGAGTGTCTAGACGAGCAAGGTTGATTTTCAGTTTACCGTCACCGATAACTGTTCCTTCTGGAATAGCAGCTTGTGCAACTGGAGCAGCTGCAGCGCTTGCAACTTCCTCAACTGGGTTAAGCTCTTCTGGAAGAGCCTTGATGCCATCTTTGGCTTCTTTAATGATATTCGCAGCGACTTTATCCACACCTGCATTCGCGTCCATAAGGCGCTCTGTGTAGGCTTGGATCAACATCGGCAAGTTCAGTCCTGTGATGATGGCAAATTTACGTTCTGGATTTTCTCCCATTACGCGGCTAGCTTGGTTGAATGGAGATCCACTCCAAAGGTCAGCCAATACTAGAACCTCATCTTCTGCGTCAAATGCAGCCACAGCGTTATTGAATTTAGCGTAAAGGTCATCTGGACCTTCATTTGGCATAAAGGTTACAACTTGAACCTTTTCTTGTTCACCAAAGATCATAGATCCTGACTGATGAATACCCGCAGCAAATTCGCCGTGGCTCGCAATAATGATTCCGATACTCATTATTGTCATTCCTCCTTGTAAAATGTTTGACTGTATGTTTAAGAAAACTTTAAGCCTAACTTTAAGTATAAACCGTTTTCATATAAAAATCAACTACTTTTTCTAAAAAGATGTAAAAGTTTTCATAGAATGACTTTTTAAAAATATTAATATATCAATACTTTTGAGAGATAAATGAAAATGGTAATAGAAAATTTAATATAAAAATACAGAAAATAAGCCGCTTTTGTGAAAACAGAATGAAAACAAAAAGAAAAGATTGCAGGATCGCAATCTTTCCTTTTATAGGAACAAATTTTGTAAAGCGTGGGCAACTCCGTCTTCTTCGTTGGTCAGAGGAAGTTGTTCGTCTGCATATGGAAGAAGAGCAGGATTGGCGTTTTTCATAGCATATCCCTTGCCTGCAAATGCCAACATTTCAGTGTCATTATGCTCATCACCAAAGGCGATTAAGTCTTTTTTATCACGATTCATCACATTGAGCAAGTACTCTAGAGCAAATGCCTTGTTTACCCCCTTGGGAGTACACTCGAGGATGTTGAGGGGCCCGCCCCAGGTATTGATAGCTAGTTGGTGCTGATAAAAACGATTCATCTCGTCCGCTAGAGCGTATTTGTCTTCAACCCTTGTTTGCAAGAGAATGCAGTTAGGATTCTTGGTTACTCGTTCGGGTTTGAATTGATTTTCCGGTTGGAAGTTCTCTACGCCAAATAGTTTAGGATCCGCAATTTCTTCATTCGGAGTTGTGATATAGAATTTTTTTCGATATTCTCCTGCAATAAAATCAGCCTGGATGTCCTCCGTGCGCTTGACCATGTCTAGGAGGTATTTTTTGTCCAAAGTCAAGCACTTTTCATGCTCCCAAGCCTGTCCTGGTAGATGGGTGAGGGAACCATTAAAGTTAATCATGGGAGTATGCAATTCTAGCTCACGATAGAAATCTTTTGCCATACGATACGGACGGCCTGTCGTGATGATGACATGGTGTCCTTTTTCTGAAATTTTTTTGATTGTCTCTTTGGTAAAATCGGAGAGCTTGCTTTCGCTATTCAACAGGGTTCCGTCCAAATCGACTGCGATAATTTTTTTAGTCATATAAACCTTCCTAGTCGTTTCCAGATAAGATGTCTACTATTATATCAAAAAGAAGGAAGAAAAGCAGATGAGAAACAAAAACTCAGTTGCTTTGATTTATTAAATAAATTAAACAAACATATTGAAAAGGTGAATGATAAATGATATAATACTAATATTGTTCGTAAAAAAAGGAGATTAAAGATGGACAAACTATTTAAACTAAAAGAGCACGGGACAGATGTCCGTACAGAGGTGCTTGCTGGTTTAACAACATTCTTTGCAATGAGTTATATTCTTTTTGTAAACCCTCAAATGCTTTCCCAAACGGGTATGCCTGTTCAAGGTGTGTTCTTGGCAACGATTATCGGTTCTGTAGTCGGTACCTTGATGATGGCTTTCTATGCTAATTTGCCCTATGCACAAGCACCAGGTATGGGACTAAATGCCTTCTTCACATTTACAGTTGTATTTGGGATGGGCTATACTTGGAAAGAAGCTCTCGGTATGGTCTTCATTTGTGGAATTATTTCACTGATTATTACCTTGACAAATGTTCGTAAAATGATCATCGAATCCATTCCAACAACACTTCGTTCAGCTATTTCGGCTGGTATTGGTGTTTTCCTTGCCTATGTTGGGATTAAGAATGCTGGTCTCTTGAAATTCTCAATCGATCCAGGTACTTATACGGTAGCAGGTGAAGGAGCAGACAAGGCTCAAGCTGCACTTACTGCAAACTCAGCAGCTGTTCCAGGCTTGGTAGACTTCAATACTCCAGCAGTATTGGTGGCTCTTGCAGGTTTGGCTATTACCATCTTCTTTGTTGTTAAAGGCATCAAAGGTGGAATCATTCTTTCTATTTTAACAACGACTGTGCTTGCCATTGCTGTTGGTGTTGTCAAATTATCAGGGATCGACTTTGCTAGCAACAATCTTTCATCAGCGGTTAATGATCTAGGAACTTTGTTTGGTGCTGCTCTTGGTTCAGAAGGTTTAGGATCTTTGATTTCAAACACTTCGCGTTTACCAGAAACCTTGATGGCTATTCTTGCCTTCTCACTAACGGATATTTTTGATACGATCGGTACTCTTATTGGTACTGGTGAAAAAGTTGGTATCGTTGCGACAAGTGGGGAAAACCATGAGTCCGCTAAATTGGACAAGGCTCTTTACTCTGACTTGGTGGCAACTTCAGTAGGTGCCATTGCAGGTACTTCAAACGTCACAACCTATGTTGAGTCTGCGGCGGGTATCGGTGCTGGTGGGCGTACTGGTTTGACAGCCCTAGTGGTTGCGATCTGTTTTGCTCTATCTAGCTTCTTTAGCCCACTTCTAGCGATTGTTCCTACAGCTGCAACAGCACCAATTTTGATTATCGTCGGAATCATGATGCTTTCTAACTTGAAAAATATCCCTTGGGATGATATGGCTGAAGCTGTTCCTGCCTTCTTCACATCTATCTTTATGGGATTCAGCTACTCTATCACACAAGGGATTGCTGTTGGTTTCTTGACATACACCTTGACAAAAGTTGTCAAAGGTCAAGCCAAGGATGTGCACGTGATGATTTGGATTTTGGATGCCTTGTTTATCCTTAACTATATCAGTATGGCGCTATAAATGGTATAATAGAAAAAGGGGGAGTCTCCCCTTTTTAATTGTAAGGAGGTACATCATGAAAGATAAGACGATTTGGCAAGAGGTCTTAAACAGAGGGAAATGGGTGATCATCCTTTTGGTAGCTTTTGTTCTATCTCAATTTCCCATAGGACTTGCTTTGTTTTTAGCAAACAAACAGTTTCCGATTTTACAGTCAGGGCTCTTAGTAGGTGCTCTATCCATAGTCGTTTTGATTGTATTCATTATTGGTGCACGAAAAACACAACTTGCTACTTTTAATCTATCCTTTTTTAAGGCAAAAGACTTGGCTCGCTTGGTACTGAGTTATCTGGTGATTTTTGCGACAAATCTCTTGGGTTCACTCCTGCTTCGACTAACAAATGAGGCAACAACCAATAACCAATCAATACTGAATGGTTTGGTTCAGAATAGTTCCTTGATTTCAACTTTCTTCCTACTAGTCTTGATTGCGCCGATTTGTGAAGAAATTTTGTGTCGTGGAATTATTCCTAAAAAGATTTTCCATGGAAAAGAAAAACTAGGTTTTGTTGTTGGTGCAATCGTCTTTGCCTTGCTCCATATGCCAACCAATCTACCTTCTGTGATTATTTATGGAGGAATGTCAACGGTTTTGACTTGGACAGCCTATAAGACTGAGCGTTTGGAGATGTCCATTTTGCTTCATATGATTCTCAATGGTATTGCATTTTGTTTGTTGGCCTTATTGGTATTGATTAGTAGAAATCTAGGTCTATCATTCTAAACCATTAGCCTGCTTGGAAAAGATGAATACTAACGTATCCATCTTTTTCTTTTTATGGTAAAATAGAGAGATAATGTGGTGGAAAACCCCTGAGGAGTGACCGTATGTCTAATAAAGCTAGTCAGACAAAAACAGCCATTTGTGGCATTATCAATGTAACCCCAGATTCTTTTTCGGATGGTGGGCAGTTTTTTGCTCTTGAGCAGGCGCTCCAGCAGGCTCGTAAATTGATAGCAGAAGGGGCGAACATGCTAGATATCGGTGGAGAATCGACTCGGCCGGGCAGTAGCTATGTTGAGATAGAAGAGGAAATCCAGCGTGTTGTTCCAGTGATTAAAGCTATCCGTGAGGAAAGTGATGTTCTCATTTCCATCGATACTTGGAAAAGTCAGGTGGCAGAGGCTGCTTTGGCTGCAGGTGCCAATCTGGTCAATGATATCACGGGTCTCATGGGAGATGAGAGAATGGCGGATGTGGTTGCTAAGGCTGGAGCGAAAGTAGTTATCATGTTTAATCCAGTCATGGCTCGACCTCAGCGCCCTAGTTCGCTCATCTTCCCTCATTTTGGCTTTGGACAAGCTTTTACAGAGGAAGAGTTAGCTGACTTTGAAAAAATACCAATCGGAAACTTGATGGAGGCTTTCTTTGAACGAGCTCTAGCGAGAGCGGAGGAAGCTGGAATAGCAAGAGGAAACATTCTGCTGGATCCAGGAATCGGCTTTGGTCTGACTAAGAAAGAAAATCTACTTCTTTTACGGGACTTGGATAAACTGCATCAGAAAGGCTATCCAATCTTTCTTGGAGTTTCGCGTAAGCGATTTGTCATTAATATTCTGGAGGAAAATGGTTTTGAAGTCAATCCTAAGACCGAACTTGGTTTCCGTAATCGAGACACAGCTTCGGCTCATGTAACCAGTATCGCTGCGAGACAGGGTGTCGCAGTAGTGCGCGTGCACGATGTAGCCAGTCACAGGATGGCGGTTGAAATTGCGTCAGCCATTCGTTTGGCAGATGATGCAGAAAATCTAGATTTAAAACAATATAAATAAGATGAACGAAATTCAAAACAATCAGTGGATTGCTCACTACCGGACGGACCAACCGCATTTTGGTTTGGAACGAATGGTGGAACTCCTAGCTCTGCGTGGCAATCCCCATCTCAAACTCAAGGTTATCCATATAGGCGGAACAAATGGAAAGGGTTCGACCATTGCTTTTTTGAAAAAGATGCTGGAAAAGCTAGGTCTGAGAGTTGGCGTGTTTAGTTCGCCCTATCTCATTCATTACACAGACCAGATTAGCATCAATGGGGAATCTGTCCCAGAAGCGAGACTAGAAACTCTTATGGCAGACTATCAGACTTTGCTTGAGGGAGAGAGGAGCGCTGCTTTACAAGAAACGACTGAGTTTGAGATTATCACAGCCCTAGCTTATGATTACTTTGCCTCAGAGAAAGTAGATGTGGCCATCATGGAAGTCGGCATGGGTGGCCTTCTGGATAGTACCAATGTTTGCCAGCCAATTTTGACAGGAATTACGACTATTGGCTTAGACCATGTAGCTCTACTAGGTGACACCTTGGAAGCCATAGCAGAGCAGAAGGCTGGTATCATCAAACAAGGTATTCCCTTGGTGACAGGTCATATTGTTCCTGAAGCCTTGACTGTAATCAATCCTATTGCAGAAGCTAAAAATGCGCCGAGACTTACCTATGGAAAAGATTATCAGGTTCGTCATCAAGAAAGCGTGGTAGCGGGTGAAATCTTTGATTATACCAGTTCTGTCAGACAAGGTCGTTTCCAGACTGGTCTGATTGGTTTACATCAGATAGAGAATGCTGGGATGGCGCTTGCTCTTCTAGACACTTATTGTCAGGAGACTGGGCGAGAGTTAGCAAATAATGATTTGGTTGCTCAAGCTTTGAAAGAAGCCAGATGGCCAGGGCGTTTGGAGGTCGTGTCAAGAGACCCCTTGTTGCTTTTGGATGGGGCCCACAATCCCCATGCTATCAAGGCTTTATTAGCAACCTTGCAAGAACGCTTTGCGGATTATCATAAGGAAATTCTCTTTACGTGTATTAAAACCAAGGCCTTGGAGGATATGTTGGATTTGCTAGAAACGGTGCCAGATAGTCAATTGACTTTAACCCATTTTGACGATAGTCGGGCGACGGATGAAAGCGTGCTGAAAGAGACAGCCAAGTCTAGAAATCTCAATTACCAAAACTGGCAAGAGTTTTTAGAACAGAAATTGACAGATAGAAAAGAAGAGAAAAAAACAGTTAGGATTGTCACGGGCTCCTTGTATTTCTTGAGCCAAGTGAGAGCCTATCTGATGGAGAGGAAGAACGAGAATGGATACACAAAAGATTGAAACGGCTGTAAAAATGATTATTGAGGCCGTCGGTGAGGACGCTAACCGCGAGGGCTTGCAAGAAACACCTGCTCGTGTAGCCCGTATGTACCAAGAGATTTTTTCAGGTCTTGGCCAAACTGCTGAGGAACACCTGTCAAAATCCTTTGAGATTATCGATGACAATATGGTAGTGGAAAAGGATATTTTTTTCCATACTATGTGTGAGCACCACTTTCTACCATTTTATGGGAGAGCGCACATTGCCTACATTCCAGATGGTCGTGTGGCAGGCTTGTCCAAGCTGGCCCGTACGGTTGAAGTTTATTCTAAAAAACCACAGATTCAAGAACGGTTGAATATCGAAGTGGCCGATGCCCTGATGGACTATCTGGGGGCTAAGGGAGCCTTTGTTGTCATTGAGGCGGAACATATGTGTATGAGTATGCGTGGTGTCAGAAAACCAGGAACTGCAACCTTGACGACAGTAGCTCGTGGTCTATTTGAAACAGATAAGGACCTTCGAGACCAGGCTTATCGTTTAATGGGATTATAAAAGAATCCGCTTCATGCGGATTTTTCTAGAAAGGACTAGTTATGGATCAACTGCAGATTAAAGATTTGGAAATTTTTGCCTATCATGGTCTTTTTCCTAGTGAGAAGGAATTGGGGCAGAAGTTTGTCGTTTCAGCCATCCTATCCTATGATATGACCAAGGCGGCTACAGAATTGGATTTAACAGCCTCTGTCCATTACGGAGAACTGTGTCAGCAGTGGACGACTTGGTTTCAGGAAACCACTGAGGACTTGATTGAAACGGTAGCCTACAAAATAGTTGAACGTACCTTTGAGACCTACTCTCTTGTCCAAGAGATTGAGTTGGAACTAAAAAAACCTTGGGCTCCAGTGCATTTACCGTTGGATACATGCTCGGTGACCATTCACCGTCGTAAGCAGCGAGCCTTTATCGCTCTTGGAAGCAATATGGGGGATAAGCAAGCAAACTTGGAGCAAGCTATTGACAAACTACGAGCTCAAGGTATCCATATCCTCAAAGAGTCCAGTGTCTTGGCGACAGAGCCTTGGGGCGGTGTGGAGCAGGATAGCTTTGTCAATCAGGTGATTGAAGTAGAAACCTGGCTACCAGCACCAGTCTTGTTAGAAACATTATTAGCCATTGAGTCAGAAATGGGACGGGTTCGAGAGGTGCATTGGGGGCCTCGTTTGATTGATTTGGACTTGCTCTTTGTGGAGAACCAAGTCATTTATACAGACGAGCTCATCTTGCCTCATCCTTATATAGCAGAACGCCTCTTTGTTCTTGAGCCGTTAGTAGAAATAGCTCCCCATTTTATCCATCCAATCCTAAAGCAACCAATTCGACACTTGGTTGACCAGTTGGAGCAAGGAAATGCCTAAACTTTCCGAGACCTATAGCAAGTGGAAGAGTATCGGGGAGGGACTACTTGCTATTGTTCTAGGGCTTCTCTTGATTCGTTTTGGGCAAGTTATTCCGAGGATGGGGTACCAGTTGCTGACAGGCTACTTTTCCTTATCAGCAGTTTGGCACTTGTTGACTCGCTGGTTTCAGGATAAAAAACGTCGGGAAAATATCTTTGTAACTCTAGCCAAGCTGGTGGTTGCGGCTCTGGTGTTTGACTCTATCATCTTGCAAGACCTTGCCCTCTATCTCCTAGTCTTTGTCATTGCGAGCTACCAGCTGTTTACGGGTAGTATTAGTCTTGTGACCTGGTCTCTCTATCGAAAAAATGCTATTCATCCTCGTCTTCATCATCTCTTCGATGCTGTATGGATGATAGGATTTGGGTTTTATAGCATCTCTCCTTTTCACGATGCGGCGAATTTTGAATTGCTCTTGCTTGGGTTTTACTTGCTCATGCTAGGAGCCAGTAGCCTCCGGGACGGTTTCTTTTTTGAAAAGATAGAAAACAATCCCAAGCTGAAGCGGCGTATGCGAATGACCTTGCCGATCTTTGTGACGGCTCTGATCCCTATCAGTACCTTACGCAAACTAAATGAGTGGCTGTCAAATCATGAAAGCCAAGAAGGGGAAGTTCATTCGGAAAGAAAAAACAATCAGACGGTTGATCTGGAAATTTTTGTCCATACCTCAGAAACCTCCTTCTTCCTAGCTATGGGACATGTGGATATTTGTTATCAAGGGAAGGTTATTTCCTATGGTTCCTATGATCCTCACTCGGAGCGTTTATTCGGCATGGTTGGAGACGGTGTTTTGTTTAAGGCCAATCGGGAAAAATACATTGAACTCTGCAAGAGGGAAAGTCAGAAGACCTTGTTTGCTTACGGTCTGAGTTTGACGGACCAACAGAAAGCAGCTATCCAAGCTCGCCTAGCGGAGATAGAAGACCTGTTAATTCCTTGGAAACCAAGCTCGCAGTTGATGAAAAGAAGAGAGGGCGAAGTCAAGCATACCTACTCCTACCAACTGAAACAGGAAGCAGATGCGACCCTCTATAAATTCAGCTCATCCGAGTTTAAGACCTACTTTGTTCTCAGTACCAATTGTGTCTTGCTGGCAGACTCTATCGTGGGAAAAGCTGGGACTGATATATTGAGTCCCCAAGGTTTCATTGTGCCAGGGACTTATCAGGATTACCTTGATTTAGAGTATACAAAACCAAATGGTCTAGTTGTCAGTCGCTCCATTTATTAGAAAAAGAAAACTCTAGTTCCTCAGCAGTTTGCGCCGAGAAGCTAGAGTTTTTAAAATAGGTCATTTTCTTCTGGAAGGAGGATGGTTTCTCTACCGTCCAAGTCTAAAACAAGGACCCTAGGAGGGTAAAGTGGATCGAAAGGATGATTGAAATCAAAATCGATGCTAGTCGGAAGGTGCTGGCTAGAAAAATGGAAGGTGATGGTCCCCTTATTGTTGAGCAGTTGAAACTCAAGTTCTTCTTCTAATTCAAAGACATTTTTCAAAAAATGATCGATAATATACCAGAAAGAATCGATGACATCGTCAGGTAAGCTAGTCACAACGCCAAAACTGGCCGAACGTCTCTGAGTATCCGTAAAAGCCATGGTGTCTCCCTCCTTTGCTTTTTCCTTATCATACAGCAAAATGTCTTAAAAATCAAGAAATCCCACTTGCTTTTTCAAAATGGGAATAAACTGTGAAATTTTTTCAAAGTTTCTCCTAAAAATACTTGAAAGTGTTTACAATAAGTGATAAAATGGAGTAAGTAGATACGTGAAAGCGAAATTTTCATTATAGAAAGGAAACGGAATGAACACAGATGATACAGTAACGATTTATGACGTCGCCCGTGAAGCAGGAGTTTCAATGGCGACAGTTAGCCGTGTCGTTAATGGCAACAAGAATGTTAAAGAGAACACTCGAAAAAAGTCCTAGAAGTGATTGATCGTTTGGACTATCGTCCCAATGCGGTAGCACGTGGTTTGGCTAGCAAGAAAACAACGACAGTCGGAGTTGTGATTCCTAACATTACCAATGGTTATTTCTCAACACTTGCTAAGGGAATTGACGACATTGCTGAAATGTACAAGTATAACATTGTCCTTGCAAATAGTGATGAGGATGATGAAAAGGAAGTTTCAGTGGTTAACACTCTCTTTTCAAAACAAGTCGATGGGATTATCTTTATGGGCTATCACTTGACTGAAAAGATTCGTTCAGAGTTTTCTCGTTCACGGACACCGGTTGTTCTTGCTGGTACTGTGGATGTAGAACACCAACTTCCAAGTGTAAATATTGACTACAAACAAGCAACGATTGATGCCGTGAGCTATCTTCTCAAAGAAAATGAGAAAATTGCTTTTGTGAGTGGACCACTCGTCGATGATATCAATGGCAAGGTTCGTTTGATTGGTTATAAGGAAGCCTTGAAAAAAGCTGGACATTCTTATAGCGAGGGTTTGGTCTTTGAATCAAAATATAGCTATGACGATGGCTATGCCTTGGCAGAGCGCTTGATTTCATCACAAGCTACAGCTGCAGTTGTAACAGGTGATGAATTGGCGGCAGGTGTCCTAAATGGTTTGGCTGACCATGGTGTATCTGTGCCAGAAGAGTTTGAAATCATTACGACAGATGACTCTCAGATTGCACGATTCACTCGTCCAAACTTGACGACTATTGCCCAACCTCTTTATGATCTAGGTGCTATCAGCATGCGTATGTTGACTAAGATTATGCATAAGGAAGAGTTGGAAGAACGTGAAGTTCTCTTACCTCATGGTTTGACAGAACGTCGCTCTACACGAAAACGTAAATAGAAAAAATCAGGGAATCGTGAGATTTCCTGATTTTGCGTTCTAGAGAAGAGGTTTAGCCTTCCATATAGTCTTTCAAAGCCTGTCCTTTTAGTCCAGCATTAAGGGCAATTAATAATTTGAGGCGCGCTTTTTGAGCGTTGAGTTCTTTGACAAAGAAAACACCAGCTCGTTGCAACTGCACTCCTCCACCTTGGTAGGCGTAGACAGGTTCAGCAATACCATTAAAGCATCGTGAGACCAAGGCGACTGGGATTCCTTTTTGCAGGAGATTTTCCAACTTTTGAGCTGTTTCTTTGGGAACATTGCCTGCTCCAAAGGCCTGAATGACTAAGCCATCCAGCTGTTCCAAGTCTAACATATCGATCAGCTCGTCTGTCATACCGGCATAGGCTGAGATGATGGGAACTAGACCTTGAATATGTTCGAGATCAAACCGGACACGAGATTCAGCTGTTTTGAAGTAGAGGATTTCTTGCTTCATGATGAGGCCAAGTGGACCATGTGTTGGGGTTTGAAAGGTGCTGACATTGGTCGTATGAGTTTTGGTAACATACTTGGCCGCGTGGATCTCGTCGTTCATGACGACCAGCACACCCTTGTCGGCTGCTTTATAATCGCTGGCAACTCGCAGAGCGCTCAGATAGTTATAAACACCATCGCTACCAAGTTCGTTTGAACTACGCATGGCACCTGTTAGAACGATGGGGATGGGCGGGATTTTCATGGTATCAAGGAAGTAAGCTGTTTCTTCTAGGGTATCTGTACCATGTGTGATGACAACTCCATCGTAGTTACCAGCTTCCTCTTTAATCTTATGATAGAGTGCAAGCATATGCTTGGGTTTGATATGGGGGCTTGGCAGGTTAAAAAAGTCTAGGGCATGAACCTCAATCCCTTCAAGTGGATTGGAAACATGGTTCATGGGATTGTCCTGACTAGTTACAACGGCACCAGTGGCGTCTGCTTGCATGGAAATAGTCCCACCTGTATGTAAAACAAGGATTTTCTTAGGCATGATTTAGTCACTCTTTCTGAAATGTGGTATAATCATTGTAACACAAAAGGGGAGAATGGGATAGGATGGAAGTCAAGGCTGTTTTTTTTGATATTGATGGAACGCTAGTCAACGATCGTAAGAGTGTTTTGAAATCCACTAAGGACGCGATTAAGATTGTCAAAGAGCAAGGAGTGCTTGTTGGAGTAGCGACAGGACGAGGGCCGTTTTTTGTCAAGGAATTGATGGAAGAATTGGACTTAGACTTTGCGGTGACCTACAATGGCCAATACATTTTTAATAAAGAAAAGGTGCTCTTTGCAAGTCCTATTGCTAAGTCAAGCCTGCGTCAACTGATTGCGTATGCTAAAAAGGAGCGTAAAGAAATCGCCCTTGGAACCGAGCATGCCGTTGTTGGTTCGAAAATTATGTCATTTGGTCTCGGATCCTTTTCTCAACTGGTTAGTCGTTTTATTCCAACTGTTCTGACAAGAACCGTTAGCCGTTCCTTTAACCGGATGGTCAGCAAGGCAGTTCCTCAAAAGGAAGACGACTTGCTTAACTTGATTAATCAACCCATTTATCAAGTTTTGATGCTGATGACGCCAGAAGAATCTGAGAAGGCAGCAAGTGATTTTGAAGATTTGAAATTAACTCGAAGCAATCCTTTTGCCGCAGATATCATTAACCAAGGAAATTCCAAGCTAGAAGGCATTCGCCGAGTCGGGAAAGAATATGGCTTTGATCTCAACCAAGTCATGGCCTTTGGTGATTCAGACAACGATCTGGAAATGTTGGCGGGTGTTGGTATGTCGGTTGCTATGGGAAATGGCAGTAGCGGTGTCAAAGAAGTTGCCAAGCATATTACGGCAAGTAATCAACAAGATGGTATCCACAAGGCGCTCGAGCACTTTGGTGTTTTGGCTTCAGAAAAAGTTTTTGTCAGTCGGGACTACCACTTTAATAAGGTCAAGACCTTCCACCACATAATGGATGAACGAACTCAAGAAGAACCACAGGCATGGGATGCTGAAGGTGCAACCCACCGCGCAGACTTTAAAATTGAAGAATTAGTAGAGTTTGTTCGCGCAGCAAGTTCCTCGGAGGAAGAATTCCAAAACTCCCTTGCAAGCATGCATGAGGCGCTTGACAAGGCAGCAGAGAAAGTGGCGAAAAAGACACCTGCTAAGCAAAACTTGGTCGGTCAAGTGGATGCTTTGATCGACACACTGTATTTCACATACGGTAGTTTTGTATTGATGGGAGTAGATCCAGAACGCATTTTTGATATTGTTCATGAAGCAAATATGGGGAAGGTTTTCCCTGATGGGAAAGCTCATTTTGACCCAGTTACACACAAGATTTTAAAACCAGATGACTGGGAAGAAAAATATGCTCCAGAACCTGCCATCCGACAGGAACTACAACGTCAGTTTAAAGCTTATGAGCGACATAAAGAAAGAAAAAATAAAAAATAAGAGAAATTTCTTTTCCCTGGATAAAAAATTCGGGGATTTTTTGAGCTGAAAAACCGAACAATTTTATATATATCACTAATTATTATTAGCATATTTATACTAGAAAAAGAAAAGAAAAAATGAAAAGATAATGAAAATAAAGCAACAGGAAATTACATTGTTTACAAAGAATAGTTAAAAAGCTAGATATATTACTAATATATCTAGCTTTTCTTTTGAAAGAATATCAAAAAAAGACGAGTCAAATTATTTGATATTTGAAAGTTGATGTGTTAGAATAAATTCAGAAAGCGAATAAATATAAAATTCTCATGCTACTACAATATGCTCTTTTTAAAGACAGAAAGTCAACTTGTTTATTTCAGGCCTGTTAACAAGTTGATGTGAAGAATTCACTCTAGTTTTGAGGTTTAGTTATAAAATTGTGCACAATTGCTTTCCAAATTTTTATTATTTTAATTTTCAAGTTTAAAAATTAAAGAATTAAGAGGTTGAAATGAAGAAAAAATATACCTATTTGACAGCTTCTGTTTTAACAGCTGTAACAATGCTTCCAACTTTTGCACCAAGTGAAGCTCACGCTGCTTACAATTGGAATGGAAATAATAGTTACTATACAAGAACTAGCCGCCGTTCAAGCAATCGTACTTCTAACCGTACTACTGCAAATCGTAGTCGCACATCAAACTATACTGTAAGAAGTTATGGCTACAACAGTTATTACCCAAGCTATAACTATGGATATGGTAGCTACTACCCAAGCTATAACTATGGATATGGTAGCTATTACCCAAGTTACAACTACGGATATGGTAGCTATTACCCAAGTTACAACTACGGTTACAATAATTGGAATAACTACTATGGCTACGACAACAGTAGCAACTACTATGGTTATAACTATTGGAATAATTACAACAACCTTGCTAGCGATGAAAACTATATTTACTGGAATGGCAATCATTACTACCGTATGAATGACGGTAGCTACCGCGTTTATCGCAACGGTTCTTGGGTTGCCTTGAACAATGATTCTAACAGTAATTCTGGCTATGAGAGTCTGCGTAGTGATGCTAACTATACTTACTGGAATGGCAATCATTATTACCGTATGAATGATGGAAGTTATCGTATCTACCGCAATGGTTCTTGGGAGCCAGTGTCCAATGCTGGCGATAGCAATAATGGCTATAACAACCTGAGAAATGACAGCCATTACCGTTATGAAAATGGCTATCACTATTATGTTTTGGAAGACGGTTCTTACTATTACTATGCAAATGGCAAATGGGTTCTGGTTAAGGCAACAGAGACTCCAGCGGATCCTGCGACTCCAGCACCGACTCCAGAGCCAACTCCAACTCCGACTCCGGAACCAACACCAAACGACAAACCTGATCAACCGGTCAATCCAGGCACAGATCAGCCAGTGACCCCAGGTACGGATACACCAAGCGATTCAGATGTCCCAGGTATTGAACTGCCTCCGACACCGCCTTTCGTTCATGAAGACAAGCCTTTCAATCCATTTGCTCCTGAAACTCCGTCAACGCCGGCAGATCCATCAGACAGCGGTTCTGCAGACCAGCCAGCAACTCCGGCTATTCCAGGGAATTCAGGATTGGTAACTACTGATGAACCAAGTGAAAACCAAATCCCTGATTATGTTGAAAAACCAGCTGAAGGATTGGAACACTTGGCTTGGGCACCAAATGGACAAACTCCGAAAATTATCTACCCTTCTGGCAAGCCGGGCGATGCAGCCTTAGAGGCCGATCCAAACTATTACTATGACGGCAGCACTCATTATTACTATGTACCTTCAAACTCTGAGCGTACTGGCTATTCTCCTTATTGGAAATGGTTCGGTGATGTCTGGAAATTGCAAGGGATGACGGACCCTAACGACCCAGCACTTGATCCTAAGCTCCATGAAAATACAGCGGACGACGAGTATATGTATAGTGATAAGGACTCTAGTGTCAAGCTGTACTCAAGAAATTTGGTAACTACTGCGAAAGCTGGCCAGCCACTCCCATTCCAAAATGTGGAAGAATTCAAGAACTATGTCATTGAGAAAATGAAACCCAAATTTGTTGATAACTCTGGCTGGGATGCGAAAGTGGAGTGGGAAATTGAAAACCCAGAACTCTTTGAGATGTCCAAACAAAATCCGTGGGCAAAAGACTATGTCTTGATTGCAAATCTTAAGAGTGGTGTTGCTGATGATAAGTACAAGGATATTGAATTTGGTCATGTGAAATTCGTTTACCGCATCGAAGCTACGGATGCTACAAACTATGTTGCTATTGATAAAGCAAAAGAAGCTTTTGCTAAAATCAATGAAACTCGTAAAGCTCAAGGGTTGAAAGAATTAACGTGGTCTGATGATATTTATCAAAATCAAGCCCTTCCAAAAGTAAATGAAATTTCACGTCAGTACGATAGTACAGGCTTTGTCGGACGTCGTGACGAAGATGCAGCTACTGTTGTTGAGAAGTGGGCTTCAAGCGGCCTTAGAGAATGGCTTCTTGATCCAAATGTAACAGAGGGAGCAGTGGCGGCAGTAGTTGATGGTAATGGAGATTACTACTGGACTTACAACTACAAATAATTTGATTTTCAGAATCGTCTATTTGTTGAAATAAGATAAGAGACTGGGGAAAACTCAATTTGAGGCGAAAATCCAGTAAAAATCTTTATGATAAAACGCATAGTATCAAAGTTTTTGAATGCTTGATATTATGCGTTTTTATGATTTTTAATCATTTCCCAATTCAATATCTTTTAATGAGTAAAGTGGAGCAAACAAAAAAAGGAGTACGGACTCCTTTTTCAATGATTACAATGTTTTTTCTCTTTCTCTTACAACCAGTAAGTCAACCTTGGCATGGCGTAGGATATATTCTGAGGAGGAACCGACGAGTAGGCGTTCAAAGGCATTGAGACCAGTTGCGCCAACGAGGATGAGGTCCACTTCCTCAGCATCAGGAATAGTACGTGCCAAGAGAGTCTTTGGATTTCCCATTTCAATGACGATGTGAACATCTGTCACACCAGCATCTTTCGCACGTTTTTCGTACTCTTTCATCAGACTTTCAGCGTCGACTTGGAGTTCTTCGTAAACTTCAGCATCAAAGGTGGATACGCTTTGAAGGGCGCGTGTGTCAATGACATGTGCGATGGTGAGTTTAGCGTCGTTTCGTAGAGCAGAATGAACTCCCTTTACAAAAGCCAAGTCCGCTTCTTTAGAACCATCAATTGCGACCATGATATTTTGGTAACGTTGTGCCATAATGAAACCTCCTGAAATTTTCTTACTATTATTGTAACCCTTTTCACTAAAGAAGTAAAGTAAAAATCATATTTAAATAAATATTATCGGAGATTCGATTTTGTGGAGATATGTTAAAATAAAAGAAAACGAGCTAGTAGGAAACACAGTAAAGGGGATGAGAAAGTATGAAAGGGTCTGTTAAAGCTTCTAAAAAAATAAGTTTTCTTTATCATGGAATTATCCTTGCGTCACTTGTAGGTGAAGTAGTGATGCTTTGGCAGCTGGAAAGAGTTGTGCCCGTTCTCTATCCAGGTTTTGTTGGATTTCTTCTCTTTCACTTAGTCTACCACATCATTTTATTGGTGATTGCAAAGAGAAGTGGTCGCTTGGACTATTTGGTCACGTGGAGCCTCTTTCTCATGTTTAATCTTTTGTATGACTCCTTTTTAGCGCTGATCTTTCTAGGTTTGTCTTTTGGTATGTGAGAAAATACTTCAGCATTCTAGTTGTTTAGACAGTGAGAACCTAGTCGTTGTGAGTTTTTTCTTTACTTGCTCATTTCAGGAAACTTGTCGCAGCGACTTTCTAGTGGTATAATGTTACTATCCTGACGAATTGAGGAAAAAAGATGAAAGAATTTAACAAATCTAGCAAGCTAGAGCATGTTGCTTATGATATCCGTGGTCCTGTTTTAGAAGAAGCCATGCGTATGCGAGCAAATGGAGAAAAGATTTTACGCCTGAATACAGGAAATCCAGCAGAATTTGGTTTTACAGCGCCAGATGAGGTCATTCATGACTTGATTATGAATGCGCGTGATAGTGAGGGATATTCTGACTCCAAAGGGATTTTCTCAGCCCGTAAGGCCATCATGCAGTATTGCCAACTGAAGAAATTTCCCAATGTAGACATTGATGATATCTACCTTGGAAATGGCGTCAGTGAGTTGATTGTTATGTCCATGCAAGGGCTTTTGGATAATGGCGATGAGGTCTTGGTGCCTATGCCAGACTATCCTCTCTGGACAGCCGCGGTCAGCCTAGCTGGGGGAAATGCCGTTCACTATATCTGTGATGAAGCTGCAGAATGGTACCCAGATATTGACGATATTAAGTCAAAAATTACTTCCAATACCAAGGCAATCGTTCTTATCAATCCAAACAACCCAACTGGAGCCCTTTATCCTAAGGAACTCTTGTTGGAGATTATTGAGATTGCACGTCAAAACGACTTAATTATCTTTGCGGATGAAATCTACGACCGTATGGTCATGGATGGCCACGTTCATACGCCAGTCGCAAGTCTCGCACCAGATGTTTTCTGTGTCAGCATGAATGGTCTTTCAAAATCCCACCGTATCGCTGGTTTCCGTATAGGATGGATGGTCTTATCTGGACCTAAGACACATGTCAAGGGCTATATTGAAGGTCTCAATATGTTGTCTAACATGCGCCTTTGCTCTAACGTTTTGGCCCAGCAAGTCGTACAAACCTCGCTAGGTGGGCACCAGTCGGTGGACGAATTGCTCCTTCCTGGTGGACGGATCTACGAGCAAAGAAACTTCATTTACAATGCCATTCAAGATATTCCAGGTTTGTCTGCGGTCAAACCCAAAGCCGGACTTTATATTTTCCCTAAAATTGACCGCAATATGTATCGCATTGATGATGATGAACAGTTTGTCCTCAATTTCTTGAAGCAAGAGAAGGTTCTCTTGGTTCATGGTCGTGGTTTTAACTGGAAGGAACCAGACCATTTCCGTATCGTTTACCTTCCTCGTGTCGATGAGTTGGCACAAATCCAAGAAAAGATGACTCGTTTCTTGAAACAGTATCGATAGGGCTTACATTAGAAAAAGCTGGAAACATTTGCCTAGAGCTATTGACAAAAGTATCAGAATCAGATAGAATAGTAAAGTATGTTTAGTAACTGATCACTTTATAGCCGGCTAAACGAATACAAAATCTATGAGGAGGTATTCATCGTGAAACGTACTTATCAACCAAGTAAAATTCGTCGTGCGCGCAAACACGGATTCCGTAACCGTATGTCAACTAAAAACGGTCGTCGCGTATTGGCAGCTCGTCGTCGTAAAGGACGCAAAGTTTTGGCTGCATAATCCAAACAAATTCAGCAAAGAAGTCAGTAGGAACTCGAGTCTACTGGCTTTTCTTTTTATCTTAAAGGGTGCATTGCCCACGAAATCGGTCATTTTAGATGAAATTCATGGGCTCATTTAAAAGGTCACAGACAAAAAACTCAAAACCAGATATAAGTTACTGATTTTGAGTTCTTGTTTATTCTTTTAAGTGATAAGAGTAGCTAGCGACAACGACGTCTTCGTGCCATCTGAGAGCGTATTTTAGTTTAAGGCTCATTTGATTGTGCAGGATATTTTGCCAAGGCTTGTTAGGAATAAACTGTGGTACGAGAACTGTAACGGTGTAGTTTTTTTGCTTAGCTTCTTGGGCGATTCGTTTGACATACTTAACGCTAGGGGTGATGATGTCGCGGTAGCTGGTATTGATATTCTTCAGAGTGATATTTGGGAAGTAATCGGCAAAATCCTGAAGAATTTCTTGGTCTTTTTCGGCAGTTTCTTTAGTAGAAATGTGCATGGCCAACACTTCGTCACCGATACTTTGAGCGTAGTTAATGGCTCCGACACTTACTCGAGTAACATTTCCTACTAGGACAAGGACAAGGTTACCGTCATAAGTGCGCTTTTCAATTCCTTCGTAGAGTCGCAGTTGTTTTGCCACTTTTTGGTAATGGTTGTGAATGGACAAAAAGAGGAAGGTTAGAACTAGGATAATTGGAAAGAATGGCCAGATATCACCCAGTCTGAAGAGGAGTAAAATGAGGACAATAGCATAACAAATGATGGCCCCAAGGATATTAGCGAAGGCAGATTTTAAGAAGTTTGCTCCTTTTTCCTTTTTCCAATGGCGAATCATCCCAGTCTGAGAAAGGGCAAAGGGAACGAAGACCCCGATAGTATAAAGAGGAATCAAGCGTTCAGTATTCCCATTAAAAATGAGAAGAAGGATCATAGCTCCAAAAGCCAGAGTTAAGATACCGTTGGAGTAGCCGAGACGATCCCCCTTTTCCATAAAGAGATGGGGCATGTACTTGTTTTTAGCCATATTGTAAGCTAGCATAGGGAAGGCTGAAAAGCCAGTATTTGCAGCTACAGCTAGAATTAAGGCTGTTGAGAACTGGAAGAGATAGTAGCTAGCATGACCAAAGAATGAATCACCAAGAATGCCCTTGGCCATTTGCGAGAGGATGGTTTCTCCGTGTTGAGGCGTGATACCCATCCAGTAGTTTAGGAAGGTAATGCCTGCAAAAAGAAATCCTAAAATCAGCGACATGATGGTCAAAGTCTGAGCAGCATTCTTTTCTTTCGGAGTTTTGAAAAATGGTACCGCATTTGAAATAGCTTCAACCCCTGTCAGAGAGGCGGAGCCACTGGTAAAGGCTCTCAATAGGAGAACGATGGAAAGGCTCGGAACAGTTTGTCCAATGGTTGAAGTCGCCTGATAGTTTAGGGAACCTGTAAACAGTTGAAAGAACCCATAAAGTAAGAGAAAGACGGTACTGAAGATAAAGAGGTAGACGGGAATCATCAGAGAGCTGGCAGATTCTTTCAAGCCTCTTAAATTCAAGAGCATGAGCAGGCAGACTAGGAAAATAGAGATATGAAGATTGTAGGGATGGAGGGTAGGTATGGCTGCAGTAATAGCATCAGCTCCAGAAGCAACGGATACGGCTACTGTCAGCATATAGTCAACAAGGAGGCTGCCTCCTGCAATCAAGCCCAGTTCAGGGGAGAGATTTTCCCGAGTGACCATATAAGCTCCTCCTCCCTGAGGATAGGCGTGAATAATTTGACGATAGGAAATGGTCAAACTAGCGAGCAGTAAGAGGACAAAAATACCGATAGGGAGGCTCCACCAAATAGCGAGAGGAGAGAGGCTAACTAAAACGAGAATGACTTGTTCGGGTCCATAGGCAATAGAAGACAGGGCATCACTGGATAACATTGCAAGTGCCTGCATTTTTCCAAGCAATCCCCCTTCGCCGTCTGTGAGAGACTTGAGTGGTCGACCGATAAAGGTATATTTTAATTTTCTAAACATTTTCTTTTCCTTTGCTGAAAATTTCAATAAGTGTTATTATACTGCTTTGAAAAAAGGCAGTCAAGGGAGAATGATTGATATTAGAATATTTTTCCAAGCCGAGGGATGCTATTTTTGGTATAATAGATGGAAGAAAATGAGGTTAGAAGAGATGATTTTTGATACGCATACACATTTAAATGTAGAGGAATTTGCAGGACGTGAGGCAGAAGAAATCGCCTTGGCTGCTGAGATGGGGGTGACACAGATGAATATTGTTGGTTTTGATAAGCCAACCATTGAGCGAGCCCTAGAGTTGGCAGATGAGTATGAGCAGCTCTACGCAACTATTGGTTGGCATCCGACGGAAGCAGGGACTTACACAGATGAGGTCGAAGTTTACTTGCTTGAAAAGCTAAAACATCCCAAGGTTGTTGCTTTAGGTGAGATTGGTCTGGACTATCACTGGATGACAGCACCTAAGGAAGTGCAGGAGCAGGTTTTTCGTCGTCAGATTCAGCTGTCTAAGGATTTGAACTTGCCTTTTGTGGTCCACACTCGTGATGCGCTAGAAGATACTTATGAGATTATCAGGAGCGAGGGCGTTGGTCCTCGTGGTGGAATTATGCACTCATTCTCAGGTTCTTTGGAGTGGGCTGAGAAGTTTGTCGAGTTTGGCATGACTATTTCTTTCTCAGGAGTGGTGACTTTTAAAAAAGCTACGGATGTCCAAGAAGCTGCTAGAGAGCTTCCTTTGGATAAAATTTTGGTAGAGACGGATGCGCCCTATCTGGCTCCTGTTCCTAAACGTGGTCGTGAGAATAAAACAGCCTACACACGTTATGTGGTGGACTTTATTGCCGACCAGCGTGGGATGACGACCGAGGAATTAGCAGCAGCAACGACTGCAAATGCAGAGCGAATTTTTGGATTGGAAAAACAATCATGAAAGAAAAAATTTCCCAAGTCATCGTGGTCGAAGGGCGTGATGACACGGCCAATCTCAAACGTTACTTTGACGTGGAAACCTATGAGACACGAGGTTCCGCAATAAATGACCAGGATATAGAACGCATTCAGCTCCTGCATGGATTGCATGGAGTCATTGTCTTTACAGATCCGGATTTTAATGGGGAGCGGATTCGGCGCATGATTATGACGGCCATTCCAACGGTACAACATGCCTTTCTCAAGCGAGATGAGGCTGTTCCCAAATCTAAGTCCAAGGGACGTTCTCTGGGAATTGAACACGCCAGCTACGAAGATCTAAAAACGGCGCTGGCTCAGGTAACAGAACAATTTGAAAACGAGAACGAGTTTGACATCAGTCGTGGTGACTTGATTCGCCTAGGTTTCTTAGCGGGAGCAGACAGTCGTAGACGCCGAGAGTATCTAGGCGAACAGCTCCGCATCGGCTATTCCAACGGCAAGCAACTCCTCAAGCGGTTGGAGTTGTTTGGAGTAACCTTGGCAGAAGTGGAAGAAGTTATGACAAAATATTCAGTTTAAAGGAGTAAAAAATGAAAAAAGTAATTATTACCGGTGGTAACAGTGGTATCGGTTATCAAGCTGCAAGGCAGTTAGCTGAGAAAGGGTGGTCAGTGACCCTATTTTGTAGGCGGCAAGAGGCTGCCGAGCAAGCTTGTGAGGAAATTCGTCAGCAGACAGGAAATCCACATGTAGATTATATCTTGGCTGATTTATCTGATATGAAGAGTGTCAGGAAAGCAGCGGAACAGTATATTCAAAAAGAAGACGTTCTAGACGTTCTAATTAACAATGCAGCTGACTTTGATTTATCAGTCAAAAAGCCCATCCTGACTAAGGATGGATTAGAAAAACAATTTGCAACCAATGTTGTTGCGCCCTTCCTGCTTTCTTTCCTATTGAAAGGTTTGTTGGAAAAGTCAGAGAGTGGACGGATTATTAATATTTCTTCCCAGGGGCTAGTGCTTTATCCCTTCATGAAACTTGATTTTGAAAATTTAGCTGGTCAAAAACATTATAGTCCTGCCAAGACCTATTATCAGAATAAACTGGCCTTGTTGATGCTGTCGCTTTATATGCGGAAACATTGGAAAGGTATCAAAATTCAGGCAATCCGTGTGACCAATGTCAAAGTTGATATGCGCCGCTATGATCACCTCAGCACTTTTATGAAAAATTTGTATAAAATCAAGTCAAGATTTTCGATTAGTCCTGAAGAAATGGCCAAAGTCTACACAGCCTTATCTACAGAAGATGGCCATGACGGTTTTCTGTATGACGAGAAATGCAGGGAAGTAAAAGCAAATAGATCTGCTTACGAAGAAGAAGAGCAGAAAAAACTCTATGCCTTACTTGAGTAATTGACTTTTTCAAACGATGAATGATAAAGATTTTAAAAAATAGAACAGATTTTACAAGTTGTTTCAATAGTGAGTGAAAATTCCGTATATGGAGTTGTTTGATGTGTTCCTAATGAAAATGGAAGAAGTCAGGATAAGTTATGGGGTGTTAAATAGTCCCTCGTATATATGGCGATGTATTATAGTTGATTTATTTCTAGGGCTATTTATTTTGATAGCGTTCAAATAGAAACTTATAAGGACAGATCGAAATGAAAATACAAGTTGACAGAGAGTCTGTGTGTATTGGGGATGATGTTTTTTCTCATCAGATGGACCTTGATATCCCGGAGGATATGACAGTTGAGGGGCTTTGTAGTTTTCTTCAAAAGGACAGATATCTGCCTGGGTTGGATACGGAATGGCTTCTTCGACATGGTGGAAAGACAATAACAAGTTATAATACGGAAACAAAAGAACTGACGAATCCAAATGTTTATTTAAAAGACCTGATTCATCAGGGCTCTAGAGGAAATGATTTTGTTTGGATATATCGTCGTTCATATTAGAAAAGAGAATAGATGAGAATTGCAGATTATAGCGTGACCAAGGCAGTGCTGGAGCGTCACGGTTTTACCTTTAAAAAGTCCTTCGGGCAAAATTTCCTGACGGATACCAATATCCTTCAAAAAATCGTGGATACGGCTGAGATTGACGACCAAGTTAATGTCATCGAGATTGGGCCAGGAATTGGTGCCTTAACGGAGTTCCTAGCGGAGCGTGCAGCTCAAGTCATGGCATTTGAGATTGACCACCGTTTGGTACCGATTTTGGCAGATACCCTGCGTGATTTTGACAATGTTACCGTAGTCAACGAGGATATTCTCAAAGTTGACTTGGCTCAACATATCCAGAATTTCAAAAATCCAGACCTGCCGATTAAGGTAGTAGCCAACTTGCCCTACTACATCACGACCCCTATTCTCATGCATCTGATTGAGTCCAAAATTCCCTTTCAAGAGTTTGTGGTCATGATGCAAAAGGAAGTGGCGGATCGTATCTCAGCTCAACCTAATACTAAGGCTTACGGTAGCTTGTCAATTGCGGTTCAATATTACATGACAGCTAAGGTTGCCTTTATCGTGCCTCGTACGGTCTTTGTGCCAGCTCCAAATGTGGACTCAGCCATTTTGAAAATGGTGCGTCGTCCAGAGCCAGCCGTAGCAGTAGAAGATGAAAACTTCTTCTTTAAGGTTTCCAAGGCTAGTTTCACTCATCGTCGCAAGACCTTGTGGAACAACTTGACAGGTTACTTTGGCAAGACTGAAGAAGTCAAGGATAAATTGACCAAGGCCTTGGATCAAGCGGGCTTGTCACCAAGTGTGCGTGGGGAAGCTCTTAGCTTGGCAGAATTTGCCAGTCTGGCAGATGCGCTTAAAGGACAAGGACTCTAAGATGCAGGGACAAATCATTAAAGCCTTGGCGGGCTTCTATTATGTGGAGAGTGATGGTCAAGTTTACCAGACACGCGCGCGTGGAAATTTCCGTAAAAAAGGGCACACGCCTTATGTTGGGGACTGGGTAGACTTTTCTGCGGAGGAAAATTCAGAAGGTTATATCCTCAAAATTCACGAACGGAAAAACAGTTTGGTCCGTCCGCCTATTGTCAATATTGACCAAGCCGTGGTGATCATGTCAGTCAAGGAACCAGACTTCAACAGCAACTTGCTGGATCGTTTCTTGGTTCTTTTGGAACACAAGGGCATTCATCCTATTGTTTATATTTCTAAAATGGACTTGCTGGAAGATAGGGAAGAATTAAGTTTTTACCAACAAACCTATCGTGCCATTGGTTACGACTTTGTGACTAGTAAAGAAGAACTTTTGCCTTTGTTGACAGGAAAAGTGACGGTCTTCATGGGGCAGACAGGTGTTGGAAAATCAACCCTCCTCAATAAAATCGCACCAGACCTCAATCTTGAAACAGGAGAAATCTCAGACAGTCTGGGTCGCGGTCGTCATACCACTCGAGCTGTTAGTTTTTACAATCTCAATGGGGGTAAAATCGCGGACACACCAGGCTTTTCATCACTGGATTATGAAGTGTCAACGACTGAAGACCTCAATCAGGCCTTTCCAGAGATTGCCAGTGTCAGTCGAGATTGTAAGTTCCGTACTTGTACCCATACTCATGAGCCGTCTTGTGCGGTTAAGCCGGCTGTTGAAGAAGGAATCATTGCAACCTTCCGTTTTGACAATTACCTCCAATTCCTCAGTGAGATTGAAAATCGCAGAGAAACCTACAAAAAAGTCAGCAAAAAAATTCCAAAATAAGGAGAAACCTATGTCTCAATACAAGATTGCTCCGTCAATTCTGGCAGCAGATTATGCCAACTTTGAACGTGAAATCAAACGCCTAGAAGCAACTGGTGCAGAATATGCCCATATCGATATCATGGATGGTCACTTTGTACCGCAAATCAGTTTTGGTGCAGGTGTGGTCGAAGCTCTTCGTCCACATAGTAAGATGGTCTTTGACTGCCACTTGATGGTAGCTAATCCTGAGCATCATCTAGAAGATTTTGCGCGTGCAGGAGCGGATATCATCAGTATCCATGTGGAAGCAACGCCTCATATCCACGGAGCTCTCCAAAAAATTCGTTCGCTCGGTGTCAAACCTTCGGTCGTCATTAGTCCTGGGACACCTGTCGAGGCTATCAAGCACGTTCTTCACTTAGTTGACCAAGTCCTAGTCATGACGGTTAACCCTGGTTTTGGTGGTCAAGCCTTTCTACCTGAAACCATGGACAAGGTTCGTGAGTTGGTTGTTCTGCGTGAGGAAAAAGGTTTGCACTTTGAAATCGAAGTTGATGGCGGAATTGATGATCAAACAATTGTTCAAGCCAAAGAAGCTGGTGCGACCGTTTTTGTAGCAGGATCCTATGTCTTTAAGGGAGATGTCAATGAACGAGTGCAAACTCTCAGAAAACAACTGGACTAGGGTTGCCGTTTTTGCAGGCGGAGACCGTGGTCACTACCGGACGGATTTTGATTGCTTTGTCGGTGTGGATCGAGGCTCGCTTTGGGTCTTGGAGGAAGACCTTCCTCTTGCCCTAGCAGTGGGGGATTTTGATTCTGTGACTGCAGAAGAGCGTCAGTTGATTCAAAAACGTGCCCAGCATTTTGTCCAAGCCCATCCGGAAAAAGATGACACGGATTTAGAACTAGCTCTCTTAACCATCTTTGAGCAAAATCCTCAGGCTCAGGTGACTGTTTTTGGGGCTTTGGGTGGTCGAATTGACCATATGCTGGCTAATGTCTTTCTGCCTAGCAATCCCAAGTTGGCACCCTATATGCGCCAGATAGCGATTGAGGATGGGCAAAATGTGATTGCCTATTGTCCAGAAGGGACCAGTCAGCTTGGACCGCGTTCAGACTACGATTATCTAGCCTTTATGCCGGTTCGGGATAGCCAGCTGACCATTCTCGGTGCCAAATATGAGTTGACAGAGGAAAATTTTTTCTTTAAAAAAGTGTACGCTTCTAACGAATATATAGATAGGGAAGTTGCGGTAACTTGCCCAGATGGCTATGTCGTCGTGCTGCATAGCAAGGACAGGAGGTAGGATGGAGACTGTATTACTACTATTATTAATTGCCAACCTAGCTGGACTCTTTCTGATTTGGCAAAGGCAGGATAAGCAAGACAAGTACCTAGCCAAGAGTTTGGAGGATCAGGCAGACAACCTTTCAGATCAACTGGATTATCGCTTTGAACAAGCTAGGCAAGCCAGCCAGTTAGACCAAAAAGATTTGGAAGTGGCTGTCAGCGACCGTTTGCAGGAAGTGCGAATGGAGTTGCACCAAGGCCTGACTCAAGTTAGACAGGAGATGAACGAGAATCTCCTTCAAACCAGAGATAAGACCGACCAACGCCTTCAAGCCTTGCAGGAATCAAATGAGCAACGTTTGGAACAAATGCGCCAGACGGTCGAGGAAAAGTTAGAAAAGACCTTGCAGACGCGCTTGCAGGCTTCCTTCGAGACAGTTTCCAAGCAACTGGAGTCTGTCAATCGTGGCCTTGGAGAGATGCAGACAGTTGCCCGCGATGTTGGTGCACTCAACAAGGTTCTCTCTGGGACCAAGACGCGAGGGATTCTAGGAGAATTGCAACTGGGGCAAATCATTGAAGATATCATGACACCTGCCCAGTATGAACGAGAATTTGCAACAGTTGAAAACTCCAGTGAACGAGTGGAGTATGCCATCAAGTTACCTGGACAAGGCGACCAGGAATATGTCTACCTGCCGATTGACTCCAAGTTTCCACTGGCAGATTATTACCGCTTAGAAGAAGCCTATGAAGCAGGTGATAAGGACGAGATTGAACGCTGTCGTAAATCGCTTTTAGCAAGCGTCAAGCGTTTTGCCAAGGATATCAAGAGCAAGTACATAGCGCCACCGCGGACGACCAATTTTGGAGTTTTGTTTGTTCCGACAGAAGGTCTTTATTCAGAGATTGTTCGCAATCCGGTCTTCTTTGATGATTTGAGACGGGAGGAGCAGATTATTGTTGCAGGTCCAAGTACCCTATCAGCCCTGCTTAACTCTCTATCAGTTGGCTTCAAGACTCTCAATATCCAAAAGAGTGCTGACCATATCAGTAAGACCCTTGCCAGCGTTAAGACCGAGTTTGGCAAGTTCGGAGGCGTTCTGGTCAAGGCACAAAAACATCTCCAACATGCCTCTGGCAATATTGATGAATTATTAAACCGTCGTACTACAGCTATCGAGCGGACGCTCCGTCACATTGAATTATCAGAAGGTGAGCCTGCGCTTGATCTACTCCATTTCCAAGAAGATGAGGAAGAATATGAAGATTAGTCACATGAAAAAAGATGAGCTGTTTGAAGGTTTTTACCTGATTAAGTCAGCTGACCTAAGACAGACGCGTGCTGGGAAAAATTACCTAGCCTTTACCTTCCAAGACGATAGTGGCGAGATTGAAGGGAAACTCTGGGATGCCCAACCTCATAACGTCGAGGCCTTTACCGCAGGGAAAGTGGTCCACATGCAGGGGCGCAGAGAAGTTTATAACAACACTCCTCAAGTCAATCAAATTACTCTTCGCTTGCCTCAGCCTGGGGAACCCAATGATCCAGCTGATTTCAAGATCAAGTCACCAGTTGATGTCAAGGAAATCCGTGACTACATGTCGCAAATGATTTTCAAGATTGAAAATCCTGTCTGGCAGCGTATCGTTCGCAGTCTCTACACCAAGTATGACAAGGAATTCTACTCCTATCCAGCTGCCAAGACCAACCACCATGCCTTCGAAACGGGTTTGGCCTATCATACAGCAACCATGGTGCGCTTGGCAGATGCCATTAGTGAGATTTACCCCCAGCTCAACAAGAGCCTGCTCTATGCTGGGATTATGTTGCATGACTTGGCCAAGGTTATTGAGTTGACGGGACCAGACCAGACGGAGTACACAGTGCGAGGCAATCTACTTGGACATATCGCCCTCATCGATAGTGAAATTACCAAGACTGTCATGGAACTAGGTATCGATGATACTAGAGAAGAAGTGGTGCTACTGCGCCATGTCATCCTCAGTCATCATGGCTTACTGGAGTATGGAAGTCCAGTCCGTCCACGCATTATGGAGGCAGAGATTATTCATATGATTGACAATCTAGATGCCAGCATGATGATGATGTCAACGGCTCTAGCTTTGGTGGACAAAGGAGAGATGACCAATAAAATCTTCGCTATGGACAATCGTTCCTTCTATAAACCAGATTTAGATTAATAATTTAAGAAAAACGAGCATTTTTTACGCAACAATGTTCGTTTTTTTATGTGAATATGGTATAATGGATAAAATATCAAAATTAAATGGAATGGTAAATAAAAATGAAATTAAGAAGAAGTGATCGGATGGTTGTCATTTCCAACTATTTGATTAATAATCCATACAAACTAACAAGTCTCAATACCTTTGCAGAAAAGTACGAATCTGCTAAATCATCGATTTCAGAGGACATCGTGATTATCAAGCGTGCCTTTGAGGAAATCGAAATCGGCCATATTCAGACTGTGACGGGAGCAGGTGGTGGCGTTATCTTTACACCATCAATCTCGAGTCATGAAGCCAAAGAAATGATCGCAGACTTGCGTGACAAACTTTCAGAAAGCGACCGTATCTTGCCAGGTGGCTACATCTACCTGTCTGATTTGCTCAGTACACCTGCCATTTTGAAAAATATTGGGCGCATCATTGCCAAGAGCTTTATGGACCAAAAAATCGATGCCGTTATGACAGTAGCAACAAAAGGTGTGCCACTCGCAAATGCAGTTGCCAATGTCCTCAATGTTCCATTTGTCATTGTGCGCCGTGACTTGAAAATTACCGAAGGTTCAACGGTCAGCGTCAACTATGTTTCAGGTTCCAGCGGTGACCGCATTGAGAAAATGTTCCTTTCAAAACGCAGCCTCAAGGCAGGCAGTCGTGTCTTGATTGTGGATGACTTTTTGAAAGGTGGCGGAACGGTCAACGGGATGATTAGTCTCTTGCGTGAGTTCGATTCTGAACTAGCTGGCGTTGCAGTCTTTGCAGACAATGCCCAAGAAGAACGTGAAAAGCAGTTCGATTACAAGTCACTCTTGAAAGTAACCAATATTGATGTTAAGAACCAATCCATCGATGTTGAGATTGGAAATATCTTTGACGAAGACAAATAAGAGATAGAACTAAAGGTTGGAACGATTGTCCCAGCCTTTCTTTGCAAACAGAATAGAAGGACGCCTATGAAAACACCATTTATCAGCCGAGAAGATTTAGAAACGATTGTTTCCGAATTCCCGACTCCCTTTCACTTGTATGACGAGAAGGGGATTCGTGAAAAAGCAAGAGCCGTCAACCAGGCCTTTTCCTGGAACAAGGGATTCAAAGAATATTTTGCAGTTAAGGCCACTCCAACACCAGCTATCTTGAAAATCCTCAAAGAGGAAGGTTGTGGTGTGGACTGTTCTAGTTATGTAGAGCTCTTGATGAGCCATAAACTGGATTTTCCCGGTTCTGAGATTATGTTCTCTTCAAACAATACGCCAGACCAAGAGTACGCTTATGCGCGTGAATTGGGCGCAACCATTAACTTGGATGCCTTTGAAGATATTGAACATCTGGAGCGAGCGGCAGGCATTCCAGAAATCATCTCTTGTCGTTACAATCCTGGTGGCGTTTTTGAGCTAGGAACAGATATCATGGATAATCCGGGAGAAGCCAAGTTTGGCATGACCAAGGCTCAGCTTTTTGAAGCCTTTGCCATCTTGAAGGAAAAAGGAGCCAAGACATTTGGGATTCACTCTTTCCTAGCATCCAATACTGTCACCCATCTCTACTACCCAGAGTTGGCTCGTCAGCTTTTTGAATTAGCCGTTGAAACCAAGGAAAAATTGGGTATTTCGCTAGACTTTATCAATCTTTCCGGCGGAATCGGAGTCAATTATCGTCCTGAGCAGGAGCCAAATGACATTGCTGTGATTGGTGAGGGAGTTCGTAAGGTTTATGAGGAAGTCCTTACGCCAGCAGGACTTGGTCAGGTCAAGATTTTCACCGAATTGGGTCGCTTTATGTTAGCCCCTCATGGAGCTCTCGTCACAAGAGTCACTCATAAGAAAAAAACCTATCATACCTATCTGGGCGTGGATGCATCAGCAGTCAACCTCATGCGCCCAGCCATGTATGGAGCCTACCACCATATCACCAATCTGACCCATCCAGACGGACCAGTTGAGGTGGTAGATGTGGTTGGTTCACTCTGTGAAAACAATGATAAATTTGCAGTGAATCGCGAACTACCTTATACAGAAATCGGTGATTTGCTAGTGATTCATGATACAGGTGCACATGGATTTTCCATGGGTTACCAGTACAATGCCAAACTACGCTCGGCAGAAATCCTCTATACCGAAGAAGGAAAAGCCCGCCAAATCCGCCGTGCAGAGCGCCCTGAGGACTATTTTGCAACCTTGTATGGTTTTGATTTTGAATCGGATCAGTAAAAGAAATTGAAAATGAAAGTGAAAAACAGATTGCTTTCTAAAAAATAGACAAAAAAACTTGTTTTTCACCTTACTCGTGATATAATAAAACTATAAAACGGTTTCAAGGAAGGTGACGATATGTCTGAAGAAACAATTGACTATGGACAAGTGACAGGAATGGTGCATTCGACAGAGAGTTTTGGGGCGGTAGATGGCCCTGGGATTCGTTTTATTGTCTTTTTGCAGGGCTGTCACATGCGTTGCCAGTACTGTCATAACCCCGATACATGGGCTATGGAGACCAATAAATCACGCGAACGGACAGTAGACGATGTCTTGACAGAAGCCCTTCGCTACCGTGGTTTCTGGGGAGACAAGGGAGGAATCACTGTCAGTGGTGGAGAAGCCCTCTTACAGATTGATTTCCTAATTGCCCTCTTTACCAAGGCCAAGGAAAAAGGAATCCACTGTACCTTGGATACCTGTGCCCTTCCGTTCCGTAATAAACCACGTTATCTCGAAAAGTTTAATAAACTCATGGCTGTGACAGACTTGGTTCTCCTGGATATCAAGGAAATCAACGAAGAACAGCACAAGATTGTCACAAGTCAAACCAATAAAAATATCTTAGCTTGTGCAAAATATCTATCAGATATTGGGAAACCTGTGTGGATTCGCCATGTGCTGGTTCCAGGCTTGACAGATAGAGATGAGGACTTGATTGAACTCGGAAAATTCGTCAAAACTCTCAAAAACGTTGATAAGTTTGAAATTCTACCTTATCACACTATGGGAGAATTCAAGTGGCGTGAACTAGGAATTCCATACTCACTTGAAGGGGTAAAACCACCAACAGCAGACCGTGTCAAGAATGCCAAAAAACTCATGGATACAGAAAGCTATCAAGACTATATGAAACGTGTACATGGATAAAAAAGAAGCCTGATGGGAACATCAGGCTTTTGTGATGCAGAAAAGGCCTAGCCTTTCAGCTAAGCCGTTACCTTATTTCCTAGAATGTTGTTTACCAGCATTACGTTTTTTATGTTTCTTAGTAGTCGTAATTGCAGTTGCTTGGTTAGGAGCGATATCTTTTCGCCCGCCTGTAGTTGATGCTGAACTTGCTTTTGGTGGATTTTTAGCAAATTCTTCACGTACTTTTTGGCGAAGTTTTGGACGAACAACATAGTTAACGATGAACTGTTGAAGAATCATCATGAAACCACCGACAACCCAGTAAAGTGTCACACTGGCTGGTGCGAAGAGGGAGAAGACGACAATCATGAGTGGGCTCATGTAAATCATTTTCTTGAGTTGATCTCTTTGCATCTCGTCTTCTACTCCGTGAAGTGAAAGGAGTGATTGGAGATAGTAGAGGATACCAGCGAAGGCGACAAGGATCATACTTGGGGAACCGAGATTGATACCCAAGAAGGTAGAACTAGCTACACCATCAGTATATTGGGCTGCAAAGTAGATAGCAGAGAAGAAAGGCATTTGAATGAGGATAGGGAAACATCCTACACCACCGAACATGCTGATGCCGTTTTCTTTTTGTGCAGCAAAGAGAGCCTGTTGTGCTTCTAGTTTTTCTTCTTGAGTTGTTGCCTCTTTAAGGCGTGTTTGATGTGGTTCGAGCACGTGTTTGAGAGCATTCATCTTTTCAGAGTGAAGTGTTGCCTTCCATGATTGGTAGATACCAAGTGGCAAAATAATCAAACGTACGATAATCGTTACGATGATGATCCCAATCCCAAAACCAAGGTTCATATCATTGGCAAAGTATTTGATAGCCTCTGCCATAGGCGATCCGATAGTGTTCCAGATAAATCCAGTAGGTTGTCCTGTTGCTTTGTCTACTTGGACACAGCCTGTCAAGACGAGTAGCATAGCCACCCCCATAGCAGAGAGGGCAAAACGTTTAATAGATTTCAATGTTTTCATTCCTTCTTTAAAAATTATACCTTTCTATTCTACTGTTTTTTTGTAAAATATACAATAGTTCTAGAGACCTAATTTGCGACTTTGAAGTCCGAATAGGATGAAAAGTTGCTCATTTGTACATCTAGATAGGTAACTTTTGAAAAAGGTGTCGGACCTTTTCGGATTTCTTGGATAAATTTTGCCATAGTGGCAGAGGAGTCTGCCTGAGCGAGAATTTCCACTGTGCCATCGTCATTATTCCAGACACGACCAGTGATGCCACCGATTTCAAGAGCTAGAGTAACAACACCCCAGCGAAAACCAACACCCTGCACCCTGCCTTGGGCAATCATTCTAACCTTTTGCATACCAAACCCCTTTGATTGTGTTATAATATTTCTATGACTATTATAACCTCAAAAGCCAATTCTGTGGTAAAAAATGCCAAGAAATTGCATCAAAAAAAATATCGAAAATCTGCTTATTTGATCGAGGGCTGGCACTTGTTTGAAGAAGCTGTTCAAGCAGGAGTGACGATTGAGAAGATTTTTGCCTTAGAAAGTTACCGAGATCAGCTAGCGGCTTTTTCTCAAACTATCTGGGTTTCAGAGGAGATTTTGCGGGACTTGGCAGATACGCAAACTCCTCAAGGGATTGTTGCAGTGATTCAAAAAGAAGAAGTGGGACTGCCTGATTTTCGTCAGGGCAAGTATCTATTTTTAGAGGATGTCCAAGATCCTGGCAATGTGGGTACCATGATTCGGACGGCGGATGCTGCAGGTTTTACAGGGGTTATTGTTTCAGACAAGTCAGCAGATATCTACAGTCTTAAGACCCTACGTTCCATGCAAGGAAGTCATTTTCACTTGCCCATCTATCGTCTGCCTCTTGCCACCTTTGTAGAAGAGGCAAAGAAGAGCAATTTACCTATTCTGGCAACGACCTTATCGAGAGAGTCAAAGGATTATCGTGAATTTTCTCCCCTAGAAAACTTTGTTTTAGTCATGGGAAATGAAGGACAGGGGATTAGTTCTGTCATGACTGAGAGTGCTGACCAGCTGGTTCATATAGGCATGAAAGGGCGAGCAGAAAGTCTCAACGTGGCAGTTGCAGCAGGCATTTTGATGTTTTATTTCAGCTAATTTATAAAATCTTTGTTATAATCAAGACATATTTATAGAAAAAGGAGAATTAGAATGAATCAAACGATTATTCAAGAACGTTCAGGTCTCAATCAATTTTACGCTAAGGTTTATGCTTTTGTGGGACTTGGGATTGGTCTATCGGCTCTCGTGTCAGCTTTGATGTTGACAGTCTTTCAGTCCCAATTGGTCTACTTTTTAATGCATGGCCGTCTCTGGTTGATGATTGCAACTTTTGCAGAACTTGCTCTGGTCTTTGTTGCAAGTAGCATGGCTGCCAAAAATAGCCCAGCAGCTTTGCCAGTATTTTTAGTTTATTCTGTTTTAAATGGCTTTACGCTTAGTTTTGTCGTAGCCTTCTATACACCTGGGACCGTCTTATCAGCCTTTGTATCCAGCGCCCTTCTCTTCTTTGTCATGGCGGCAATCGGGATTTTCACTAAGAAAGATTTGAGTGGAATGGGACGAGCTCTGATGGCGGCACTTGTCGGCCTCATCATCGCCATGGTCGTGAATATTTTCTTGGCTAGCGGTTTCTTTGACTACATGATTAGTATTGCCATGGTTTTGGTCTTCTCGGGTTTGATTGCATGGGACAACCAAAAGATTCGCTATGTTTATGAGCAGTCACGAGGACAAGTAGCGACAGGCTGGGTCATCTCAATGGCTCTCAGCATCTATCTAGACTTTATCAACCTCTTCCTTAGCATCTTACGTATCTTTGGTCGAAACGATTAATGAATGACAGAGTCAGTGTTCAAAAGAGCACTGACTTTTTCTTATTTACTCTTTTCTTTTCTTGGAAATAGGTGTATAATGCTTTTAACTAATTTTTGAGGAGCCGTTTATGAAGAAAAGTTTTATTCATCAACAAGAAGAAATTTCCTTTGTGAAGAACACTTTTACCCAGTATTTGAAAGATAAGTTAGAAGTTGTTGAAGTTCAAGGTCCCATCTTGAGCAAGGTCGGGGATGGGATGCAGGACAACCTGTCCGGTGTCGAACATCCAGTATCCGTAAAGGTCTTGCAGATTCCAGATGAAACTTATGAAGTCGTTCACTCACTAGCCAAATGGAAACGCCACACCTTAGCTCGTTTTGGTTTCGGTGAGGGTGAAGGTCTGTTTGTTCACATGAAAGCCCTTCGTCCGGACGAAGATTCGCTTGACGCGACCCATTCAGTTTATGTGGACCAGTGGGACTGGGAGAAGGTTATCCCAAATGGTCAACGCAATATCGCCTATCTCAAAGAAACTGTTGAGAAGATTTACAAGGCCATTCGTCTGACAGAGCTAGCAGTAGAAGCCCGCTATGATATTGAATCTATCTTGCCAAAACAAATCACCTTTATCCATACGGAAGAATTGGTGGAACGCTATCCAGACCTAACACCGAAAGAGCGTGAAAATGCGATCTGTAAAGAGTTTGGTGCAGTCTTCTTGATTGGTATTGGTGGCGAGTTGCCTGACGGGAAACCGCACGATGGCCGCGCACCAGACTACGATGACTGGACAAGTGAGTCTGAAAATGGCTACAAGGGTCTTAATGGCGATATTCTTGTTTGGAATGAGTCTCTAGGTGGAGCCTTTGAGTTGTCTTCTATGGGGATTCGTGTAGATGAAGAAACCCTTCGTCGTCAGGTAGAAATCACCGGCGATGAAGACCGCTTGGAATTGGAATGGCACAAGGCTTTGTTGAATGGCTTATTCCCATTGACAATCGGTGGAGGAATTGGACAATCTCGGATGGCCATGTTCCTTCTTCGTAAGAAACACATCGGAGAGGTTCAGACCAGTGTCTGGCCTCAAGAAGTTCGCGATACATATGAGAATATCTTGTAGAGAATCGAACCGCAAGGTTCGGTTTTCTTTCTCTTTTTCCTGTAATTTGGTATAATAAACGGTATGAAAATCGTATCAGGAATCTACGGAGGGCGCCCCCTCAAGACGCTAGAAGGCAAGACGACGAGGCCGACATCGGATAAGGTGCGTGGAGCTATTTTTAACATGATTGGTCCCTACTTTGAAGGGGGGCGGGTCTTGGATCTTTATGCAGGTAGTGGTGGTTTATCTATCGAAGCAGTATCGCGTGGTATGGCTAGCGCTGTTTTGGTGGAGCGAGACCGTAAGGCTCAGGCAATTGTGGCTGAAAATATCCAGATGACCAAGGAAGTTTCCAAATTTCAGCTCTTAAAGATGGAGGCTGAACGGGCCTTGGAGCAAGTGAATGGTCCCTTTGACCTGGTCTTTTTAGACCCTCCCTATGCCAAGGAACAAATCGTTGCAGATATCGAAAAAATGGCAGAAAGAAACCTTTTCTCCGAAGAGGTCATGGTTGTCTGTGAAACCGATAAGTCTGTAGAACTCCCAGAAGAAATCGCCTGCTTAGGCATTTGGAAGGAAAAAATATATGGGATTAGTAAGGTGACGGTCTATGTCAGATAAAATTGGATTATTTACAGGATCATTTGATCCGATGACAAATGGACATCTGGATATCATTGAACGTGCCAGCAAACTCTTTGATAAGCTCTATGTCGGGGTCTTCTACAATCCTCACAAACAAGGCTTTCTCCCTGTTGAAAATCGCAAACGGGCAGTCGAAAAAGCTGTGGCGCATTTAGATAATGTAGAGGTCCTAGCTTCTCATGACCAACTAGTCGTCGATGCTGCAAGAAGACTGGGTGCTAAAACCCTTGTCCGTGGCTTGCGGAATGCCACCGACTTGCAATATGAGTCTAGCTTTGATTATTACAATCATCAACTGGCTCCAGAAATCGAAACCATTTACCTATATAGTCGCCCAGAGCATCTTTATATTAGCTCTTCAGCCATGAGAGAACTTCTGAAGTTTGGTCAGGAGATTCAGCAATATGTACCAAACAGTGTTGTGGAGGAATTAGAACATGAAGAAGAAAACTAGATGGCCCTTATATGTCATCCTAGCACTAGTAGTGACTTTTTTAGCCTTTGTAGTACCTTTACCCTACTACATAGAAGTTCCAGGTGGAGCGGAAGATATTCGTCAAGTTTTAAAAGTCAATGAAACAGAAGATACAGAAGCAGGAGCTTACCAGTTTGTAACAGTCGGTATTCGACACGCAACCCTATCACATCTTGTCTATGCTTGGTTAACACCTTTTACGGACATTAGAAGTGCCCAGGAGACTACGGGTGGCTCTACGGATGCAGAGTTTATGCGGATCAATCAGTTCTACATGCAAACATCCCAAAACATGGCCAAGTATCAAGGACTGAAGACGGCTGGAAAGGATATCGAACTCAAGTACCTGGGTGTCTATGTCTTGACCGTGACGGACAATTCAACTTTTAAGGGCATTCTGAACATTGCAGATACCGTGACGGCTGTTAATGATAAAACGTTTGACAGTTCAAAAGACTTGGTCGACTATGTTAATTCTCAACAATTAGGAGATACGGTCAAGGTAACCTATGAAGAAGATGGAAAAGTCAAGTCTGCAGAAGGTAAAATTATCACTCTCGAAAACGGAAAAAACGGGATTGGGATTGGTCTGATTGATCGTACAGAAGTGACCAGTGATGTTCCGATTCGTTTTTCAACAGCAGGTATCGGGGGGCCAAGCGCCGGTCTCATGTTTAGCCTAGCTATTTACACCCAGATAGCTGATCCAAGTCTTCGTAATGGCCGCATCGTTGCGGGAACGGGAACTATTGATCGCGATGGAAATGTTGGCGACATCGGTGGAATTGATAAAAAAGTGGTTGCAGCCTCTCGTCAGGGAGCCAACATCTTTTTTGCTCCTGACAATCCAGTCACCGAGGAAGCAAAAAAAGCAGATCCTAATGCGAAAAGCAACTATGAAACAGCCCTAGAAGCTGCTAAAACGATCAAAACAGAGATGAAAATCGTTCCCGTTAAGACCTTGCAGGATGCGATTGATTACCTTAAAAACAATCCCTAATTTGTAGAAAAATTGAAAACTAGCGCGCAAGCGGATAAGATGGTATAATAGTCAAATGGTTCAATTATTATTCACTCTAAGCAGTCATATACTCTTTATTTATTTGAGTTTTTACCTTTTGAAGGATCTTGTTAGATGGGAAAAGGTTTTAAAAGTGAACGCTACTAACACAAAAAAGGTTCGTTTGTTGGTCGGCTTCTTTAGTATTGTGATGGGCTACATCTTGAGTTCATTCTTTATCAGTTTGTACCAACTGTGGCAAGAAGCGCTTAGAGGACTGTTATAAAATCAAAAGTAAAGGAAACAACTATGGAAAAAATTGTGGTTCAAGGCGGAGATAATCGTCTGGTCGGGAGTGTGACGATCGAGGGAGCAAAGAATGCAGTCTTACCCTTGTTGGCAGCGACTATTCTAGCAAGCAAGGGTAAGACAGTCTTACAAAATGTCCCAATCTTGTCAGATGTGTTCACCATGAATCAAGTGGTTCGGGGTTTGAATGCCAAGGTGGACTTTGATGAGGAAGCTCATGTTGTCGAGGTCGATGCGACTGGTGATATCACGGAGGAAGCTCCATACAAGTATGTCAGCAAGATGCGAGCATCCATCGTTGTCTTGGGACCAATCCTTGCCCGTGTAGGCCATGCCAAGGTGTCCATGCCAGGTGGTTGTACGATTGGTAGCCGCCCTATTGATCTTCATTTGAAAGGTCTGGAAGCTATGGGGGCTGAGATTAGTCAGACGGCGGGTTACATCGAAGCCAAGGCTGATCGCTTACATGGGGCTCATATCTACATGGACTTCCCAAGTGTTGGTGCAACGCAGAACTTGATGATGGCAGCGACGCTGGCTGATGGGGTGACAGTGATTGAAAATGCTGCGCGTGAGCCTGAGATTGTGGACCTAGCTATTCTCCTCAATGAAATGGGAGCCAAGGTTAAGGGAGCTGGTACAGAGACCATTACCATTACTGGTGTGGAGAAACTTCACGGTACGACTCACAATGTGGTTCAAGACCGTATCGAAGCTGGAACTTTTATGGTGGCTGCTGCCATGACTGGTGGTGATGTCTTGATTAAAGATGCTGTTTGGGAGCACAATCGTCCCTTGATTTCAAAACTACTTGAGATGGGTGTTGAAGTGACAGAGGAGTCAGAAGGTATCCGTGTTCGTTCTCAACTTGAAAATCTCAAGGCTGTTCATGTAAAAACCTTACCACATCCAGGATTCCCAACAGATATGCAGGCACAATTTACAGCCTTAATGACTGTCGTAAAAGGGGAATCCACCATGGTGGAAACAGTGTTCGAGAATCGTTTCCAACATCTGGAGGAAATGCGCCGTATGGGCTTGCATTCAGAGATTATCCGTGACACAGCTCGTATTGTTGGGGGGCAGGCTTTACAGGGGGCAGAAGTTCTATCAACGGACCTTCGCGCTAGTGCTGCTTTGATTTTGACAGGTCTGGTGGCGCAGGGAGAAACAGTTGTTGGTAAGTTAGTCCACCTTGATAGAGGTTACTACCGTTTCCATGAGAAATTGGCTCAGCTAGGAGCGAAGATTCAGCGAATCGAGGCAAATGATGAAGAAGAATAAAAACTTACGCTATGTACTCCGTCGTTTACTGTTGATTTTTATTGTTCTCTTGATAGGTTTCCTTGCTTTAGGAATCGGCTTGATGGTTGGCTATGGTATCCTAGGAAAGGGACAGGATCCATGGGCAATCTTGTCTCCAGCAAAGTGGCAGGAATTGATTAGCAAATTTACAGGAAATTAGACTGGGAGACCAGTCTTTTTCAAAAGAAATAAGGAGAAAAATGGACAAAAAAACAAGACAGACTTTGATAGGGTTACTTCTATTCTTACTCTTGGCTGCTGGAAGCTACTACATCAAGCAGATGCAGTCAGCACCAAACACCCCTAGAACCAAGGTTAGTCAGAAAAAACAAGCTTCAGAAGCTCCCAGTCAGGAGCTAGCTGAAAGTGTCTTAACTGAGTCAATCAAAAATCAAATCAAGGGGGGGCTCGAGTGGAATGGAGCAGGGGCCTTCATTGTCAATGGCAATAAAACCAATCTAGATGCCAAGGTTTCTAGTAAACCCTATGCGGATAATAAAACAAAGACAATTGGAAAAGAAACAGTCCCAACTGTTGCCAATGCCATCTTATCCAAAGCCACTCGACAGTATAAGAATCGTGAGGAAACAGGAAATGGCTCTACCTCTTGGACTCCACCAGGATGGCATCAGGTCAAGAATCTAAAGGGAGCCTATACACATGCAGTTGATAGAGGACACCTGCTGGGCTATGCCTTGATAGGTGGTTTGGATGGTTTTGATGCCTCTACTAGCAATCCCAAGAACATTGCAGTCCAGACAGCTTGGGCCAACCAAGCGCAGGCTGAGGATTCGACAGGTCAGAACTACTATGAGAGTTTGGTCAGAAAAGCCTTGGACCAAAATAAGAGAGTCCGTTATCGGGTGACACTCCACTATGCGACAAATGAGGACCTAGTTCCATCCGCTTCACAAATTGAAGCCAAGTCTTCAGATGGCGAATTGGAATTCAATGTCTTAATCCCCAATGTTCAAAAGGGAATCCAGCTTGATTACCGAACAGGGCAAGTAACAGTGACGAATTAGAAACAATAGATACTATAAAAAACAGCTCCTTTGTCTTCTAGAGGCAGGGGAGTTGTTGTTTAAATGAAAAATAATGTGAATCCTGAGGGATTTTATGATATAATGAAACACAAGATACTATTTTAGGAGAAGGACTATGGAAGACCCGAGCAGTCAGAATTTGTTGCTACAGTTTGTATTGTTATTTATCTTGACCCTGTTAAATGCTTTTTTCTCAGCCACTGAAATGGCGATGGTGTCACTAAACCGTGCCCGAGTAGAGCAAAAGGCAGAAGAGGGAGACAAACGTTACGTTCGTTTGTTAAAGGTACTTGAAAATCCTAATCACTTTTTATCAACGATTCAAGTTGGTATCACGTTAATTACCATCTTGTCAGGTGCCAGTTTAGCAGAAACGCTAGGACGCGAAATTGCTTCTTGGATGGGAAATAGTGAAACAGCTTACGCTATTGCAAGCTTTCTATCTTTAGCGTTCTTGACCTACATTTCCATTGTTTTTGGGGAACTCTATCCCAAGAGAATCGCTCTAAATCTGAAAGATACCTTGGCCATCCGAACAGCACCAGTCATTATTGGTTTGGGGAAAATTGTCAGTCCCTTTGTTTGGCTTCTATCAGCTTCAACTAATTTGTTGAGCCGTGTGACCCCAATGACCTTTGATGATGCTGACGAAAAGATGACACGTGATGAAATAGAGTACATGCTCACCAATAGTGAAGAAACACTGGATGCAGATGAGATTGAAATGCTACAGGGAATCTTTTCTCTAGATGAATTAATGGCTCGTGAGCTAATGGTGCCTCGTACAGATGCCTTTATGGTAGATATTCAGGATGACAGTCAAACGATTATTGAGAGTATCTTGAAGCAAAATTTCTCACGTATCCCTGTTTACGATGGTGATAAGGACAATGTGATTGGTTTGATTCATACCAAGCGTTTGCTGAACGCTGCCTATGCAGATGGCTTTGAAAATATTGTCTGGAAACGAATCCTCCAAACACCACTATTTGTGCCTGAGACCATCTTTGTGGACGACCTCCTTAAAGAGCTTCGAAATACCCAAAACCAAATGGCCATCTTACTAGACGAATATGGGGGTATGGCTGGTTTGGTAACTCTGGAAGATCTTCTAGAAGAGATTGTCGGTGAGATCGATGACGAGACGGATAGGGCAGAAATCGAAGTCCATCAAATCGGTGAGGACACCTATATTGCACAGGGAACCATGAATCTTAACGACTTCAATGACTACTTTGGTGTCGAACTAGAAAGCGATGATGTGGATACCATCGCCGGTTATTATTTGACGGGTGTTGGTACGATTCCAACAACTGAAAAAATCAGTTATGAACTAGTCAGTCAAAACAAGCAGATCGTCCTGACCAATGATAAGGTGAAAAATGGACGTGTTACCAAGGTAAAAGTTCAAATCACTGAACTAGAACCTGAAGAAGAAATAGAATAAAGCAGTGACTTGAGTCACTGCTTTTTGTAAAACTATATAGTAGATACAGTTATCCCTATCTATTTGGAATAACAAAAAAGCCCGATTTTACGGACTTTCATTCGGTTAATTCCTGTTAATTCAGGTACTGAAAGGCGGTAGACGGATTTGAACCGACGATCAAGCTTTTGCAGAGCCGTGCCTTACCACTTGGCTATACCGCCTCAACGTTTATTATTATACCTTGAAAATCATTTCTCGTCAATAGTTTCTTATTCTAAAATCCAATTTAGGAAAACAAATGATGATTGAAGAAGTGAGAAAAAGCTTGTAAAAATCCCGTTCTAAAGAAGGTTAGACTAGAAAGTATTTCTTGCAGATACAAACAAAGAAGGCAAGAATTTTGACAAATAGAAGTTTTTCGAGGAAATGCGCCTAAATATTCTGAAAATTCGTTTACTTTTTGGATTGTTTATGATATAATCTATAATAAGTCTAAATTTTTAAATAGGAGTTACATATATGAAAAAAAGTAGAGTATTTGTTGCGACAGGAGTTGCCTTATTAGCGACTAGTGTACTAGCTGCTTGCGGTGCTTCAAAATCATCGGATTCAACGGCACCAAAAGCTTATGGCTATGTTTATACGTCCGATCCAGAAACTTTGGACTATATTGTGTCAGGAAAACAAAGTACTAAAGCGGTAACATCAAATGGAATTGATGGTCTTTTCACAAACGATAAATATGGGAATCTAACTCCAGCGGTCGCAGAAGACTGGTCGGTTTCTCAAGATGGTTTGACTTATACATATAAGATTCGCAAAGGAGTTAAGTGGTTTACTTCTGATGGGGAAGAGTATGCGGAAGTGACTGCTAAAGACTTTGTAAACGGTTTAAAACATGCGGCAGATAAAAAGTCAGAGGCTCTTTATTTAGCACAAGATTCAGTGAAAGGTTTGTCTGATTATTTATCAGGTGCTTCAGCTGATTTTTCAACTGTTGGAATTAAGGCTGTTGATGACTATACTCTTCAATATACGTTAAATCAGGCAGAGCCATTTTGGAACTCTAAGTTGGTTTACTCTATCTTCTGGCCATTGAACGAAGAATTTGAGACATCAAAGGGAGCTGATTTTGCAAAATCAACAGATCCAACCTCCTTACTTTATAATGGTCCATTTCTATTGAAGGCCTTAACTGCTAAATCCTCTGTTGAGTTTGCTAAAAATGAACAATATTGGGATAAGGATAATGTCCATCTAGATACGATTACTCTTGCCTACTATGATGGTTCAGACCAAGAATCGCTTGAGCGAAACTTTACAAGTGGTGCTTACAGCTACGCGCGTCTCTTCCCAACAAGTTCAAACTATTCTAAGGTAGAGGAAGACTATAAAGATAATATCTATTATACTCAGCCAGGTTCAGGAATTGCAGGTCTAGGTGTGAATATTGATCGTCAAAACTACAATTACACATCTAAGACGACAGATGCTGAGAAGACATCAACTAAGAAGGCTCTTTTGAACAAAGACTTCCGTCAAGCCTTGAACTTTGCGCTAGATCGCTCAACTTATTCAGCTCAAGTTAACGGAAAAGATGGTGCTGTACGTGCTGTTCGAAATCTATTTGTGAAACCTGATTTTGTCTCAGCAGGCGAAAAAACATTTGGTGACTTGGTTGCAGATAAGATGACCGCTTATGGCGATGAGTGGAAAGGTGTTAGTTTTGCAGATGGTCAGGATGGACTCTTCGACGCGGATAAGGCAAAAGCAGAGTTTGCGAAGGCGAAAAAAGCCTTGGAAGCAGAAGGAGTCACCTTCCCAATCCATTTGGATGTTCCAATGGATCAAACTTCTAAAAATTTCATTGCTCGGATGCAATCATTTAAACAATCTATTGAGAATGTTCTTGGAACCGAAAATGTTATTATCGATCTTCAGCAGATGACAAGCGACGAACTCCTGAATATTACCTACTATGCTGGAAGTGCGGCTGCCGAGGATTGGGACCTTTCTGGTGCAGTGGGTTGGAATCCTGACTTTGAAGATCCATCTACCTACCTTGATATCCTTAAAACAACTAACAGTACACAGACAAAAACTTACATGGGGTATGATGACCCGAACAATGCTGCAGCAAGTCAAGTTGGTTTGAAAGAATATGATAAGTTAGTTGATGAAGCTGGTGCAGAAACAAGCAATCTCAATGTTCGTTATGAAAAATACGCAGCAGCTCAGGCTTGGTTAACAGACAGTTCTCTCTTTATCCCAACCATGATGGCTAATGGTGCTGCGCCGGTGATTTCTCGTGTTGTACCATTTACATCAGCCTATGCACAAGCAGGGGATAAGGGGGCAGATATCTACTTTAAATATATTGAACTACAAGATAAACCAGTCACTAAGAAAGAATATGATCAAGCTCGTGAGAAATGGCTCAAAGAGAAAAAAGAATCAAACGAAAAAGTTCAAAAAGAATTGGCTAATCACGTTAAGTAAATAACTCTCAAGAGAACTTTCTCTCCATGAGGAGAAGGTTCTTTTGGGATTTTAAAAGGAAACGATATGAAGAAATATATTTTTATGCGTGTCTTGCGCTCATTGTTGTCTATTTTCTTGGTGACAACCTTGACCTACACGATTATCTATACGATGGTTCCTCGAAAATTGATTTTCAAGCAGGATACCAACTATAACAAGATTGCAACGACTCCAGATAAGCGAGACAATTACGAAAATACCGTCTATGAACGTATGGGTTATATTGAGTATTACGATACCAAGGAGTTGCAAGAAAAAGCGAGCACAATGGACTCATCTGTAACAGTAGATGCCAATGATACCAATAAGGCAATCTACGAAAAATACATCAACCAACTCGGTAATGGTTGGACGTTAGGTGTCTTTTCAGAGAGTGGTCAGTTCTATGCTACGCGTGAAATTCCAATTTTTGAACGTGTTTTCAAATTCTATGCGAACTTGCTTGATATTGATCATACAAACAAGATTCAAGACCCTGAAAATCCAAACTTGGAACGTTATCTTCGTTTTGAAAATGACCCTGCTATCGGTTGGTCATTGGTTGGTTCAGGTACCAAACATAAATACCTTTTGTATTTCAACAATCAATTCCCGTTTGTACACCAAAACTTTGTGAACATTAACTTAGGTGACTCTTACCCAACTTATGCAAACACGCCAGTGCTTCAAGTTATCACACAGGGTCAAGGACAAACCAAGACATCAGAGGTTCAATTCCCTACTGGTAAAAAGACTTCATCTGTAGATATTTACTCTCGTACCTACAAATCTCCAAGTCAAGCAGATGCGCGTGAAGTAGCTAACTATGGTAAGGACGATCCATATACAGCTACAGAAAGCAATTATCAATATCCATCAATGATTGCAAGTTCAGCTGTTGCTGGTTTGATCGGTTTGATTATTTCGTATGCGATTGCGATTCCACTTGGATCTGCCATGGCTCGCCACAAGAATACTTGGATTGATAGCTTCTCGACAGGTGCTCTAACCTTCTTGCTTGCCCTTCCAACGATTGCCTTGGTTTACATCGTGCGTTTGATTGGCTCATCGATTGGTCTGCCTGACTCATTCCCTATTTTGGGAGCCGGAGATTGGCGTTCCTATGTCTTGCCAGCAGTTATTCTAGGGTTGTTGGGGGCGCCAAGTACAGCAATCTGGATTCGTCGTTATATGATTGACTTGCAATCTCAGGACTTCGTTCGTTTTGCTCGTGCAAAAGGTTTATCTGAAAAAGAAATCTCAAATAAACACGTCTTTAAAAATGCCATGGTTCCTTTGGTTTCAGGTATTCCAGGTGCCGTAATCGGGGTTATTGGTGGTGCAACATTGACAGAAACAGTCTTTGCCTTCCCAGGTATGGGTAAAATGTTGATTGACTCTGTTAAGGCATCAAATAATTCAATGGTAGTTGGTCTCGTCTTCATCTTTACATGTATTTCTATCTTCTCACTCTTTGTAGGAGATATCTGGATGACCATGCTTGACCCACGTATTAAATTGACAGAGAAAGGAGGCAAATAATGTCAACAATCGATAAAGAAAAATTTCAGTTTGTAAAACGTGACGATTTTGCCTCTGAAACAATTGATGCTCCAGCTTATTCATACTGGGGCTCTGTATTTAGACAGTTTTTAAAGAAAAAATCAACAGTCATTATGTTGGGAATATTGGTAGCTATTATTTTGATGAGTTTTATCTATCCGATGTTTTCAGACTTTGACTTTAACGATGTAAGTAAGGTGAATGACTTTAGCGCTCGCTTTATCAAGCCCAATGCTGAACATTGGTTTGGTACAGATAGCAATGGTAAATCCTTGTTTGATGGGGTTTGGTTTGGTGCGCGTAACTCTATCCTTATCTCTGTAATTGCCACTTTTATCAACCTTGTGATCGGGGTTATTGTTGGTGGGATTTGGGGGATTTCAAAATCCGTTGACCGCGTCATGATGGAAGTTTATAACATTATTTCAAACATTCCATCTCTTTTGATTGTCATTGTCTTGACTTACTCAATTGGTGCTGGTTTCTGGAATTTGATTTTTGCCATGAGTGTGACAACTTGGATTGGGATTGCTTATATGATTCGTATCCAAATCATGCGTTACCGTGACTTGGAATACAACCTTGCTTCTCAAACACTTGGAACACCAACCTTTAAAATCATCGTTAAAAACATCATGCCACAATTGGTATCCGTTATTGTTTCTACGATGACCTTGATGTTGCCAAACTTCATCTCTTATGAAGCCTTTCTTTCCTTCTTTGGATTGGGATTGCCTGTAACAGTGCCAAGTTTGGGACGTTTGATCTCAGATTACTCACAAAACGTTACGACCAACGCTTACTTGTTCTGGATTCCGTTGACTACCTTGATCTTGGTATCCCTATCTCTTTTCGTTGTTGGTCAAAACCTAGCGGATGCTAGTGATCCACGTACACATAGATAGGAGTAGACATGACAAAAGAAAGTAATGTAATTTTGACTGCTCGTGATATTGTCGTGGAATTTGACGTTCGTGACAAAGTTCTGACGGCTATCCGAGGAGTGTCTCTGGAACTGATTGAAGGAGAAGTTCTTGCCTTGGTAGGTGAGTCTGGTTCTGGTAAATCTGTTTTAACAAAAACCTTTACAGGGATGTTAGAAGATAATGGACGCATTGCCCAAGGAAGCATCGACTATCGTGGACAAGACTTGACAGCCTTGACTTCGAACAAAGAATGGGAGAAAATCCGTGGTGCTAAAATTGCGACTATTTTCCAAGACCCTATGACAAGTTTGGATCCAATCAATACAATCGGTAGCCAAATCACTGAAGTTATCATTAAACACCAAGGGAAAACAGCTAAGGAAGCCAAAGAGATGGCAATCGACTATATGAACAAGGTCGGAATCCCAGATGCTGAAAAACGTTTTGAAGAGTATCCTTTCCAATATTCTGGAGGGATGCGCCAACGTATTGTTATTGCGATTGCCCTTGCCTGTCGTCCAGATATCTTGATCTGTGACGAGCCAACAACGGCCCTTGATGTTACCATTCAAGCGCAAATCATTGATTTGCTTAAAACCTTGCAAAATGAGTACCACTTTACCATTATCTTTATCACCCATGACCTTGGTGTGGTAGCAAGTATTGCCGATAAGGTAGCGGTTATGTATGCTGGTGAAATTGTAGAATACGGTACTGTTGAGGAAGTCTTCTACGATCCACGTCATCCATACACTTGGAGTCTCTTGTCTAGCTTGCCACAGCTCGCTGATGATAAAGGGGAATTGTACTCTATCCCAGGAACACCACCGTCTCTTTATACTGAGCTGAAAGGTGATGCCTTTGCCCTTCGTTCAGATTATGCGATGCAAATTGATTTTGAAGAGAAGGCACCTAAGTTTTCAGTCACTGATACCCACTGGGCTAAGACTTGGTTGCTTCATGAGAATGCTCCTAAAGTTGAAAAACCTGGAGTCATTGCAGATTTGCATGACAAGATTCGTGATAAAATGGGCTTTGCTCATCTAGAAGACTAGGAGGAAGGAAATGTCTGAAAAATTAGTAGAAATTAAAGATTTAGAAATTTCCTTCGGTGAAGGAAGTAAGAAGTTTGTTGCCGTTAAAAACGCTAACTTCTTTATCAACAAGGGAGAAACTTTCTCTCTCGTTGGTGAATCTGGTAGTGGGAAAACAACCATTGGTCGTGCCATTATTGGCTTGAATAATACCAGTAAAGGTGAAATCATCTTTGACGGTCATAAGATCAATGAGAAAAAATCTCATAAGGAATCATCAGATTTGATCCGTCGCATCCAGATGATTTTCCAGGACCCTGCAGCTAGCTTGAATGAGCGTGCGACAGTTGACTATATCATCTCTGAAGGTCTTTACAACTACCACTTGTTCAAAGACGAAGAAGATCGAAAAGAAAAAGTTCAAACGATGATTCATGAAGTTGGACTTTTGAAAGAACACTTGACCCGTTATCCACACGAGTTTTCTGGTGGTCAACGTCAACGTATCGGGATTGCCCGTGCCCTTGTGATGGAACCTGATTTCGTTATTGCGGATGAGCCAATTTCAGCCTTGGACGTTTCAGTGCGTGCGCAAGTCTTGAACTTACTCAAGAAGTTCCAAAAAGAGTTGGGCTTGACCTATCTCTTTATTGCGCATGACTTGTCAGTTGTTCGCTTTATCTCAGACCGTATCGCGGTTATCTATAAGGGAGTTATCGTCGAAGTGGCGGAGACAGAGGAGTTGTTTAACAATCCTGTCCACCCATACACTCAAGCACTTCTATCTGCTGTACCAATTCCAGATCCAATCTTGGAACGCAAGAAGGTCTTGAAAGTTTACGATCCTGACCAACATAACTATGAGACAGATAAACCATCTATGGTAGAAATTCGTCCAGGTCACTATGTTTGGGCTAACCAAGCAGAAGTTACTCGATACAAAGAAGCTCTTAAAAAATAAACAGACTAGGAGAGGACCGAAAGGTCTTCTCATTTTTAATAGAAAAATTCCCCTTCTACTAGCTTGTAAAAGGGGAATTGTATTATTATTAGCGTTTAGACCAAGTGCGTTTCATAAAGAGTAGCAAAATTGGGTATATCTCTAAGCGACCTGCAATCATTGCAAAGGAGAGGAGGATTTTAGAGATGGGACTAAAGATAGCAAAACTCGAGGTTGTACCTAGAATAGGTCCGATATTGTTAAAACAGCTGAAGACAGCACTGGTCACGACTAGAAAATCATTGCTATCAAGACTGACGATAAAGATGAGAGAGAGAATGATCATCATATAGATAGCAAAATATTTAAGAATCTTGTGCTGGGTATCCTTATCAATCACAGTTTTATTGACGTGTAGAGTCAAAACACGGTGAGGGGATAAGGTGGACAAAATCTGATTTTTTGCGATCTTAGAGAGGATAAGTCCTCTGATCACCTTAAGACCACCTGCAGTTGAGCCTGCTGATCCACCGATTCCCATGAGGAAGAGGAGGATAAATTGGGAGAAGAGGGGCCAGTTGGTAATATCTCCGTAACCAAAACCTGTTGTTGTGATGATATTGGAAACCTGGAAGAAGGCCATTTCAACACTTTTAGAGACCCCTTGGTAGAGGTGGAGCGTATTAAGAGTAATCAAGCCGGTAGAAACTAGGACAATGATGATATATGCTCGTAGTTCTTCATCTCCAAAGAAAGCCTTAACCCGACGGAGCATGAGGTAGTAATAGAGATTGAAGTTAACCCCAAAAACCAACACTCCGATACTAACTAGATAGGTGATGAGTGAGCTACCATAGTGGGCAATTCCGTCGTTATAGACGGTAAAGCCCCCAGTTCCTGCCGTTCCCATAGCGATGACAAAACTATCATAGAGAGGCATGCCTGCTAGGTAGTAGATAACCACAAAAAGGGAGAAGAGAGCCAGATAAAGCAGATAGAGGATCTGAGCAGTGTTTTTTAGCTTGGATACGACCTTGCCAAAGACAGGACCAGGGACCTCAGCCTTCATCACCTCCAAGTGACTATTCTTGGCATTGTCCATAATGGCAAGTGCAAAGACGAGTACCCCCATCCCTCCAATCAAGTGGGTGAAACTTCTCCAGAAGAGGAGGGAACGAGTGAGAACGGAAACATCGTTCAGAATAGTTGCTCCTGTAGTCGTAAATCCAGAACTGATTTCAAAGAAGGCATCGATGACGCTTGGGATTTGTCCTGAAAAGACAAAGGGGAGGCCACCAAAGAAAGACCATAGAATCCAACAGAGGGCAACAATTAAGACCCCTTCCTTGGCATAAATCCGTTGATTTTTCGGTTTCCGTAAAACGCCTAGACCACCTAGAAGGACTAAAATTCCAATCGTAGAAAAAAGAGCGATAAATACTTGATTGGATTCTTGGTAATAGATCGCTACACTAACAGGGACTAGGAGAAGAACAGCCTCAATCAAGAGAAGTTTTGAGAGGAGGTAACGAATCATACTTTTATTCATTTTTTACCTCTCAATCAAATCATAAATTTTGGTGATGTTTGGCAATAAGGTCGTCACGAGTAACTTGTCTCCCACCTCAAGCATATCCTCTCCAGTAGGGAAGATTGTTTTTCCTTTTCGGATAATGGCTGCAATGAGAACCCCTTTTTTCAATTTCAACTGTGATAGAGGTTTGGCAGTCATTTTATTAGCTTCCTTGATTTGGAATTGGAGGGTTTCAATTTGACCGTTTGCTAGATGGTGCATGGCTTGAAGGTCTGAATACTGAGCGTTTACTCGACCACGGATAAAGTGCATAATGGTATCCACTGCGATGCTTTTTGGTGTGATAATACTTGAAAAATCAGGCGCATGGATAATCTCTAGAAGGCTAGTCCGGTTGACCTTGGTGATATTCTTTTGGACACCAACACGGTCAAGGAACATAGAAGTGATGATATTTTCCTCATCAACTCCAGTCAAGGTTGCGACTGCATCATAGTGGGGAGCACTTTCTTCCAGCAAAATGTCTTTTGCAGTTCCATCTCCTTGGACAATATAGAGATTGGGGAACTTTTCGCTGAAGAAACGAGCTCTTTCAGGATTGATCTCGATAACCTTGGTATCAATGCGACTGTCTTTTAAAATGCCGAGTAGATAATAAGCAATTTTACCTGCACCAACGATAAGCAGACTTTTAACAGCACGAGATTTGAAGTAGTTGTGGAAAAGCATCATATCTACACGATTTCCCGTAACAAAAATCCGATCCTTGTCTTGGATAATAACATCACCGCTTGGAATCATAAGTTGATGATCTCTCTCCATAGCACAGACAATGACATTTCCAAACTTTTTACGGAAGTCTGAGATTGGCATTTGACAAAGACCGCTAGAATCCTTGACAACAAACTCCATGAGACTGACCCGACCTCCAGCAAATCGTTCGACAGAGAGGGCATTAGGGAAATCAATGATATTTGAGATCGCACGCGCTGCTAGGAGTTCTGGATTAACAATAAGTGAAAATCCAAGAATATTTTTCTCTTTAAAATAGGCATTAGAGTATTCAGGATTTCGCACCCGAACGATGGTTTCTTTAGCACCCATTTTTTTAGCAAGTACCGCTGAAATCATATTCACTTCATCGTATTCAGTTAGAGCGATAAAGATATCACACTCTTGGACGCCGGCTTGCTCCAAGATGGCAAAATCAGCACCATTTCCAAGGAGTCCCATGATGTCAAAGCGACTAACAATGTGATTGAGGACAGCTTCATCTTGCTCGATGAGAACAACGTCATGGTTTTCCGCAACCAGTGAACGACAGAGGGCGAAACCAACTTTCCCTCCACCAACAAGGACAATTTTCATATAAAAAACCTACTTTTTCATGATGTAACTATCATACCCTTTTTTAGCAAAAAATGCACTTACTAGGGCGATTTTTAAGGGAAGAAAGGCCTTTTTCACGTTTTGAAGATACATTTGTTTAACTTCTATAACGATGTCTCCGATTTGGAGTGATATTACTCTCTTACTATCCCTTTTCAGAAAGGGAATGACCAAACATGAAAATATCATCAAAAAAAGTAAAAAAATCAAGTCATTTCTATTGACAATGATTCTGAAAGTGTTATACTAAGAAAGTAGTTTCGCTGATTTACTTCAGACCTGTTGTGAGGTAAGTTAACGATGCCTTAACCACGCTGTTCGCTGAGCTTGACTCCGGGCAGTGTGGCTATTTTTTTGCAATGGTGAAAGGAAGCCAGTTATGACAAATCACATTGTATTATTTGAACCTCAAATTCCGCAAAATACAGGCAATATTGCGCGTACTTGCGCTGCGACCAATTCTCCCCTTCACATCATCAAACCGATGGGATTTCCTATTGATGACCGGAAGATGAAGCGGGCTGGTTTGGATTACTGGGACAAGCTTGAGATTTATTTTTATGACAGTTTGGAAGATTTCATGTCTCGAATGAAGGGGAAACTCTATCTGATTTCGAAATTTGCGGAAAAGGTCTATTCTGAAGCAGATTTGGCAAGTGGTGGGGATTATTATTTTCTTTTTGGACGTGAAGACAAGGGTTTGCCTGAGGACTTTATGCGAGAACATCCTGAGAAAGCCCTCCGTATTCCTATGAATGATGAGCACGTCCGCAGTCTCAATGTTTCGAATACCGTATGCATGATTGTATATGAGGCTCTTCGTCAGCAGAATTTTGCAGGTCTTGAGCTTGTTCACACCTATGAAACAGATAAATTGAAATAATCAAAATGCTTGCACTTGCAAGCGTTTTTTGTTATGATTAAAGGGTCTTCAGGGCTGGGTGAGATTCCCGACCGGCGGTGACTTTAACTAGCTATTTTGGCTTACTCTTCGTTGTCTTGTCTTGATATACTCAAGTATTATCTTCGACTGCGACGCCTAGATTAATCCAAAATATCTTAGTTAAAGAAGTCCGCGAGCGCAAGCTGATGTGGTGCGATTCCACAACCGACAGTATAGTCTGGATGGGAGAAGACGAAAGAATGGCTTTGTCTGTTCTGATGAGTTTATAGATGAATTGCAACCGCTTGCTCAAAAGAGTGAGAGGGAACTTTTGGGATATAAAAAGTGAGAATAGATAGAGGGATCCTTTCCAACTTCTTCTGATTTTATAGAAAATTGGAGGAACCTGTTATGACAAACACACGTCGAATTTCGACCATTGCGATTTTATCAGCCATTTCATTTGTGCTGATGTACTTTGACTTTCCGCTCTTGCCAGTGGCAACCTTCCTCAAGATCGAGTTTAGTATCTTGCCAGTCCTTGTGGGCTTGGTGGTGATGGATTTACCGGCTGCTCTAGGAATTCTCTTGATGCGCTCACTCTTGAAGTTGCTTCTGAATAGCCAAGGAGTGAATACCTACATTGGCTTGCCAATGAATATCGTAGCTCTGGGAGTTTTTGTTATCGCTTTTGGTTTGATTTGGAAAAAGGAACGCAGTACCCTTCGTTTCCTACTAGCATCTCTAGCGGGAACTATTGGATTGACTGCTGCTATGTTGGTTCTCAACTATGTCTATGCGGTTCCTTTGTACGCGCAATTTGCTAACTTTGATATTGGAAAAATTTTGGGACTTTCCAACTACCTAATGACCATGGTTTTACCTTTTAACTTGATTGAGGGTATCATCTTTGCCGTTTCATTCTGGTTGTTATACGTCCTCTTGAAACCAACCTTAAAACATTATGAGAGATAAACAAACATTTTTAATGAAGGGCAGTTTTGCCCTTTTACTTTTCGTCCTTCTTGGCTATATGGTTAAGTTCTATCCTGAAACGCTGGTCGGTTTTGATCAACCGATTCAGACTGCCCTTCGTGGGGACTTGCCAGATTATTTGACAGTTCTGTTCCGTGCGCTTACGCATTTGATTGATATCCCGGTGATTATCACCTGGGTTGCCATCGCAGCCTTTATCTTTTATCGTAAGCAGTGGAAGATAGAAAGCTTCTTCATGGCGGGAAATCTGGCAATAGCTGGTCTTTTAATCGTGACCTTTAAAAATATCTACCAGCGCCCGCGGCCAGCTATCTTACATCTGGTAGAGGAGAAGGGCTTTTCTTTTCCAAGTGGCCATTCTCTGGCTGTGACGCTGATGGTGGGGACATTGATTGTCATTCTCAGTCAACGGATTAAAGATCCCGTCTGGAGAAAAATTGTGCAAATCGTCCTTGGCCTCTACCTAGTCAGTGTGCTGCTATCTCGGGTCTATCTGGGAGTTCACTACCCATCAGATGTTCTTGCCAGTTTCTGTGTAGGTTTGGGAGTCTTGTTTATCGAGTTCCCCTTCTATGACAAGCTTCGCTTCCAATGGCGATTTAAAGGCAAGCAGAAGTGAGTATCGAATTCCCTTGAGGAGAAAGAAATGAAAGCCAACATAAAAGCTCTCCATCCGACTCAACTATACTTATCAGAAAAGAAACTAGAAGGCATCCAGACACTTTATCAGTCGGCAGAAATAATCAATGTTGCTCCAATCAGTATTCTTGCGTTCGGAGACTGCTTGTTGATTACAGACGGGCATCACAGGGCCTATCAGGCTTTATTGGCAGGTAGGGATACGATTTCTGCTGAGTGGGATAGAGATGGTGGCGATGAACTGTATTATCTTTATGCGCAAGCTTGCGAGGAAAGAAAGATTTACTCTGTTTTGGATTTAAAAGACAGTATCTTAGCTCAAGATGAGTATGAAGCAAAATGGTATAACTGGTGTGATGGCTTTAATCAAGCAGCAACTCTTTTATTGAAAAGGAAAGCAGGTGAAACAGATCCTACAAATAGGTAATGCATTGTGTCTTGTTCCTTTTTATATTGAAATTAGTCTAATCTAACTTGTTTTTTAACTAAAAATCTGATAAACTAAGTAGTAATTGAATAGGAATCCGCAAGACTAGTAACTCAAGGGAAGTATATCAGGGAGGAGAGCCGTGACTGCAAGCTCTCTATATGAAAGCTGGGTGAATTCACTTGCACATGGATTTGGAAATGAAGGTCTGACTTGTCAGATGAAAACGGATGGTACCGCGTGTCAACGCTCCGAGTGGAGTTTTTGGCATGTGGTTTTCTTTTTATCTGATAAGCGACTGATGGAGGAATTATGTCAACTATTGAAGAACAATTAAAAGCGCTTCGCGAAGAAACGCTGGCTAGCTTGAAGCAGATTACTGCTGAAAATGAAAAAGAGATGCAAGAATTACGTGTCTCTGTCCTTGGGAAAAAAGGGTCACTGACTGAAATCCTCAAAGGGATGAAGGATGTATCGGCTGAAATGCGCCCTGTCATCGGGAAACACGTCAATGAAGCTCGCGATGTCTTGACAGCGGCCTTTGAAGAAACAGCTAAACTCTTGGAAGAAAAGAAAGTCGCAGCTCAACTGGCTAGTGAGAGCATCGATGTAACACTTCCAGGTCGTCCTGTTGCGGCTGGTCACCGTCATGTTCTTACACAAACCAGTGAAGAAATCGAAGATATTTTCATCGGTATGGGTTACCAAGTCGTAGATGGTTTTGAAGTGGAGCAAGACTACTATAACTTCGAGCGTATGAACCTTCCAAAAGATCACCCAGCTCGCGATATGCAGGATACTTTCTACATCACTGAAGAAATCTTGCTTCGTACCCACACGTCTCCAGTTCAGGCGCGTGCTATGGATGCTCATGATTTTTCTAAAGGTCCTTTGAAAATGATCTCACCAGGTCGTGTGTTCCGTCGTGACACAGACGATGCGACCCACAGTCACCAATTCCACCAAATCGAAGGATTGGTTGTTGGGAAAAACATCTCTATGGCAGACCTTCAAGGAACCCTTCAGTTGATTGTCCAAAAAATGTTTGGTGAAGAGCGTCAAATCCGTCTGCGTCCATCTTATTTCCCATTCACAGAGCCATCTGTTGAGGTGGATGTTTCTTGCTTCAAGTGTGGTGGAGAAGGCTGTAACGTATGTAAGAAAACAGGTTGGATCGAAATCATGGGTGCTGGTATGGTTCACCCACGTGTCCTTGAAATGAGCGGTATCGATGCGACTGTTTACTCTGGATTTGCCTTTGGTCTTGGACAAGAGCGTGTCGCTATGCTCCGTTACGGAATCAACGATATCCGTGGATTCTATCAAGGAGATGTCCGCTTCTCAGAACAGTTTAAATAAGATTGAAACCTGAAACACAGTCTAGTTATTTTCTCTTGATGAGAATGGTAAGGACTGACTCGAAGAAAAAGAAAGGAATTGAAAAGAACTTACTTGTGGGTTCTTGCAATCAGAATTATGTTAGTATCTTATAAATGGTTGAAAGAATTGGTGGACATTGATGTGCCATCACAAGAGTTGGCTGAAAAAATGTCAACTACAGGGATCGAGGTCGAAGGTGTCGAATCACCGGCTGCCGGTCTTTCAAAAATTGTTGTCGGCGAAATCTTGTCTTGCGAAGATGTGCCAGAAACACACTTGCATGTCTGTCAAGTCAATGTGGGTGAAGAAGAAGCCCGTCAAATCGTCTGTGGAGCACCCAATGTGCGTGCAGGTATCAAGGTCATGGTAGCACTTCCAGGAGCTCGCATTGCGGACAACTACAAGATTAAAAAAGGGAAAATCCGTGGCTTGGAATCCCTTGGGATGATCTGCTCACTTGGTGAATTGGGTATTTCTGACTCCGTCGTACCGAAAGAATTTGCAGATGGCATTCAAATCTTGCCTCAAGATGCAGTACCAGGGGAGGAAGTCTTCTCATATCTAGACTTGAATGATGAAATCATCGAACTTTCTATCACACCAAACCGTGCAGACGCTCTATCTATGCGTGGAGTAGCTCACGAAGTAGCAGCTATCTATGACAAGGCAGTCAACTTTAAAGAATTCAGTTTAATAGAAACAAATGAAGCTGCAGCAGATGCCCTTTCTGTAGGCATTGAGACAGACAAGGCGCCTTACTATGCAGCCCGTATCTTGGACAATGTGACCATCGCACCGAGTCCACAATGGTTGCAAAACCTTCTTATGAACGAAGGCATCCGTCCAATCAATAACGTAGTGGACGTGACCAACTACATCCTGCTCTACTTTGGTCAACCAATGCATGCCTTTGACTTGGATACCTTTGAAGGGACTGACCTCCGTGTGCGTGAAGCGCGTGCTGGTGAAAAGTTGGTAACCTTGGACGGGGAAGAGCGTGAGTTGGAGACGAATGACTTAGTCATCACTGTTGCTGACAAGCCAGTAGCCCTTGCAGGTGTCATGGGTGGTCAAGCAACAGAAATCTCTGAAAAATCTAGTCGCGTTGTCCTTGAAGCTGCAGTCTTCAATGGCAAGTCGATTCGTAAGACTAGCGGTCGCTTGAATCTTCGTTCGGAGTCATCTTCTCGTTTTGAAAAAGGCATCAATGTGGCAACGGTAAATGAAGCCCTAGATGCGGCAGCGAGCATGATTGCAGAACTTGCAGGTGCGACGGTGCGTAAGGGCATCGTTTCAGCGGGAGCGCTTGATACTTCTGATGTAGAAGTTTCTTCAACTCTTGCAGACGTTAACCGCGTCCTTGGTACGGAGCTTTCCTACGCCGATGTAGAAGATGTCTTCCGTCGTCTTGGATTTGGTCTTTCTGGAAATGCAGAATCATTTACAGTCAGCGTCCCACGTCGTCGTTGGGATATTACCATCGAAGCAGACCTCTTTGAAGAAATCGCTCGTATCTATGGCTATGACCGCTTGCCAGCCAGTCTTCCAAAAGATGATGGTACAGCTGGTGAATTGACTGCGACACAAAAATTGCGTCGCCAAGTTCGTACCATCGCTGAAGGAGCAGGTTTGACAGAAATCATTACCTACGCTCTGACAACGCCTGAAAAAGCAGTTGAGTTTACAGCTCAACCAAGTAATCTTACAGAGCTCATGTGGCCAATGACTGTGGATCGTTCTGTCCTCCGTCAAAATATGATTTCTGGTATCCTTGATACGGTGGCTTATAATGTGGCTCGTAAGAACAAAAACTTGGCCCTTTACGAGATTGGAAAAGTCTTTGAACAAATAGGCAATCCAAAAGAAGATCTACCAAATGAGATCAATAGCTTTGCCTTTGCCTTAACCGGCTTGGTTGCAGAAAAAGATTTCCAAACGGCAGCAGTTCCAGTTGATTTCTTCTATGCTAAGGGAATCTTAGAAGCGCTCTTTACTCGCTTGGGACTTGCAGTGACCTATACAGCAACAGCTGAGATTGCAAGTCTACACCCAGGACGTACAGCCGTGATTTCACTCGGTGACCAAGTTCTTGGTTTCCTTGGTCAAGTGCATCCAGTCACAGCTAAGGCTTACGATATCCCAGAAACGTATGTAGCAGAGCTTAACCTTTCAGCCATAGAGGCTGCCCTTCAACCAGCTGCTCCATTTGTAGAAATCACTAAATTCCCAGCAGTCAGCCGTGACGTGGCCCTACTCCTCAAGGCAGAAGTGACTCACCAAGAAGTAGTCGACGCCATCCAAGCTGCTGGCGTGAAACGTTTGACTGATATCAAACTCTTTGACGTCTTCTCAGGTGAAAAATTAGGACTTGGTATGAAGTCAATGGCCTATAGCTTGACCTTCCAAAATCCAGAAGATAGCTTGACAGACGAAGAAGTTGCACGCTATATGGAAAAAATCCAAGCATCACTCGAAGAAAAAGTGAATGCAGAAGTGCGTTAATAGTCTAAAATCCATCCTTCGGGGTGGATTTTTAGTTTCAAAAGGACAGTTCAGAAGAGAAAAGCGATAGTTGAGGAGAAAGCCATCTCAGAAAGCCTTTAATGAGTTATACTAAAGATATCACTGAAGTACTTAAAATTTATTAGAGAAAGGATACTTTTGCTACTTATTATCCGATAAAATGGACATAAATCGTTGTAAAGGCTATCAAAAAGGAGTATAATAAGTGCAACATATCTCGGAGGTGGAAAATGTTAGAAGTAAGAAATCTAGAGAAAAGTTTCGGTCCCAAGCAAGTCTTGTTTGGTGTCGATTTTCAGGCAAGTCCAGGAAGGATTCTGGGCTTGGTCGGGAAGAATGGTGCTGGGAAAACAACGATTTTCCACAGTATGTTGAAATTTTTAGAGTATCAAGGAGAGATCAGTCTGGATGAGCAGGAGATTCGTCAGGAAACCTATGCTCGGATTGGTTATCTGCCTGAGGAACGCAGTCTCATGCCCAAGCTGACAGTCCTTGAACAAGTTCGCTACTTGGCGACTCTAAAAGGCATGGATGCTAAGGAAGTCAAGGAAAAACTCCCTCAATGGATGGAAAAATTGGAAGTGAAGGGCAAATTGACTGATAAAATCAAGAGCCTCTCCAAAGGGAATCAGCAGAAAATTCAGTTGATCATCACTCTAATCCATGAGCCTGACTTGATCATCTTGGATGAGCCTTTTAGTGGTTTGGATCCAGTCAATACCGAGTTGCTCAAACAAGTCATCTTGAAAGAGAAAGAGCGCGGTGCAATCATTATCTTTTCTGACCATGTTATGACCAACGTTGAGGAACTTTGCGATGATATCCTGATGATTCGTGACGGGCGTGTGGTCTTGCATGGACCAGTTCAGGATGTTCGCAATCAATATGGGAAAACACGTCTCTTTGTTTCAAGTGAACAAAGCAAGGAAGAATTGGAAAAACTTCCTCACGTCAAACAGGTGAGCTTGACCAAGCAAGGTAGTTGGAAATTGATCCTAGATGATGAAAGTGCTGGAAGGGAACTCTTCCCAATCCTCACTAAAGGTCAATATATTGCGACCTTTGACCAACAAGCTCCAACAATCGATGAAATCTTTAAACTAGAATCAGGGGTGGAAGTATGAGAAATATGTGGGTTGTAATGAAGGAAACCTATCTTCGACATGTCAAGTCGTGGAGTTTCTTCTTTATGGTGATTTCGCCGTTCCTCTTTTTAGGATTATCTGTAGGAATCGGCTATCTCCAAGGGTCTTCTATGGCCAAGAATAACAAGATAGCAGTAGTAACAACGGTGCCATCTGTGGAAGAAGGGCTCAAGGGTACTAATGGTATCAACTTTGATTACAAGGATGAAGCCAGTGCCCAAGGTGCTATCAAGGATGAGAAAATCAAGGGTTACCTAACCATTGACCAAGAGGACAGCGTCCTCAAGGCCGTCTATCATGGTGAAACTTCTCTTGAAACAGGCATCAAACTAGCAGTAACCAATAAGCTAAATGAACTGCAGTATCAACTGAATCGTTCGGCAGCCAATTTGTCTCAAGAACAGGAAAAACGTCTGAGCCAAACCGTTGATTTTACTGAGAAAATTGATGAATCTAAGGAAAACAAAAAAATTGTTCAAACCATTGCGGCCGCAGGGCTTGGCTTCTTCCTTTATATGATTTTGATTACCTATGCTAGTGTCACTGCTCAGGAAGTGGCCAGTGAGAAAGGAACCAAAATCATGGAGGTGGTCTTCTCTAGTATCCGAGCTAGTCATTATTTCTACGCTCGCATGCTGGCTCTACTTCTTGTGATTTTGACTCATATTGGCATTTACGTCGTGGGTGGGCTGGCTGCCATTCTGCTCTTTAAAGACCTACCAATCTTGGCACAATCTGGTATTTTAAACCATATAGGAGAGGCCTTCTCGCTCAATACCTTATTGTTTGTCTTGGTTAGCCTCTTTATGTACGTTGTTTTAGCAGCCTTTCTAGGTTCTATGGTTTCTCGCCCTGAGGATTCAGGAAAGGCCTTGTCGCCATTGATGATCTTGATTATAGCAGGATTTGTCGGTGTGACCTCTCTAGGTGCTGCAGGGGACAATTTAGTTCTGAAAATTGGTTCCTATATTCCTTTCATCTCGACCTTCTTTATGCCATTTAGAGCTATAAATGGGTATGCAAGTGGTCTAGAAGCTTGGATTTCACTTGCCATAACGGTTGTTTTTGCAGTCACTGCAACAGCCTTTATCGGCCGCATGTATGCTAGCCTAGTCCTTCAAACAGATGATTTGGGAATCTGGAAAACCTTTAAACGTGCTTTAGCTTATAAATAGGAGAGCCTCGCAAAAGCGAGGTTTTTCTAGATGTTGAACACCGAAATCGTCAAAAATATTTTTCATATCTATTGACTTTTAGTAGTAAAATTTGGTATGATAGTAGACGGTATTGTTTACCCCATTTGTAAGGCCCCGGAACCTTTCAAATACCCCGCGGACCGGAACATCCGCCCTGTAAACAAAAACGATATTCATATAGGAGAAATCATGAACAAAACTACATTCATGGCTAAACCAGGCCAAGTAGAACGCAAATGGTACGTTGTTGACGCAACTGATGTACCTCTTGGACGCCTTTCAGCAGTTGTTGCTAGCGTACTTCGCGGAAAAAACAAACCAACCTTCACACCACACACTGATACAGGTGACTTCGTAATCGTTATCAATGCTGAAAAAGTTAAATTGACTGGTAAAAAGGCAACTGATAAGATCTACTACACTCACTCAAACCACCCAGGTGGATTGAAACAAATCTCTGCTGGTGAACTTCGTTCTAAAAATGCAGTACGTTTGATCGAAAAATCAGTTAAAGGTATGCTTCCACACAATACTCTTGGCCGCGCTCAAGGTATGAAATTGAAAGTATTCGTTGGAGCTGAGCACACTCACGCTGCACAACAACCAGAAGTTCTTGACATTTCAGGACTTATCTAAGGAAAGGAACAATAAAGTATGTCACAAGCACAATATGCAGGTACTGGACGTCGTAAAAACGCTGTTGCACGCGTTCGCCTTGTTCCAGGAACTGGTAAAATCACTGTTAACAAAAAAGATGTTGAAGAGTACATCCCACACGCTGACCTTCGTCTTGTTATCAACCAACCATTTGCAGTTACTTCAACTGTAGGTTCATACGACGTTTTCGTTAACGTTGTTGGTGGTGGATACGCTGGTCAAGCAGGAGCTATCCGTCACGGTATCGCTCGTGCCCTTCTTCAAGTAGACCCAGATTTCCGCGATTCATTGAAACGCGCAGGACTTCTTACACGTGACTCACGTAAAGTTGAGCGTAAGAAACCAGGTCTTAAGAAAGCTCGTAAAGCTTCACAATTCTCAAAACGTTAATCAATACGATTATATCAACGTTTCAAAGCACTCAAGAGTTTACCTCATGGGTGCTTTTTTTGTGTTTTTTGAAAAAGTTCACCTCAAAATTTACCTTATTTTCACCTTATTGTTTTAGAGACTGTAAGGCAAATTCACCGACGGCCATAGGGACTACATTAGAAGTATTGACATAAATCTGTGTTGTACCTGTGTCACTATGTGTTAGAGCTTCAGAAATGGCTTCTAAGCTCATTCCTGCCTGTTTAGCGAGCGTTGCTCCCGTATGCCGTAGTTTGTGTGGCGTAGCGTGTGTAAGCTCTGGGTGTCGCTTTCTGATAGTTTTCATCTTATTATTGAGATAGTCAGAGTGTAAAGGTTTATTGATATTTCCTCTGGTATCTATGTAAGTGAAGATGGATTGTTCTGGATTAGTGATGATACCAAACTTTGCTAGTTCATATTTTTGTTGTTTTTTCCATAAGGTTAGAAGTTGAAGCAAGTCGCTAGAAATAGAAAAGATAGTTTTTTTATTTCCTTTGGTAGATTTTACTTGTCCATATCTATCTAAAGCCTGAATTAACTGAATCTGAGATTTTGAAAAGTCGATATGTTTCCACTGGAGAGCATATGTTTCTGATTTTCTATCTCCAAGGAAAAAAGTGAGATAGAAAAGGACGTAATCTTTGAGTGATATTTTATCGTTCTCTAAATCTTCTTTAAATGCTGAGAACCATTCTTGGAGTTGCTCATGAGTTAAATATAAATCTTCATCACGTTTTGATTCTGCAAGTTGAATTTTTTTGACAGCCTTAATTCGTCTTAAAGTTTTTGCAACTCTATTTGCTTCAATATACTCAAGTTCCTCAGCCCAATCGAAAACAGAATTTACATAGCTCCTAACTACTTTGAAATTAGCATAGCTATTAGCTTTTGGTGTAAGTAGTGATAGTACAAGTTGTTTGTTATTCATTAAATGTTCTATTGAGTAATTTCCTAGAATTGGAATGATATGTAGTCTGAAAATGTTTTCCGTTTGAAAGACAGTTGCTTTAGTAGGAGGTTTTACAGTAGTGGTTGTTTGACCTGCTTTGTATGGTTCTAACCAAACTTCCTTATAAAAATCTTTGAATAGGATGTTTCCTTTGTTTTTGGATGAGGTTGTCGCTCTGCCTAGCCGACAATCAGTTTTAAGCTCCTCAAACTCCTTCTCATTAATCGAGTCTTCTTCCACATGTTATCCAACTCTTTCATTCAGTCAAAATAAGATAAAAAAAGCAATGGAAGGAATTAAAAAACTAATCCATTACTCTTAAGATTTATCCCATTACTGTACTGCACGAGTCGATGGTGTCAAACCACGTTCTCCTGCTGATGAAGGCCCCTGCACATCTCCAACGAATAGACGAATTTGTGCTCTAAAGCGTTCCACTTCTGCACGGTCTTCCATAAAGTTAACAAATTCTTTCAAATTAGCATTTTTATATTCCCAGATCGGTTTAACACCCGCTGGAGTGGCATCCGTACGTACGCTCCATTGGAAGATATTATTTTGTTGCGTTTCTTTATCAAGCAACCAATTTTCAAATAGTTTTGCACCTGCTGGGTGTTTAGCATCCTTCAAGATAGCCATGCGTTGTGCCCAAGCAACAAATCCTTCCTTCTCAGGAATGACCAAATGACTTTCTGCACTTTGATCTAAAAGGCCGGCTGTTCCTAGAGTCACAGCGTATTCACCTGCTCCAACTTTATCACCCGGTTCTTGAGTTCCTCGAACAAACTTCGGATCTTGTTTTATCAGATTTGCCATCCATTCCCAACCGTTTTTATCAATCATTTGCTTATACCAGAAGAGAACAGCATCATCATCGTTTGGATAGGTTGAAATCAATTTCCCTTTCAATTCAGAATTCAATAAATCTTTAGCTGTTTTAGGTTCAGATGTTGAACCAAGGGCCTTGGTGTTAACGACATTTCCAAAAGCTAGAACATAGCCACCAACCCAAGTACCATCAGGATCTTTAAAGTCTTTGTAAACTTTATCCCAACCGGCAGGTTTATAAGTTAATAGCTTGTTTTGTTTTTTCCAGTATGTGAAATCGTTCAGAGTTTGTAACTGAACAACATCAGCTACCACATTATTGGTGGCCATTTGATACTCCAAACGACCATTCTGAACCTTACTATAATCTGTAACAACTTCTAATTTCATCCCTGGGAAACGTTGCTCGAAAGCAGTCTTGGTGTCATCATTTTGCTCAGCAGTATCACCACCAGCATAATACACGACTGTTCCGCCCTCTTTAAGTGCTTCTTGATACAAGGTATTCAAACTCTTCGTTTCAACCTCAACCGTTTGACTAGAATTGGCTTTCTGTGAAGAAGAGGTACATGCCGCTAGAGCGACAACGGAAGCTAGTGTAACGACAGAAGTAGCAATCATTTTTGCTGTTTTTGAAAATTTCATTTTATTCTCTTTTCTATTTTTTATAATTCCGTTTAGAATTTTTGTCAATATTTTTGCTTCGGTAATTTAAAAACCTCAACTTTAAGACAAAGTGAGGTTCCTCCTTCTATGATAAAACGCATATTATCAAGTTTTTTAATCACCCAATAATATGAGTTTTTGATTTTAGGAGCTTTTTATTCATCCTTTCCTAATTAAGCTCATCTTCTTAGGTCACATTACTTCATTTTAAACTATCCTTATTTCATAAGTCTCTATGTGTGAATGAAGAAAACTCTAATTTTCAGAGTTAGCGTTAGATAATTTACGAATCCCTCCGTCCACTTCTAACTCTAATTGCTTTGAGAAATAATCCATTACTTCCACAAAGTGAGCAGAATACTTTTCAGAAGTTTCTTTCAAAGCCTTATCTTCCATTTCGACATAAGGTGTTAATATGTTTTTCGCTTCATTACGTCCCTTATCAGTAAGAACAATTACTAGTTCTCTCCGTGTATTTGGAACCTTTTGCAACTCAATATAACCCTCTTCCTGCGCAATTTTAACCGCAGCATTTAAAGTCGATCGCGGTATCATCCAATCCTTGGATAATTGTTTTTGCGTATGAGCTTGATCATCGTCCAACATATACAAGAGCCATCCAAGTTTCCCTTTATCCCCCAAGGATTTTTGAATTTCTTCAAAAACATAAATCACACGATTGACTGATTTCATTAAACTACGAAAATTTTCTCTCATAAAAACTCCTTACAAAAATTCTTAAATATACTTTTAAAAAGTATATTCTTTTTTGTATCTTTTGTCAATTTTCTCTGATGCCCTGTTGTAAAATGAAGTGCAACAAAAAGACATGAATATATTATTTCTTTACATATTTGTAGGTATATATTCTTTTCTTCCTTGCAAAGCATAAGATTCTGATTTTCGATCCGATAGAAAGAATGTTGCACAAAACATAGTGGTAATAGATGGTATAATAAAGTTAAATCAAATTGTTGGAGATAATATTATGTTAGCTGATAAAGAAGTGTTCTTCAATGTGGAAAATATCCTCCGTGAGCAAGGGATACTTGATAAGTTTGAAGAGGAAAATGGAGAAATAACTGGTCGAATGATGATTACGATGATGGAAATACCTCCTGAATTAGGAATTAATAAGGTTAGCGATAATATGTGTGCTTTTTGTGCTTCCTTTGATTTCTATGATATGATGATTGGGATTGCATTCGATGTAGACACAGTAGAACTTATTCCTCAAATGTGGTTCACTCCTCAGACTGATGATGCTGTGGAACCTTCTAGTGAGTGGATAGAATTTTTTGTAAAAACTCTATGTGAGAATATATCGAAAGAGGGTTTTGGAGTACCAATGTATAGTTTTTTAAATGACCACAGCGACCTCACAATTATTCCGACTCAATCATAGAAAAGAGAAATGGGAAAGATTTTGAATAAACATGATTACAGCTTAGCTCATGCTTATTGTAGTAATAATAAACCCGAATTGGAACAGGATGAAATTTGTGGTTGTTTTTATTGTATGCAAATTTTTTCTCCACATGAAATTGATGAATGGCTAGTGGAAGATACAAAAATAGACGACAGAGGAACCGCATTATGCCCATATTGTGGCATTGATTCTGTAATTGGTGCAAGCTCCGGCTTCCCAATAACTAAAAAATTCCTTGAAGCAATGCATCGGATTTGGTTTTGAAACCTTTTTCCAATATGGACATTTATAAATGCTGTGATTGACGCTTTTTGAAAATAAAAGAGCCCTTGTCAGATCTAGTCTTAAGAAAGCTCGTAAAGCTAGCCAGTTCTCTTAACGTTAATTATCAGCGATAAATCAACGTTTACAGACATTCAAGAATTTTCTCTTGGATGTCTTTTTTGTATAGAAATCAAGAGTTTCCATCATTGATTTTTAGTCTAGTATTAGTTTCTACTGAATAAGCTTTTTCGGCCATAACAAAACACTCCTGTTCATAGTTTCACTAGATTTTGACAGGAGTGTTTTTCTTGTGTCTCAATTTATAGGTTCAGTACATATCTATTTTTCTAGTAACCAATCTATGATATTTTTCTTCTCAATACCATTGTAATTTGCTGTTGGCTGAATCGTATCCATTGTTAATAGATATTTGGGGAATTGATCTTTAATGGCTTCAAGTGGTCTAAGTTCTCTGTCTAGTGTTTCTGGAGCAAGTGTTGTTTCACTGACTTGATAATAAGCGTAGTGACCCAGATCAGTTACAACAACAAAATCAACTTCATATTTATCTAAATTACCAACATATACTTGTGAATATCTACGTCTCAATTCCAAATACACAATATTTTCCAAGATATGCCCAATATCTTCTTTGTGGTCTGGTAATAAGAGATGTCGTAAACCTAAATCAACGGGATAATATTTTTCTAAGCGTTGCAATAATGCTCGACCTTTTACATCAAAACGTGGAACGGAATAAAAAAGTAAACTATCTGTCAAAGTTGTCAAATAATTTTCCAAAGTATTGTGGGATATTGAAACATTTTGGCTGACAAGGGTATTGCGAATCTTATTTGTTGATATTAAGCTACCTGTACTACTGAGAAGGGTTCGGACAATCCGTTCAATAATAGTAGGATTTGGATTTCCCAATCTAGTGACAATATCATTTAACAGTATTGAGTTATATATTCCTCTGAGATAGTCAATTTTTTCAGCGTAAGATGATGTTTGCAATAAGTAAGGGAAAGCACTAAAGAGATAATTGTTAAAAATTTCTGTTGTATTCAGATTCTCTGAGAGAGATTGACCTGATAGGTATTCTTCAAATGACAAAGGAAGGACCTCTATCTCAACATACCGACCAGTCAAGTTTGTAGCTAATTGACTACTCATAAAGTAGGCGTTAGATCCAGTCAAATAGAGGTCTACATTTGGTAAGATGAATAGACTATCTGCTACCAGTTCAAATTTTTCAACATGTTGAATTTCATCTAAAAAGATATAGTATGTTTTCTCCTCAACTAACCGCTCTTTTATATAAGCAAATAATGTTTGAAAATGTCGCAGTTCATAGTAACTCAAATCTTCGAAATTGATGCATATAATCTGATCCTCGTCTACTCCAGTTGCTAGTAACTCCTCTTTATATAGTTGAAAGAGAACAGATTTACCAGCTCGTCGAACTCCACTCACAACTTTAATGATTTGGTGGTCACGATGTCTTCTTAAAAAGTCTAAATAATGTGGTCTTTTAATATAGTTCATAAATAAGATACCTCAAAGATAGTATAATACAAATAGACATTATTTTCAAATATTTAGAAATAATATTTTATTTGTTCAATTGTTTTCAATTTTTTAAAAATAACATCTAGAGATATTTAAATATCTTCAGGATAGAAATGAAATTGCACTGGCACGAAGAAACTGTACACCATCTTTATGATACAGTAGTTCATATTTCTCAATTACATAAGCTCCGAAAACTAAAAAAGTGATAACCCTTTGATAACCTCTCGATTTTTAAAAGGGTTATATATGTAAAGATTGAGGATTTATCTCTTAAAATTACTTGATTTTAGTGATAATTCACCATATATATCATGATGTAGAAATAACCAGGTCTTAAGAAAGCTCGTAAAGCATCACAATTCTCAAAACGTTAATCAATACGATACTATCAACGTTTCAAAGCACTTCATGGTTCACACCATGGGGTGTTTTTGCTTCTCTCGTCTTCTCTCGTCTTCTCTCGTCTTCTCACGGCATTGCCCATGTGGTATAATGGGATAAGGATTGTTCCTCGTTTCAGACGAGTTTATGGATTTCAGGATAAGTTAGCAGGTGAGACGAGTATTTCTGTCAGTCTCCTATCTACCTGTTAGTAGCTGTCCAAAGTAATAGGAGATTGTAGATTGGTTTTATTAGTATTAGTGCTTTTGGTTTTGCTCATTCTAATCTTAAAAAGGAAACAGAAAACTGCTAAAAAAACTGGAGGAAATCCCAAGAAAAGAAATTGGCTATTAATAGGTTGCTTATCCGTAGTGATCCCAATCGTAATCTTCACAGTGAGTAGTCCTATTCTTGCTCTAATGGATATGTGGGGGCTGTTTGCCCATGCAAGTCGAACTGAGCTTGAGCAAGCTGTGCATCGTTCTTATCAAAATTACGGTCTTACAGGACAGTTTGAGTTAGAAAAATACGAGAAAAACTATACAAGCATGGGAGGATTTATAATCCATGGTACCTACAGTGAAAATATAGCCGGGAAAACCTATCAGGTTAAAACTCGATTTAAATACTATACTCGCTTTTCGGAAAATGAAACATATGGAAAGACAGATGCAGAGGTTGATTATAAGAATTATAAAAAAATTTATGATGTTTTCCCAGAATTAGCCTATTTAGGGATTGAGGTTAGTCCAGGCACCAGCGAGTTTTTAAAAACACTGGACAGTTCAATCAAAGATCCTAAACTTCCTGATTTGAAGTATCAAGGTATTGGTTTTGAATTTAATAACCAATCTGATAATATCTATCTTTATAATGAAATATTAGAGGAAAATCAAAGCAAGGGCCAAGCTCTGCAAGGGATGTATCCAATGGATGCTCAATATCTTTTCCAAAAAGAGATTTTTATACCGACATTTGAATTTCAATATTTCGTTCCGAAGGAAAAAAGAGAACTCTTGTATGATGACTATCTTAAAGAGCTTGAGGCGCTCATGAAGGATTTTTTTGCCAACCAACCACTACCAAGAGGTCTTTATGCTGTCAAAATTGCTAAGTATAAAGAGGATAAACTTGTCAATGATAGTGGTGTATACTATGTGAGGATTGATAATCGGCAAGTTGTAAAGCTGTTGCAAAAATTAGAGTAGGAGTTGCTAGGTCTAGTCCAGTTTTTTGTGAAAGAGGCATTTTATGGAGTGCCAATTTATCAGCTCTTGTATAAGGAAGGGACGAATTTATTTGACGATGTGAAAATTCCTTCGGAAACTCAGTAGATGGACAGGAGCATATTGTCAATAGTCAGGAAGAGTTTATTACATACTATTGTAATGAGGAAAAAGGGGATTCTAATCAAAGGTAGTCAAACTCTATTTAACAATATTTTACCTAAGAAGAGAAGGGAAAATTTGAGTGTGGATAATGATGGGAGAGGATTTGTAATGATTAGTTTAGAGCTGTTGTCTGAAGAAAATAGTCTAGACGTTTATTCTTTTGAAAAAGAAAATCGAGAGTATTTTGAACGAAATCTACCTCCTAGACCAGCTAACTATTTTGATTTAGAAGGTTTTAAAGAAATCACGAGGGAATTGTTAACGGAACAAACGAATCGGGCTGTCTACATGCATCTTATCAGAGATTCGCAAGGTGTTATGGTCGGAAGAATCAATTTAAGTGTTTTAGAGGATGAGCGAACAGCAGCAGAGCTTGGGTATAGGATTTGGGAAAATGTTAGCAACTTGGGCTATGCTAGCGAAGCGGTTAAACTCGTTTTAGACAAGGCTTTCATGACTTATGGTTTAAATAAAATCATTGCAGGAACGGCAACGGGTAATCTAGCCTCTCAGAGGGTGCTTTTAAAAAATGGCTTCACCTTTAGTAGGATGATAGAAAATGACTTATACCTTCATAATGAGTGGGTTCATACAGCAGTATTTGAGATAAGGAGGCCATAATATCATCATTTTCAGTCTACTGACAAAGTTAATGGAGTTATAATCTTTTCAGACATTCAAGAATGTTTTCTTGGATGTTTTTTTGTTCAGAATCTCCGGGTATGTCTGTTAAAATTTGATTTTCCCAGTGGACAATCGTCCGCTTTTTTTGCTTTTTGGTAAAAATTATATAGAAAAGATTTTAAAAAATATTTGTTAGAATTTTCTAAAAAATATGACGTAAGTCCTTGCTTTTATGAAAAAATAGGGTATAATGGTGAAAACACTATCTTTAAGGAGATTACTTATGAAATCGAAAAAGTGGCTCTTAGGAGCAGGAGTGACCTTGAGTGTTGCCCTCTTGTTAGCGGCTTGTGGAAAAAGTGAAAAGAATGCAGATGCTCCCAAGACATTCTCTTATGTCTACGCTATGGATCCATCTTCTTTGGATTATAGTGTGACGAGCAAGAGCTCAACCTCTGACGTTATAGCAAACGTTGTTGATGGTCTTTTGGAAAATGATAAGTATGGGAACTTAATTCCATCACTTGCAGAAGACTGGTCTGTTTCAAAGGATGGTTTGACATACACCTACAAACTTCGTAAGGGTGTAAAATGGTATACTTCTGATGGAGAAGAATACGCTGAAGTTAAGGCCAAAGACTTTGTTACTGGGCTTAAACATGCTGCTGACGGAAAATCAGATGGTCTTTCTTTGATTCAGGATTCTATCAAAGGTTTGGCAGAGTATGTTAGTGGTGAGAGCAATGATTTCTCTACCGTAGGAGTTAAGGCTGTTGATGATTACACGGTAGAATACACGCTCAACAAACCAGAAAGTTTCTGGAACTCTAAGGTCACAACGGCAACCATGCTTCCAGTTAATGAAGAATTTTTGAATTCTAAAGGGAGCGACTACGGTGCACCAACCCCATCAGGTATCCTATATAATGGTCCTTATTTCTTGAAATCATTAACTTCAAAATCAGTCATTGAATATGAAAAGAATCCAAACTACTGGGATAAGGACAATGTCAAGATTGACAATATTAAACTAACTTTCTACGATGGGTCAGACCAAGAATCCTTGATTCGTAGCTTTACACAAGGTGCCTATACAACAGCTCGCCTTTTCCCAACAAGCTCAAACTTTGAGTCAACTAAACAAGAGTACGGCGATAAGATTGTTTACAGTCCACAAGAAGCGACAAGCTACTACCTCACTGTTAACGTAAACCGCCAGTCTTATAATAAAACAGCTAAAACAGACGAAGCTCAAAAAACATCAACGAAAGAAGCTCTTCTTAACAAGAACTTCCGTCAGGCGCTGAACTTTGCCCTTGACCGTCATTCTTATACTGCTCAGTTGAATGGTGAAGAAGGTGCGAACAAGATTATTCGTAACAGCCTAGTGCCTCATGACTACGTTCAAGTGGGTGAAAAAACCTTTGGAGAGTTGGCACAGGCAGAGCTCGTTTCATATGGAGACCAGTGGAAAGATGTAGCCCTTACAGATGGCAAGGATACGATTTACAGTCCTGAAAAAGCTAAGGCAGCCTTTGCTAAAGCCAAGGAAGAATTGCAGGGCAAAGGTGTTACCTTCCCAATCCATTTGGATATCCCAGTTGAACAAACAGATGTAATCGCGGTTCAACAAACCAACTCACTCAAGCAGTCTATCGAGTCATCACTTGGTACTGAAAATGTTATTGTCGATGTTCTTCAAATGACCGATAATGAAAAGATGAGTATCACTTCTCAAGCCAAAGTTCCATCCCAAAAAGACTATGACTTGAACGGAACTGGTTGGGGACCAGACTATCAAGACCCAGCTACCTACCTCAACATTCTTGATGCTAAGAAGGGTTCTGCCCTTAAACACTTGGGAATTACTCGCGGAAAAGATTCAGAAGTGATGGCTCAAGTTGGACTGGACGAATACAAGAAACTCTTGGATGATGCTGCATCTGAAACTAGCGACCTCAATAAACGTTATGAAAAATACGCTAAAGCTCAAGCTTGGGTATCTGATAGCTCACTCTTGATCCCAGTTGCTTCTTCAGGTGGTTCTCCAACGGTTAGCCGTACTGTACCGTTTACAAAAGCCTACTCTCAAGTCGGAATCAAGGGCGACCCATTTGTGTTCAAAGGTTTGGAGTTGCAAAATGATATCACAACTACAAAAGAATACGAAGAAGCCTTTAAGAAATGGCAACAAGAAAAAATTGAAACGAATGCCAAATACCAAAAAGAACTTGAAAAACACGTCAAGTAATCTATAAATAGAAAAGGAAGTTGCAGAATAATCTGTGCTTCCTTTTTTTATTATGTGACTATTAGTCCGTCTCGCTCCGCAAGGTGCGAGACAAATAAACCACCCGCTATGCGGGTGCGCGTCGAAGGTTATACCCAAAAAACTCCAAACGCGATACAATAAAGGTGTTCAAGCCAATTGTAAAGCGAAAGGAGAAGAAAAATTATCCAGTGGATGATTTTTGCCGAAACCTAAAAATAAAGAAGTTGAGGGCACAAAAGGCATATAGTTTATCACACACAAAGTGGATGTGTTCTATCACATTGTGTTTACCCCTAAGTATAGACGAAAAGTGATCTATAATCAATATCGAAGTAGTTTAGGCGAAATATTTCATCGTTTGTGCAGTTATAAAGGTGTTGAAATTATCGAAGGTCACTTAATGCCTGATCATGTACATATGTTAGTAAGTATTCCACCGAGGATAGGTGTTTCAAGTTTCATGGGATATTTAAAAGGTAAAAGCGCACTCATGATGTTTGATAAACACGCCAACCTCAAGTACAAGTTTGGGAATCGGCATTTTGGGCAGAAGGTTATTATGTGAGTACAGTGGGACTTAATGAAGCCACAATTAGGAAATATATTCAAGAGTAAAGAAATTATCCAGTGGATGATTTCTTCACGAGTATGAAAATTTGAGAACGAGTAAAGCATGATATAGCACTAGATTCTTAAGTGTAAAAGAATATGAGGATCCCTTTAGGGATAGTGGTAAGTAATGCGAACACCTCTTTGAGAGGTTTGTGAAGAGTCAAGAGCAATGAGGCTTGAACAACGTGAAAGCCAGCGTCTTTAGGCGCTTGCTGGTAATTTGGGCTTATAGCCCTGGTGCAAACCACCCGTTAGACGGGTGGTTATGATTTTGAGACACCAGTTGTCATAAAAGAAGTAACTTTACATTTTTGAATAAATTTGATAAAATATGGTTATGTTATAAAAAGTGACATAAAGGAGTGAATGATGATCAAACTGAAAAAAAGACTAATCGGGACGGGTCTTGTCTTAGCGACAGGGATTTTGCTCTCTGCTTGTGGACAGTCCAACACAGATACTAGCACTTATTCATCAACATTTAGTGCGAATCCGACAACTTTTAACTATCTTCTAGATTATTATGCGGATAACACTGCCGTTATTACCAATCTCGTAGATGGTTTGTTAGAAAATGACAGCTATGGGAACCTCGTACCTGCTCTTGCGGAGGATTGGTCTGTTTCAGCAGATGGTTTGACCTATACCTACAAGCTTAGAAAAGATGCCAAGTGGTATACGGCTGATGGTGAGGAATATGCTTCAGTCAAAGCTCAGGATTTTGTCACTGGGATCAAATATGCCGCAGACAATAAGGGGCAAGCCATGGATCTGATTCAAAATTCAATCAAGGGATTGAATGACTATGTGACGGGTGTGACCAATGACTTTTCAACTGTTGGTGTCAAAGCCTTGGATGACTATACGGTTGAGTACACTTTGACACGACCAGAACCTTATTGGAACTCTAAGACAACCAATAGTATTCTTTTCCCAGTCAACGAAGAGTTTTTGAAATCAAAGGATAAAGATTTTGGTACCTTGACACCAGACAGCATCCTTTATAACGGTCCATATCTGTTAAAAGATTTCACATCAAAATCTTCGATCGAATATGTGAAGAATCCACACTATTATGACCATGATAAAGTAACCATTGAAAAAGTTAAGTTAGCCTATTTCGATGGGTCAGATCAGGAGATGACGATTCGAAACTTTGAAAGTGGTGCTTATTCGATTGCAGGAGTCTATCCAAATAGTTCGAACTATGCTAAGACAAAAGAAAAATACCAAGACAATATCGTCTATAGCTTACAAGACAAGACATCTTGGTACTTTAACTTTAACGTCAACCGTAAAACCTATAATCGTACCGCTAAAACAACGGACGAACAAAAGAAATCAGCTCAAACAGCTATCTTAAATAAAAATTTCCGTCAGGCTATCAACTTTGGTATTGATCGAACAGCCTACTCTGCTCAATCTAACGGTGAAGAAGCAGCGAGCAAAACCCTTCGTAATACTCTGGTTCCCCCAACATTTGTCCAGGTGGGAGATAAGACCTTTGGAGAAGTAACAGCTTCTAAGCTTGTGAACTACGGAACTGAGTGGTCAGGTATCAATTTGGCAGATGCTCAAGATGCCTACTTTAACAAGGAAAAGGCCCAAGCAAAATTTGCGGAAGCTAAAAAGGAATTGGAAGCCCAAGGCGTGACTTTCCCAATCCATTTGGATGTCCCTGTTGATCAGACGAATAAAAATGCGGTTTCTGGTATGAACTCGGTTAAACAAACCCTTGAAACAGTACTAGGTTCTGACAATATCGTTATTGATGTTCAACAGCTTTCTACAGATGACTTTGGAAATGTTGCTTTCCTAGCACCAAATCCAGCAGCTCGTGACTACGACCTAAACTTTGATGGTTGGGTTGGTGATTACCAGGATCCATCAACTTATCTAGACCCCTTCAATGCTGAAACTGGCTTCTATCTCAAAATTTTTGGTCTTGACGTTAAGGAAGACCAAGAGCTCATCAAGAGTTTGGGACTCGATACCTATACACAACTCCTGAAAGAAGCAGATGCTGAGAACAAAGATGTATCTAAGCGTTATGAAAAATACGCTGAAGCTCAAGCTTGGATGATTGACAATTCTCTAGTTATGTCTGCTATGTCAAATGGTGGTACAGCCTCTGTAACCAAAGTAACTCCCTTTACACGTGCCTACTCCCTAGTGGGAATCAAGGGTGACGGAAATAATTATAAGTACATGAGATTACAAAAAGACCCTGTTACCAAGAAACAATTTGATGAAGCCAAGGCTAAGTGGGAAGAAGAAAGTAAAAAAGCTATCGAAAAGAGCCAAAAAGAGTTTGAAAACCACGTAAAATAAGATTACAGACAAGGTTGCCCCTGAGCGCCTTGTCTTTTTGTGTAGAATGGCATTCGGAACCTTGCTTATATTTTAGAGCAACTTAAGAGAACAAAAGCGAATGAAAACGCTGAAAATAGCAAGGATAGATGGAATTTCCATCATGATTGTGATATAATATTTATAACTATTAACGTGTATAGGGGATTATCATGAGTAGACGTTCAAAGAGAGCTCGTTTAGGGAATGTGAAACGAAATATTAATATAGTTTTAGCAACCATTTATTTATTATTGAGTGGTTTTTTGCTGTTCTTAATTTTTAAACATAATATCTTAGCTTTTCGGTACCTCAATATCCTTACGGCGGTTCTTATTTTTATTTCTGCTGTAATTGCAATCCTTCTGATAGTGTATAAAAAAGCCGAGAAGTTTACGGTTTTCTTTTTGACACTTGCTATCGTAGTTAGCTCCGTTTCTCTCTATGCTTTGCAGCAGTTTGTCGGTTTTACCAATCATATCAATGCGACCTCAAACTACTCAGAGTATTCGATGAGTGTGGTCGTTTTGAAAGACAGTGAAATCAATAATGTGACCCAGTTGGATAGTGTAACAGGTCCGACTGAAACAGATAATGATAATATCCAAAAGTTGGTGGCGGATATTAAGACGACACAGAGTAAAGACTTGACAGTTGAACAGAGTGCTTCTTATCTAGCAGCTTATAAGAGTCTGCTTTCTGGCGAAACGAAAGCAATTATCTTAAATAGTGTCTTTGAAAATATCATTGAAGCAGAGTATCCAGATTATACTTCAAAAATCAAAAAAATCTATACAAAACAATTAACTAAGGATGTTGCGGCACCAAAGGTATCGAAGAATAAAGCTTTCAATATTTATGTGAGTGGTATTGATACCTATGGTCCGATTAGTTCCGTTTCGCGTTCAGATGTAAACATTTTGATGACTGTGAACCGAGATACCAAGAAAATCCTTCTCACCACAACACCTCGAGATTCCTATGTTCCGATTGCGGATGGGGGAAATAATCAAAAGGATAAATTGACCCACGCGGGAATTTATGGGGTGGACTCATCAATTCATACCTTGGAAAACCTATACGGGGTTGATATCAATTACTATGTTCGCTTGAACTTCACCTCTTTCTTGAAATTGATTGATCTTTTAGGAGGTGTTGACGTCTATAATGATCAGGAGTTTACAGCACATACTAACGGGAAGTATTATCCTGTTGGGAATGTCCATCTAGACTCTGAGCAGGCTCTTGGTTTTGTTCGTGAGCGCTACTCTCTAGCAGATGGAGATCGTGACCGTGGTCGGAACCAACAAAAGGTTATTGTAGCTATTATTCAGAAGTTGACGTCAACTGAGGCTTTAAAAAACTACGATAACATCATCAAGGGATTGCAAGATTCTCTTCAGACCAATATGCCTTTGGAAACCATGATGGATCTGGTTAATACTCAATTGGAGAGTGGTGGGAACTACAAAGTCAACTCTCAAGACTTGAAGGGAACTGGACGCACGGATCTTCCTTCATACGCTATGCCAGATAGTAACCTCTACATGATGGAAATTGATGAAAGTAGCTTGGCCGCTGCGAAAGCTGCTATCAATGATGTGATGGAGGGCAAGTAGCATGATAGATATCCATTCGCACATCGTTTTTGATGTGGACGATGGTCCAAAGTCGATAGAGGAAAGTAAAAAACTTCTTAGAGAGGCCTACAGTCAAGGAGTGAGGACAATCGTTTCAACTTCGCATAGACGAAAAGGGATGTTCGAAACTCCTGAAGAAAAAATCGCGACTAACTTTCTAAAGGTACGAGAAATGGCTAAGGAAGTTGCGGATGACTTAATCATTGCCTATGGAGCGGAAATCTACTATACTCCGGATGTTGTTGAGAAGTTAGAAAAGAAATTAATCCCAACCCTCAACGATAGTCGCTATGCTTTGATTGAGTTTAGTATGAATACACCCTATCGGGATATACATAAGGGGCTGAGTAATATTCTAATGTTAGGCATTACACCCGTCATTGCCCACATTGAACGTTACGATGCTTTAGAAAACAATGAAAAGCGCGTGCGAGAGCTGATTGATATGGGATGTTATACTCAGGTTAATAGTTCTCATGTTTTGAAACCAAAACTCTTCGGAGAAACCTATAAATTTATGAAAAAGAGAGCCCAGTATTTCTTGGAACGAGATCTGGTTCACGTGATAGCAAGTGATATGCACAACTTGGATCACAGACCTCCTCATATGGAGGAAGCCTATGATATCATTGCCCAAAAATACGGTGAAAATAAGGCCAGGGAACTCTTTAAAGAGAACCCAAGAAAAATCATAATGGATCAATTGATTTAGGAGAAAAAATGAAAGAACAAAATATGATGGAAATCGATGTATTTCACTTGCTTAAAATCCTTTGGAAACGAAAATTTTTAATTGCTTTGGTAGCATTCGTGACAGGGACAGTAGCATTTGCCTACAGTAGTTTTATTGTGAAGCCGGAGTTTACGAGTACGACCCGAATTTATGTGGTCAATCGTAATCAGGGAGATAAGCCTGGCTTGACTAACCAAGACTTGCAAGCAGGATCTTACTTGGTAAAAGACTATCGCGAAATCATTCTCTCGCAAGACGTTTTAGAGAAGGTTGCGACTGATTTGAAACTAGAACTCCCTCCAAAAGGTCTAGCTAGTAAAATCAAGGTAACAGTTCCAGTGGATACGCGTATTGTATCGATTTCTGTTACAGACCGTGCACCTGAGGAAGCTAGCCGTATCGCCAACTCTTTGAGAGAGGTTGCGGCTCAAAAGATCATCAGCGTCACTCGCGTTTCGGATGTGACAACCCTTGAAGAAGCACGCCCTGCAACATCGCCATCTTCACCAAATATTCGTCGCAATACCATGGTTGGATTCCTTGCGGGGGCGGTTGTGATGGTTGTCACAGTTCTCCTTGTTGAGCTCTTGGATACACGAGTGAAACGCCCAGAAGATATTGAGGACGTGATGCAAATTGCACTATTGGGAGTAGTTCCAAATTTGGATAAATTGAAATAGGAGAGAAAAATGCCAACGTTAGAAATTGCACAAAAAAAATTAGATTTGGCAAGAAAAGCAGAAGAATACTACAATGCCCTTCGCACCAATATTCAATTGAGTGGGAATAACTTGAAAGTGATTTCCGTTACGTCTGTCAAACCAGGAGAAGGAAAATCAACAACTTCTACCAATATTGCTTGGGCTTTCGCGCGTGCGGGCTATAAGACGCTGTTGATTGATGCGGATATCCGTAATTCAGTCATGTCAGGTGTCTTTAAATCACGGGAAAAGATTACAGGCCTAACAGAGTTCTTGTCAGGCACAACAGACCTATCACAAGGTTTATGTGAAACCAATGTTGAAAATTTGTTTGTCATTCAAGCGGGTTCTGTATCACCAAACCCAACAGCTTTGTTACAAAGTGAAAATTTTGCGACCATGCTGGATACTTTGCGCAAGTATTTTGATTACATCATCGTAGATACTGCACCGATTGGGATCGTTATCGATGCGGCGATTATCACACAGCAGTGTGATGCATCTGTTTTAGTTACTGCGGCAGGAGAGACAAACAGAAAAGATGTACAAAAGGCTAAGATTCAATTGGAACAAACAAGTAAGCCATTCTTAGGAATTGTGCTTAATAAACTCAATACTTCAGCTGAAAAATATGGGTCTTACGGTGAGTATGGCTCTTATGGGAAAAAATAAGGAATCTTGTAGTTTGGGAATTATCTGAGGAGATTATTACAAGGGGGGAGTTTTAGGTGAAACAAAACAATATCATCTATATTGGTTTTAAAAAATTGATGGATATATTTATCGGCTTGTTTGGAACAATATTTATAGTTTTACCCTGTTGTCTAATCATCTTTGTAATCTATAAAATTAAAGGTTATAAAGGGAGTATATTTTTTACACAATACAGAGCGGGTCTCAGAGGGAAAAAATTTAAAATCGTTAAGTTCAAATCGATGGTCGAAAATGCAGAAGAAATTCTAATTTCGAATAAGGAACTTTATGAAAAGTATAAAAAGAATAGCTATAAATTGCCACCAAATGAGGATCCGAGACTTACAAATATTGGGGGCTTTATAAGAAAAACAAGTATTGATGAAGTTCCTCAGTTTATAAATTTATTGCTAGGTGATATGAGTCTTATTGGTCCAAGACCAATTCTTGAAAATGAACTAGACGAATATACTGAAGAGGAACGGGAAGTTTTATTGTCTGTTCGCCCTGGGATTACAGGGATATGGCAAGTTTCTGGTAGGAGTGGGGTATATTATCCTGAACGTTGTGAAATGGAATTATATTATCCTAGAAATCAGTCTTTATGGTTAGATATCAAAATCTTCTTTTTGACGATTAGAAGAGTGTTGTCTCGTGAAGGAGCTCATTGAGAATTCAAGCTGAATCTATATGGAGCGGAATATATAAAGATGAAATTGAATACTAAATATATCCTTTTGTATTCAATTTCATCTTTTCGGGTCAAAATAGTTTTAGTGTTAATCTATTTTGGCTGGATAGTTTCTTCAATAGAGGATAATTACTATTTTAACTAAAAAATTGTTAAGCTAGTTATAGATGAAGGAAATTGAATTAGGATATAGAAATGTCTAAAACGTATAAAATAATAATTGCGACACATAAACAATTTCAAATGCCAGAGGATAAAGAATTGTACATTCCTATCCAAGTTGGCAGTGAAGGGAAGGAAAATCTGGGCTATCAACCAGATAATCAAGGAGTTCATATTTCTCACCTTAATCCTTATTATTGCGAATTAACAGGATTATATTGGGCTTGGAAAAATTTAGAATGTGATTATCTCGGATTGGTACATTATCGCCGATATTTTACGTCAAAACGACACTCATATAGCGAAGCAATCAGTATGGATGACATTATTCTTTCAAAATCAGAAGTGGAAAGCCTGATGTCAAAATACGATGTTATCGTTCCCCGAAAAAGGAAATATTATATTGAAACTTTATATTCGCACTATTCTCATACACACGATGCTAAGCATTTAGATATGACGCGTCAGATTATAAGTGAGTTAAATCAAGAATACATTGAAACATTTGATAGTGTCATGAGACAACGCAGTGGGTATATGTTCAATATGTTTATCATGTCCAAAGAGAATGTAGTGGCTTATTGTGAATGGCTATTCCCAATTATTGATGAATTGTATAGAAGATTAGATATAACAGGCTACTCTGCTTTTGATGCTAGATTATTTGGTAGAGTCAGCGAACGCTTGTTTAATGTTTGGTTGGCAAATCAAGATTTGCGGATAAAAGAGATTCCGTTTATCTATATGGAAAAGATTGACTTGGTTCAAAAAGGGAAATCTTTCCTACAAGCAAAATTCTTTGGAAAAAAATATGGACAGAGTTTTTAGATTATGATTTTATTGTTACTTACATGTATTTTTTTTATTGCATTTCCTGTTTTATCTTTATTTTTAAGTATTCTCGGAGTCGTTAGTGATCGAAAGTATTCGACTATATACTTAATTTTAGCGTGCCTATCAATTTCTATTGTAGCTTTACGATATATTCCACACCCATTAGATGATGGGGCTTATCACTTTAGAGCTACAACAGTGTTAACAAATTTTGATAATATCGTTTATATGTTTCAAGCATTTGCATCGGGATTTAGAGTGGGTCGATATGACTATGGTTCTGTTCCTGTATATACATCGTTGATGTATTTGGTTAGAAATACGCACCACTATAGTTTGCTTAGCTTTATCTCGGCTTTTGTGACCTATTTTAGTTTTGGTTATGTTGTTGTTGATCTATTCAAATCTTATAAAATTAGCTCTAAATTAACTTATGCTCTAGTTCTAATTACAGTATTGCTACTAAATAACTATAGATATACAACAAGTGGTATGAGATTTTGTATGGCAATTTCTCTAGTAATGTTAATTATGTATTTGGAGTCAAAAAACAATTATACTAGACCTTGGATGATGATATGGTACTCAATACCACTATGTATTCATTCGGCGGTGATTTATTTTGTTGCATTAAGATTAGTTTTTTTCTACTTTAAAAAGGTTACAGTTAGCAAAAGTGTACTTGTGCTACTTGGTTTTCCGATTCTATTAGAATTAGTACCAAAGTTATCGGTTTGGACTGGTATTGGTTTTTTACAAACTTTTGTTAGAAAGATTGAAATTTATTCAGATAATGCAACTTATGCGGAACTCTTTAATAAGACTTTGACACTTCGGTTATACATCGGTGTAGTTTTGATGATTTTGTTTTTGATTCAATATTTTATTCAAGGGAGAACTCTCAAAACAATTGATGATTGGAGACTCTCCTTTGTCAAGATGACGTATTATATAACTTTATTAACATTGGGTTCAGTTCCATTCAGAAATATATACGATAGAAATTTATTCTTACTCCTACCGATGCTAGTAATTGCATCGTTCATATTGTATACATATAGAATGCAATTGCAGATAGTTTCAAATCGTAGTACAGTATATGTATTAACAGTAAGTCTTGTTGCGATATCATTTGTTACAGGTTTCTTCTATAATAAGAATTTTCCTTTTAATTATATTGATTTTAGTAAGATAGATTTGCTGGTGAAAAATATTTTTCAGTTCTTTTCAGATTTGCCTTTTACATAATAATATTATGCACAATTATTTTTAATTTTGGAGGATTATATGGGACTATCTACCGTAACACTGTTTAAAAATTTAAAGTTCTCAGATAGTAAATTTATTAAATTAGAAGGCGAACTCCTTCTAAAATATCAAGAGTATTTATTAAAAATCATGGAAGATATTGTAACAGTTTGTGAGGAAGAAGGATTGTACTATTCTCTTTCTGGTGGGAGTGCACTAGGAGCGTATCGACACAAAGGGTTTATTCCATGGGATGATGATATGGATATATTTATGCTAGGAAGTGAACGGGAGATTTTCTTTCAAAAATTTTATCAGAAATTTTCTGATAAGTATTGGATACATAATTCACAAACGCCAAACTATGGCATGCCTATTGGTCGCATCAGACAAAAAGGAACAGTTCTACGTGGTCGAGAGGATGTTGGAGTTGAGGAATGTGGATTTTTTATTGATATTTTTTGGCTTGAAAATGTTCCTAATTCAAAAATTTTGAGACAACTTCATGGTATTCTATGCATGGGGATTGGATTGTTACTATCATGTAGAAATTTTTATAAAAATCGTCAGCTGATGCTAGAGATTATGAAGGAGCATAAAGAAGTAAGGCTTATTTTTCGAATAAAACTAGTTTTGGGATTTCTAACTAGTTTTATATCTTTAAGACAATTTACAAGACTTACAGAAAGCATCTACTCATTATGCAAGAATAATAAGTCGAGATACCTTAGCGTTCCATCAGGAAGAAAACATTATTTTGGCGAGATGTTTATAAGAGAAGATATGCAGTTAACTAGGAAACTAAATTTTGAAGGATATAAGTGGAATGTTCCAAATAATATTGAGCACTATTTAACTGTGATGTATGGTGATTATATGAAAATACCTGCAGTTGAAGATAGGGAATCACATATCATTTTAGAAATCTCCTTCCCTAATGAGTAAGCAATACTTTCATTTTTTATATGTAAGGAATTAATTTAATGAAAAAAATAGCAATTGTTAGATATAATCTAAGTAAAATTGGTGGAGCGGAAAAAGTAGCTATTAATATGGCTAATGAATTGTCACAATACTATGATGTAAAACTATTATCTATTCTGTTGGACGAAGACGGTTTTATAAATTATGATATTAATCCTAATGTGACATTAATAAATTTTCACAAGGGTGATCTTAGAATTAGAACTGCTACATTAAAATTAACGGGTAAATTAAGAGACTATATTAAAAGAGAAAAAATTGAAGTGATTTTTTCTATAACTCCATTAACAAATACTATGGTTAGATTAGCTACTCTGGGATTAAATGTGAAAATAGTTTTCTGTGATCATCATAGTTTAGAATTTCGTGATTTTAGAAGTAGGGAAGTGCAGAGATTTGTAGGAGCTAAATTTTTTGACAAGATTGTCACTTTAACAGAAGAAGATAGAATAAAATATTCAGATAAATATAATATACCTATAAATAAAGTGAATGCTATTTATAATTGGATTGATGAAGAGGACTCTGAAAATACTCCATTTAATAATAAGATAAATAAAATAATAACGGTAGGTCGATTTCATACTCAAAAGGGATATGAATATCTCGCCGAAGTAGCTATAAAAGTATTATCACAACATTCAGACTGGCAGTGGGATATATATGGTTCGGGAGATAAACTTATTGAACAGGAGCTAAAAAGAAAACTAGAAGAAGGCCGCGTTTCCGCACAAGTTGATTTTAAAGGTAATGTAAAGGGGACGAAGAATATATATTCAGACCATAGTATTTACGTCATGACTTCCCGATATGAAGGTTTGCCTTTGGTGTTATTAGAGGCTCAACAATATAATCTTCCTATTGTGAGTTTTAGATGCCCAACGGGACCAAGTGAGATTGTAGAAGATGGTGTCAATGGATTTCTGGTAGATTGTTATGATACGGATCAGATGAGTAAAAAGTTGCTTGAACTGATGAAAGATGAAGATTTAAGGCAATCTTTCTCAGAGCATGCTAGAGACAATATGGATAAATTTGATAAAAATAGAATACTTAATCAGTGGATTGAATTGATTGAAACGATTTAGGAGATAAAATGAAAGATTGTTTGTTAACAATTGTAATGCCCAGTTATAATATTCAGGACTACCTTTCAAAAGGGATTCAATCCTTTCAACAAGTAGACTCAAAGTATAAAGAAAAATTTGAGGTATTAATTGTAAACGATGGTAGTACAGATAATACAGAAAAAGTAGCAGAAGAATTTTTGGGAAAAGATCCTCTACTGAATGGACGAGTAATAACAAAAGAAAATGGTGGACATGGCTCAACCATTAATCGTGGTATCCAAGAAGCAAAAGGGAAATTTTTTAAAGTTATTGACGGGGATGATTGGGTTATTCCATCAGAATTTGAAAAATTTTTGGATAGCCTTGAAACGACTGATGCAGAAATGATTATTACCGATTTTACGGAACAACATGTATATAATGGCACTGCTATCCGAAATGATTTTATTGATAAATATGAAGTTGGTAATATATATACGGGAATTCCTGATGTGCGAATTCCAATGCATTCAGTTACTTATAAAACATCAATCTTATCAAAGAATAACATTCGATTGAGTGAAAAAACTTTTTACGTTGATATGCAGTACACTCTGTTTCCTTTGGAGTATGTTCATAGTTTTGTCTACTGGAATTATGATGTTTATCAATACTATATTGGAAGGCCTGAACAGAGCATGAATATTGCGAGTATGAAGCGCAATGTCCGTCATCATTTGATTGTAACCAATTCTATCCTAGACTACTATTCTAGAATAAAAGATAATAATGTTTTAGAAAAAGTCGTTGCAGCTGTTCTAGAATATTTGATTAGCTTGCAGGTAGATTTGTCCTGGATGGTTGATGGTTCGGAGATGCTTTCAAGAGAACTATATAGTAAAATCCAACAAAATTCTTATAACTATATTCCTACGAAAAGATTTGATAAATTATCTTATCTAAACTATAGAACCAACTATATTCTAGGTTTTATTTTTAGTTTGATTTTGAAGAAATACTCTAAGAAGAAAGAAAAAGAGAGAGGGATTTAGAATGTTGATTAGCATTGTTGTTCCGGTATACAATGTTGCAGATTATTTGCGCTATGCGATAGATAGCCTAATGAAACAGACCTATCAAAACTTTGAGGTAATTCTTGTAAATGACGGTTCAACAGACAATTCTCCTATGTTATGCGAGGATTATGCAAATCGGTATAAAAATATCCATGTTTTTCACAAAGAAAATGGTGGTTTATCTGACGCACGTAACTTTGGAGTTTCTAAAGCGAATTCAGACTGGATTTTCTTCTTAGATCCAGATGATTACCTTGAAGATTATACTCTGGAATTAATCGTGAAGATTCAAGAGATTCATCATGCAGATTTGATTTCAACAAAAGTAAAGGCAACGTCTAAATATAATGCATATACTTCTTATAAATTGCAAGAGTCAGACTACAAAGATTTAGTTCCATTCACAAAAGAAAAGGCTCTAGAGGCAATGTTGGATGATAAAATCGCAACGGTTTCCGCTTGTGCCAAACTATATCACAAAAGTATCTTGGAGAAAGTTCCTTTTCCAGTTGGAAAAATCTATGAAGATTTTTATGTTGTAGGACAACATCTTGTGCTTGCAGATAAAATTGTGATTAGTCCACTTGAAACATATAATTATTATCGAAGAGAGGGAAGTATTGTCCGTTCAACATTTACTGAGAAAAGGTATGAATTCTTTGATGCTGCTGCTAAAAATGAAGAAGTAGTTAGGAAAGAATATATTCAAAGCGAAGAGTTAATCCAATCATTGCAAGCGAAAAAAATATTAGGTGGTTTTGTAGTTATTGGTGCAAAGGCTGACTCAGGTTTAAAAGATTTTACAAAAGATAAAGAGTTGTTGAGAATCGAAATTGGTGAACTATTACAAAATGGGAAATTATCATGGAAAGCAAAAATAAAATACCTTATTTTTATTCTAAACCCTAAATTGTATTTATTGCTAAGATAGTAATATGTTTGACCTTGGTTTAATTTGCAATAAGTGTCTAATATTTGTTTGAAAAGAGGAGTTATGAAACAGGCTTATATAATAATTGCACATAATAAGTTTGAACAGTTAGAGTTTTTAATCTCATTGCTGGATTATAAGCAACACGATATTTTTTTGCTTATAGATAGTAAGGTTGCTGTAGAGGAATCCACTATTAATTCTCTTAAATCTAGTGCAAATTTTTCGAAAGTGATATTGGTAGATAGAGTTCCAATTTTTTGGGGTAGTTATTCACAAATTTTTGCAGAGTTTCAAGGTTTTAGATGTGCCTATAATCACGATAACTATAGTATGTTTCATTTGTTGTCAGGTGTAGATTTACCATTAGAGCCAGCAGAAAATTTATTTGATTTTTTTGAACAACATAAATTTAATAATTTTTTGAGTATGGTTTCTGATGAAATTTATGAATCAAATAAAGTATATGAGCGAGTTCGATTTAAATATCTGTGTCCTAATTACTTAACAAGAAATATTGGGAATATGTTTATTAGAAAGTTTGTCTCATATTATCGTAAAATAGAGCTTAAAGTTCAGCGATTACTAAATGTTGATTGCTTTAAAAAATATAGCATGAAATTGGGTTATGCTTCCAATTGGGTATCTATTAATCAGGAGTTAGTTAGAATACTAATTCAGGAAGAGAAGAATGTTGAAAAAATATTTAAAAATTCAATAGTGAATGATGAATTGTTTATTCCTACCATAATGTATAAACATGATTTAATGGGGACTTTGTACTCTTCTTCGCCTATAACAGATGAACCAGGTGATTTTCAAGGGAATCTCCGATATATTAATTGGTGGGACGGAAACCCATACACATGGACTGATTCTGAACGTGATATAGAACAACTAAAACGTGGAAAAAAATTGGGGCATAAATTCTCTAGAAAATTTGATTTAGAAAAATATCCAAATCTCAAAAAAGAGATTTTAAAGATATTAGATAGGACAGCTTGAGATGAAAGTACTTAAAAACTACGCCTACAATCTTTCATATCAATTGTTGGTGATTATACTCCCTATTATTACAACTCCTTATGTGACTCGGGTTTTTAGTTCTAATGATTTAGGGACATACGGATACTTTAGTTCGATAGTTACTTATTTTATTTTGCTGGCTACTCTTGGAGTTGCTAACTACGGGACCAAGGTAATCTCTGGGAATCGAAAGGAAATTGAAAAAAACTTTTGGGGGATTTACTCCCTGCAACTAGGAGCGGCTATTCTTTCTCTGTTCTTGTACTGTGTTCTTTGTCTGACTTTTTCCTTAATGCAAAACCCAGTAGCTTATATTTTAGGATTAAGTTTACTTTCTAAAGGATTAGATATTTCTTGGCTATTCCAAGGTTTAGAGGATTTCAGAAAAATTACTGTCAGAAATATTACAGTGAAACTGGTTGGTGTCATTGCTATTTTTCTATTTATAAAATCAGCCAACGACCTATATTTATATGTATTTTTGCTTACAATTTTTGAATTGTTGGGGCAATTAAGTATGTGGTTGCCAGCCAGAGAGTTTATTGGGAAACCGCACTTTGATTGGGAATATGCTAAACAACATTTGAAACCAGTTATCTTATTGTTTTTACCTCAGATTGCTATATCGCTCTATGTCACTTTGGATCGTACAATGCTGGGAGCTTTAGCTTCAACAAAAGATGTAGGAATCTATGACCAAGCTTTAAAGCTTGTTAATATTTTATTAACTCTAGTAACTTCATTGGGAAGTGTTATGTTACCACGAGTTTCAAATCTTTTATCTTCAGGGGATCATAAAGCAGTTAATAAAATGCATGAGATGTCATTTCTGATTTATAATTTGGTTATTTTTCCAATTATGGCAGGTATGTTAATTATAAATGATGATTTTGTTAACTTTTTTCTGGGAAAAGATTTTCAAGATGCACGCTATGCAATAGCTATTATGATTTTTAGAATGTTCTTTATTGGTTGGACCAATATTATGGGTATTCAAATCTTAATACCTCATAATAAGAATAAAGAGTTTATGCTGTCAACAACAATTCCTGCTATTGTTAGTGTCGGATTAAATCTTCTCTTTCTTCCCAAATTGGGCTATATAGGGGCAGCAATTGTATCTGTTTTAACAGAGTCTCTGGTTTGGGCTATGCAGTTATTCTTTACTCGCTCTTATCTAAGAGATGTTCCGATTATAGTAACTATGATAAAAATTATGATTTCATCAGGATTGATGTATGGAATTCTGTTTTTTGTAAAAGACTTATTGAATTTACCGTCCATGTTAAATGTAGGGCTTTCTGCTATTTTGGGGGCAATAATTTATATCAGTTTGATTTTGATTTTTAAAGTTATAAATCTACGAGATATAAAACAACAGTTATTCAGAAATAAAGGGGTGTAATATGTACGACTATCTAATCGTTGGTGCTGGTTTGTCTGGAGCAATTTTTGCTTATGAAGCAACCAAGCGTGGAAAAAAAGTAAAAGTTATTGATAAACGTGACCACATTGGTGGAAATATCTACTGTGAGAATGTAGAAGGTGTTAATGTTCATAAATATGGTGCACATATCTTCCATACTTCTAATAAGAAAGTTTGGGATTATGTTAATCAATTTGCTGAATTTAACAACTACATCAATTCACCTGTAGCTAATTACAAGGGTAGCCTTTATAATTTACCTTTCAATATGAATACTTTCTATGCCATGTGGGGGACAAAAACTCCTCAAGAAGTGAGAGATAAGATAGCTGAACAAACGGCTCATATGAAAGATGTTGAGCCGAAAAACTTGGAAGAACAGGCTATCAAGTTGATTGGACCGGATATTTATGAAAAGTTGATTAAGGGATACACTGAAAAACAATGGGGACGTTCTGCGACTGATCTTCCACCATTCATCATCAAACGCTTGCCAGTTCGTTTAACCTTTGATAATAATTATTTTAATGACCGTTACCAAGGGATTCCAATTGGGGGTTACAACGTTATCATAGAAAATATGCTGAAGGATGTAGAAGTAGAACTTGGTGTTGACTTTTTTGCCAATCGTCAAGAATTAGAGGCTTCTGCTGAAAAGGTCGTCTTTACAGGGATGATTGACCAATACTTCGATTATAAACATGGTGAGTTAGAATACCGCAGTCTTCGTTTTGAGCATGAAGTTCTAGATGAGGAAAACTATCAAGGAAACGCTGTTGTAAACTATACAGAACGAGAAATTCCTTATACCCGCATTATTGAACACAAGCACTTCGAATACGGAACACAACCAAAGACAGTTATTACGCGTGAATATCCTGCTGATTGGAAACGTGGAGATGAACCTTATTATCCAATCAATGATGAGAGAAACAATGCTATGTTTGCTAAATATCAAGAAGAAGCAGCACAGAATGATAAGGTAATTTTCTGCGGACGTTTGGCTGATTATAAATACTATGACATGCATGTGGTCATTGAACGTGCCCTAAATGTTGTAGAGGAAGAGTTTGAGCAAGACAAGTAGTGAAATTCATTAGGTGGCTGTTATAGAACGGCTAGAAGCACTTCTAATTCTAGTAAATCATACATTCTCTGAAAATATAATAGATCCAATAGTCTATTTCATCTCTTTCTAAATTTTATTAGGAAAGTTATAATAAGGGAGCATCACATGCTCTCTTTTGTATATTCAAACTAATAATTTGTTTCTATATCTTAGAATCTATTGAGAAATATTTTTTCAGAAAATACTAAATTAACCAAAAAATTCTGAAAATTCTGTCGACATGTTTGTAAAAAGAGGCTATAATGGAATGAAAGTTTTAAAGGAGAAAATGATGAAAAGGACGAAACTACTAGCCCTTACAGGTGTTACTTTATTGGCGACTGGAGTTTTAGCAGCTTGTTCTAGTTCTGCTAGTAACAAGGGTGAACAAACCTTTGCCTATACTTATGAAACAGACCCTGATAACTTGAACTACCTTACAACCAATAAGGCAGCAACAGCAAATATTACCAATAATGTGATTGATGGTTTGATGGAAAATGACCGCTATGGGAATTTTGTGCCATCAATGGCGGAAGATTGGTCTGTATCAAAAGACGGTCTCACCTATACTTATAAGATCCGCCAAGATGCTAAATGGTATACATCGGAAGGTGAAGAGTATGCGTCGGTTACAGCTAAAGATTTTGTTACAGGACTAAAATATGCTGCTGACAAAAAGTCAGATGGTCTTTACTTGGTACAAGAATCCATTAAGGGGCTTGATGCCTATGTAAAGGGAGAGATTACAGACTTTTCACAAGTGGGGATTAAAGCCATTGATGATCAGACAGTTGAGTATACGTTAAATAGTCCGGAAAGTTTTTGGAATTCAAAAACAACTATGGGGATTCTGGCTCCGGTGAATGAAGAGTTCTTGAACTCTAAAGGGGATGACTTTGCTAAGGGAACAGATCCAAGTAGCATTCTCTATAACGGTCCGTTCCTACTCAAGTCAATCGTAGCTAAGTCTTCTGTAGAGTTTGAAAAAAATGCAAATTACTGGGATAAGGACAATGTCCATATTGATAAGGTAAAACTATCATTTTGGGATGGTCAAGATACTAGCAAGCCTGCAGAAAATTTCAAAGATGGTAGCTTTACTGTCGCACGACTCTTCCCGACAAGTGCAAGTTATCCAGAGATTGAAAAGGAATTCAAAGATAATATTGTCTACACCCAGCAAGATTCTGCAACCTTTGTAGTGGGAACCAACATCGATCGTCAATCTTATAAATTTACCTCTAAAACAACAGACGAGCAAAAAAATTCTACTAAGAAAGCTCTTCTAAACAAGGACTTTCGTCAGGCCATCGCTTTTGGATTTGACCGAACTGCATATGCTTCTCAGATAAATGGTAAAAATGGGGCTACCAAACTACTTCGTAATTTGTTTATCCCACCAACATTTGTTCAGTCAGATGGCAAGAATTTTGGTGATATGGTGAGAGAACAACTCATATCCTATGGTGATGAATGGAAAGACATTAACTTAGCAGATGCACAGGATGGTCTCTATAATCCAGAAAAGGCTAAGGCAGAATTTGCTAAGGCTAAAACCGCTCTTCAAGCTGAGGGTGTTCAATTTCCAATTCATTTAGATATGCCAGTGGATCAAACTGCGACGACCAAAGTACAACGCGTCCAATCTATGAAGCAGTCCTTGGAAGAAACATTAGGTGCTGATAATGTTGTGATTGATATTCAACAATTGCAAAAGGATGATTTATTGAATGTAACTTACTTTGCAGAATCAGCAGCAGGAGAAGATTGGGATCTTTCAGATAATATTGGTTGGTCTCCAGACTATATCGATCCATCTACTTATCTTGATATTATCAAGCCTTCTGTAGGAGAAAATACGAAAACATATCTAGGATTTGATTCTGGGACAAACAACGCTGCGGCTAAGCAAGTTGGTTTGGAAGATTATGAAAAGATGATTGTGGATGCGGGAAATGAAAAAACCGATGTGGCAAAACGGTATGAAAAATATGCAGCTGCCCAAGCATGGCTAACAGACAGTGCTCTCATCATTCCAACTACTTCTCAAACAGGACGTCCAATCTTGTCTAGAATCGTACCATTCACGATACCATTTGCCTTTTCTGGTAATAAAGGAACTAGTGAGCCACTCTTGTACAAATATGTGGAACTTCAAGATAAGGCAGTGACAGCAGATGAATACCAAAAGGCTCAAGAGAAATGGTTGAAAGAAAAAGAAGAGTCAAATAAAAAGGCTCAAGAAGATCTCGCAAACCATGTGAAATAACTTTAAAAAATATAAGAACATATTGGAAAAAAACTTACTTTGAGGAAAAATTCCAGTAAGATTTTCCATGATAAAACGCATAATTTCAAGTTTTTGAACACTTGGGATTATGCGTTTTTATGATTTTTAAGATTTTCACTGTCGTCTCTTTTAAGGCCTTCAAAGCAAGTTTTTCATTTTTACTCTTACGAATTAAAAAAGAAAAATTTTTGATAAACTTTACTTTTCCCTATTGCATTCTTTTTTATTATTTGATATATTAAAAATATAAATATTTTGATGTATTCGGTTAAGCATTGCACTTTCTAGGGAAAGGAGTATTTTTTAAAAAAGAAATGTAAACGCTTACTAAATGATGAAAGGATATAGGAGTTCATGAAAAAACAACTTTTTGAAAAACGCTGTAAGTTCAGTATTCGTAAGTTTACGCTTGGGGTAGCTTCGGTGATGATTGGAGCGACTTTCTTTGCGGCTGCCCCAGTTTTGGCTGATCAAGCAAGAGTTGGTTCAATAGAAAATTTGCCAAGTGAACTGGCTGATTTGGATAAGAAGGCTAGTGATGAGGGGCACGATTTTGACAAGGAAGCTGCCGCTCAGAATCCTGGTTCAGCTGAGACTACAGAAGGCCCACAAACAGAAGAAGAGTTGTTGGCTCAAGAAAAAGAAAAGTCTGAAAAGCCAAGCAATCTGTCAAAAGAACTAGAAGATAAGTTGGAGAAAGCTGAAGACAATGGGCACGAAGTTGACAAGGATCAATTGGCCCAAGATACTGGGAAGCTCGTCCCAGAAGATGTGGCTAAGACTACCAATGGGGAATTAAACTACGGCGCGACTGTTAAGATCAAGATGCCATCAGGAGAAGGCAGCGGTATTGTCGTTGCCAAAGATCTTGTCTTGACGGTTTCTCATAACTTTATCAAGGATAGCCAAGACGGTACTATCCGTAAGGTTGTGGACAATGATCAAGGGGATGGAGATATCTATAGTATCTCTTATCCGGGACTGCCAGATGTCAAGTTTAGCAAGAAAGATATCATTCATTGGGATCGTGAAGGCTACCTGAAGGGGTTCAAAAATGATTTGGCCCTTGTGAGATTGCGTACAGTTCTCGAAAATACGCCTGTTGAAGTAACTAAAAAACCAGTAGTTAAGAAAATCGGAGATAAGCTCCATGTCTTTGGTTATCCAGAAGGGAAATTGAATCCGATTGTCAATACTACGGTTGATTTTGCAGAACCATACGGAGAAGGTGTCCAAGGGATTGGTTACCAAGGAGGGAAACCGGGTGCTAGTGGTGGCGGTATCTTTGATACAGAAGGTAAACTAGTCGGTGTTCACCAAAATGGTGTAGTTGGAAAACGGAGCGGCGGTATTCTCTTCTCACCAGCTCAACTAAAATGGATCCAAGACCACATGAAGGGAATTTCAAGTGTGAAACCAGCAGACTTGGAAGAGAAAGAAAAACCGGCTGAAGAAAAACCAAAAGAGGATAAACCTGCAGTTGCTAAACCTGAAACACCTAAGACAGTAACTCCTGAATGGCAAACGGTAGCGAATAAAGAGCAACAAGGAACAGTTACGGTTCGTGAAGAAAAGGGTGTTCGCTACAATCAATTGTCCTCAACTGCACAGAACGATAATGGCGATAAACCAGCCTTGTTTGAAAAACAAGGATTGACAGTTGATGCTAATGGAAATGCGACGGTTGATTTAACCTTTAAAGATGATTCTGAAAAGGGCAAATCACGCTTTGGTGTTTTCTTGAAATTTAAAGACACCAAGAACAATGTTTTTGTTGGTTATGATAAAGATGGCTGGTTCTGGGAGTATAAATCTCCAACCGATAGCACCTGGTATAAGGGGGGACGTGTAGCAGCGCCTGAGACAGGATCAATTAACCGCCTATCAATTACCCTCAAGTCAGATGGACAACTCAATGCAACGAATAATGATGAGAAACTCTTTGATACGGTCACTTTGCCAGCGGCTGTTAATGAAACTCTCAAAAATGAGAAGAAAATCGTCCTAAAAGCTGGTTCCTATGGCAATGAGCATACAGTTGTCAGCGTTAAAACAGACAATCAAGAAGGCGTGAAAGCAGATGATACTCCTGCCCAGAAAGAAACAGGTCCAGTTGTTGACGATAGCAAGGTGACTTATGATACGATTCAGTCTAAGGTCCTCAAGGCAGTAATCGACCAAGCCTTCCCACGTATTAAAGAATATAGTTTGAACGGGCATACTTTGCCAGGACAAGTCCAACAATTCAATAAAGTATTTATCAACAAACACGAAGTTACACCTGAAGTTACTTACAAAAAAATCAATGAGACAACAGCAGAGTACGTGATGAAGCTTCGCGATGATGCTAATCTTATCAATGCGGAAATGACAGTACGCTTGCAAGTTGTGGACAATCAATTGCACTTTGATGTGACCAAGATTGTCAACCACAATCAAGTCACTCCAGGTCAAAAGATTGATGATGAAAGAAAACTGCTTTCTACGATTAGTTTCCTTGGCAATGCTTTGGTCTCTGTTTCGAGTGATCAATCTGGTGCCAAGTTTGACGGGGCAACCATGTCAAACAATACCCATGTTAGCGGAGATGATCATATCGATGTAACCAATCCAATGAAAGACTTGGCTAAGGGTTACATGTATGGATTCGTTTCTACAGATAAGCTTGCTGCAGGTGTTTGGAGTAATTCTCAAAACAGCTACGGTGGTGGCTCTAATGACTGGACTCGTTTGACAGCCTATAAAGGAACAGTTGGAAATGCCAACTATGTCGGAATTCATAGCTCTGAATGGCAATGGGAAAAAGCTTATAAGGGCATTGTCTTCCCAGAATACACCAAGGAACTTCCAAGTGCCAAGGTTGTTATCACCGAAGACGCCAATGCGGATAATAAAGTGGACTGGCAAGATGGTGCCATTGCTTATCGTAGCATTATGAACAACCCTCAAGGTTGGGAAAAAGTTAAGGATATCACTGCTTATCGTATCGCGATGAACTTTGGTTCTCAAGCACAAAACCCATTCCTTATGACCTTGGATGGTATCAAGAAGATCAATCTCCACACAGATGGTCTTGGGCAAGGTGTTCTCCTTAAAGGATATGGTAGTGAAGGTCACGACTCTGGTCACTTGAACTATGCTGATATTGGTAAACGTATTGGTGGTGTCGAAGACTTCAAGACCTTGATCGAAAAAGCGAAGAAATATGGAGCTCATCTAGGTATCCACGTTAACGCTTCTGAAACCTATCCTGAGTCGAAATACTTTAATGAAAATATTCTTCGTAAGAATCCAGATGGAAGCTACAGCTATGGTTGGAACTGGCTAGACCAAGGTATCAACATTGATGCTGCTTATGACCTAGCACATGGACGCTTGGCTCGCTGGGAAGACTTGAAGAAAAAACTTGGTGATGGTCTTGACTTTATCTATGTGGACGTTTGGGGCAATGGCCAATCAGGTGATAACGGTGCCTGGGCTACCCACGTTCTTGCTAAAGAAATCAACAAACAAGGCTGGCGCTTTGCGATTGAGTGGGGCCATGGTGGTGAATACGACTCTACCTTCCAACACTGGGCAGCTGACTTGACCTATGGTGGCTACACTAATAAAGGTATCAACAGTGCCATCACACGCTTTATCCGCAACCACCAAAAAGATTCTTGGGTTGGGGATTACAGAAGTTACGGTGGTGCCGCCAACTACCCACTTCTAGGTGGCTACAGCATGAAAGACTTTGAAGGCTGGCAAGGAAGAAGTGACTACAATGGCTACGTGACTAACCTCTTTGCCCATGATGTCATGACTAAGTACTTCCAACACTTCACTGTAAGTAAATGGGAAAATGGTACACCAGTTACCATGTCTGATAACGGTAGCACCTATAAATGGACTCCAGAAATGCGAGTGGAATTGGTAGATGCGGACAACAATAAAATAGTTGTGACTCGTAAGTCAAACGATGTCAATAGCCCGCAATACCGCGAACGTACAGTAACGCTCAATGGACGTGTCATCCAAGATGGTTCAGCTTACTTGACTCCTTGGAACTGGGATGCCAATGGTAAGAAACTTCCTACTGATAAGGAAAAAATGTACTACTTCAATACGCAGGCCGGTGCAACAACTTGGACACTTCCAAGCGATTGGGCAAATAGCAAGGTTTACCTTTACAAGCTAACTGACCAAGGTAAGACAGAAGAGCAAGAACTAACTGTAAAAGATGGCAAGATTACCCTAGACCTTCTAGCAAATCAACCATATGTTCTCTACCGTTCAAAACAAACCAATCCTGAAATGTCATGGAGCGAAGGCATGCACATCTATGACCAAGGATTTAACAGTGGAACTTTGAAACACTGGACCATTTCTGGTGATGCTTCTAAGGCAGAAATTGTCAAATCACAGGGCGCAAATGAAATGCTTCGTATCCAAGGCAATAAGAGCAAGGTCAGCCTTACTCAGAAACTGACTGGCTTGAAACCAAATACCAAGTATGCGGTTTATGTCGGTGTTGATAACCGTAGTAATGCTAAGGCAAGTATCACAGTGAATACTGGCGAGAAAGAAGTGACTACTTATACCAATAAGTCACTCGCTCTCAACTATATCAAAGCATATGCTCATAACAATCGTCGTGACAATGCTACAGTTGATGATACAAGTTACTTCCAAAATATGTATGCCTTCTTTACAACTGGATCGGACGTATCAAATGTTACTTTGACATTGAGTCGTGAAGCTGGTGATGAAGCAACATACTTTGATGAAATTCGTACCTTTGAAAACAATTCAAGCATGTACGGAGACAAGCATGATACAGGTAAAGGAACATTTAAACAAGACTTTGAAAATGTAGCTCAAGGTATCTTCCCATTTGTAGTAGGTGGTGTCGAAGGTGTCGAAGACAACCGCACTCACTTGTCTGAAAAACACGATCCATATACACAGCGTGGTTGGAACGGTAAGAAAGTTGATGATGTTATCGATGGAAATTGGTCATTGAAGACAAATGGACTAGTGAGCCGTCGTAACTTGGTTTACCAAACCATTCCGCAAAACTTCCGCTTTGAAGCAGGTAAAACTTATCGTGTAACCTTTGAATACGAAGCAGGCTCTGACAATACCTATGCCTTTGTCATCGGCAAGGGAGAATTCCAGTCAGGTCGTCGTGGTAGTCAAGCAAGCAACTTGGAAATGCATGAATTGCCAAATACTTGGACAGATTCTAAGAAAGCCAAGAAGGTAACCTTCCTCGTGACTGGTGCAGAAACAGGTGATACTTGGGTAGGTATCTACTCAACTGGCAATGCAAGCAATACTCGTGGTGATGCTGGTGGAAATGCCAACTTCCGTGGTTACAACGACTTCATGATGGACAATCTTCACATCGAGGAAATTACCCTAACAGGTAAGATGTTGACAGAAAATGCTCTGAAGAACTACTTGCCAACGGTTGCCATGACCAACTATACGAAAGAGTCTATGGATGCTTTGAAAGAGGCGGTCTTTAACCTCAGTCAGGCAGATGATGACATTAGCGTGGAAGAAGCTCGTGCGGAGATTGCTAAGATTGAAGCCTTGAAGAATGCTTTGGTTCAGAAGAAGACAGCCTTGGTAGCAGAAGACTTTGAAAGTTTGGATGCGCCAGCTCAACCAGGTGAAGGCCTAGAGAATGCCTTTGATGGTAATGTGTCTAGTCTATGGCATACATCTTGGAATGGAGGAGATGTAGGCAAGCCTGCAACCATGGTCTTGAAGGAACCAACTGAAATCACAGGCCTTCGTTATGTGCCACGTAGTTCAGGATCGAATGGTAACTTGCGTGATGTAAAACTTGTTGTGACAGATGAGTCTGGTAAGGAACATACCTTCACTGCAACTGATTGGCCCGATAACAACAAGCCAAAAGACATTGATTTTGGCAAGACAATCAAGGCTAAGAAAATTGTCTTTACGGGTACCAAGACTTACGGAGATGGTGGCGATAAATACCAATCTGCGGCGGAACTCATCTTTACCCGTCCACAGGTAGCAGAAACACCGCTTGACATGTCTGGATATGAAGCAGCTTTAGCTAAGGCGCAGAAATTAACAGACAAAGACAATCAAGAGGAAGTGACTGGAGTTCAGGCAAGCATGAAATATGCGACAGATAACCATCTCTTGACGGAAAGAATGGTTGCCTACTTTGCAGACTATCTCAACCAATTAAAAGATTCTGCTACGAAACCAGACGCTCCAACAAGTAGCAAGGGTGAAGAGCAACCACCAGTTCTTGATGTACCTGAGTTCAAGGGAGGAGTCAATGCAGCAGAAGCAGCTGTCAATGAAATCCCTGAGTTCAAGGGCGGAGTTAATGCAGCAGAGGCAGCTGTACATGAAGTCCCTGAGTTCAAGGACGGCGTCAATGCAGCAGAAGCAGCTGTACATGAGGTTCCTGAGTTCAAGGGCGGAGTTAATGCGGTTCAAGCCTTGGTAAACGAGAAACCAGCCTACACAGGTGTATTGGCTACTGCTGGAGATCAAGCAGCTCCAACAGTTGAAAAACCTGAGTACCTGCTTACTCCAAGCCCAGTAGCTGATACCAAAACTCTGGAAGATAAAGAAGAGAAACTTCCTGCTACAGGAGAACATGGTTCAGAAGCAGCCCTCTTCTTAGCAAGTGTGAGCATCGCTTTATCTGCTGCGGTTCTTGTGACAAAACGTAAAGAAGATTAATGAGATTTGATTTCAGCTGTTCAAAGCAACTCGAATCAAAAAGGAACAAACAGCCGGAGAGGACCTCTTGGTTCTCTCCTTTTTCAAAGGAGAAATGATACCGCTTACTCATGTATGCGGATGAAAGGAATAGGAGAAAGATGGATAGACATTTTTTTGAGAAACGCTGTCACTATAGTATAAGAAAATTTGCAATCGGTGCAGCCTCCGTTATGATTGGTGCTAGTATCTTTGGCGCCAATATGGTTCAGGCGGCAGAAACAGCAACACCTTCAGAGACAGAGGGAAGTATCACTCATGTTCAAGCCTTGGATAAGCTACCAGATGATTTAGCCGCTGCGCTTGAAAAAGCAGATGCAGAAGCTGCAACAGACACAAGTCGTGAAGAAACTCCAGCGACTGATGAGGGAACCAATCCTGCAGCAAGTGAAGAGGCAAAACCAGAGACAAGTCCTGCAAGTCCCAAGCCAGCAGAAATGCCCAAACCGGTTGAAACACCAAAGGCAGAAAATCAACCTGCGGAAACCACTACACCAGCAGTAAAACCAGCTGAAAAGACAATCGAAGATAGAGAAGATGTCAACCATCTCGAGGGTGCTACTGCTCAGGCGAGCAACTATGAGACTGGGACCAACTTTACTGCAGATAAGGCCATCGATGGAGATGACAATACTCGTTGGGCTACGGACAAAGATGTACCAAAACCAACCTTCGAATTGACTCTTCCAAAAACTACCCTTATCAAGCATGTAGAAATAGACTGGGATCGTCGCCTCCGTAATGGGCAAAATGATCCAAATATCAAATCTTGGAGTCTCTATTACGCAGGCCAAGAAGATGTGGGGGTTAATGGAGAAAAACAATGGAAACTCGCTCATACCAAGACTGGAGAACCTGTTTTAGATGAGAAAGTAGATCTAGCTGAAAGTATCAAAGCTAAGTATCTCAAATTGGAGGTCAATGATTACCAAGCGGGAACCATGAACTGGAGAAACGTTGGTATCCAAGAAATTCGAGCTTATTCTAACGTTCCGGACCATAGTAAGGTAACGGATATCCGCCAAGTAACCGAACTAACAGTAGCAGAAGATGGACAGTCTCTTGTCTTACCAACTTTACCAGGAAAAGTCAGTCTCATCGGAAGCAATAAACAAGGTGTAATTGACCTTCAAAATCACATCCATAAACCTCTGACAGATCAACGCGTCAAGGTCATGGTCCAACAAATCAGAAACAGTCATACTTTCACTAAGGAATTTGAAGTAGTCATCAAGGGGCTACATCAGGACGAAGGTGTGGGTGTGAAACCAAAAGTAGCACCAGCTGTTCAACAATGGTATGGGAAAGAAGGCCAATCTTCTATCACTTCAGATACAGGCCTTGCGACAGGAGATTCTGGCTTTGATCAGGCTGCAACCTTCTATCAGTCAGACCTTGCCAGCCGTGGATTGGAAGTAGCAACAGGTGACAAGCAGGCTCAAAAACGAATCGAATTTAAAAAGGTTGAAAACAAAGGTTACGGTAAGGAAGGCTACGGCATCACTATCCAAAATGATGTGATTACCATCGAAGCTGCCACAAACACAGGAGCCTTCTACGCCACTCGTACTCTTCTTCAAATGGGAGAAACAGACCTACAAAATGGTGAAATTCGTGATTTCCCAAGTTTCAGCCACCGTGGCTTTATGCTAGATACAGGTCGTAAATTTATCCCTTATGACACTCTTGTAGACATCATGCTCAACATGGCTTACTACAAGATGAACGACTTGCAGTTGCACCTTAATGATAACTATATCTTCCTCAAGGAACACTTGGCAGGTAAGAGCTTAACACCAGAAGAAGAACTCAAGTATGTTCTTGAACATGCCAAGACTGGTTTCCGTGTGGAGACAGACATTGTCGGTAAGAATGGTCAAAAATTGACATCAGATGAGCATTATACCAAGGAAGAAATGCAAAATCTGATTAAACTTGCCAAGACCTTGCATATCAACCTAGTACCAGAAATTGACACACCAGGTCACGCCTTATCCTTTGTCAAAGTTCGCCCAGACCTCATGTATCAAGGTAGTTTGAGTGATTATGCTGGCAAACACAATGTTGAACGTGTTGCCATGCTAGACTTGGATAACAAGTACGAAGAAACTCTTAAATTTGTCAAATCAGTTTATGACAAACTTCTCGATGGTCCAGATGCACCACTTCATGGGGTATCCACTGTTCATATTGGAACGGATGAATACTATGGCAGCAGAGAAAGTTACCGTCGCTATGTCAATGATTTGACCCAATATATCAAGTCTAAAGGTTACACCCCTCGTATCTGGGGCTCACTCAGTGCGAAACGTGGGAACACTCCTGTTGATTGGAACGGAGTAGAGGTTGATATCTGGAGTATCGGATGGCAACGACCAAATGAAGCCATTGCTCAGGGAGCTAAGATTATCAACATCACAGATGTGCCGACCTATAGTGTGCCAAGTGGAAGCAATAGTCAAGCGGCCTACGGGGACTATGCTAACTACGAACGTCAGTACAATAGCTGGACACCGAATGATTTTAGAACAGGTGGAGGTCCACTTCTACCAGCTTCTCATCCAAGTATCCTTGGTGGTGGTCACGCAGTTTGGAATGACAATATTGACCTTCATGAGACAGGTTTGACCTCTTATGATATCTTTAAACGCTTCTTCAAGAGCATGCAAACCACTGCAGAGCGCACTTGGGGATCTGACCGTGTAGCTGCGACCTTTGCAGAACGCACCCTACCAACGAGCCCTTATGCGCCACAGTCAAATCCTGATAAAGAGATTGATCAAAGCGACTTGTTTACCATCAATCCTGAAACAGTCAAGAACTATGCGAGCAAGAAGGTGAAGACAAGCGAGCAGGGATTGGCTTTTGAGAAAGACAGCAGTATCGAAGGATTGGCTGGTGATGTTGGTCCAAGTCATGTCTTGAAGTTTGATGTAACTGTCACTGGAGACGGAGAACAAACCTTCTCAACAAGTGGGGACAACCGTATCTATCTAGCTGATAAAGACGGCTATCTTGCTTATCAATTTGAACAGTTCCATATCCAATTCAAGAAAAAACTTGAAAAGAATAAACGTTATCAAATCTCTATCGTGACCAAACCACAGACAACCGAAGTCTATGTGGATGGTGAAAAGATTGAGCGTATCGCGAACCCGGCCCACCCTCGTTTTGCCCACAATAGCTTGGTACTACCGCTTGAAAGCATCGGTGGCTTCAAAGGAATCTTGCATAGTGCAGAGTTGTCAGACAAACCATTTGTAAATCCTCGTTTGATTTCAAATGATAAGATTACTGCAACCGCAAGCAGTCAGCAACTTCCAGGAAACGCGACTGAAGGCGCTGTTGAAAAGGCCTTTGACAATGATCCAAATACCTTCTGGCATACTAAGTGGACTGGTGACACTGCGCCATACACTCTTACTATGACCTTGAAAGAAGCTGAAAAAGTCAATGGCTTGACTTATCTCCCACGTCCAGGTGGTGGAAATGGTGTTGTGACGCGCTACGAAATCTACGCACAAAAAGATGGTCAAATGGTTAAGGTTTCAGAAGGAAACTGGGACAACAACGCCCAGGAAAAAACAGTCAACTTTGCGGCGGTAGATACCAATAAGATCGAGTTGAAAGTATTGGAAGGCGTTGGTGGCTTTGCAAGTGCAGCTGAAGTTCATCTATTGAAACCTGTCAAAGAAGAGCAAGAAACGCCTGCACCAAGTCAACCAGAAAAACCAACTACACCTGAAAAACCAAAAGTAGACCAAACAGGTGATGGAACAGTTGAATTGGCAGATCAATTCACTGCAAGTAAACCAGCTAGCGAAGACAGCATTGAAGCTGCCAGCAAGAGCGCAGACTATCTCAAGAAAGAGTACAAGGTCTTCCCAACTCCACAAAAAGTGACTTATGGCGAAGGTGTCACAGCCCTTCGTAAGCAAGTCAATCTGGTTATGGGCGATCAACTCGATATCTATACTCGTAATCGCTTGAAGAGTGTCTTGCAGGACAATCAAGTATCTTATACAACTGGTAAGGCGGCAATCGCTGGTGCAACCAATATCTATCTTGGGGTGCATGGACAAGACTCACAAGCAGAACAAAACTTGTCCAATGTTTCAGCAGGTCTCTTTGACAAGATTGACGCCTATGTCTTGAGCATCAAGGATAATTCGATTTCCATCGTCGGAAAAGACACTGATGCAGTTTTCTATGGTTTGACAACCTTGAAACACATGCTCAAGGAAAGCCAAGTACCAGTCCTTCGCAATGTGACAGTAGAAGATTACGCAGAGCTCAAGAACCGTGGTTTCATCGAAGGTTACTATGGAAATCCATGGTCGAATGCCGATCGTGCAGAGCTCATGCGTTATGGCGGCGATTTGAAATTGAACCAATACTTCTTTGCACCAAAAGATGATCCATACCACAACAAGAAATGGCGTGAACTCTATCCAGAAGAAAAACTAGCTGAAATCCGTGAACTTGCTCGTGTCGGAAATCAAAGTAAAACACGCTATGTCTGGACCATCCATCCATTCATGAACAACCGCATCCGCTTTGGCAATGAAGCGCATTACCAAGAAGATTTGGCAACCATCAAGGCCAAATTTACCCAGTTGATGAAAGTGGGTGTCCGCGAATTTGGTATCCTTGCAGATGATGCTCCAAGCCCAGTCGGAGGCTACAATAGCTACAACCGCTTGATGCAAGATATGACCAAGTGGTTGACTGAAATGCAGGGAACTTACAGCGGTCTTCGTAAAGAAATGATCTTTGTTCCTGGCCAGTATTGGGGTAATGGACGTGAAGATGAGTTGAAATCCCTCAATGAAAATCTCCCAAGTTCAACATCCATGACCTTGACGGGTGGTAAGATTTGGGGTGAAGTCTCTGAAAGCTTCCTTTCAACTCTCAAGAACAATCTATCCGCAGGTGGCAAGATTTATCACCCAGTTTCACTTTGGATTAACTGGCCTGTAACAGATAACTCTAAACAACACTTGATTCTAGGTGGTGGTGAGAAATTCCTTCATCCAAATGTAGATCCAAGCTTGCTATCTGGTATCATGTTGAACCCAATGCAACAGTCTGAACCATCTAAGATTGCCCTCTTTGCAGGAGCTCAATACTCATGGAAACAGTGGAAATCAGAAGAAGAAGCTAAGAAAATCAATGATATTGCCTTCAATTTTGTAGAAAATGGTCATTTTGAAGATAGTAAGGTATCAGCAGCCTTCCGCGAACTTGGTAAGCACATGGTCAACCAAAACATGGATAATCGTGTCGTCAAACTAGAAGAATCTGTAGACTTAGCTCCAAAATTAACAGACTTCATGACCAAGCTCAAAGCAGGTCAGGATGTGACTGCTGAACGTGCAGCCTTGCGTGCAGAATTTGCCAAGATTAAAGAAGCAGCTGAACTCTATAAAGCATCAGGCGATAAAAAGATGGTTGCCCAAATCCACTATTGGTTGGATAATGCAATCGACCAAATGAATGCCCTAGATGCTTTCCTTACAGGAACTGAAGCCATGGCTACAAACGATGCAGCCAAACTTTGGGATAGCTACTATAAAGGTTTGAAATTGTACGAACAGTCTCAAACTCACACCTTCCATTATGTAGACCATATGGAAAAAGCTGAATTGGGTGTTCAACATATTCGTCCATTTATCCTATCCTTGAAAGAAGTTCTAGCGTCTGAAGTTCAAAAAGTCTTGCATCCAGATCAAATCATCAGTACCTTTATCACCAATCGAACAGGTGTAGAAGGTGGTTTAGCAGAAGTAACGGATGGCGATTTGGCAACTCATGCGATTATTAAATCACCAAATAGCATCAAGACAGGTGATTATATTGGTATGAAGTTCAACAAACCAGTAGCGATTCAAACCTTGACCTTTGCTATGGGAACTCAGGCTAATCCAAATGATACTTTTAGTAAGGCAGAAGTGCAGTATCTAGATGAAAATGATAACTGGGTAACCTTGAAAGAGCCAAGCTATGTCGGAAATGAATCCCTTCTTAAGTTTGAAAATCTCACTATCAAGGCCAAGGCAGTTCGCATGATTGCGACAGCAGATCGCGAGAACACTTGGTTTGCAGTTCAGGAAATTGCAGTCAACCGTCCAGTTGAAAAAGATCGTAGCCAACAAGCAACGACAGTCAGTCTAAGCTCAAACTTAGTTTACAAACTAAATACCTCAGCCCGTCAAATCACTGATGGCAAGGACAATACAGAAGCCATGATGGCAAATGCTGACGGTAGCAATACGACTCCAGTAGATGCCTGGGCACAACTTGACCTCGGTGAAGTCAAGTCAGTCACTAAAGTACGACTCCGCCAAGGAACGGGTGATAAGCTTGCTGCAGGTGTACTTGAGTACTCTACAGATGGAACTTCATGGCAAGAGTTGGATCGCCTATCAGGAGAACAAACTAAGGAAGTGACCAGAGCTATCAATGCTCGTTACATCCGAGTCCGCAATACCAAGGCTCTTGACCTCTGGTGGCGTATCCAAGACTTCTCTGTTGAGACACGCTCTGGAAATAGTGAGTTAACAGACACCGACGTGGAATCCTTGAAGGAAACGCCAGTAGTGGATAGCTTGGGCAGTTACGAGCTTCAAATTCCAGCTGGAACCAAACTCCCTGCTCATAGCTACCTAGGAATGAAGCTTGACCGTATCCATCAAATCAAGAGCATCCAGCTCAAAGGTCAGGCCAACCCTGCTCTTAGCCTAGAATACTCTGCAAATGCGCAAGAATGGACGCCAGCTAGCCAGTTGACAGACAGAGCTGTCGCAACCCACTTGGTACGTTATGTTCGTCTGGTCAATAAAACAGATCAGGAACAAGCTGTGACAGCCACTTCTCTCCTTGTGACAACCAAAGAAGTACAACCAAGCAAACTAGAATCTACAACTATGGACATTCATCCAACATACGGAAGCAATGATGTTCGTAAGCTGAACAACCTAGATCAATTGTTTGACGGTGTTTACAACAATTTCGTTGAGTTTTCAGACTACGCCCATAAAGATGGTCACGTAACCTTGAAACTTGGTAGCGAACGTACCATCAAGAAAATCAGAGCCTACATCCAAGACGGAACTCAAAACTACCTTCGTGATGGTAAGATCCAAGTCAGCCAAGACGGTAAAACTTGGACAGATGTCGTTACAGTAGGAGATGGTGTGGCCAATAGCCAACACGATGATTCATTGACAGATGGTTGGACACATGATTCTAAGATGCCAGGAAATCGCTACATCGAAGGTGAATTGACGATACCAGTCAAAGCTAACTATCTCCGTGTCCTCTATACGGCAGACTATGATGCCCGTTTTGTAGGCTTTACAGAATTGGTCATCAACGATGGTGAGTTTGTCAAACCAATCAATGATCCAACAGTAGAAGGAAGTAGTGGAGAAAGCCAAGGCAACCTTTATAATAATCTTGTAGACGGCAAAGTCTTGACCAGCTACAAGTCTGAAAAAGACAAGGGCGAATTGGTATATCACTTATCCGAACCAACCAAAGCTAACCACCTTCGTCTTGTCTCCAGTCTTCCTGAAGGAGCGCAAGCACGTGTTCTTGCGAGAACACTTAAGGATGGGCAAGACAGCTGGCTAGACCTCGGTGCCATTACATCAAGCCTCCAAACCTTCGCTATCCGAAATGGTGGCACTCTTCTAGATGTCAAATTAGTCTGGGAAGGTGGCAAGGCTGAGTTTTATGAATTGGCTAGCTTTTATCAAGAATTAACAGAAGAATCGGTTCAATCAAGCAAGGGTGAAGAGCAACCACCAGTTCTGGAGGTTCCTGAATTCACAGGTGGTGTCAATGCAGCTGAAGCAGCAGTACATGAAGTACCAGAGTACACAGGCCCAATCTCAACAGTAGGTGACCAAGCTGCTCCGACAGTTGAAAAACCTGAGTTTAAACTTAGCTCTTTAGCTTCTGATCAGGGTAAAACTCCAGATTATAAACAAGAAAGTGCTAGACCAGAAACAGCTGAACAAAGCTTGCCAGCAACAGGTGAGAGCCAATCTGACACAGCCCTCTTCCTAGCAGGTGTTAGCCTAGCTCTATCTGCTCTCTTTGTAGCAAAAACAAAGAAAGACTAGTATTTAGTAAAACCTCTTAACAAGATTACGAAATCCGTTTCCTATCTTTCCCAATGAGGTTTATAGTACAGAAAAGAGGCTGGGACAAAAGTCTAACCTTAAATATAAAAAGCGAACAAAACGAGTTATCTGACATTCAGGATTCGGTCTTGTTCGCTTTTTTGTCTAATCTATCGATTTTAAAAATTTAGAATAAAGAATTCCTAAAATCAAAATCTTTTTGTCCCAGCCTCTTTGTTAAACACATAAATGCAATAGTGCTATGAAAAAATCACCCAGAAAAATCCGGGTGATAAATGTTAGGGTTGTGCTGGTTGAGGATTCTGATTTTGGTTCTGGTTTTGTTGACCAGGCGTTGTATTTGGTTGCTGGTTATTGGTATTATTGTTTTCGCTATTATTTGTGTTTGAAGTAGTTGAGCTTGACTGTGAAGTTGAACTTTCAGATGTTGAGCTCGAACTTTCAGTTGTTGGGGCCTGTTGCGGAGCAGGAGTAGTCCATGCAGAACGAGCACCGTTTTTAAAGACGAACTCACCACTTCGATAGAGGCCTTCTGGCATGGTCCAATCGCCAGGATTGTTATCCTCAGACAGATAAGTCATCATTGAACGGTAAACTCTGGCGGCAACATAGAAGCCATCACCAACGATAGGTGTAAGGCGGTTTGAGTAACCTGTCCATACAGCCATTGAATATTTGCGAGTATAACCAACAAACATTTCGTCTGGAGCGACATAACCAGTATTTTTGATGTAGTTTTCAATTTCATCGTCTGTATAGTTTGATGTACCAGTCTTACCAGCTTGAGGTAGCCAAGGGAGATAAGCACCACGACCCGTTCCGTATGCCAAGACAGTCTTCATCATTTCTGTCATCATATAGGCAGTTGTTTCTTTCATAGCACGAGTACCGGGGTCAGTGTATTCTTTTGAGCTACCATCGCTAAAGACGATTTTATTGATATACATTGGTTTATGGTAGATACCACCGTTAGCAAAAGCAGCGTAAGCAGCAGCCATTTTCTCACTACTTGCTCCATACTTTTTGTCTGACTCAGTCGTGTTACTTGAAATCGCGTTGGCATAATGCATATCTGGATAGTCGATGCCGAGTCCATTCAGGAAGGTCTTGGCTCTATCTAAACCGACTTTGTTCAAGGTTTCTACAGCAGTAACGTTCCGTGATTGTTGGAGCGCATATTGGATGGTGATGTTTCCAAAGTAACTTTTATCCCAGTTGTAAACAGGAGTATCTGTTCCAGGATAATTGTAAGGGACATCATGTACAATCGAAGCAGTTGAGTCATAGATGTCATACTCTAAAGCAGGAGCATAGTCTGTGATTGGCTTCATGGTAGAACCCCAGTCACGGTTGGTTTCCACAGCTTGGTTGATCCCGAAGGAAACATTGCTTGATTGGTGACGAGAACCTAACTGAGCAATGACTTTTCCGTTTGTCACGTCCACAATCGTTGAAGCTACTTGCATTTCATCATCTGGATAGTTGACATACTCGTCGGTATTGTAGATATCCCAGAGATGTTGTTGAACTTTAGGATCAACGTTGGTGTAGACATCCATACCAGTCGTTAAGAGGTTGTAGCCTGTTTCTTGTTCGACTTGATCGATTACCTCTTTGAGATAGTTATCCATATATGGAGGATAACTATTAGCCGATTTTAGACTTTGAAGTCCATCTGTAATCGGAGTATTAATCGCTTTTTCATATTGCTCAGCTGTAATGTAACCTTGCCCTTTCATCTCGGAGAGTACGAGATTACGACGTTCTTGAGCGGCTTCTGGATGCGAGTAGGGGTCATACTGGTTTGGAGCCTGAGGCATACCAGCAAGGAGAGCCAATTGAGGAATGCTTAGATCTTTGAGATCCTTGCCATAGTAACTTTGGGCAGCTGTCTGCATTCCGTAGTTACCGTTTGACATGTAAACCTTGTTGATGTAGTAGGTCAAGATTTCTTGTTTAGTCGCTTTTTGTTCTAGCTGAACGGCGAGCCATGCCTCCTGGGCCTTACGAGAAAGGGTTTGATCAGAAGTTGACGTAGAGAAATAAGTTAACTTGATTAACTGCTGCGTCAAGGTTGAAGCTCCTTGCAGACCTCCACCACCACGAAGGTTTCGAAGGGTAGCACCTAGGATACGGATCGTGTCGATTCCTCGGTGATTAAAGAAGCGATGGTCCTCAATCGAAACAATAGCGTTGACCAAATCGGTCGGTATTTCGTTTGCTTGAGCATTGACCCGACGTTCCGAACCAAGATCAGCGATAAGCTCGTCATTGCTATCATAGATCTTACTTGACGTTGTAGCGACTAGTTTACTTTCAGAAAGTTGGGGAGCCTTGCTAACATAGTAGAGGAAGAGACCTCCACCAAGCATTACAGCTGCGATAAATACAGTTAAGAGACTGATACTGACATACTTAGCTATTCGCAGAAAAGTTTGTTTGTTCATCTTGTTTTACCACCTAGTAAATGTTCTTTGATAATGTCGAGGTAGGGAATTTGAGGAAAGGCCCCAGGCTCAATCCTATATCCATTTTCTCGAATATATCCAAGTGGCATTGACTTCTGTCCCTTATCTTGATGATAGAAACGGATGAGGTCAATAGCCGGTAATAAGTAGGTTTCTTGCTGAGAAGAAAAGTGAAGGAGTACAAAGCAGATTCCTTGCTGGGCAAGGACTTGTTCCATATGCTGGATCTGATGGAGATGAAAATTCTTCATCGGTATCGCATGTTTTTGCCTGGTTTCCTTTGCTTCAAAGTCGATGTAGTATCCATCATAAACCCCTGAATAGTCAGTAGTTGAGGCTTGTCTAAAGTAGGCTTCAACAATCTTGGCTCGACTTCGCTGGGGATAGTCGACACGTACGATTTGGATGGGAGTAGGTTTCTTGTGAATAACAGCTAACCCATGCGACAAATAGTAGTCGTTCGTAGCATTAATCATCTTTTCAAAAGACATTCCCCGATTTGCGAAATTTTTAGTTTGTGACAGGGGTGCTTGCCTCTTTTGAGATGAAATTTTATGTGGATAGTTGACCATAATTCTCCTTATTGGTACAATAACATCACTCTATTATATCATAAATTTACAAAGAAAGGGTTAAAAATGACATCAGCCTTGATTTTAGGCTATTCAGCCTTGGACCTTGGTCTCTTTAATGACAAGGATATTCGCGTTTGTATTATAAAAACAGCCATTCGGAGAGACCTGGAACGTCTAGCAGAGGATGGGGTGAACTGGCTTGTCTTTACAGGGACTTTGGGCTTTGAGTACTGGGCGCTTCAGGTGGCAAAAGACATGCAAGCAGACTATGGATTTCAACTGGCGACCATTTTTGACTTTGAAACCCATGGTAGTAATTGGAATGAAGCAAATCAAGCGAAATTGAGTGAGTTCAAGCAGGTTGATTTTGTCAAATACGCCTATCCACAATATGAGCACAAGGGACAACTACATGATTATCAGAAATTTCTGCTGGAAAATACAGATACTTGTTACCTTTTTTACGACGAAGAAAACGAAACCAAGTTACGATATTTTTACCAAATGATGAAAAATCAAGCGGACTATGTTACAAGAAGATTAACATTTGAGGACTTAAATGAAATAGTAGAAAATTTTCCTGAAAAGTAAGCCTTTGACCTTGATTTTTACTTGTCTTTTTTTATATAATAATACTAGTAAACCAGAATGGAGAGAGACATGGCAAGTATTATATTTTCAGCGAAAGATATTTTTGAACAAGAATTTGGACGTGAAGTACGTGGATACAGCAAAGCAGAGGTAGATGAATTCCTAGACGATGTGATTAAGGACTATGAAACCTACGCAGCTTTGGTCAAATCCCTTCGTCAAGAGATTGCTGATTTGAAGGAAGAATTATCTCATAAACCACAGGTAGCGCCAACTCAACCAGACTCTATTGAAGTAACGGCTTCTACTTCAATGACAAACTTTGATATTTTGAAACGCTTAAATCGTCTCGAAAAAGAAGTATTTGGTAAGCAAATCTTAGACAACCAAGATTTATAATTGACTAAGGAATGAGTGCAATTTTTGGATAATCGCGTGAAGAGGTTCTCTTTTCATGAGGAAAGTCCATGCTAGCACAGGCTGTGATGCCTGTAGTGTTTGTGCTAGGCGAATCCATAAGCCTAGGGACGAGAAATCGTTACGGCAGTCGAAATGGCTAAGTCTTCGGATAGGTCAGAATAGGCTTGAAAGTGCCACAGTGACGGAGTCTTTCTGGAAACAGAGAGAGTGGAACGCGGTAAACCCCTCAAGCTAGCAACCCAAATTTTGGTCGGGGCATGGAGTGCACGGAAACGAACGTAGTACTCTGACTGCTAGCAGATTTATGCTGTTAGCGGTAGACAGATGATTATCGAAGGAAGTGGTCCTAGTCACTTCTGGAACAAAACATGGCTTATAGAAAATTGCATATAGGTTGGGGCTGAGAAATCTTTCTCAACCTCATTTTTTAAAGTGAACAAAAGAAAGGTCTTGCAAGACTAGAAATGAAAGAACAATTTAATTTAATTGCAACTGCTGCGGCGGGTCTTGAGGCTGTCGTTGGACGTGAGGTGCGAGACCTTGGTTATGATTGCCAGGTTGAGAATGGACGTGTCCGCTTCCAAGGAGATGTGAAGGCAATCATTGAGACCAATCTTTGGCTTCGTGCAGCGGATCGCATCAAGATTGTAGTTGGAAGTTTTCCAGCTAAGACCTTTGAAGAGCTTTTTCAAGGTGTTTTTGCTCTAGATTGGGAAAACTATCTCCCGCTTGGGGCGCGTTTCCCGATATCAAAGGCAAAATGTGTGAAGTCTAAACTTCATAACGAGCCCAGTGTTCAGGCTATTTCTAAGAAAGCTGTTGTGAAGAAATTACAAAAACACTATGCCCGCCCAGAAGGAATTCCCTTGATGGAAACTGGTCCCGAGTTTAAGATAGAGGTATCTATTCTGAAAGATGTGGCAACGGTCATGATTGACACGACAGGTTCTAGCCTCTTTAAACGTGGTTATCGTACGGAAAAAGGTGGAGCGCCTATCAAGGAAAATATGGCAGCGGCCATTTTACAACTATCTAACTGGTATCCAGACAAGCCCTTGATTGATCCGACTTGTGGTTCAGGAACTTTCTGTATCGAGGCGGCTATGATTGCCAGAAAGATGGCTCCTGGCCTTCGCCGTTCCTTTGCTTTTGAGGAATGGAACTGGGTCAGCGATCGGTCAATCCAGGAAGTTCGCACAGAGGCGACTAAGAAAATTGATCGTGAACTTGAGCTGGACATTATGGGCTGTGATATCGATGCTCGCATGGTGGAAATTGCCAAGGAAAATGCTCAAGTAGCAGGTGTCGTAGGCGATATCACCTTTAAGCAGATGCGGGTACAGGACTTGCGTACAGACAAGATTAATGGCGTTATCATTTCCAATCCACCATATGGGGAACGCTTGTCTGATGATGCAGGAGTTACCAAACTCTATGCTGAGATGGGACAAGTATTTGCACCACTGAAAACGTGGAGTAAATTTATCCTGACGAGTGACGAAGCTTTTGAAAGCAAGTACGGAAGTCCAGCTGATAAAAAGCGAAAACTGTATAATGGGACCTTAAAAGTGGATTTGTATCAATACTTTGGTCAGCGTGTCAAACGCCAAGAGGTAAAATAGAAAGGTGAACTCATGAGTAAGAAAAGACGTGATCGTCATAAAAAAGGACATCAAGAACCACAATTCGACTTTGACGAAGCAAAAGACTTGACTGTTGGTCAAGTCATTCGTAAGAATGAAGAGGTTGAAGCAGGAGTATTACCTGAGGACAGTATCTTAGACAAATACATCAAACAGCACCGTGAAGAAATCGAAGCCGACAAGTTTGAAACTCGTCAGTTTAAAAAAGAAGAGCTAGCTTCTACTCAAAACCTAGAGGAAATGATCCAAGAAGTTCGTGAATCAAGTGAATCTTCTGATCAGGTAGACGATTCAGACCTGGTTGCTGAGGAATCTATTGAAGAGATAGATAATGATGAGACTACTCAGTTTGTTCCACCGCTTCAAGATGAAGAAAATGTTGAAATAGAGCCTCTCGTTTTAACAGAAACAGAGCCTAAGGAAATAAATGAGGAACAAGAAGAGGAGACCTATACACCTCTATCACGTTCGGCTCAAACAGAACCTGAAACAGGCTCTAAGAAGAAAGGTGTCATCATCATTGCTTCTGTAGTAGCTGCAATCCTTGTGCTTGCTGGAACATATTATGTCTACCGTCAAGTATCTCGTTCAAACCAAGAGATCCAGTCTTCTCAAGCAGCCTCTTCGGATGATCAAGGGACACAAACAGCTTTGAAAGACTTCAATGATCTCTATGATACTTTCTATACAGATACTAATAAGACAGCTCTGAAAAACAGCCAGTTTGATAAATTGAGCCAATTGAAAACCTTGCTAGATAAGTTAGAAGGTAGCCGTGATTATACACTAGCTAAGTCAAGATATGATAGTCTAGCAACTCAAATCAAGGCTATTCAAGATGTTAATGTCCTCTTTGAAAGTCCAGCTATTACGGATGGTGTCTTGGATACCAATGCGAAAGCCAAGGCGGATGCTAAATTTACAGAAATTAAGACAGGCAACACAGAACTAGACAAACTCTTGGATAAGGCCATTAGTCTTGGCAAGAGCCAACAAACCAGTGCTTCCAGCTCAAGTTCAAGCTCTAGCACGAGTCAAGCAAGCTCAAGCTCAGCTACAGAAAGCAATGCAAGCAGTACGACCCCTTCAACAAGCACCACGGCACCAGCTAGAGATACAAATGGTGGTTTGTCTGGCGATGGGGTTAATCTTCAAAGAAGTGCTAGTCGTGTACCCTACAACCAATCAGCTGTAGACGATAGCAATAACCCTGCTTGGACGTTTGCAGATGGTGTATTGGAACAAATCCTAGCAACCTCACGTGCTCGTGGCTATATCACTGGAAATCAATATATCCTAGAACGTGTCAATATTGTAAACGGAAACGGCTATTACAACCTCTACAAACCAGATGGAACCTACCTCTTCACCCTCAACTGTAAGACTGGTTACTTTGTAGGGAATGGTTCTGGCCATGCAGATGACTTGGACTATTAGGAGTCCGTTACAAAATTCTTTCCTTTCATAGGTAAAAATGATAAAATAAAACAAATTAAATAAGAGGAGTGTCACATGACAAAAGCTAACTTTGGTGTCGTTGGTATGGCCGTAATGGGTCGTAACCTTGCCCTTAATATTGAATCTCGTGGTTATACAGTTGCCATTTACAACCGTAGTAAAGAAAAAACTGAAGATGTGATTGCTTGCCATCCTGAAAAGAACTTTGTGCCAAGCTATGATGTTGAAAGCTTTGTAAACTCAATCGAAAAACCTCGTCGTATCATGCTGATGGTTCAAGCTGGACCTGGTACAGATGCTACAATTCAAGCCCTTTTGCCACATTTGGATAAGGGAGATATCTTGATCGACGGCGGAAACACTTTCTACAAAGATACCATCCGTCGTAATGAAGAATTGGCAAACTCAGGTATCAACTTTATCGGTACGGGAGTTTCTGGTGGTGAAAAAGGTGCCCTTGAAGGTCCTTCTATCATGCCTGGTGGACAAAAAGAAGCCTACGAATTGGTTGCGGACGTTCTTGAAGAAATCTCTGCAAAAGCACCAGAAGATGGGAAACCATGTGTAACTTACATCGGCCCTGATGGAGCTGGTCACTATGTGAAAATGGTCCACAACGGTATTGAGTATGGTGATATGCAATTAATCGCAGAAAGCTATGACTTGATGCAACACTTGCTAGGCCTTTCTGCAGCAGACATGGCTGAAATCTTTACTGAGTGGAACAAGGGTGAATTGGACAGCTACTTGATCGAAATCACAGCAGATATTTTGAGCCGTAAAGACGATGAAGGTCAAGATGGTCCAATCGTAGACTATATCTTGGATGCTGCTGGAAACAAGGGAACCGGTAAATGGACTAGCCAATCCTCACTTGACCTTGGTGTGCCATTGTCACTGATCACGGAATCAGTATTTGCCCGCTACATCTCTACATACAAAGAAGAGCGTGTGCATGCTAGTAAGGTTCTTCCAAAACCTGCTGCCTTCAAGTTTGAAGGAGACAAGGCTGAGTTGATTGAAAAGATTCGTCAAGCCCTTTACTTCTCAAAAATCATTTCATACGCACAAGGTTTTGCGCAATTGCGTGTGGCTTCTAAAGAAAATAACTGGAACTTGCCATTTGCGGACATCGCATCTATCTGGCGTGATGGCTGTATCATCCGTTCTCGTTTCTTGCAAAAGATTACAGATGCCTACAACCGTGATGCAGACCTTGCAAACCTTCTCTTGGATGAATACTTCTTGGATGTTACAGCTAAGTACCAACAAGCAGTTCGTGATATCGTAGCTCTTGCTGTTCAAGCTGGTGTACCAGTACCAACTTTCTCAGCAGCTATTACTTACTTTGATAGCTACCGTTCAGCTGACCTTCCTGCTAACTTGATCCAAGCGCAACGTGACTACTTTGGTGCCCACACTTACCAACGTAAAGACAAAGAAGGAACATTCCACTACTCTTGGTATGACGAAAAATAAGTAGGTCTGCCATGGGGAAACGGATTTTATTACTTGAGAAAGAACGAAATCTCGCTCATTTTCTCAGTCTGGAACTCCAAAAAGAGCAATACCGTGTTGATCTAGTCGAGGAGGGGCAAAAAGCCCTCTCCATGGCTCTCCAGACAGATTATGACTTGATTTTACTGAATGCTCGTCTGGGNGGGGGTGACGGCCCAGGATTTTGCAGAGAGGCTGAGTCGGACAAAACCTGCCTCAGTCATCATGGTCTTGGATCATCGCGAAGAATTGCAAGACCAGATTGAGACAATCCAGCGCTTCGCCGTTTCTTACATCTATAAGCCAGTGATTATTGATCAGCTGGTGGCTCGTATTTCAGCGATTTTCCGAGGTCGGGACTTTATCGACCAACACTGTAGTCAGATGAAGGTTCCAACGTCTTACCGCAATTTGCGTATGGATGTAGAACATCATACCGTTTATCGTGGCGAGGAGATGATTGCTCTGACGCGCCGTGAGTATGACCTTTTGGCCACTCTCATGGGAAGCAAGAAGGTCTTGACTCGTGAGCAGTTGTTGGAAAGTGTTTGGAAGTACGAAAGTGCGACAGAAACCAATATCGTGGATGTTTATATCCGTTATCTACGTAGCAAGCTTGATGTAAAAGGTCAAAAAAGCTACATTAAAACCGTGCGTGGTGTTGGGTACACCATGCAAGAATAGAAAAGCAGTTGTGTAACTGCTTTTTTTTGAGAAGTTTCTATATATTGACATATAGTAAAGTCTTTGCTACAATCAGTTATGGAGGATACTAAAATGAAACTTTTGAAAAAAATGATGCAAGTTGCACTAACAGCATTTTTCTTTGGTTTGCTAGCTACAAATACAGTATTTGCGGATACCACGGGTGGACAGTTTGTTGATAAGGATAATAGAAAATACTATATAAAAGATGACCACAAAGCGATCTATTGGCATAAAATAGACGGTAAAACCTACTATTTTGGTGATGGAGGAGAGATGGTTGTCGGTTGGCAATACTTAGAAATTCCTGGGACGGGGTATCGTGATGATTTATTTGATAATCGTCCAGTTTTCGAAATTGGCCTTCAACAGAAGTGGTACTACTTTAACCAAGATGGGGTACTTCAAGAATTTGTTGGCTGGCAACAATTAGAACTTAAGGATTCATTAAATGTTGGCAAAAAACATGGTGAAGGCTTTGAAGGCCCAGAAGTCCTTAAGTTAGCAAATTATTACTTTAATGAAGATCATTCTTTAAAGACAGGTTGGCTCTACGATCAATCTAACTGGTACTATCTAGCAAAAACAGGTTATTCAGGGAAAGACTACCTCGGTGGTGAAAGACGTGCGGGTTGGATAAACGATGATTCGACTTGGTACTATCTAGATCCAACAACTGGTATTATGCAGACTGGTTGGGAATATCTGGGTAATAAGTGGTACTACCTCCGTTCATCAGGAGCTATGGCGACTGGCTGGTATCAGGAAGGTTCGACGTGGTATTATCTACAAACAAGTAATGGCGATATGAAGACAGGCTGGTTCCAGGTTAATGGTAAATGGTACTACGCATATAGTTCAGGTGCTTTGGCAGTGAATACGACTGTAGAAGGCTATTCGGTCAACTATAATGGCGAATGGGTCCAATAATGAAAGAGGCGATTGTGAAGGAAACAATCGCTTTTTTTGTGAAAATATAATAAAATAGATAGTAGAAAATACTACTGTATGAAATGAGACGGTCTTTTCGTCTGGTTAAAGGAAAGCATGACAAAAAAAGTTGGTGTCGGTCAGGCACATAGTAAGATTATTTTAATAGGAGAGCACGCTGTTGTATACGGCTATCCTGCTATTTCCCTGCCTCTCTTAGAGGTGGAAGTGACTTGTAAGGTGGTCCCTGCTGAAAGTCCGTGGCGTCTTTATGAGGAGGATACCTTGTCCATGGCAGTGTATGCCTCGCTGGAGTATTTGGATATCAAAGAAGCTCGCATTCGATGTGTGATTGACTCGGCTATCCCTGAAAAACGGGGAATGGGTTCGTCAGCGGCTATCAGCATAGCAGCCATTCGAGCTGTTTTTGCCTACTATCAAGCCGACCTGCCTCATGATGTACTAGAAATCTTGGTCAATCGGGCTGAGATGATTGCCCATATGAATCCAAGCGGGTTGGATGCCAAGACATGTCTCAGTGACCAGCCCATTCGCTTTATCAAGAATGTTGGTTTTACAGAACTTGAGATGAAGCTATCTGCCTATTTGGTGATTGCTGATACGGGCGTGTATGGTCACACTCGTGAAGCTATCCAAGTGGTTCAAAGCAAGGGGAAGGATGCTCTGCCGTTTTTGCATGCCTTGGGAGAATTGACCCAGCAAGCAGAAGATGCGATTAGACGAAAAGATGCTGAAGGACTGGGACAAATCCTCAGTCAAGCGCATTTACATTTAAAAGAAATTGGTGTCAGCAGCCCTGAGGCAGACTCCCTCGTTGAAATGACTCTTAGCCATGGTGCTCTAGGTGCCAAGATGAGTGGTGGTGGACTAGGAGGCTGTATTATCGCCTTGGTAGCCAATCTGGACCAAGCGCAAGAACTAGCAAAACGATTAGAAGAGAAAGGAGCTGTTCAGACATGGATCGAAAGCCTGTAACAGTACGTTCCTACGCAAATATTGCCATTATCAAATATTGGGGAAAGAAAAAAGAAAAAGAGATGGTTCCTGCTACTAGCAGTATCTCTCTGACTTTGGAAAACATGTACACAGAGACGACCTTGTCGCCTCTACCAGCCCATGCGACTGCTGATACCTTTTATATCAATGGTCAGCTTCAGAGTGAGGCTGAGCATGCTAAGATGAGCAAAATCATCAACCGTTACCGTCCGGCTGGGGAAGGTTTTGTCCGTATTGATACCCAAAACAACATGCCTACTGCAGCGGGTCTGTCCTCAAGTTCTAGTGGTCTATCCGCCTTGGTCAAGGCCTGCAATGTGTATTTCCAGCTTGGATTGGATAGAAGTCAGTTGGCTCAGGAGGCTAAGTTTGCCTCAGGCTCTTCTTCTCGGAGTTTTTATGGACCACTAGGCGCTTGGGATAAGGATAGCGGAGAAATTTACCCTGTAGAAACAGACCTGAAACTAGCTATGATTATGTTGGTGCTAGAGGACAAGAAAAAACCAATTTCTAGCCGTGATGGGATGAAACTCTGTGTGGAAACCTCGACGACTTTTGATGATTGGGTTCGCCAGTCTGAGAAAGATTATCAGGAGATGCTTGTTTATCTCAAAGAGAATGATTTTGCCAAGGTTGGGGAATTAACGGAGAAAAATGCCCTTGCTATGCATGCTACGACCAAAACTGCTAGTCCAGCCTTTTCTTATCTAACGGATGCGACTTATGAAGCGATGGACTTTGTTCGCCAACTTCGTGAGCAAGGAGAGGCTTGCTACTTTACCATGGATGCTGGTCCCAATGTCAAGGTCCTCTGTCAAGAGAAAGACTTGGAGCATTTATCTGAAATCTTCGGTCAACGTTATCGCTTGATTGTGTCAAAAACAAAGGATTTGAGACAAGATGATTGCTGTTAAAACTTGCGGGAAACTCTATTGGGCAGGCGAATATGCTATTCTAGAGCCAGGACAGTTAGCCTTGATAAAGGCCATCCCCATCTATATGAAGGCTGAGATTACCTTTTCTGATAACTATCGTATCTATTCAGATATGTTTGATTTCGCAGTGGACTTGACACCAAATCCTGACTACAGCTTGATTCAAGAAACGATTGCTTTGGTGGGAGACTTCCTTGCTGTTCTCGGTCAGACCTTGCAACCTTTTTCCTTGGAAATCCGTGGAAAAATGGAACGGGAAGGCAAAAAGTTTGGTCTGGGTTCTAGTGGCAGCGTCGTTATCTTGGTGATCAAGGCCCTGCTGGCTCTATATGATATTACGGTTGATCAGGATTTCTTGTTCAAGCTGGCTAGCGCGGTCTTGCTCAAGAGAGGCGACAATGGTTCTATGGGAGACCTTGCCTGTATCGTTGCAGAGGATTTGGTTCTCTACCAGTCTTTTGATCGAAAGAAGATAGCTGCTTGGTTGAAAGAAGAAAGCTTGGCGACGGTTTTGGAGCGTGATTGGGGCTTTTCTATCTCACAAGTACAACCTGCTCTAGAATGTGATTTCCTAGTGGGATGGACCAAGCAAGTAGCTGTGTCTAGTGACATGGTCCAGCAAATCAAGCAAAACATAGACCAGAATTTTTTAAGTTCCTCAAAAGCAACAGTGTCTGCTTTGGTAGAAGCCTTGGAGCAGGGGAATGCAGAAAAAATCATCGAACAGCTGGAAACAGCCAGTCAGCTTTTAGAAGGTTTGAGCCCAGATATTTACACGCCTTCGCTGAGACAGTTGAAAGAAGCTAGTCAAGATTTGCAGGCTGTTGCCAAGAGTAGTGGCGCTGGTGGTGGTGACTGTGGAATTGCCTTGAGTTTTGATGTGCAGTCAACTGAAACCATAAAAAATCGCTGGGTCGATCTGGGGATTGAGCTCTTATACCAAGAAAGGATTGGATATGACGACAAATCGTAAGGACGAGCACATCCGCTATGCCCTTGAGCAGAAAAGTTCCTATAATAGCTTTGATGAGGTGGAGTTGATTCACTCTTCACTGCCTCTTTATGACCTGGATGAGATTGATTTGTCTACAGAATTTGCTGGTCGAAAGTGGGACTTTCCTTTTTATATCAATGCCATGACAGGTGGAAGTGATAAGGGGAGAGAAATCAATCAAAAACTGGCTCAGGTGGCAGAAGCCTGTGGGATTTTATTTGTGACGGGATCTTATAGCGCAGCCCTCAAAAATCCAACAGATGACTCTTTTTCTGTCAAATCTAGCCATCCAAAGCTGTTCCTTGGTACTAATATTGGATTGGACAAGCCTGTTGAGTTGGGACTTCAGACTGTAGAAGCGATGAATCCACTTCTCCTGCAGGTGCATGTTAATGTCATGCAGGAATTGCTGATGCCAGAGGGAGAAAGAAAGTTTCGAAGCTGGCAATCGCATCTAGCAGATTATAGCAAACAAATCCCCGTTCCCATTATTCTCAAGGAAGTGGGTTTTGGGATGGATGTGAAGACCATTGAGAGAGCCTATGAACTGGGTGTTCGAACGGTTGACCTGTCGGGTCGTGGTGGTACCAGCTTTGCTTATATTGAAAACCGTCGCAGTGGTCAGCGTGATTACCTTAATCAATGGGGTCAGTCTACTATGCAGGTCCTTCTCAATGCCCAAGACTGGAAAGACAAGGTCGAACTCTTGGTAAGTGGTGGTGTTCGCAATCCTCTCGATATGATTAAGTGCTTGGTTTTTGGTGCCAAGGCTGTAGGACTGTCACGTACCGTTCTAGAGTTGATTGAAACCTACTCCGTCGAAGAAGTGATTGGCATTGTCCAAGGCTGGAAAGAAGATCTGCGTTTGATCATGTGTGCCCTTAATTGTGCCACCATAGCAGATCTGCAAAACGTAGACTATATTCTTTACGGTAAACTAAAAGAAGCAAAAGATCAGATGTAGAGAGGTCGGGACAAAAATCTCGCCCTTTTTTGTAGCCTTTTGTCAACTGTAGTGGTCTGAAAGAACCTAGCTTGTAGGAGCGATTTCTGTCCTATCTCCTTTTTCCATCCTCAGACCGAGGTGACTTTTTTGAATTGTGATAAAATAGAAGGGAGAGGATGAGTCTATGAAAAAATTTCAAATCTTTTTATTTATCGAAGCCTGTCTGTTGACGGGAGCTCTGATTTTGATGGTATCAGAGCATTTTTCGCGTTTTCTGCTGATTCTATTCCTCTTTTTGCTCTTGCTCCGCTATTATACAGGTAAAGAGGGCAACAACGTATTCCTCCTTGTGGCGACTATTCTTTTCTTTTTCATCGTCATGCTCAATCCCTTTGTGATTTTAGCTATCTTTGTAGCGGTGATCTACAGTCTCTTTCTTCTCTATCCGATGATGAATCAAGAAAGAGGGGATACGGACTTGGTCTTTGAAGAGGTGGTGATGGTTAAAAATGAACGCAATCCTTGGTTTGGCAATCTCCATCATTTCTCTAGTCACCAGACCTGCCAGTTTGATGATATCAACCTCTTTCGCCTCATGGGCAAGGACACCATTCATTTGGAAAGAGTTATCCTAACCAATCATGACAATGTCATTATCCTTAGAAAGATGGTCGGAACGACTAAAATCATTGTACCCGTAGATGTGGAAGTCAGTCTCAGTGTTAACTGTCTCTATGGGGATTTGACTTTTTTTAATCAGCCCAAGCGAGCCCTCCGCAATGAACACTATCATCAGGAAACCAGAGACTACCTCAAGAGTAACAAGAGCGTCAAGATTTTCCTAACTACTATGGTTGGCGATGTGGAGGTGGTCAGAGGATGAAAAAGAAATCTTATCTGTTAATCGGCCTGACTTCTTTCCTCTTTATCCTCTTTTTGGCCAATAGTCTGCTTGATATTTTTGAACTGGATTGGTCCTATTTGCTACAGGATATCGAGAAAACAGAGAAACTCATCTTCTTGATCTTGGTCTTTAGCCTTTCCATGACCTTCTTTTTTGTCCTATTTTGGCGCGTGATAGAAGAAGTCTCTCACAGAAAAATGCAAGTCAATCTCAAGCGACTGCTAGCAGGGAAAGAGGTGGTTACCTTTGCAGATCCAGACTTGGACGCCAGTTTTAAGTCCTTGTCTGGCAAGCTCAACCTCTTGACAGAAGCTGTTCAAAAGGCTGAAAATCAAAGTCTGGTCAAGGAAGAAGCAATCATCGAGAAAGAACGGAAGCGGATAGCACGCGACTTACATGATACAGTTAGTCAGGAGTTGTTTGCGGCCCATATGATTTTATCAGGTGTCAGTCAGCAGGCTTTGAAGCTGGATAGAGAAAAGATGCAGACCCAGTTGCAAAGTGTTGCAGCCATCCTAGAAACAGCCCAAAAGGATTTGCGGGTCTTGCTCCTACATTTGCGACCTGTTGAGTTGGAAGAGAAGAGTTTGGTTGAGGGGATTCAAATCCTCTTAAAAGAGCTAGAGGACAAGAGTGATCTCAAGGTTAGTCTCAAGCAGAATGTGTCTGAATTGCCCAAGAAGATTGAAGAACATATCTTCCGCATTTTGCAGGAATTGATCAGCAATACCCTTCGCCATGCCCAGGCATCTTGCCTAGATGTCTACCTCTATCAGACAGATGTTGAATTGCAGCTGAAGGTGGTGGACAATGGGATTGGTTTCCAGTTAGGGAGTTTAGACGACTTGAGTTATGGACTGCGAAATATCAAGGAGCGGGTCGAAGATATGGCAGGAACGGTTCAACTTTTGACAGCTCCCAAGCAAGGACTGGCGGTTGATATCCGTATTCCCCTGCTAGACAAGGAATCATAAAGGAGTAAAGATGAAAATTTTACTGGTAGATGACCATGAAATGGTCCGATTGGGCTTGAAAAGCTACTTTGACCTCCAAGACGATGTGGAAGTTGTGGGCGAGGCTGCCAATGGGTCTCAAGGCATTGACTTGGCTTTGAAACTGCGCCCAGATGTCATTGTCATGGATATCGTCATGCCTGAGATGAATGGGATTGATGCAACCTTAGCCATCCTCAAAGAATGGCCCGAAGCCAAGATCTTGATTGTGACCTCTTACTTGGACAATGAAAAAATCATGCCAGTTTTGAATGCTGGTGCTAAAGGTTATATGCTCAAGACTTCTAGTGCAGACGAACTGCTCCATGCCGTTCGTAAGGTGGCTGCTGGCGAGCTGGCCATTGAACAAGAGGTCAGCAAGAAGGTCGAATACCACCGCAATCATATGGAACTTCATGAGGACTTGACTGCGCGTGAGCGAGATGTACTTCAACTCATCGCCAAGGGCTACGAAAATCAGCGCATTGCAGATGAACTCTTCATCTCTCTCAAGACAGTCAAGACCCATGTGTCCAACATCCTAGCCAAACTTGAGGTCAGTGATCGCACCCAGGCTGCGGTCTATGCCTTTCAGCACCACTTGGTCGGGCAGGAGGATTTTTAGATGAGTCTTGCAGATTTACTTGTGGAGCTAGAAGCAGCAAAAGACCCTGAGAAAGCAGGCCCAATGGAAGCCTATATGCGCTATCAATTTCCCTTTTTAGGCATTGCAGGTCCTGAAAGAAATGCGCTCTATAGAAAATACTTTCCAAGCGCGAAAAAAACAAAGATGATCGATTGGGATTTTGTGGACACTTGCTGGGAAAAGGAATCTAGAGAATACCAATATGTGGGCGCCAACTATTTGAAAGCTATGCAGTCTTATCTAACAGAGAATGATTTGCCTAAGCTTGAGCGTCTGGTCGTGACCAAGTCTTGGTGGGACACGGTAGATATTCTAGACAGAGTAGTAGGAAGTTTGGTGGCTAACCATCTGGAACTTGAAGAAGTGATTTTAAAATGGAGCCTATCAGACAATATCTGGTTGAGGCGAGTCGCTATTGATCACCAGTTGTTAAGGAAAGAGAAAACAAATGTCCAACTAATGGAAAAGATCCTGGTCAACAATCTGGACCAGACAGAATTTTTTATCAACAAAGCCATCGGCTGGGCTCTAAGAGACTACTCTAAAACCAATCCCGAATGGGTAGCACGTTATATTGAGAAAAATAAGAAACGAATGGCTGAACTTAGTATCAAGGAAGCGAGCAAGTACCTCTAGCACTATTGAAAAGCGCATTCATTACTTGAAAAAAGTCGCTATTATGTGGTATAATGGACTGTATTAAAAATTTTAAGGAGAAATGACAGAATGTCTGTATCATTTAAAAACAAAGAAACAAACCGTGGTGTCTTGACTTTCACTATCTCTCAAGACCAAATCAAACCAGAATTGGACCGTGTATTTAACTCAGTAAAGAAAACTCTTAACGTTCCAGGTTTCCGTAAAGGTCACCTTCCACGCCCTATCTTCGACCAAAAATTTGGTGAAGAAGCTCTTTATCAAGATGCAATGAACGCACTTTTGCCAAACGCTTATGAAGCTGCAGTAAAAGAAGCTGGTCTTGAAGTCGTTGCGCAACCAAAAATTGACGTAACTTCAATGGAAAAAGGTCAAGACTGGGTTATCACAGCTGAAGTCGTGACAAAACCTGAAGTAAAATTGGGTGACTACAAAAACCTTGAAGTATCAGTGGATGTAGAAAAAGAAGTGACAGACGCTGACGTTGAAGAACGTATCGAACGCGAACGCAACAACTTGGCTGAATTGGTTATCAAAGAAGGCGCTGCTGAAAATGGCGACACTGTTGTGATTGACTTTGTTGGTTCTATCGACGGTGTTGAATTTGACGGTGGAAAAGGTGAAAACTTCTCACTTGGACTTGGATCAGGTCAATTTATCCCTGGTTTTGAAGACCAATTGGTTGGACACTCAGCTGGTGAAACTGTTGATGTTATCGTAACATTCCCAGAAGACTACCAAGCTGAAGACCTTGCAGGTAAAGAAGCTAAATTCGTAACAACTATCCACGAAGTAAAAGCTAAAGAAGTTCCAGCTCTTGACGATGAACTTGCAAAAGATATCGACGAAGAAGTGGAAACTCTTGACGAATTGAAAGAAAAATACCGCAAAGAATTGACTGCTGCGAAAGAAGAAGCATACAAAGATGCCGTTGAAGGTGCAGCAATTGATAAAGCTGTAGAAAACGCTGAAATCGTAGAACTTCCAGAAGAAATGATCCACGAAGAAGTTCACCGCTCAGTAAATGAATTCCTCGGAAACTTGCAACGTCAAGGGATCAACCCTGACATGTACTTCCAAATCACAGGAACTACTCAAGAAGACCTTCACAAACAATACGAAGCAGAAGCTGAGTCACGTACGAAGACTAACCTTGTTATCGAAGCAGTTGCCAAAGCTGAAGGATTTGACGCTTCAGAAGAAGAAATCCAAAAAGAAATTGAGCAATTGGCAGCAGATTACAATATGGAAGTGGCACAAGTACAAAACTTGCTTTCAGCTGATATGTTGAAACACGATATCACTATCAAAAAAGCAGTTGAATTGATCACAAGCACTGCAACAGTTAAATAATCTTAAAAGAGAAAAATCCCACCTGATTAGGTGGGATTTTTGTTGTGCTATTTTCCAAAAATCTCTTTTAAGTCTGTATCTGTAATTCCAATCATGGTTGGGATGCTAGACCAGTTTTCTTCGGTGAGGATGTAGGATTGTTCAGAGTCACTTGATGTGGCAGTTTCAGAGAAGGCTTGTTTGCTTTCTTCAATATTAGTTTCAATTAAATCACTGAAACGCTCAATCAGATAGGTCTTGCGGGCAGTCCCGATATGCTTGACTGCATAGTCAAAGGCCTGTAATTCACCAAGAAGGATGAGCTTGCTCTTGGCCCGTGTGATAGCTGTGTAGATGAGATTTCGCTCCAGCATGCGCTTGCTAGCACTGGTGATGGGCAGGATGACAACAGGAAACTCACTTCCCTGAGACTTATGGATACTCATGGCATAGGCCAGGCGAATCTTGTACCATTCGTTACGTGGATATGATACTTCATTGCCATCAAAATCAATGACAATCTCGTCTTGTTTGGACTCGGTGTATTTTCCAGGAATCAGGTCTGTGATGTAGCCTAGGTCACCATTAAAGACATTGACTTCGGCATCGTTGACTAGGTGAATGAGCTTGTCCCCTGTTCGATAGTGACACTGAGTTGCTTCAAAGTTCACTTGCCCCTTTTGCTGAGGATTGAGCAGGTCTTGCATGAGTTGGTTGATGGCATCAATACCAGCAGTTCCTCGATACATAGGCGCTAGCACCTGAATATCGCGAGCCGGAATGCCACTTCTGAGGGCAGCACCAAGAATTTTCTCAATGGTAGCTGGGATATGGCCACTAGCGATTTCAAAGTAGGAGCGATCAGCTTTTTTCTGGGTAAAGTCGGCTGGCAAGATGCCTTGTCGAATCTGACTAGCCAAGGTGACGATAGTTGATTCTTCACTCTGACGGTAAATCCGTTCCAAGCGAGTCTGCGGAATCAGGGGTATCTGGAGCAGGTCTGCAAGGACTTGTCCAGGACTAACAGAAGGCAACTGATCGCTATCACCCACGATGAGAATTTTACTGTTAGAGGAGATATTGGAGAAGAGTTGGTTGGCTAGCCAAGTGTCCACCATAGAAAACTCATCCACGATGATGAAGTCGGCATCCAGATAATCTTCCAGATGACTGGTATCATCGTCTCCCGTCATCCCCAAATGACGATGTATGGTCGCGCTAGGCAAACCTGTCAATTCATTCATGCGCCGAGCTGCTCGACCAGTTGGAGCAGCAAGAAGGATAGGCAGATTGCTTTTTTTCCTGAGATCAAGCCCTTCTAAAAGGGCATAAACAGCGATAATCCCATTGATAACAGTTGTCTTACCAGTACCAGGTCCACCTGTTAGAATAAAGACCTTGTTCTGGATAGCATCACAGATTGCCTGTTTTTGAATGTCATCGTATTGGATAGCTAATTCTTGCTCGACAGTAGCGATATGCTTGTGAATGGTTTCCAAATCCTGACTTTGTTTCTTTCCTTTTTCTAGGATACGAACCAAGTGACTACGAATGCCTTCTTCGGCGAAAAAGAGGCTGTTATCAAAGATTTTGGTATCAATCTGCTGAACCTTGTCTTCTTCAATCAAATGAGATAATTCCTGAGCAACTTGGCTGGGTTCGAGTTCCACGGGACGGGAAGACTCGAGGAGAGTCAGGGTTTGTTCCAGCAAATCTCGGGCTTCCATATAGGTATCGCCCGTATCCATACATCCTTGAAAAAGACTGTGGACAAGGCCAGCACGGAAGCGTTCAGGAGCCTGACTTTCGATGCCTAGTTCGGCAGCCAATTGGTCAGCAATGGTAAAACCCAAGCCCTTGATATCCTCAACCAGCTGGTAGGGATAGTTTTCGGCAACATCAAGGGTTTCTTCCTTGTAAAAATCTTGAATCTGAAAGGCCAGTTTATTGGGAATGCCGTAGTTGGCAAGTTTAGCCAAGACCATTTCTGTTCCATAATTGAGACGGAGGGTGGAAACAAAAGCCTCACGGTTTTTGGCAGAGAGTCCTGAGATGCCTTCTAGCTTTTCAGGATGTTCCAGAATTTCGTCAATGGTATTGTCACCATAGCTATCAACGATTTTTTGAGCCGTTTTGAGACCAATCCCCTTGAAATGACTACTAGAGAAGTACTTGACTAGGCCTTTTCTAGTTGGTTTTGCGCGTTCATAACGGCTGATCTGAAGCTGTTCCCCATACTTGGAGTGCTGAACGATTTGCCCCCAAAAAGTGTAGTCTTCCCCTTCAATTACGTCCGCCATGGTTCCTGTAACGATGATTTCAAAATCGTCAAAGTCCTCTGCGTCCGTATCTTCGATATCTAGGAGGAGAATGCGATAAAAATTACTGGGATTTTCAAAAATAATCCGTTCAATGGTGCCTGAAAAATAAACTTCCATAGGTTTCCTTTACATGAGTTCGTGAGAGTTGTACCCTTAGCTTCTTTCAACAAGCTAGGAGACTAAAAGGTCTTCTTCTCGCAATAGAAAAAGAGACTGAGACTTAGCATTCTCGGCCTCTTCCTTATCTTAAAAAGTTCCGATACGGTTAAGTGGCCAGAAACGGAATTTTGCTTCGCCTTTGATATCGCTGGCCTTAAAGGTACCAACGTGGCGGCTGTCGCTAGAGACTAGACGATCGTCACCAAGGAGAAGGTACTCACCTTGAGGGACAGTAAAGCTGAAGCTGGTATTGGAATTGACATCGACTGTAAAGGCCTGTGCCTTTTGAGCAAGTTCTCTAAAGTAAACTCCCTTATTGCCTTCAAATCCTTTTCCTGTATAGGTGTTCTGCAACTTTTCTGTTTTGAACAAGTTGAGATATTCAGCTAGGTAGGGTTCATCCGTTTCTTCACCGTTGATAAAGAGTTTGTCATTTTCGTAGCGGATGGTATCTCCAGGCATGCCGATGACCCTTTTGACAATGTCTTTATTTCCGTCTTCCTCATGCGCAACCACGATGTCGAAGCGGTCAATTGGGAGGTGTTTAACAACGAAGAGAACTTCTCCGTCGGCTAGGGTAGGATCCATCGAGTGCCCTTCCACACGGACATTGCTCCAAAGGAAGATGCGGCTAAGGCCTACCAGCGCGATAATCAGGAAGAAAACTCCCCATTCTTTTAGAAATGTTTTAAGCGAATTCATAATTTACCTTTCTAGAAGTGCTTTGGCTTTTTCAGTATTTTTAAAATGCAGTTTGGCGCAGAAATGAAGTCCCTTCATACCATAGGCTTGCAGGATTTTACTAGCAACCTTATCAGATGCAGTTCCAGCGCCGCTTGGCAGTTGATAGCCCAGTTCTCGTCCAAGATTTTCCAAGTTTTCGAGGAAGAGATCCCGCGCGATGATAGAGCTAACCGCAACAGCCAAGTATTTGCCCTCGGCTTTTTCTTCCAAAGTAATCTTGTTTGGAAAACGGTTAGCTTCTTGCGCCAAGTATTTGCCATAGTTTCTAGGACTTGTAAAAGCATCAATCACGATTTTTTCTGGCTGGACTCCTTTTTGGAGAAGGAGAAAAATAGCCTGATTGTGAAGAGCAACTTTTACAGAAACAGCATTGTAACGCTCTCCGATAACTTCGTTGTACTTGCTCGGTGAAAGGAGGAGCGCTTGGTGCTGGATTTTTTCCTTGAGGATAGGGGCAATCTGACGAATCTTTTGGTCTGTCAGGGTTTTTGAATCCCCCACACCGAGTTTTCGCAAGAAGGCATGCTGGTCAGGTGTCACGAAGGAAGCCACGACAGCAAGCCCACCAAAGTAGGAACCATTCCCCACCTCATCGGTCCCAATCATAGGAAAATCTTGTCCACTGGTTTCCTCTACAACTTGATAGCCAAAGAAACTGGCGTACTGCTCAGCAGCTTCGCCCTGCAGGAGGACTTTTCCAGAAGTGTAGATGGAAACCGTTGCCTGAGGAAAGCGCAAAAAATAGCGGATATAGGGATTTTTACTAGGACTGAGAGCCTTCTGATACTGACTTAAAAAGCTCTGAATTTCCTGTTCACTTGGTGTGAGTGTGATACTTGCCATAGTCTCTATTGTACCACAAAAGCAGGAGAATTGGTAAAAACTGACAAAGTTAGCGAAATTTGGTATAATATCGTGAGGTGAATTTTATGGCAAATCTAAATCGATATAAGTTTACATTCGGGAAAAAGACATTAACCTTAACAACCGAGCATGACAACCTCTTTATGGAGGAAATTGCCAAGGTTGCGACTGAAAAATACCAAGCAATTAAAGAACAAATGCCTGGGGCGGATGATGAAACCATTGCGCTTCTTTTGGCGGTCAATTGTCTATCTACACAACTCAATCGTGAAATTGAATTTGATGACAAGGAGCAAGAGTTGTTAGAACTCCGTCACAAGTTGGTTGCTGTCAAACAAGAACAGAGCAAGATTGAGGATTCCCTATGATTTCAATCCTGCTCTTATTGGTTCTGGCTTGGGGCTTTTACATCGGCTACCGTAGAGGTTTGGTCCTGCAAGTTTATTATTTTCTCGTTGCAGTGATTTCAGCCTTTGTTGCTGGGCAGTTTTATAAATCGCTAGGTGATCAATTTCACTTGCTTGTTCCTTACGCCAATCCTCAGGAAGGACAGGGAACCTTTTTCTTCCCTTCAGATCAGCTTTTTCAGCTAGATAAGATCTTTTATGCGGGTTTGGCTTATCTCCTGGTTTTTGGAATTTGTTACAGCCTTGGACGACTTATTGGTTTGTTCCTACACTTGATTCCGACTAAAAAGCTAGATGTCAAATGGTTTCGTATCGGATCAGGCCTATTGTCGCTATTGGTAACCTTATTTGTCTTGCAAATGGCTCTGACCATTCTTGCAACGGTGCCTCTGGCAGTCATTCAAAATTCACTCGAAAAAAGTATAGTAGCCAAACAGATCATCCAAAGTGTCCCTTTCACGACAAACTTTATCAAACAACTCTGGGTGACAAATTTAATCGGATAAAAAGGGCGGGATTTTTCCTAGCCCTTTGTTTACAGATTGGACGACTAGGTCAAAACCTCTAGTTGTTATAATCTTGTAAACCAGCATACAAGGAAAAAATATGAATACAAAAATACTAGAAACCTTAGAATTTAATAAAATCAAGGCCTTGTTTGAACCTCATCTCCTGACAGAACAAGGCCTAGAGGAGCTAAAAGGCTTGGCTCCAACCGCCAAGGTGGATAAGATCAAACAAGCCTTTACAGAGATGGAGGAAATGCAAGCTCTATTTGTGGAGCAACCTCACTTTTCCATCCTAGCGACGCGTGAGATATCAGCTGTCTGCAAGCGTCTGGAGATGGGGGCGGACCTCAATATTGAGGAGTTCCTGCTCCTCAAACGGATCTTGCTTGCTAGCAGAGAGTTGCAAAGTTTTTATGCCAATCTTGAAAACGTACGCTTGGAGCAGTTGGCGAGATGGTTTGAAAAACTACATGATTTTCCACACTTGCAAGGGAGTCTTCAAGCCCTAAATGATGCAGGATTTATCGAAAATTTCGCCAGTGAAGAGCTAGCACGCATCCGTCGGAAAATCCATGATAGCGAGAGTCAAGTTCGAGATGTCTTGCAAGACTTGCTCAAACAAAAAGCGCAGATGCTGACGGAAGGCATAATTGCTAGCAGAAATGGCCGTCAGGTCTTACCTGTGAAAAACACTTACCGCAATAAGATTGCAGGTGTTGTTCATGACATCTCTGCTAGTGGAAATACGGTCTATATTGAGCCACGTGAGGTGGTCAAACTGAGCGAAGAAATCGCTAGTCTGCGAGCTGATGAACGCTATGAGATGATTCGTATCCTACAGGAACTATCAGAACGGGTCCGTCCTCATGCTGCTGAGATTGGGAATGACGCTTGGATTATCGGCCATTTAGACTTGATTCGTGCCAAGATGCGTTTCATTCAAGAAAGACAAGCAGTTGTTCCTCAACTTTCAGAGAACCAAGAGATTCAACTCCTTCATGTTCGCCATCCTTTGGTCAAAAATGCTGTCGCAAACGATGTACACTTCGGTAAGGAATTAACGGCCATTGTCATTACAGGTCCCAATACAGGTGGGAAGACCATCATGCTCAAAACCCTGGGCTTGACCCAGCTCATGGCCCAATCTGGATTGCCCATTCTAGCTGACAAAGGAAGCCGTGTCGGTATTTTCGAAGAAATCTTCGCTGATATCGGGGATGAGCAGTCTATCGAGCAAAGCTTGTCTACCTTCTCCAGCCACATGACCAATATCGTAGATATTCTTGGTAAGGTCAATCAGCACTCGCTCTTATTGCTAGATGAGCTTGGGGCAGGTACCGATCCGCAGGAAGGTGCAGCCCTTGCTATGGCTATTCTGGAGGATCTTCGTCTGCGTCAGGTCAAGACTATGGCGACGACCCACTATCCAGAGCTCAAGGCCTATGGTATTGAGACAGCCTTTGTGCAAAATGCCAGCATGGAGTTTGACACAGCGAGTCTCCGTCCGACCTATCGCTTTATGCAGGGAGTTCCTGGTCGAAGCAATGCCTTTGAAATTGCCAAGCGCCTGGGCTTGTCAGATGTCATCGTGGGAGATGCCAGCCAGCAGGTTGATCAGGATAATGACGTCAACCGTATCATTGAACAATTGGAAGAGCAAACGCTTGAAAGCCGTAAACGCTTGGACAATATCCGTGAGGTCGAGCAAGAAAACCTCAAGATGAACCGTGCTCTCAAAAAACTCTACAACGAACTCAATCGTGAAAAAGAAACCGAGCTCAATAAAGCGCGTGAACAGGCTGCCGAGATTGTGGCACTCGCTCTAAGTGAGAGTGACCAGATTCTTAAGAATCTTCACAGTAAGTCTCAACTCAAACCCCACGAAATCATTGAAGCCAAGGCTGAGCTGAAAAAACTGGCTCCTGAAAAAGTCGACTTGTCTAAAAACAAGGTCCTTCAAAAAGCCAAGAAAAAACGAGCTCCAAAGGTGGGGGATGATATCGTGGTTCTCAGTTATGGACAACGTGGAACCTTGACGAATCAACTTAAGGACGGCCGTTGGGAAGCCCAAGTCGGTTTGATCAAGATGACTTTGGAAGAGAAAGAATTTGACCTTGTTCAGGCTCAGCAAGAAGCCCCAGTCAAGAAAAAACAAGTCAATGTCGTCAAACGTGCTTCTGGTCGTGGTCCGCAAGCCAGACTGGATCTCCGAGGCAAACGGTACGAAGAAGCTATGAATGAGTTAGACGCCTTTATCGACCAAGCCCTGCTCAATAACATGGCACAGGTAGACATCATCCATGGTATCGGAACAGGAGTCATCCGTGAGGGCGTCACCAAATACCTGCAAAGAAATAAGCATGTCAAGAGTTTTGGCTATGCTCCACAAAATGCTGGAGGCAGTGGTGCCACCATTGTAACCTTTAAAGGATAAGAAAAGCCTGAGGAAATACATGATTCCTCAAGCTTTTTTATCATTTCTTTTAAATATCCTCAAATATGCTATAATAGAACTAGAAAATTGAATAAAACCGAAGGGTATACCCTTCCTTTATATATACATATAAAGGAA
>NZ_KQ969521.1:1136271-1175886 GCF_001578935.1 Streptococcus oralis | reverse complement strand
CAGCCCTTCACAAATTTTAAGTGAGAAGGAAATTCCGTATATGAAACACGAATTGGAGCAAGTCCTCGCTAAAAATCCAAACTTTTTAGTGGACGGCGTGCTAAATAAAAATAAGCTGGCAGAGCTGGCACGGCAATATAATCCTGAACTCCTCAATCAACTGATGAGTCATGAAAAAGTTGCCAGTCACTTCTTTTCAAAATTGCAAGATGGTGTTTTAATCTTTAAAAAAGATGTCTTTTTACAATTTCTAAATAACAAGGAGTTCTTGCCAGACAGTTTTACGGCTTACAAGACAAAAATAGGCTTGGGGACAGCTGACAGAAACTACCTTTCTGAAAATAAGGAAGTGGTGCTGAACTTCCCCTATAAAGACTGCGTACTTGAAGGTGGTCAAACCAAGGATGATGCTAAACGGCAAGAGATTTTCTTTAACGAAACGCTTGCTCCAGCGGAAATCAATCGCTTGCTAGACGAGAAGGTGTTGAGAAATTTCAAGCGTTATGATAAAGACGGTGAGCACGAGGTTAAGGAGCTAAAGGATAGGGATAACCTTATTATCAAGGGAAATAATCTACTTGCACTGCATAGCCTCAAGAAACGGTTTGGTGGACAAGTCAAGTTGATTTATATTGATCCACCTTATAATACTGGAAGTGATAGCTTTGGCTATAATGATAATTTTAATAGAAGTACATGGCTGACTTTTATGAAAAATCGTTTGACTATTGCTAAAGATTTATTGAGAACTGATGGGGTCATCATTGTTCAAATTAGTTTTCATGAATTTCCATATTTGCGAGTCATGATGGATGAACTATTTACTGAAGAAAATCATAAAATGGATGTAAATGTTCTTGTACGACATCCGGAAAGAAGTTTAACAGGTGATAAAGAATTTAATGATGTTTTAGAGTACGCATTGGTATACAGTAAACTAAGTAATTATAAGCTGCCAAAGAAAAAGATAATGAAAACAATTGAAGATTATCAGTATGATTTTGATTTTCCCGAAACTCCATACGATACTTTTAAAGTCGGAGAAAAAAACATCAATGTTTATCTTCCAGATGATATTACCATTACTAGAAGTGAGGGGCACGAGGGTGGATTAAAATCAATGTCAATCCGTGGTAGTATACGTGAAAAAAATTCAAGTGGTCGTTTTTATGTTTCACATTTAGAAGGGTTAATAGATAAGTATCCTGAAGGAACTGTTTTCACTGTCCCAAATATGGGGGATGATGGTCGTGAGTTTAGAATTTTTGAACTTCCAAAAAATGGTAATAAGAATGGTTTTTACTACCCAGGTAAGCCTATTGGAAGTGATTATACGTTAAAACCATACCCTAATTTTGTAGATTTCGTTCAACAATATAATTCCGTAAACTCTGAAGGAGACGTTTCCTTTAGAAATGGTAAAAAACCAGAAGAATACATTCGATATTATTTGGAAATGTTTACAAAAGAAGGAGATATAGTACTTGACTACCATCTTGGTTCTGGAACAACTGCAGCTGTCGCTCACAAAATGAACCGTCAATATATTGGTATCGAACAGATGGATTACATTGAGACGGTTTCAGTTGAGCGATTGAAAAAAGTAATTGACGGTGAGCAGGGTGGCATTTCTAAAGATGTCAACTGGACTGGTGGTGGTTCATTTGTTTACTGTGAACTGAAAAATGATGCCCAGGATTTCAAAAATACAGTTTTAGAGGCAAGAGAGCCTGAAACTCTATCTCAACTGTTTGAACAGGCTAAAAAGTCTTCGTTCCTATCTTATCGTGTCGACCCGAAAAAGCTGAAAAAGCAAGAATTTGAAAAACTATCACTGGCAGAACAAAAACAAGTCTTGCTGGAGTTGGTGGATAACAACAATCTCTATGTCAACTACTCAGAGATAGACGATAACGACTATGATATCATAGAACAAGAGAAAAAACTTAACCGTCAATTTTACGGAGAGGAGTAAGCTATGTCTTTTGTGTATGAGATTTACAACCAAGGCAGCGAAAACGGGTTTATTGATTTCAAAGAAAATATTCCTGACTACATTACGCAAAATCTGAAATTCCCCTTTCGTCCCTACCAAAAAGAGGCGATTGGACGCTATCTCTACTATAAGAATGATGAAAAACATCATCAAAAGCCAGAACAAGTCCTCTACAATATGGCGACAGGTTCAGGGAAAACCTTGCTGATAGCAGCCATCATCCTTGAAAAGTTTAAACAAGGTGAACGTAATTTTATCTTTTTTGTCAACAACGACAATATCTTAACCAAAACAAGGGCAAATTTCTTGCCCAATGAAACAAGCAAATACTTGTTTGCGGAGAAAATCACGATTGACAACCAAGTGGTGACTGTGCGTGAGGTGACAGATTTTTCGGATAGCCAGCCAGATAGTATAAACATTGTCTTTACCACCATTCAGAAACTGCACCAAGATTTAAATACCCCAAGAGAAAATCGCCTGACCTATGAGCAGTTTGAAGATTTATCCCTGATCTTATTGGCAGATGAGGCTCATCACTTGAACGCAGGACTTGGTAAGAAAGAAAAAGATGAAAATGACAGCTGGACGGCGACTATTGCCAATATCCAAAGTACAGCTCAAAAGTCTTCTTTGTTTGAATTTACGGCAACCATTGACTTAGCTAATCCAGATATTGCCAAAAAGTACGAAAAATCCTTGATTTTCAAGTATGACTTAAAAGAGTTCCGCTTGGATAAATATTCCAAAGACGTTCTCTTTCACTTGGTGGATAATGACCTTCCAACTCGTATGTTGCAGGCAATCCTTATCAGCCAGTATCGCAAGAAAATCGCTCTCAAACATGGCATCAATCTCAAACCTTTGGTCATGTTTAAGTCGCAAAAAATTGCTGAAAGTAAGGGAAATGTAGATACCTTTTTGGATATGTTGGCTAACTTGACGGTAGAGCAGGTACAAGCTCAAAAAGGACTGACTGAAACTGAGGGAGAGCGGAAAGGTATCTTAGAGAAGGCGTTTGATTTCTTTGAAGAGACGGGGCTGTCTGACCAAGACTTGATTGAAGAGTTACAGGAAGAATTTCGCCGTGAACGCCTGCTCTTGATTGATGGGAAAAATAAAACCAGCAATAGCTTGTTAGAGTTAAATACCTTGGAGTCACCTTCAAATGAAATCCGTGCCATTTTTGCGGTGGATATGCTGAATGAAGGCTGGGATGTTCTCAATCTCTTTGACATCGTGCGCCTATATGATACTCGTGATGGCAAGACAACCAAAAATGGCTTTGTCGCAGGCAAAACCACGAACGCTGAAAAGCAACTCATCGGACGTGGGGCACGTTACTATCCTTTTGTAATGGATAACCAAGTCGAGGAGAAATTTACTCGCAAGTTTGATGAAAATGAGCACAATGAACTCCGTGTCATCGAACAACTTCATTATCATTCAGCCAATAATCCACGCTATATTTCAGAATTGAAACAAGTCTTGCGTGAGTCTGGTATTTTTGATGATGTCAACTTGGAAGAGCGTGAATTGAAGTTGAAGGACTCTTTTAAACAAACACGCACCTACACAGATGGTCTTATCTGGATGAACAAGCGACTATCTCGTCAAGAATACCTCGAACATAGACAAGAAAGTTTGTTGGATACCTCTTTTATTCCAAGTTCCTTTGAGGTGAGTTTGCCGACTTCTACCACAAGAGATTTTGAGGCATTTTCGGAAGAGGATGTTTTTGTGACTAATACAGTTAATACTTTGTATTTTGAGTTTGGCAAAGAGATTTCTCCTAATATTGTGCGAACTGCTATCAATCGGAACAAACAATATACTTTTAAAAATCTTCAACAAGCCTTCTTTGGCTTGCGTGGTGTTTCTGCCTTTATAGAGATGCTTTCGAAAGTCCCTATCCGTTTAGAGTCTTCTTTATCAAAAGTGAGTGACCTGACAGCAGAGCAGAAACTTTATATAGCTGAACAGCTTTTGCATCACATTGAGAAGGACATCATTCCAACAGAGGAACGTTTTTATGGTTCGAATATTTTTGAGTCAGTTCCAGTGCGTGAGGTTTTTGAAGAGAATATCTTGAGAAAGTATACTGTTAATGCTACTGGAAATGCAGAGTTTGGACGGTCACAAAAAACCAAGTTTGAAACAGAGATTTTTGAAAATATCGATCAGCTAGATTGGTATGCCTATGATGATAACTTTGGAACGAGCGAAGAAAAATATCTGGTGCGTACTATCCGTGAATTGATGAATGATTTGCAGGAAAAGTGGTCTGATATTTATCTTTTGCGAAATGAGAAAGCAGTGAAAATCTATAGTTTTGATGAAGGGCGTGCTTTTGAGCCTGACTTTATCTTGCTTGCAAATGATAAAAAAGTTGGAAATACTTCTTGGCAGATTTTTATTGAGCCAAAAGGAAGTCAATTTTTGGATAGTAATAATACCTTCAAAAATAGTAAAGAAGGCTGGAAAGAGAAATTCTTACTGCAAATTACTGAAAGAGATGATGCAAGAACTTTGCTGGACGATGAACGTTATCGTATCGTCGGTCTTCCTTTCTTTAATAATGAGATGAGCAAAGAAGTTGTAAATAGTAATTTAAAAGATTTATAGCGTAAATTGGGGAGTTTATGATTTCGAAAATGATTACCAAGTTTATTTAACTGAGTCAAATAAGAATTTCCCAAAACACATTGACAAAAGCCAACATTTTTTGTAGAATAAGAATCAATTAAATACCAACACCGAATGAAGTTTAATAGAAGTGGAGAAAGGTTTGTTTTCCATGACTGTAAATGGACGGAACTCTGGAGAGACCGTAAAGGCACCGAAGGGGCAAGGCAGGCAACTGCTCAAACTCTCAGGTAAAAGGACAGAGCTAGGATAGACCGCTTTTTAGCATTTATCTAAGCATTCCAGAGTACATGCATCTTGCATGTGCTCTTTCTTTTGGGGTTGAAAGATAGGAGAAGGATATGTTAGAATTGCTTAAAGCGCTTGATGCTTTCGTTTGGGGGCCTCCCCTCTTGATTTTATTGGTCGGAACAGGGATTTACCTAACTACTCGTTTGGAGCTTTTACAGGTTTTACGTCTCCCTAAGGCCTTTCAGTTGATCTTTATCAAGGATAAGGGGCATGGCGATGTATCCAGTTTTGCGGCACTATGTACAGCCCTCGCAGCCACCGTTGGTACGGGAAATATCATCGGGGTCGCGACAGCCATTAAGGTTGGGGGACCAGGAGCCCTCTTTTGGATGTGGATGGCAGCCTTCTTTGGGATGGCGACCAAGTATGCCGAAGGCTTGCTAGCCATCAAATATCGCACAAAGGATGCAAATGGAGCTGTAGCTGGAGGACCCATGCATTACATTCTTTTGGGGATGGGAGAAAAGTGGCGTCCACTTGCTATCTTTTTCGCCCTAGCGGGTGTATTGGTAGCCCTTCTAGGGATTGGTACCTTTACCCAAGTCAATTCGATTACAGAATCCATTCAAAATACAACGACTATTTCGCCAGCTATCACCGCTCTTGTCTTGTCTGTCTTAGTAGCGATTGCCGTCTTTGGCGGACTCAAGTCTATTTCTAAGATTTCGACAGCTGTTGTTCCTTTTATGGCTATCATCTATATTTTAGGAACTCTTGCAGTTATTCTCTTTAATATCGAAAAAATCCCTGCTACACTTGCTCTGATCTTTACTTCAGCCTTTAGCCCAGCTGCTGCGGTAGGTGGCTTTGCTGGTGCTAGCATTCGGATGGCTATCCAGAATGGTGTGGCGCGAGGAGTCTTTTCTAATGAATCTGGCCTTGGTTCAGCTCCCATTGCAGCTGCTGCGGCTAAGACAAACGAACCAGTAGAGCAAGGTTTGATTTCCATGACAGGAACCTTTATTGATACCCTTATCATCTGTACTCTGACTGGTTTGACCATCTTGGTGACTGGAGTATGGAATAGTGACCTGAATGGAGTGGCTTTGACTCAGTCAGCCTTCTCAACAGTCTTTTCACATTTTGGACCAGTCCTCTTGACCATCTTCCTTGTGCTCTTTGCCTTCACGACGATTCTCGGATGGAACTACTACGGAGAACGCTGTTTTGAATTTCTCTTTGGGGTTCGTTTTATCTGGCTTTACCGTGTAGTCTTTGTGCTCATGGTCTTGTTGGGAGGATTTATAGAGTTGGATATGGTCTGGATTATCGCAGATATCGTCAATGCCTTAATGGCTCTACCAAACTTGATTGCCCTCTTAGTCTTGTCGCCAGTCGTTATTGCCGAAACCAAAAAGTATTTTAAACACTAACCTAATCACACTTTTAGTGTGATTTTTTTCATTTCATAGACATTTCCTATCATGGCGATTGAAAATATATATTATCCAAGTGGAAAATTCTATGATAGACTAAATGACAATAAAATGAAAAGAGGTTTCTTATGACAACATTTACCATCCACACAGTAGAATCAGCACCAGCAGAAGTGAAAGAAGTTCTTGAAACAGTACAAAAAGACAACAATGGCTATATTCCCAACCTAATCGGTCTCTTGGCCAATGCCCCAACCGCGCTTGAAGCCTACCGAACTGTCGGAGCTATCAACCGCCGCAATAGCCTGACACCCGTTGAGCGTGAAGTGGTGCAAATCACAGCAGCCGTAACCAATGGTTGTGCTTTCTGCGTCGCTGGTCACACAGCCTTTTCAATCAAACAGATCCAGATGAATGATGATCTTCTCCAAGCACTTCGCAACCGTACTCCAATTGAGACAGATCCAAAACTAGATACTCTAGCTAAGTTTACCTTGGCGGTCATCAATACCAAAGGGCGCGTGGGAGATGAAGCCTTGGCTGAATTTTTGGAAGCTGGCTACACGCAACAAAATGCCTTGGATGTGGTTCTCGGTGTTAGTCTCGCTAGCCTTTGCAACTATGCTAACAACCTAGCCAATACACCTATTAATCCAGAATTGCAACCGTATGCTTAAGAGGAGGGAAAAGTATGGGATTTTTTTCCGAAGAGTTTTTGAGCTGGTTGGACCAGCATGCTGATGAAATTGATAAACAGTCTTGTGAGGCTGGAGAGCAACTGATTGAAAGGATTGCAGCAGAGGGAGCCTTTCGTGTAGGTGTTCCAGAATCTCTTGGAGGTTCAGGGGGAAGTGATCAAGATGTCATTGATTTCCTTGCAGAGCTCGCTCAACATTCCTTGACGGCCTCCTTTATTTCTTGGGGACAACGCACCCTAATTGACAATATTCTCCATACAGAGAATTCCTATTTGAAAGAAACCTATCTGGAAAAACTCTTGTACGGTGAATATGCTGGTGCTACCGGCCTGTCTAATGCTGTCAAGTATTTATCTGATTTAGAAGAGCTGAATGTTTATATCATCGAAGAAAATGGACAATTTTATCTAAAAGGGCGACTGCCATGGGTAACCAATGCTCGTAGAAATCGTTTCTTAACCATTTTTGTGGCAGGTTTTGCTGATGATCCAAGTAAAAGTTATGTGGTAGCTGTGCCATCAGACGCAGAGAATTTTAGTCGTTCAGAAGACTTAGAATTCGTTTCTCTTCAGGGAGGAAACACGGCTTCTTTGACCTTTAATCGGGTTCCTCTAAAAGAAGAGTGGATTCTATCTAAGAACGCTAAAGAATTTTTAACTCAAAATCGTCCCGCATTTTTAGGTTACCAATTTGGTTTGGCTTTTGGTTTAGCTGAATGCTCTCTATCAGAAGTAGAAAAAGAATTGGGGAAACGCAGTGTATTAACAGATGAATGGCAATATCAGGTAGAGCAGTTAGAGGCTATTCGGCAAGATCTTTATCAGGGATTATCTGACCGGTCCTATTTCGTTACCAATCCGCGTGAACTCTTTCAGTTAAGAATAGACATTGTGGATGTTGTTGCCCAAAGTCTTCTATTAGAGTTACAAGCAGGTGGAGGTAGAGGCTACTTTAGCAAATCAACATCTGGTTTTATCCGTCGTTGGAATGAAGGAGCCTTTCTTCCGATTGTTTCTCCAAGCGCTGTTCAGTTGCGCCATATCTTAGCAACGAGTTAAAAAATAGTAGAATAAAAACGAAGTTTGAATTTCCAACTTCGTTTTTTAAGTCCTCATTTAAGCGCTTTTATGCTATACTAATAATAACATGATCATTGGAGGATCGGATGAAAAAGCTCCCCTTGGTATTTTCTGGCTGTTTATTAGGTCTAGCAGGTGCAGGAAATCTGATTGCAGATACTTGGCCAGTTCTGTCGCATTTATTGAGTCTGACTGGATTAGTTTTGTGGCTTTTCTTTCTGATTCTTCATCTTTTTAATTGGGAAGAAACCAAGCAAGAATTGATCAAGCCCCCTCTTTTGTCTGGGATGGCCACTTTTCCCATGGCTGGGATGATTTTATCGACCTATGTCTTTCGCGTATTCCCTGCTCTTTCTTTGGTAGCACAAGGAATCTGGTGGTTTTCCTTTCTCTTGGATTTGACTTTGATTGCTACTTTTACCATCAAATTTGCCTGTCCGGGTCGGAGGGTCAATGCGACTCCTAGCTGGACGGTACTCTATGTGGGGATAGCAGTAGCAGCCTTGACCTATCCTCTGGTAGGCATTATTGAGATTGCCTATGCAACCTTGAGTTTTGGTTTTGTCTTGACCTTCTATCTCTATCCCTTCATTTATAGCGATTTAAAGAAAGATCCACTCCCAGTGGCCTTGCTTGGACAGGAAGGAATCTACTGTGCTCCCTTTTCTCTACTCTTAGCTTCCATAGTTCGAGTTGGAGGAGCAGGCCTACCGACTTGGCTCTTGATTGTCATGATTTTGGCATCTCAATCCTTCTTTTTCTTTGTGTTGACTCGCCTGCCCCATATTTTAAAGCGAGGCTTTCAACCAGCTTTCTCAGCCCTCACCTTTCCAACCATTATCACAGCTACTTCGCTCAAGATGGCTCAGGGAATCTTGAGACTTCCATTTCTGGATTATCTAGTATTGGCTGAAACCGTTATTTGCCTCACTATTTTATTCTTTGTCTTGGTTGGTTATCTAATTTGGTTACGAAAAAAGGTCTAGCTAAAATAGCTAAACCTGATTTTTTATGGTTTGATAACTTCAGCTCCACCCATGTATGGACGAAGAGCTTCTGGAATGGTTACAGAACCATCTTCATTTTGGTAGTTTTCAAGAATGGCAGCCACCGTACGTCCAACTGCAAGTCCAGAACCGTTCAAAGTGTGAAGGAGTTTCACCTTGCCATCGGCTTCATCACGGTAACGGATTTGGGCACGACGAGCTTGGAAATCTTCTGTATTTGAACAGCTTGAGATTTCACGATAGGTATTTTGGGCTGGAATCCAAACTTCCAAGTCGTAAGTCTTAGCAGCTGAGAAGCCCATGTCCCCAGTAGAGAGGGCAACGACACGGTAAGGAAGGTTGAGTTTTTGAAGGATGTTTTCAGCGTTGGCTGTCATCTTTTCCAATTCTTCGTAAGATTCTTCTGGTTTAGCAAATTTGACCATTTCAACCTTGTGGAATTGGTGCAGACGAATCAAGCCACGTGTATCACGACCAGCTGAACCAGCCTCAGAACGGAATGATGGGCTCATAGCGGTAAAGTAGATTGGTAGGTCTTTACCGTCAAGGATTTCATCACGGTAGTAGTTTGTTAGAGGCACCTCAGCTGTAGGAATGAGGACATAATTAGTGTCTTTCAATTCAAAAGTATCTTCCTTGAATTTTGGATACTGACCAGTACCAAACATAGAGTCGTGGTTAACAATGTATGGTGTGATAACTTCCGTATAGCCTTCTTTAGCATGCTCATCCAACATGAAGTTGTAGAGAGCACGTTCCAAACGAGCCCCAAGTCCTTTATAGAAGAGGAAACGAGCGCCCGTTACTTTACCGCCACGTTCCCAGTCAAGGATACCCAAGTCTTCACCAAGATCCCAGTGAGCTTTTGGCTCGAAGTCAAACTCACGCGGAGTCCCCCAACGGCGGACTTCCACATTGTCATCTTCATCGGCCCCAACAGGAACGCTGTCAGCTGGAATATTTGGAAGAGTAGTGGTAAATTCTGTCAATTTAGCATCGATTTCTGCCAATTCAGCATCCAAGGCTTTGACTTCAGCAGATAGGGTTTGCATGGCAGTAATCTTATCATCGGCATTTTCCTTGTTGCGCTTGGCTTGGGCAATCTCTGCTGAAACTGTGTTACGTTCTGCTTTGAGAGTTTCAACCTTGACCAAGATGTCACGACGTTTAGCATCGATTTCTTTCATCTCGTTTAAGACAGCAGGATCTACACCACGAGTGGCTAATTTTTCAGCGACAGCATCAAAATCTGTGCGAATACGTTTGATATCTAACATAAGAACTCCTTTATGAAAAAAGCACACCTGACAAAGCGTTGGAGTGGCAGGGCCACGGTTCCATCCAACTTCACAGGTGTGCACTTGATTCTGTATTTAATTGTGAATAACGGTAGAATTTCACCTATCCCTCCTATCTGCTCGCAGCACCCGCAGACTTTCTGAAAGAAGGAGATAACCTACTTATCCGTTGCTATGATTATACTAAAGTTTCTACTTTTTTGCAAATAGATTTTTAAATTTTTGACCAATGGTCTGAATCAAAGTAGGAAGTTTGACGACCTTGTCATTCCCCAGTTTTTCTCGAGCAATTTTGAGAATAGCACCTGAGTCTTTTGAAGCAAAGAGGAATTTTCCTTGATCAGTGAAGACTTCAAAGTGGCGACTGATTTTGCGACCAGTGACGTTGGCGCCGATTTGCTGGATATGGGTCCAGGGAATCTGGATAAACTGTTCGACATTGACATCAGGGTAAAATTCAAGCGCCTGATCGCCGACAAGAAATTTTCCGACCTTTCCTCCCATGCCCAGATAGGAGACACCTGTGGTTTGGAAATCCACTTGTTTATTGAGAGATTGAGCCATGCTTAGTCTTCCTTACTTTCACCGAAAAAGGCATTGTAGAGGGCTTTGATAGCTGCTTTCTCTTGGTCCTTATGGACAACAAACATGATAGAAACCTCACTAGAACCTTGGGACATCATCTGGATGTTGATCTTGTTTTCAGATAGAGCTCGTGTTGCAGTAGCAGTTACCCCGATATGACTCTTCATCTTTTCTCCAACAATCATAATGATGGAAAGGTCGTGTTCGATTTCTGCATGATCTACTTCCGCTTTTTGCACCAATTGACGAAGGATTTCTTCTTCCTTGATAGGAGTTAGTTCGCGAGAACGGAGAATGATTGAAAGATCGTCGATACCTGTTGGCATATGTTCCCATCCGATGTTAAGATCTTCGAGAATTTGTAAGGCTTTGCGACCAAATCCAACTTCACGGTTCATGAGGTATTTCGACATGTTGATGCTGACAAAGCCAGAGTCACCGGCAATTCCCACGACTGGGAATTTGTCACTACTATGTTTTAGAACGATACGAGTACCTGGGTGGTCAGGGTTGTTGGTATTCTTGATAACGAGAGGGATTTTTCCACGGTAGGCAGGAAGAAGGGCTTCATCATGAAGAACTGAGAATCCTGCATAGGCCAACTCACGCATTTCACGGTAGGTTAATTCAGGAATAGAGTGTGGTTGGTGGATAATTCCTGGGTGAGCAGCAAAGATACCATCAACGTCTGTAAAGTTTTCATAGAGATCGGCTTTGACACCAGCAGCAATGATAGAACCAGTAATGTCTGATCCTCCACGTGAGAAGGTACAGATTTGATTTTCCTTAGTAACTCCAAAGAAACCGGGAATGACAAGGACTTCATTGGCGTTTGTCAATTCCTCAATCTTATCATAACTTGATGGAATGATACGAGCGTGGCCAGGCTCACTTGTGACCACAATACCAGCTTCTCTAGGATGAACATAGCGTGCATCGAGGCCATTTTGGTTAAAATATGCAGCTATCAATTTAGCATTGTTATTTTCACCGGCTGCTAGGAAGGTATCATAGAGAAATTCATTGTCTTCTATAGGAAGAGTGGCTAAGGCACGAATACTTTTAGAAATTTTTTCTAGAACAGCCGGCTTCAGTCCCAATTCACTAACCATAGCAGCATAGCGATCGATAATCCAGTTTTGGCTCTTGCTAATATCGTTACCAGCAACATAGTCGCGGTAGTATTTAATCAAGGCATCCGTAACCTTAGTATCTTCAGCATTGCGTTTCCCGGGTGCAGAAACGACTACAAAACGGCGTTCTTTATCACTTTTAACGATGTTTAAAACTTTTTCTAACTGACCAGCAGAGGCAAGCGAACTTCCACCAAATTTTACAACCTTCATAAGGACTCCTCAAGTAAGTATTTTATACGATTATAGCAGAAAGAGGGGCATTTTTCAATGAAGAAAATAACTTCCTATTATATCCTATTATAATAGAATAAAACACTAACTTATTCTGAAAAGCGATAACGGTTTAAAAGTAAATGTGTAAAATTTCTCTCACATTCATAATGAATGGGAAAATAATCAGCTGAGACACTTTCCTTTAGTTTTTCCTTGCCTCTTTATCCAAAAAAAGGTATACTTTGATGATAAAACAATTTTATTGCCTTATAAAAGAAAAGGAGAAGCTATGAATCATATCTTATATCAGATCGTAGATGATCTGGCTATCATTACTTTGAATCGTCCCGAAGTGGCAAATGGTTTTCATATCCCAATGTGTGAGGAAATTTTAGAAGCTTTGACTCTAGCGGAGCAGGATCAAGCTGTGCAGTTCATCTTGATTAATGCGAATGGGAAGGTCTTTTCAGTTGGAGGGGACTTGGTTGAGATGAAACGCGCAGTAGACGAAGATGATATCCCTTCTTTGAATAAGATTGCAGAATTAGTCAATACAATTTCTTTTAAAATTAAGCAAATTCCAAAACCTGTTTTGATGGAGGTAGATGGAGCGGTCGCTGGTGCCGCAGCAAATATGGCAGTAGCAGTTGATTTTTGTTTGGCGACTGACAAGGCAAAATTTATCCAAGCCTTTGTTGGAGTTGGCTTGGCGCCAGACGCTGGTGGGATTCATCTCTTGAGTCGTAGTATCGGGGTAACACGGGCTGCACAACTTGCTATGACAGGTGAAGCCTTAACTGCTGAAAAAGCGCTAGAATGGGGCGTGGTATACCGTGTTTGTGAAGTTGACAAATTAGAAAAAACAAGAGAGCAAGTTCTGAAAAAATTAAGACGAGGTTCAGCAAACTCGTACGCAGCGATTAAAAAGCTAGTTTGGGAAAGTCAATTTAAGGATTGGCAAGATTATGCCGAATTGGAATTGAAACTGCAAAAATCTTTATCTTTAACTGAAGATTTTAAAGAAGGGGTTCGAGCGCATTCTGAAAGAAGAAGACCAAAATTTACAGGAATGTAAAAAAATACTTGCACAATTTTTTGAAGTTTGTTATACTTCTTTTATCAAATGTTTTGATTGTAAAAGTTTTTTGAGGGGGAGGGAAAAAGTTTGGACTACCAACAAGTAAATGATTATTTAACATCTATTTTCAACAATGTCCTTGTAATCGAGGAGGTTAGCTTACGAGGTAGTCGATTCAAAGACATCTCCATCAAAGAAATGCACACGATCGATGTGATTGGGAAGTTCCCGGAGGCAACGCCAAGTAAGGTTTCAAAAGAACTGATGGTAACTCTTGGAACAGTGACGACGAGTTTGAATAACCTGGAGAGAAAAGGTTATATTGAGCGTATTCGTTCTGACCAAGACCGTCGAGTGGTCTATCTGCATTTGACAAAGAAAGGTCGTTTGGTTCACCGTCTTCATAAACGGTTCCACAAGGCTATGGTCGAAAAAATCATCGATGGCATGAGTCCTGAGGAAAAGAAAGTCATGGGCAGAGGCTTGACGAACCTTTATCAATTTTTGGAGGATTTGAAATAATGGCCTTTGCTAAAATAAGCCAAGTTGCTCATTATGTCCCAGAGCAAGTGGTCACTAATCATGACTTAGCCCAAATCATGGACACAAGCGATGAGTGGATTTCAAGTCGGACAGGAATTAAACAGAGACATATCTCAAAAACTGAGTCTACAAGTGACTTGGCGACAGAAGTAGCTAAGAGCTTGCTGGCTAAAGTGAGCTTAACAGCGGATCAGATTGATTTTATCATTGTAGCGACGATTACCCCAGACTCTATGATGCCTTCCACAGCAGCTCGAGTTCAGGCAAATATCGGAGCGCATAGAGCTTTCGCCTTTGATTTGACAGCAGCTTGTAGTGGCTTTGTATTTGCTCTCTCAACTGCAGAAAAGTTTTTAAGTTCTGGACAGTTCAAAAAAGGGATTGTTATCGGGGCTGAGATCTTATCCAAGGCAGTTGACTGGTCAGATCGTTCGACAGCTGTTCTCTTTGGGGATGGAGCTGGTGGGGTTCTCTTGGAAGCGAGCGAAACACGTCACTTCCTTGTGGAAAGTCTCTATACAGATGGCTCTCGGAGCGAGTGTTTGACCTATGGTCAAACGGCTTTGGCTTCTCCTTTCTCAGATCAAGAAGCAGTTCCTGCTTTTTTGAAGATGGATGGACGAGCAGTTTTTGATTTTGCAAATCGTGATGTTGCTAGATCGATCAAAGAAACCATTGAAAATGGTCCAATCGCAGCATCGGAATTGGATTATCTCTTGCTTCATCAGGCAAATATCCGCATTTTGGATAAGATGGCTAAGAAGATTGGTGTAGACCGAGACAAACTACCTGCCAATATGATGGAGTATGGAAATACCAGTGCAGCAAGTATCCCGATTTTGCTTTCAGAGTGTGTGGAGAATGGCATGATTCGTTTAGATGGTAGCCAGACGATTCTCCTATCAGGCTTCGGCGGAGGTTTGACATGGGGCACACTCATTCTTACAATCTAGGTAATCATGTGGTAAACACATAGTTATAAATTTTTTATATTTTAAAGGAGTCCTATCATGGCAGTATTTGAAAAAGTACAAGAAATTATCGTTGAAGAACTTGGGAAAGACGCATCAGAAGTAACACTTGAATCTACTTTTGATGATTTGGATGCAGATTCATTGGACTTATTCCAAGTAATCTCTGAAATTGAAGATGCTTTTGATATCCAAATCGAAGCAGAAGATAACTTGAAAACAGTTGGTGACTTGGTTGCTTACGTTGAAGAGCAAACAAAATAATTAACATATTACTAGAAGGAGTAGGGGAGACCCGCTCCCTCTTGTTTAGGTAATAGTTTGAGACTCAAATGATAAACTCATCGAACTATTACGTAAGCAAGGAATGATGGAGGCACTATGAAAACACGTATTACAGAATTATTGAACATTGATTATCCTATTTTTCAAGGAGGAATGGCCTGGGTTGCTGATGGTGACTTGGCTGGTGCAGTATCAAGAGCTGGCGGTCTAGGGATCATCGGTGGTGGAAATGCACCTAAAGAGGTCGTAAAGGCTAATATCGATAAAATCAAATCACTTACGGACAAACCTTTTGGTGTCAACATCATGCTCCTGTCACCTTTTGTAGAAGATATCGTTGATCTCGTGATTGAAGAAGGGGTTAAGGTGGTTACAACTGGTGCTGGAAATCCAAGTAAATACATGAACCGTTTTCATGATGCAGGAATTACAGTTATTCCTGTTGTTCCAAGCGTTGCTTTGGCAAAACGCATGGAAAAAATTGGTGCAGATGCTGTCATTGCAGAAGGTATGGAAGCTGGTGGACACATTGGTAAATTAACAACGATGACCTTGGTTCGTCAAGTTGCTGCAGCTGTTTCAATTCCAGTTATTGCTGCTGGTGGTATTGCAGATGGTGAGGGGGCAGCGGCTGGGTTTATGCTTGGTGCTGAGGCCGTTCAAGTTGGTACGCGTTTCGTAGTAGCTAAGGAATCTAACGCCCATCCAAAATACAAGGAAAAAATCTTAAAAGCGCGTGATATCGATACGACTATTTCCGCTCAACACTTTGGTCATGCTGTTCGTGCCATTAAAAACCAGTTGACACGTGACTTTGAGCAGGCTGAAAAAGATGCCTTTAAACAAGAAAATCCAGATTTAGAAATCTTTGAACAAATGGGAGCTGGTGCTCTAGCTAAAGCCGTTGTTCATGGAGATGTAGAAGGTGGATCTGTCATGGCAGGTCAGATCGCTGGTTTGGTTTCTAAAGAGGAAACTGTCGAAGAAATCCTAAAAGATCTATACTATGGCGCAGCCAAGAAAATTCAAGAAGAAGCCTCTCGTTGGGCAGGAGTTGTAAGAAATGACTAAAACAGCCTTTCTATTTGCAGGTCAAGGTGCTCAGTATTTAGGAATGGGACGTGATCTCTATGATCGCTATCCTATCGTCAAGGAAACAATTGACCAAGCCAGTCAGGTTTTGGGTTATGACCTTCGTGACTTGATTGATAAGGAAGAAACCAAGTTAAACCAGACTCGCTATACGCAGCCAGCTATTTTAGCGATTTCGGTTGCTATTTACCGACTATTGAAAGAAAAGGGTTATCAGCCAGATATGGTAGCAGGACTGTCCCTCGGAGAATATTCGGCTCTTGTAGCAAGTGGTGCCTTGGACTTTGAGGATGCAGTTGCCTTGGTTGCTAAGCGTGGTGCTTATATGGAAGAGGCTGCACCTGCAGGCTCTGGAAAGATGGTTGCCGTTCTTAATACTCCAGTTGAAGTGATTGAGGAAGCTTGTGAAACAGCCTCTAAAGTTGGAGTAGTGACTCCAGCCAACTACAACACCCCAAGCCAAATCGTCATTGGTGGTGAGGTGGCTGCGGTTGACCGCGCAGTTGAACTCTTGCAGGAAGCAGGAGCAAAACGATTGATTCCTTTAAATGTGTCTGGTCCTTTCCATACAGCCCTTCTTGAGCCAGCCAGTCAGCAACTAGCAGGAGCTCTTGAGGGAGTGAGTTTCTTTGACTTTACTTGCCCACTAGTTGGCAATACGGAAGCTGCTGTTATGGAAAAAGATCGAATCCAAGAGCTTTTGACGCGTCAGGTCAAAGAACCTGTTCGTTTTTATGAAAGTATTGCTGTCATGCAGGATGCTGGGGTAACCAACTTTATTGAAATTGGTCCTGGAAAGGTCCTGTCAGGCTTTGTCAAAAAAATCGATAAAACAGCTCAGCTAGCTAATGTTGAAGACCAAGCAAGCTTGGATGCTTTGTTAGGAAACTAATGATCCCTTCTCCCACAAAATACAAGAGGAAATAGGAGAAATAGAATGCAACTTACAAATAAAAATGTCTTTGTAACAGGTTCAAGTCGTGGTATCGGACTTGCCATTGCTCACAAATTTGCCCAACTAGGCGCTAATGTAGTTTTGAATAGTCGCGGAGCAATCTCAGAAGAATTGCTGGCTGAGTTTTCAAACTACGGCGTCAAAGTAGTACCGATATCAGGTGATGTTTCAGACTTTGCAGATGCCAAGCGTATGGTAGATCAAGCGATTGCAGAGCTCGGTTCTGTCGATGTCTTGGTCAACAATGCTGGGATCACTCAAGATACGCTTATGCTCAAGATGACCGAAGAAGACTTTGAAAAAGTGATTAAAATCAACTTGACAGGTGCCTTCAACATGACGCAAGCAGTCTTGAAACAGATGATCAAGGCACGTGAAGGTGCGATTATCAACATGTCTAGTGTGGTCGGTTTGATGGGAAATATCGGACAAGCCAACTATGCAGCTTCTAAAGCAGGTTTGATTGGTTTTACCAAGTCAGTTGCACGTGAAGTTGCCAATCGCAACGTACGCGTAAATGCTCTTGCACCAGGAATGATCGAGTCAGATATGACTGCTGTTTTGTCTGATAAGGTCAAGGAAGCGACATTGGCCCAAATCCCAATGAAACAGTTCGGTCAAGCAGAACATATCGCAGATGCTACAGTGTTCCTGGCTGGACAGGATTATTTGACTGGACAAGTTCTCGCTGTTGATGGCGGACTTAGCATGTAAAAAATAAGGAAAGATATAGGTAAGACAGATGAAACTAAATCGAGTTGTAGTAACAGGTTATGGATTGACCTCTCCTATCGGAAATACTCCAGAAGAATTTTGGAACAGTTTGCAAACTGGGAAGATTGGAATTGGAGAAATCACTAAGTTTGACCACAGCGAATTTGCTGTGCACAATGCGGCAGAAGTTCAAGATTTCCCATTTGATAAATACTTTGTCAAAAAAGATACCAACCGTTTTGACAACTATTCTTTGTATGCCTTGTATGCAGCTCAAGAAGCGGTGACAAATGCAAATCTTGATGTAGAAGCAATCGATAAAGATCGCTTTGGTGTCATCGTTGCCTCTGGTATTGGGGGAATTAAAGAAATCGAAGACCAGGTTATCCGTCTTCATGAAAAAGGTCCAAAACGCGTTAAACCAATGACACTTCCAAAAGCCTTGCCAAATATGGCTTCAGGAAATGTTGCCATGCGCTTTGGAGCAAACGGTGTCTGTAAATCAATCAATACAGCCTGTGCCTCATCAAATGATGCTATTGGAGATGCCTTCCGTTCTATCAAGTTTGGTTTCCAAGATGTCATGTTAGTTGGTGGATCAGAATCATCTATCACTCCTTTTGCCATCGCTGGTTTCCAAGCATTGACTGCTCTATCAACTACAGAGGATCCAACTCGTGCTTCTATCCCATTTGACAAAGACCGTAATGGTTTTGTGATGGGAGAAGGTTCAGGGATGTTGGTTCTTGAGAGTCTAGAACACGCTGAAAAACGTGGTGCAACTATCTTGGCTGAAGTAGTTGGTTATGGAAATACCTGTGATGCTTATCATATGACTTCACCTCATCCAGAAGGCCAAGGCGCGATCAAGGCGATTAAACTAGCTTTGGAAGAAGCAGAAATTTCTCCAGAGCAAGTGGCTTATGTCAATGCTCACGGAACTTCAACTCCTGCTAATGAAAAAGGAGAAAGTGGTGCGATTGTAGCTGTCCTTGGTAAAGAAGTCCCTGTATCTTCAACCAAGTCCTTTACAGGACACTTACTTGGTGCTGCAGGGGCAGTAGAAGCCATCGCTACCATCGAAGCCATGCGTCATAACTTTGTACCAATGACAGCTGGAACAAGCGAGTTATCAGACTATATCGAAGCGAATGTCGTTTATGGACAAGGCTTGGAGCAAGAAATCCCTTATGCTATTTCAAACACTTTTGGTTTTGGTGGACACAATGCGGTTCTTGCTTTCAAACGTTGGGAGAATAAATAATTATGAATTTAAATGAAATCAAGGACTTGATGGCTCAATTTGACCAATCAAGTTTGAGAGAATTTTCTTATAAAAATGGAACGGATGAGTTGCAGTTTAGCAAGAATGAAGCAAGAATGGCTTCTGAAGCACCAGCTCAAGTGGTTCCAGCACCAGCTGCAGTGGTTGCAAGTCCAGTAGTTTCTGCCCCTTCAACTCCAGTAGAGAGTGCAGTAGAAGAAGTTCCAGCACCAGCTGAAACGACGGTTGCTCCAGAGGGTGATGTTGTTGAGAGCCCACTTGTAGGGGTGGCTTACTTGGCCGCTGGACCAGATAAACCTGCCTTTGTCACAGTCGGAGACAGTGTTAAAAAAGGTCAGACTTTGGTGATCATCGAAGCCATGAAAGTCATGAATGAAATCCCAGCGCCTAAGGATGGTGTGGTGACAGAAATTCTCGTTTCAAATGAAGAAATGGTTGAATTCGGTAAAGGATTGGTACGTATCAAATGATCGATATTCAAGGAATCAAAGAAGCTCTACCTCATCGCTACCCCATGCTCCTAGTGGATCGTGTCTTGGAAGTGAGCGAGGATACTATTGTTGCCATTAAAAATGTGACCATCAACGAACCTTTCTTTAATGGTCATTTTCCTCAATACCCAGTCATGCCAGGTGTCCTTATTATGGAAGCCTTGGCTCAGACTGCTGGTGTCTTGGAATTGTCCAAACCTGAAAATAAGGGGAAACTGGTCTTCTACGCTGGCATGGACAAGGTTAAGTTCAAGAAGCAAGTTGTACCAGGTGACCAATTAGTCATGACGGCTACTTTTGTCAAACGTCGTGGAACGATTGCTGTGGTTGAAGCAAAGGCTGAAGTAGATGGTAAGCTTGCAGCGAGTGGTACTCTTACCTTTGCAATTGGGAACTAAGGAGGTTCTCCATGTTTCGTAAAATTTTGATTGCCAACCGTGGTGAGATTGCGGTTCGCATTATTCGAGCTGCGCGTGAATTGGGCATTGCGACCGTAGCAGTCTATTCAACTGCTGATAAGGAAGCTCTTCACACACTTCTAGCGGATGAAGCTATCTGTATCGGACCTGGTAAGGCAACTGAGTCTTATCTCAATATTAATGCGGTTCTATCAGCTGCAGTCTTGACTGAGGCAGAAGCCATCCACCCCGGTTTTGGATTTCTCAGTGAAAATTCTAAATTTGCAACCATGTGTGAAGAAGTGGGAATCAAGTTTATCGGTCCTTCTGGGGCAGTAATGGATACCATGGGAGATAAGATCAATGCGCGTGAGCAAATGATTGAGGCTGGGGTTCCAGTTATCCCAGGATCTGATGGTGAAGTTCACACAGCTGAAGAGGCACTTGCAGTTGCAGAAAAAATTGGCTATCCAGTCATGCTTAAGGCATCTGCAGGTGGTGGTGGAAAAGGGATTCGTAAGGTTGAAAAGGCAGAAGACTTGGTCGCAGCCTTTGAGACAGCATCCAGTGAAGCCAAGGCCAACTTTGGAAATGGCGCAATGTATCTTGAGCGTGTGATTTATCCAGCTCGTCATATCGAAGTTCAGATTCTTGCGGACCAAGAGGGTCATGTTGTCCATCTTGGTGAACGGGACTGTTCACTCCAACGGAATAACCAAAAGGTCTTAGAAGAAAGCCCATCCATTGCGATTGGCAAAACCCTTCGTAATGAAATTGGTGCTGCGGCTGTTCGAGCTGCAGAGTCTGTTGGCTATGAAAATGCAGGGACGATTGAATTTCTGCTCGATGAAGCGAGTGGCAATTTCTACTTCATGGAAATGAATACTCGTGTGCAAGTGGAACACCCAGTCACAGAGTTTGTTTCAGGTGTTGATATCGTGAAAGAGCAGATTCGCATCGCTGCCGGGCAACTCTTACCTTTCAAACAAGAAGATATTGTCCTACGAGGTCATGCTATCGAGTGCCGGATCAATGCAGAAAATCCAGCATTTAACTTTGCTCCAAGCCCAGGGAAAATTACCAATCTCTATTTACCAAGTGGTGGAGTTGGCTTGCGCGTGGACTCAGCAGTTTATCCAGGTTATACCATTCCCCCTTACTATGATAGTATGATTGCTAAAATCATTGTTCATGGGGAGAATCGTTTTGATGCTCTTATGAAGATGCAACGGGCACTTTATGAACTTGATATTGAAGGAGTGCAAACCAATGCAGACTTCCAGTTGGATCTGATTTCAGACCGCCGAGTTATCGCTGGTGACTACGATACTTCCTTCTTGATGGAAACTTTCTTGCCAAAATACCAAGAAAAAGAATAGACTTTCAAACAGTATGAGAACTAAAAGGGGGGAGTTATGGCTCTATTTAGTAAAAAGGATAAGTATATTCGGATCAATCCTAACCGTTCCGTAAGGCAGAAACCACAAGCCAAGCCTGAGGTTCCGGATGAACTCTTCTCTCAGTGTCCTGGTTGTAAACACACCATTTATCAAAAGGATCTTGGGAGCGAACGAATTTGTCCCCATTGTAGCTATACTTTCCGTATTTCAGCTCAGGAACGCTTGGATTTGACGATTGATTCCGGTAGCTTTGTGGAGATGTATACGGGTATTGAAACTCAAGATCCATTAAACTTTCCTGGCTATCAGAAAAAACTAGCTAGTATGCGTGAAAAGACAGGTTTGGATGAAGCAGTACTAACTGGTACAGCTAGCATCAAGGGACAAGAAGTTGCCCTTGGGATCATGGATTCAAACTTTATCATGGCTTCTATGGGAACCGTTGTGGGTGAAAAAATCACGCGCTTGTTTGAGTATGCAACGGTAGAAAACTTGCCAGTCGTTCTCTTCACAGCTTCTGGTGGAGCCCGTATGCAAGAAGGAATCATGAGTTTGATGCAAATGGCTAAGATTTCTGCGGCAGTTCAACGCCATTCCAAGGCAGGACTTTTTTACCTAACTATTTTAACCGATCCGACAACAGGTGGGGTGACCGCTTCTTTTGCTATGGAAGGTGATATTATCCTAGCGGAGCCACAGAGTTTGGTTGGTTTTGCTGGGCGTCGTGTTATTGAAAATACAGTTCGTGAGAACTTGCCGGATGACTTCCAAAAGGCAGAATTTCTGCTTGAACATGGATTTGTTGATGCAATTGTTAAACGGAGAGAATTGCCTGAAACAATTGCTAAATTAGTGAGATTGCATGGAGGAAGTCGCGGATGAATATTGCAAAAATAGTCAGAGAGGCACGTGAGCAGAGTCGCTTGACTGCGCTTGATTTTGCCAATGGAATCTTCGATGAATTTATCGAATTGCATGGAGATCGCTCTTTCCGCGATGATGGTGCGGTCATCGGTGGAATTGGTTGGTTAGGTGACCAAGCAGTAACTGTAGTTGGTATCCAAAAGGGAAAAAGTCTTCATGATAACCTCAAACGAAATTTTGGGCAACCTCATCCAGAAGGCTATCGTAAGGCCTTGCGCTTGATGAAACAGGCAGAAAAGTTTGGCCGTCCAGTTGTGACCTTTATCAATACGGCGGGTGCTTACCCTGGTGTGGGAGCCGAGGAACGTGGACAAGGTGAAGCAATTGCCCGAAACCTGATGGAAATGAGTGACCTCAAGGTTCCAATCATCGCGATTATTATCGGTGAAGGAGGATCTGGTGGGGCCCTAGCTCTAGCCGTAGCTAATCGTGTTTGGATGTTAGAAAACTCAATCTACGCCGTACTTAGCCCTGAAGGCTTTGCCTCTATCCTTTGGAAGGATGGAAGTCGTGCTATGGAAGCAGCGGAATTGATGAAAATCACTTCACACGAACTCCTAGAAATGGGAATCGTAGACAAGGTAATCTCAGAAGCAGGGCTGTCAAGTAAAGAACTGCTAGGTTGCGTTAAAAATGAATTGCGTGCAGAACTAGATAGGTTGAAAGAACTACCACTCGATCAACTTATCGAAGAACGTTACCAACGCTTTAGAAAATACTAAGAATGACTAAATGAGACTAGAAAGGTCTCATTTTTTATAGAAAAATGCAATTCAGGACGAAAAATTGACAGTTGAGGAGATGGACAGTAAAATAGACAAAAAAGATGTATACTGTTAGATGTAAGTTTACAAAAATCTATTTTAAGGAGGTACTTGCAATGACAGGTACAGATACATTTACAGTTCTTTCATCTGAAGACTTAGATCAAGTTTCAGGTGGTCGAATGATTCGGGCAGTTGATGATAGACATTGAGATTCGCCATATGCATATAGTTTAGCAACAGAGTGGAGTACAATACTGAATCATGCGACTAGACGTGCTTATGGTATTGCCTATTGATAAATTAAAGGGGTAAGTATGAAAAAACTAGGGCATTTTGGAGTCTATACATCACTGGTATTTCTATCGGTTTATCTACCAGAGTTAGGGATTATGCATCTAACTAAGTTTTTAGGATGGGGGATAGATGGCTATTCTATCTTTTTAACAGTTGAAGTAATAGCTCTTTTGCTAATATTTATCTACTGGCTCAAAAAGAAAGAGATGCTCTATATTTTTGAAAAAAAGGGTTCAAAGAAGTCAAGATTCTTTTACCTTGTAGTTGCTCTAGTGGCTACTTATTTTGATCGTCAATTGGTAGATGCTTTTCAGTTACAGTTTCATCATCTAATTGATAACAAGTATATCTTTCAAGATCTTCTTTCGATTCTATACTCCAATGGGCAACCAACTTTTCTATCAACTGTTCTCAGTTTTAGTTTAACAGTAATCGTCGGACCTATATTAGAAGAACTGATTCATAGAGGGTACTTTATGAATACCTTCTTCCCCCAGTCCAAGTACTATCTGGATGTTATCCTATCTGCTCTTATCTTTGGACTTAGTCATTTGATCCTAACTCACCGAGATCCTATCAGTTTGATTATTTATAGTTTAGGCGGTCTCTTCTATGCCCTTGTCTACCGTTGGACAAAGAACTTAAAAATTACCATCCTGTGCCATAGTTTTTTCAACTTTCTCATTTATGCAAAACCCATCTGGATTTTTGTTTATAATTATGTCTATTACCACTTTTTTAGATAGTGGAGGCAAAGAAAAAAGTGTTTGATATTTGTCAAACACTTTTTTTAATTACTGTTCTTCTGTCACAAATTGGCTGAGCAGTCCGTTGATAAAACGGGCAGATTTTTGATCTGAGAAGTCCTTTGCAAGTTCGATAGCTTCATTAACAGCAACCAGCTGTGGAGTGTCAAATGAAGTAATTTCAAAGATTCCCAAGCGAAGGAGGTTTCTTTCCACGAGCGTTAGACGCTCAATAGTCCAACCTGATTTTAAATGCTGTGTGATTTGCTTGTCTAGTTCTTCCTTTTTAGCCTGAATACCAGAAACGAGCTCTGTCAAAAAGGCTGGAAGTTGCACATCCGTATCTTCACGATCATGAGTATAGGCGAAACAACAAGCAGTTTCGACATCCGTACCGAATTCAAGACTCATGAGAGCCTGAAAAGCGCATTTACGGAGTTGGCGTCTAGATTCTAATAGTGGACTAGTCATTGAGGAAGTCCTCATCAAACAAGTCTTTCAAGTCAGGTTTTGGTGTTTTATCTGGAACGATACCTGCAACGTGAATATTGATAGCAGTGAGTTCTACATCAGCCATGTTGCGGACTGCATCTTTAACAGCTTTCTGGATAGCAACAGCTACCTTAGGAACTTTTACTCCGTACTCTAGGTAGAGGTAGATATCTGCTGTGAGTTCTTCGTCCACGTTTTTTAGATAAACGCCACGACCGAGTGAAAGTTTTGAAAGGGTATCAGATACTGATTTGTTTGAAAAAGAGTGAACACCCTCTACTTTTGCAGTAGCAATAGCAATGATTTTTTCAAGTACACGTGGGGCGATAACGATTTCGCCAAGTTGTTCTTCAATTCCCATAGAATGACCTCTTTCTAGAGATTAGGCACGAGAAACGTAAGTTCCTTCTGCAGTGTTGATAACGAGTTTTTGTCCTGCTTCGATAAAGTCTGGAACGTTTACGACAAGTCCAGTTTCCATCGTTGCTGGTTTACCAGAACCTGTAACAGTAGCACCTTTGATAGAAGGTTGAGTTTCTGCAACTGTCAATTCGACAGTAGTAGGGACGGTAACACCAATCACTTCAGTTCCGTAGAATTGGATCTTCACATCAGAGTTTTCAAGGATGTAAAGCAATTCGTTTTCAACATTGACTACAGGGATTTCGTATTGGTCGTAAGTTTCAGTGTTCATGAAGTAGGCTGTGTCATCCATTTTGTACAAGTATTGAGCTGGGACAGTCTCGATGATAGCTTGTTCAAATTTTTCCTCTGGACGGTAGCTTGTGTCAAATGTAGAACCAGTACGGACATCACGTAATTTCATACGCATGATTGTGTTTCCTTTACCTGGTTTGTGGTGGCTAGCTTCCAAAACGCGGATCAATTTTCCGTCAGCTGTTTCAAAGGTCATACCAGCCTTTAATTTACTTGCTTCAATCATGTTTTTACCTCTTTAATAAAATAATTTACTCTTTATTGTACCATAAAAGACAACATTACTCAAATGTCAAAAGGAGCTTAATTAGTTGACTGGTACGATATTTCCATCTTCGTCTTTGGTAACGAGGACGTATTTTCCATCGACTTCGATGTAAAAATTCTTGCTGGTAGTTTGTCCAGTGTTTTGAGTCGGCGCTTGATTTTGGACTTGTTGGCTTAGTTGACCACCCAGAGTTTGGCCAAGATTCATGCCCATAAACATGTTCATCCCATTGCCATTCCCTTCGTTGGCAGCTGCAGCAATAAGCGCTTCGTTGCGAGCACGGCGTTCTTCGATTTCAATCGTGTTGTACTTCATTGCCACGAGCTCACTATCAAGCTTGCGAACGATATCAAGACTTTCTTGGTCGTAGCTGAGGTCTTCAAGCAAGATATTAGTTGCTTCAATCCCGTAGAGACCTGTCCAAACCTTGTTGACCTCTTGTTTAGCGAGTTCGTTAAAGGTGTCTTGATTGGCATTGAGGCTATAGATATCAACCTTGTTTTCGTTGGTATATTTGGCAATGGCAATCGCGATTTTCGGTGCGATATTTTGACGGAGCGTTCCTTGAGCTACATCTTGGAGAGTAAATGGCTGTCCGTCAGTAATTTGACGGCTAACAGAACTCACGTAGAAGAGGACTGGGTCTGCTATTTTTACATCAAACAAGCCATAGAAACGGATGTTAAGCAGTTGTTGGTAACGTTCGCTGAAGTATTCGACCGCATTTTGTGTGCCGAACTTATTGCCTGCAATAGGTTGCATGCGGATAAAGATAATTTCCTGTTGGGTGATGACTTGTCCACCAAAAGAGAAACGGTTTTTAAAGTTTTCCCAAGTGCCTTTTAAACCACCTTTTTCAAGGAGCCAGGCGTTATCACCAGCTTGCCATTCGTGGCTACCAGCTTCGAGAACTTCACCAAGGAAGGTACCATTATTTACCAAAACAGCGGTATAGCCTTGAGGAACGATAACCACACTGCCATCTGACAAGAGGCCTGTATTTTGATTGCTGTGACGAGAACGTCCATCTGGGTCTTTTGTGAGCAATTGCCCCTTGATGGCTAAGGCGTCGCCAGAGACATTATCTGGAAGGACAATGGCTTCCTTGAATTTACTATCATTAAAACTATTTAAGCCTGCTGATAAGGTTGCACGTATAAATCCCATAATTCCTCCTAATTATAAAGCTCGTCTTCATCCACAACATCATAGGTATCCAGTACCCATTGGTTTGGACTGCGTGAGAGATTGGCACCACAGTAGTCGCACTCGCTAACTGCAGAGATTTTCAATGGGGCGCCACAGTTTGGACAGTGGTCGCTCACAACTTCGTCTGGATTGACTGCTTGCGTTTGGCTACCGTGCTGACGGATAAAGTTTAATTGATACACGGTGAAGAGATCTTTTTTAGGGTCTCCTTCAAGGACACGGCGAGTCTCATCGTCAATGACATAGTCCCGCAAGGTAGATGACAGGATCACCACTAAGGTATCGTTTCCGTCAGGATTTTCAATGAACTCCTTGATGCGAACATTTTCGATACAAACTTTCTCTAAAACATTGGTTGTTTTAGCTCGAATATGGTCCTCAAGTTGGGTACTGTGTTGAGAGTAGAGACTGGTACTTTCCAAAGCGCGGACAGAGTTCCAATTTTTTTCAGTCCAGGCAACCTGCAATTTAAGGTAGACTTCCTTAACCCAAGATGTGAAGGCTTCCGCGTCAAAGTTTGGATCCCCATATTTCACACGACTAATGGCCAGTGTGTTGTGTTCAACTCGACGATGGAGCGTTTGATAATCATTACTAGTGTAGGTTGAACTCGAATCTCCAGACTTATTCTGCAAGGATTTGACGATAACAGCTAGTATGATTCCTCCGACTAATATGAACATAAATCCTAAATAGGGAGAGCTAGCAGAGTTGCTAGAGGACGATCCATATCCAGAGCGGTAGTAGTGGAAAGATGAGCCACCAGAACGACTTCCACCTCCACTTGAGCGGCTGCTGCTTCTGGAGCTACTGCGGCTGCTCCCTCCACTTCTGGAATGTCCGACACCCGCATCAACGATTTGAGGCACGGATAGAAAAATAAGTAATAAACAGGTCATTAAAAGAGCGTAAAACTTTTTCATGTGTCTCCTAATTATATGATTGAAAAGGTAGCTGTCTAGACTACTGGGTGGCTACTAGCGAATTACTCATTTTCTTTCAACTTCGCCAATTCTTGTGCAAGGAGTTTAAGGGCAACTTGTGGGTTGGCTTGGCCTTTAGTTGCCTTCATAAGGAATCCTGTGAAGGCTTTGTCTGCGTTGCGTTTACCTGACTTGAAGTCGGCAACGGCTGCTTCATTATCCGCAAAGACTTGGTGGATGATTGGGATCAAGACATCTGGATCTGAGATTTGAACCATACCTGCTTTTTCAACGTATTCACGCGCCCCACCGCCATTTTTAGCTAGGTGGACAAAGACTTTCTTGGCAATCTTAGAAGAGATCGTGCCGTCTTCGATGATGGCAATCATTTCTACCAAGTTTTCTGGTGTCAATTCGATTTGTTCTAGTGTCTTGCCTTCAGCGTTCAAGAATTGAGCGACTTCGCCTTGGAGCCAGTTAGAGACTTGTTTGGCATCGCCACCGAGGGCAACAGCTTTTTCAAAGAAGTCAGAAGTGACTTTGTTTGCAGTCAACTGGCTAGCATCGTAGTCTGACAAGCCAAGGTCAGATACGTAGCGCGCACGGCGTTCTTTTGGAAACTCTGGTAATTCAGTGCGCATTTCCTCAATCCACTCATCTGAGATTTCAAAGAGTGGTAGGTCTGGTTCTGGGAAGTAGCGGTAGTCTGCAGCACCTTCTTTGACACGCATGAGGATGGTTGCCTTGTTAGCTTCATCGTAACGACGTGTTTCTTGGCGGATTTGACCACCTGAACGAAGGATTTCAGCTTGGCGTTGGACTTCGTATTCAAGCCCCTTACGGACATTAGAGAAGGAGTTGAGGTTTTTCAACTCAGTCTTGGTACCGAATTTCTCTTGACCATAAGGGCGAAGAGAAATGTTGGCATCCACACGCATAGAGCCTTCTTCCATCTTAACGTCAGAAATGCCAGCGTACTGGATAACTTCCTTGAGGGCAGTCAGATAAGCATAGGCTTCTTCTGGGGAACGCATGTCGGCTTCAGAAACAATCTCAATCAATGGTACCCCTTGACGATTGAGGTCAACATAAGAGTAGCCATCAGTACCGTGGGTGTTTTTACCAGCGTCTTCCTCTAGGTGAGCACGTTCGATACCGATTTTCTTGGTCGTACCGTCTTCTAACTCCACTTCAATCCAGCCGTTGTAGCCGATTGGCTCATCAAACTGAGAAATTTGGTAGGCTTTGGGATTATCTGGATAGAAGTAGTTCTTGCGGTCAAAGTGCATGTGCTTGTGGATGTCCATGTTGAGGGCAAGAGCTGCCTTGATACCGGCATCGACAACACCCTTATTGAGAACAGGCAGTACTCCTGGGAAGGACCAGTCAATCACGTTGGTGTTGGCATTTTGGTCGTTTCCAAAGTGGGCAGAAGTAGGTGAGAAGATTTTTGAATTGGTGTTGAGCTCTACGTGGACTTCAAGTCCAATGACTGTTTCAAAGTTCATTAGTTGTCACCTCCAAAAATCACGGGTTGTTGTTTGTGGTAGTCTGTTGTCGCTTCAAAGGCAGCAGCAGCTTGGTAAATGGTTTCCTCAGAGTATTTAGGACCAATCAATTGGAGCCCGACAGGTAGACCTTGAGAGAATCCAGCAGGAATCGAAATTCCTGGTAGACCTGCTAAGTTGACTGGAATGGTCAAGAGATCCGCCAAATACATGGCAACTGGGTCGTGGTTGAGGGAATCCAAGTCATAGGCAACGCTTGGAGCAGTTGGGCCCAAAATCAAGTCATAATCCGCAAAGACGTTTTCGAAATCTTGGATGATGAGGGTACGGACCTGACCAGCCTTTTTGTAGTAGGCATCGTAGTAACCTGATGAAAGGCTGAAAGTACCTAGCATGATACGGCGTTTGACCTCTTCACCGAAACCTTGGCTCCGGCTGTTTACATAGATTTCATCAAGATTCGTCGCATCTTCTGCACGGTAGCCGTAACGAATACCATCAAAACGTTGCAAGTTTGAGGATGCTTCTGATGAAGCGATAATGTAGTAAACGGCAACACCGTATTTTGAGTGAGGAAGGCTGACTTCTTCAACGATAGCACCAAGTTTTTCAAAGTGTTTGGCTGCGTTAAGAATTGTTTCCTTAACTTCTGGGTCAATCCCTTCACCAAGGTATTCCTTAGGCAAAGCAATTTTCATGCCCTTGATATCATGCCCGATTTTTGAAGTAAAGTCAGCAATGCGAACAGGGGCAGAAGTGGAGTCTTTGGCATCTTCGCTCGCAATCGCGTTGAGCAAGAGGGCATTTTCCTTAACAGTTGGAGCAAAAGGTCCAATCTGGTCTAGGGAGCTACCAAAGGCAATGAGACCGAAACGAGAAACTGTTCCGTAGGTTGGTTTGAGACCAACGATTCCGTTGAAGGCAGCAGGCTGGCGGATAGAACCACCAGTATCAGAACCAAGAGACAAACGGACTTGTCCTGAAGCTACCGAAGCCGCAGAACCGCTTGATGAACCACCAGGAACCTTGCTATGGTCCCAAGCATTTTTAGTTGCGCCGTAGTAAGAAGTCTCACCTGATCCACCCATAGCAAACTCGTCCATGTTGGTTTTTCCGACAACAATCATACCCTTAGCTTTGGCATTGGCAACGGCTGTCGCATCAAAGATTGGCTCGTAGTTGTAGAGCATTTTTGAGGCAGCAGTTGTGAGGATACCGTCGGTAGAGATATTATCCTTAACAGCCAGTGGGATTCCAGAAAGGACATTATCCGCGTCAATTCCAGCTTCATCAATAGCCTTAGCTTGAGCAAGGGCTTGCTCTTCAGCGATAGTGACAAAAGCGTTGATAGCTGTCTCGCGAGACTTGATATCTTCAAGCGTTGCTTGTGTCAATTCAGTTGCAGAAATTTCCTTAGAAACAAGGAGGTTGTGCAAGTCTTCAATCGTTTTGTTATTAAAAGTCATTAGGCATCTCCTCCATCATCTAGGATAGCTGGTACCTTGATATAGTAGTTGTCTTTTTCAGGTACGTTTTTAAACAAGAGATCGCGGTCTGTTCCCTCTTCGGCCACATCAGGGCGGAGTACGGTCTTGCGGTCAGCCATGGTTGTAGTAGGTGCAACACCAGTTGTGTCAACTTCGCCCAGCAATTCAACCATATCAACAATCTTAGACAAGGTTGTCGCAAAGGCAGCAGTTTCTTCTTCAGAGAATCTTAATTTTGAAAGATTGGCAACGTGTGTTACCTCTTCTTGCGTAATTTTCATCTTGCATCCTTTCGTGAAATGATGATTTTTAGTCTGTTCTATTTTACCATATTTTCCTATAAATAAGGGAGCCAAACTGAAAAGAAATAGAAATTGAAAAATCGCTTTTAATTCGCTATAATGGTTAAACTAGAGAATAGAGAAAATAAGAGTTAGGATAGAAATATGCTCCATCAATTTATCACCAGATCTCAAACGGTTCCTCCTCCCATTCCGCTCTTTTGGTATGGGATCATGATGCTTCTCTTAGTGCTTTGTATTTATGGAGCACTTGTTTATCACAAAAATCCGAAATTTGTCTGCTTGTTTAAGGGGATTCAGATTCTCCAGTTACTAGCCCTATATAGTTGGTATGTTGGCTTTGGGATTCCATTTTCTAATAGCCTTCCATTTTACCATTGCCGTTTGGCTATGTTTGCGGTGGTTTTCTTGCCAGATAAATGGCGGAGCAAGCAGTATTTTGCCCTCTTAGGAGCAAGCGGAGCTGTCTTTGCCTTGGTTTACCCCGTTTTTGACCCCTATGATTTCCCCCATATCACCAGTTTTTCATTTTTGATTGGGCATTATGCCCTTCTTGTGAATTCCTTGGTTTACTTGATGAATCACTATGATAAGAGCTTGCTTAAGAAGTATATGATTGTGGCCTATACTTTTATCCTCAATCTCTTTCTAGTTGGGGTTAATCAGGTGACGGGTGGAAATTATGGTCTCTTAAGAGATACACCCTTTATCTCGAATGCTCCTCTATGGCTGAAGTACCTTCTTGTGTCCATCATCCTTTCACTGGCTCTGGTTCTTTTTGATATCTTGTTCAAGAAACGGTGGAAAAAGAGAAATCAGGCGCAATCTGTGCTCTAGCTTGCCTTTTCATCAGATGAGCAATTGAAAAACTCCCCAAAATCCGATATAATGGAGAGTCGAAAGGAATGGTAAAATCCAATGTAAACATCATTCTTAGCTACTGAAACAACTAAAAATAGAAAATCAAAGAAAGAGAACTTATGACTATTCAAGAAGAAATTAAGAAACGCCGCACCTTTGCAATCATCTCCCACCCGGATGCCGGGAAAACAACCATCACCGAGCAATTGCTCTACTTTGGGGGTGAGATCCGTGAGGCTGGTACGGTAAAAGGGAAGAAAACAGGGACTTTTGCCAAGTCTGACTGGATGGATATCGAGAAACAACGTGGGATTTCGGTTACTTCATCTGTTATGCAGTTTGATTACGATGGTAAACGAGTCAACATCCTCGACACACCAGGGCACGAGGACTTCTCAGAAGATACCTATCGTACCTTGATGGCGGTGGATGCTGCGGTCATGGTCGTGGACTCTGCCAAGGGTATCGAGGCCCAAACCAAGAAATTGTTTGAGGTTGTGAAGCACCGTGGCATTCCAGTCTTTACCTTTATGAACAAGCTGGACCGTGACGGTCGTGAACCCCTTGAACTCTTAGAAGAGTTAGAAGAAGTGCTAGGCATTGCCTCCTATCCCATGAACTGGCCAATCGGGATGGGGAAAGCCTTCGAAGGCTTGTATGACCTCTATAACCAACGCTTGGAGCTTTACAAAGGGGATGAGCGTTTTGCTAGTCTGGAAGAAGGGGACAAGCTCTTTGGAAGTAATCCTTTCTACGCTCAGGTTAAGGACGATATCGAACTGTTGCAAGAAGCAGGAAATGAATTTTCAGAAGAAGCTATTTTAGCGGGTGAATTAACTCCGGTCTTCTTCGGTTCAGCCCTCACTAACTTTGGAGTGCAGACCTTCCTTGAGACCTTCCTTAAGTTTGCTCCAGAACCACATGGACACAATAAAACAGATGGCGAAATTGTGGGTCCTTATGACAAGGATTTCTCAGGATTCGTCTTTAAAATCCAAGCCAACATGGACCCTCGTCACCGTGACCGTATCGCCTTTGTCCGTATCGTATCAGGTGAATTTGAGCGAGGAATGAGTGTCAATCTGCCTCGTACTGGTAAGACTGCCAAACTATCTAATGTCACTCAGTTTATGGCGGAAAGTCGTGAAAATGTCACTAATGCCGTAGCAGGTGATATCATCGGGGTTTACGATACTGGTACTTATCAAGTTGGAGACACCTTGACGGTTGGAAAAAACAAATTTGAGTTTGAACCACTGCCAACCTTTACCCCTGAGATTTTCATGAAAGTTTCTGCTAAGAACGTCATGAAACAAAAATCCTTCCACAAGGGGATTGAGCAATTGGTGCAAGAAGGAGCCATTCAGCTTTATAAGAATTACCAAACAGGCGAATACATGCTAGGAGCTGTTGGTCAACTCCAGTTTGAAGTCTTTAAACACCGCATGGAGGGCGAATACAATGCAGAAGTGGTCATGAGCCCAATGGGTAAAAAGACCGTTCGTTGGATCAAGCCTGAGGACTTGGATGAACGGATGTCCTCAAGCCGCAATATCTTGGCCAAGGACCGTTTCGACCAACCAGTCTTCCTCTTTGAGAACGACTTTGCCCTTCGCTGGTTTGCGGACAAGTATCCAGATGTTGAGTTGGAGGAAAAGATGTGATTCAGTAAGCCTACTTGATTGCAAAGCAATCTAAGTAGGCTACGGCAAGTCCTATTAGACTTGCCTAACTGCCTCACTAACTACGTTTAGCAAATATGATCGATTTGCTAAACTCCGTGTCGTAGTTCAGTAAAATTACTTGATTGTGTAACAATCTAAGTAACTAACGCCAAGTTTCTATGGAACTTGGCTAGGCGCTCCACTAGTAAAGTTTTACGAATATTATCGATTCGTAAAACTTTACGTCGTAACGATTAGATAGTGTATGACCTAATTGCCTAACTAACTACATTTGGCAAATAGAATCGATTTGCCAAACTCCGTGTCGTAGTGTAAAATCGGCTTACCTAAACGCTTCACTAGGAAAAATCCACGAATATCGATTCGTGGATTTTTTTGTTGGAAAAGATAGAAAGTTACCTCGGCTACCGGCCACATTAATTCATTTGTGAAACTGCCTATAAATACTCTACTTCTAAAAGTCTGTGGATGCTATTGATTCATGGACTTTTTCTATATTTTGAATAAAAATCAATTCCCTGAGTGATTGGAATTATTTGCTCAATTTTTAAAGCATTTAGAAATGGTTAAAAATAAACAAAATATATTAACAGAGCAATAAAATGAAGATTATATTGAAAAAACAGAATAAATTTGAAATAAAGTCATTTTGAAATCATTTTCTTTCTTTAGAGTGTATTATAGATATTGAATTGTCGGTATATTTAGTATATAATGAGAAGATAGTATTTTATAGGTGAATAGATCTTTTTCAAGTTGAGGGGATGAACATGTTTTTTAGACGCCAGAAGGGTGAATATAGAGAAACAGACCGTGTAACTCGGTTCAAATTAATCAAATCAGGGAAGCATTGGCTACGGGCCTCAACTTCCCTTTTTGGCTTATTTAAGGTGATGCGTGGAAGTGCGGATACGAGCCAAGTAAAGACAGAAATGGTTGAAAAGCAAGAAGGTCAGAAGTTGACCGGCTTGGATGTTTTGAAAGGGATAGCAGCTACGGGGACGATCTTAGGTGGTTTTGCTGCGACGCAAACGCGTGTTTATGCCAATGATGCAGTCGCTGTTGAAAAGACTGTCGAATCAAAAGATACCTTGGCGACGAGAGATTCAGTAGTGTTGGGGACGACACAGGATCATCAAGATACCGCTAGCTTGTCTTTGTCTACCAGTCAAAGCCAGTCCTTGTCAGAATTCAATTCGCAGAGCGCCAGTCAATCTGCCTCTACGAGTCAGTCTATCAGTGCCTCAAGCTCTTCTAGCGTAAGCCAGTCGATGAGCCAATCTGCTTTTACTAGTCAATCTTTGGCAAACAGTCAAAGTGTAACTGCTAGTTCAAGTGAATCCCTTGGGACACAAAATCAAGCGAATAGTGGTCTGTCAGAGAGAGCTTCAGTTGGTGTTCAAAGTCAGTACCAAGCAAGTGAGTCAGCTCGGGAGACGGTGAAAGAATCACAACCTTCAAAAGAATTAAAAGCAGTTGATTTTTCTACAGAATCCTTGCCTCAAAGTCAGTCTGGTCGTGTAAAGAATGAAGGTGTGACTGCTAAATCGAGTCTGACAATGACTTCTGTAGCCTTGACAGAAAAGAAAAGTGAAGAAAAACGGAAGAAATTAGAGGCCTTGTCTGCTGAGATTGGACAATTTCTAGCTCAAGCGGAGGGACTTCCAAACTCGGATGAGGCAATCACGAAGGCTAGTCTGGCGAAGAATGAGATAGCAGAGGCCTTGAAAGGGGAGGCTTCTGACCTTGCCCCTATTCTACAAAAAGCTACAGAAGCTCGAAATAGTATTGCAAATGCTGTGTTACGTGCCAACTCTGGACTTCGTGACAGCAGAAATGGACAAGCTTTGACCAAAGCTTCAAATACCGCTAGCTTCAGAGCTGCTAGGGATACTGAGAAGCCAGAACGAACACGAATTGTTACGAATGAAGGCGCTACAGTTGATGGTCAACTGATTAGAGTTTATCGTGAAGAACGTTTCGAAGCGACTTTTGAGTTCACTGATAATAGTGGACGAATTGAGCATGCGAGGGTTGAGCAGTATAATACTGTTGCGACAGATCGTCAAGGGAAGACTGTTGATACTATATTTAGCAGTAACCCTAAAGATAATATTCACTCAATTATAACAACGGTCCCAACTGACAAATTTGCTCAAAACGGTAATGCGACTCCTAATAATCCATTTAAGGTGACTGCCAGAGGGTCCATAAGTAAGACTATTAAACCGGGTGGCTACTGGACGCGTTATATCTACACATATGACCAAGCGGATAATTATAATGGGAACAATATAGACACAAATAAAAGATCTGTAACAGAAAATCCTGCAGCTATTCAATTTGTAGCTGTTTCGCAAACTGAAAAATATACAGCAGTCGCTAAAGGTAATTCATCTCAAACCTTAACTTTGAATTCTGGGAAAACAACCATTTCTGTTGGTGAAGCTGGTCAGTATATTACGAATGCAGCAGGTACCCCAGAACTCCCGACTACAGGAATAACTCCAGGTACTCAGACAACCTATACTTGGAAATCTGAAACCAACACGAATTTGTCTGCTGGTCGGCATATTTTGACAGCGGTGGTAACTTATCCAGATGGAAGTACGGATGAAGTAGAGATTCCGATTGAGGTTCGCCCTCAGACACCTAGAATTGAGGAACGGTTCCTCAACGAAAAAGGTGGTCTCACAAATCAAGCGATCACGGTAGATGGAGTGACTCCAGGTGGGACTGTTACTCTTACAATTGCTGGGGAAACGTTCACCAAACAAGCAACGGGGAACTCGACTAGTGTAACCTTTACTGCAACTGAGTTGAAGAAAGTATATGATCGTAATGGAGGACGACTTCCTAGTGGACCGGTGACTGCAAGTACGACAGTGGATAGTTTGGTTTCAGATGCGTTTAATGGACAAATCACGCCAAATCAAGCGTCAATTTCAGTAAGTAATAGCCAGTCTGCTTCAGCGAGTTCGAGTCAATCAGCATCTGCATCTGCAAGTGCTAGTCAGTCAGCGTCGGCAAGTTCGAGCCAATCTGTATCGGTGAGCTCAAGTCAATCCGCTTCATCCAGCGCTAGTCAATCCGCTTCGGCAAGTTCGAGTCAATCGGCTTCGGTAAGTGCTAGTCAGTCTGCATCTGCAAGTTCGAGTCAGTCAGCATCGGTAAGTTCGAGTCAATCCGCCTCAGCCAGCTCGAGTCAGTCAGCATCTGTAAGCACAAGTGAATCAGCTTCAGTAAGTGCTAGTCAGTCAGCATCGGTAAGTTCGAGTCAATCCGCCTCAGCCAGCTCGAGTCAGTCAGCATCAGCAAGTGCAAGTCAATCCGCTTCATCCAGCGCCAGCCAATCGGCTTCAGTAAGTGCTAGCCAGTCCGCTTCGGTAAGTGCTAGTCAGTCAGCGTCAACGAGTGCGAGCCAATCGGCTTCATCCAGCGCAAGTGAGTCAGCATCATTGAGTTCGAGTCAATCTGCATCATTGAGTGCTAGTCAATCTGCCTCAGTAAGTTCGAGTCAATCGGCCTCAGTAAGCTCCAGCGAATCTGCTTCAGTGAGCGCCAGTCAATCAGCTTCAGTGAGCTCGAGTCAGTCTGCCTCAGTAAGTTCGAGCCAATCAGCTTCAGTGAGTGCCAGTCAGTCTGCATCTGCAAGCTCAAGCCAGTCAGCTTCAGTCAGCGCTAGTCAATCAGCTTCGGCAAGTTCGAGTCAATCGGCTTCAGTGAGTGCCAGTCAGTCTGCATCTGCAAGTTCGAGTCAGTCAGCTTCAGTCAGCGCTAGTCAGTCAGCTTCAGTCAGCGCAAGCGAATCGGCTTCAGTAAGTTCGAGTCAATCTGCATCTGCAAGTTCGAGCCAATCCGCTTCAGTAAGCGCAAGTCAGTCAGCATCGGCAAGTGCCAGTCAATCAGCTTCAGTCAGCGCTAGTCAGTCTGCCTCAGTAAGCGCGAGTCAATCTGCCTCAGTAAGTTCGAGTCAGTCCGTTTCAGTGAGCTCCAGCCAGTCCGCATCTGCAAGCTCAAGCCAATCAGCTTCAGTGAGTGCCAGTCAGTCTGCATCTGCAAGCTCCAGCCAGTCAGCTTCAGTCAGCGCTAGTCAATCAGCTTCGGCAAGTTCGAGTCAATCGGCTTCAGTGAGTGCCAGTCAGTCTGCATCTGCAAGCTCCAGCCAGTCAGCTTCAGTCAGCGCTAGTCAGTCTGCCTCAGTAAGCGCGAGTCAATCTGCCTCAGTAAGTTCGAGTCAGTCCGTTTCAGTGAGCTCCAGCCAGTCCGCATCTGCAAGCTCAAGCCAATCAGCTTCAGTGAGTGCCAGTCAGTCTGCATCTGCAAGCTCCAGCCAGTCAGCTTCAGTCAGCGCTAGTCAATCAGCTTCGGCAAGTTCGAGTCAATCGGCTTCAGTGAGTGCCAGTCGATCAGCTTCAGCGAGCTCGAGTCAATCTGCATCATTGAGTGTAAGTGAGTCAGCATCGGTAAGTGCTAGTGAATCTGTTTCAGTAAGTTCGAGCCAATCCGCTTCAGCAAGTGCGAGTCAATCTGCCTCAGCAAGTTCGAGCCAGTCCGCCTCCGTAAGCTCAAGCGAATCCGCTTCAGTGAGCGCAAGTGAATCAGCCTCATTGAGTGCTAGTCAGTCAGCTTCAGTGAGCGCCAGCCAGTCTGCCTCAGTAAGCTCAAGTCAGTCTGCTTCGTCAAGTTCGAGTCAATCAGCCTCAGTAAGCTCGAGCCAATCCGCTTCAGCGAGTGCGAGCCAGTCCGCCTCCGTAAGCTCAAGCGAATCTGCTTCAGTAAGCTCGAGCCAATCCGCTTCAGCGAGTGCGAGCCAGTCCGCCTCAGTAAGCTCAAGCGAATCTGCTTCAGTAAGCTCGAGTCAATCTGCATCAGCGAGCGCTAGTCAATCCGCGTCAACGAGTGCGAGCCAATCAGCCTCAGTAAGCGCCAGCCAGTCAGCATCGGTAAGTGCTAGTCAGTCCGCATCTGTAAGCTCCAGCCAATCCGCTTCAGTAAGTTCGAGTCAGTCTGCCTCAGCAAGTTCGAGCCAGTCCGCATCAGCGAGTGCCAGCCAATCCGCCTCAGTGAGCGCTAGCCAGTCAGCATCGGTAAGTGCTAGTCAGTCCGCGTCTGTAAGCTCCAGCCAATCCGCTTCAGTGAGCTCGAGTCAGTCCGCGTCAACGAGTTCGAGCCAATCCGCTTCAGTGAGCTCGAGTCAGTCCGCGTCAACGAGTTCGAGCCAATCCGCTTCAGTGAGCTCGAGTCAGTCCGCGTCAACGAGTTCGAGCCAATCAGCATCAGTAAGCTCGAGCCAATCCGTTTCAGCGAGTGCGAGCCAGTCCGCCTCAGTAAGCTCGAGTCAATCTGCTTCAGCGAGCGCTAGTCAGTCAGCATCTGCAAGTGCGAGTGAGTCCGCGTCTGTAAGCTCGAGCCAATCCGCTTCAGCGAGTGCGAGCCAGTCCGCCTCCGTAAGCTCAAGCGAATCTGCTTCAGTAAGCTCGAGTCAATCTGCATCAGCGAGCGCAAGTCAGTCCGCGTCTGTAAGCTCCAGCCAATCCGCTTCAGTAAGTTCGAGTCAGTCTGCCTCAGCAAGCTCAAGCCAATCCGCATCAGCGAGTGCCAGCCAATCCGCCTCAGTGAGCGCTAGTCAGTCCGCTTCAGTGAGCTCGAGTCAGTCCGCGTCAACGAGTTCGAGCCAATCCGCCTCAGTAAGCGCCAGCCAGTCAGCTTCGGTAAGTGCTAGTCAGTCCGCATCTGTGAGCTCAAGCCAGTCAACTTCAGTGAGTGCTAGCCAATCCGCATCATTGAGTTCGAGTCAATCGGCATCAGTAAGCTCAAGCCAATCCGCATCATTGAGTGCAAGTCAGTCTGCTTCAGTGAGTTCGAGTCAATCTGCGTCAGCAAGTTCGAGCC
>NZ_KQ969521.1:1135004-1135540 GCF_001578935.1 Streptococcus oralis | reverse complement strand
AATCTGCTTCAGTAAGCTCGAGTCAATCGGCTTCAGTGAGCGCAAGTCAGTCAGCCTCAGTCAGCTCCAGCCAATCCGCTTCAGCGAGCGCTAGTCAATCCGCGTCAACGAGTGCGAGCCAATCCGCCTCAGTAAGCGCCAGCCAGTCTGCATCTGCAAGTGCCAGTCAGTCTGCATCTGTAAGCTCCAGCGAATCGGCTTCAGCGAGTGCTAGCCAATCCGCATCATTGAGTGCAATTGAGTCAGCCTCAGTAAGTGCAAGTCAGTCCGCATCATTAAGCTCGAGCCAATCTGCATCTGCAAGTTCTAGTCAATCTGCGTCTGCAAGTTCGAGCCAATCCGCATCATTGAGTGCTAGTCAATCCGCATCATTGAGTGCAATTGAGTCAGCTTCAGTAAGCTCCATCCAGTCAGCCTCAGTGAGTGCCAGCCAATCGGCGTCTGTAAGCTCAAGCCAATCCGCCTCAGCCGGCGCAAGTGAATCTGCTTCATTGAGCGCCAGCCAATCCGCATCATTGAGTTCGAGTCAATCGGCA
>NZ_KQ969521.1:1053070-1134419 GCF_001578935.1 Streptococcus oralis | reverse complement strand
AATCCGCATCATTAAGCTCAAGTCAATCAGCGTCAGCCAGCCAGTCAGCATCGACAAGTACTTCAACTTCTGCAAGTGCTCTGGCATCTACTTCAACAAGCACCTCTCTCTCAATGGCAAACATTGCAAGCCAAGGTCAATCCGCTTCAAGCAAGCCGAAACAAGCCTTGCCAAATACAGGAGCGTCGACTTCGGTAGCATCTGCTTTGTTGGGAGCATTGGCAGCTGTGACAGGTATCGGTCTTCTTGCAAAGAAGAGTCAGAATGACGATCAAGAAAGTCATTGATAAGATATAAAAATCAATGAATAAATAGTGAAATGGAAAACCTTTGAAAACATGATTTTTCAAAGGTTTTTTCTATATGTGAGAAGGGGGAAATCCTCTTTTGAGTTTGAAATAAACTAGGGGAAAAGGTATAATAGGAAGGTGAGATAATCATCGAAAAATCAGAATTATAGTAGTAGAAAAGTAGTCAAAAGAATGTGAAAAGAAAAGGGGACGAAATGAAAAAAGAGCTTCAAAAAGCCATTGTACTCGGTGGTGATAATGCTTATATGGACAAGATTGAAACAACAATCAAGTCAATCTGCGCCCATAACCGAGCAGTGACTTTTTATGTTTTCAATGATGATTTGCCATCAGAATGGTTTCAGCTCATGGAGAGACGTCTAGAGCCTCTAGCCTCAAAAATCGTCAATGTCAAGATTAGTCATCATGGCTTAAAAGAGTATCATCTTCCCTTGTCTCATCTAAGTTACGCGGCTTACTTTCGCTATTTTATTCCTCAGTATGTCAGCGAAGACCTAGCCTTGTACCTGGATTCGGATATCATCGTTAGATCAAACTTAGATCAACTCTTTTTAGAAGATATGGCGGACTGGCCAGTAGCTGCTGTCGCAGATGCTCTAGTTCCTAGCACTTTTAATTCTGGAGTCATGCTAATCAATGTCGCTCTCTGGCGTCAAGAAAAGGTGACGGAGCACTTGTTGAGCTTGACAGACCAACTGCATGACCAAGTTTTTGGTGATCAGGGCGTGTTGAATCACCTCTTTGAAGGTCGTTGGAAATCGTTGCCAGCTACCTATAATTTTATGGTTGGTATGGATACAGTGGCTCGAAATTACCAGATGGATTCTTGGTATAGGGATTCTCTTGCTACTGAGAAGACAGCCAAGATTATCCATTATACAGGGGACAAGCCTTGGTACCAAATCAACCTCAACCGTTTCAGGGAGGATTGGTGGTTTTACTACGGACTAGAGTGGTCTGATATCGTCATGAAAAAATGTGATTTCCATAAAGGATTGGCATCTTTAGTTCAAGCTCCTCAGTATGCGACCGCTATTTTTACCAATACGTGTCACATAGAGAGAATCGAACACCTGATCCAAGAATTGCCCGATGTTGAGTTCTCTATCCTAGCTCATACCAATTTTGCGCCGGAAATCATGAACTTGCAATCGCATCTGAATGTACGCCTCTATCCTTACTTTAATCCCATGAATGTCAAAAAAGTCTTAGAAAAGATTGACTTTTACTTGGATATCAATCATGAGGATGAAATTGCAAACATTATCCAAGAGGTACAGCAAAGAGAAATCCCTATATTTGCTTTTGAGACCACTAGTCATGACTCGAGTGGTTACAGTCACGTTTACTCACCAGCAGCCGTAGGTCAAATGATCGAGTCTATCCGCACGCTTTTGGAATCAAAGAAGCAGTCGTTGTGAACTGAAGGAAACTAAATGAAAAAAACAATTGTTCTCGCAGGAGATTATGCCTATATCCGCCAGATTGAAACAGCACTTAAGTCTCTCTGCTATCATAATAGCCGTATCAAGGTTTATATCTTTAATCAGGATATTCCCCAGGAATGGTTCCGTGCTCTCAGACCGATAGTAGAGCAAATGGGTGGTGAGTTAGTGGATGTCAAGATGCTTGGCGCCCAGTTTCAGATGAACTGGAGCAACAAACTGCCCCATATCAACCACATGACCTTTGCCCGTTATTTTATCCCTGATTTTGTTGAAGAGGACAAGGTTCTTTACTTGGACAGTGATTTGGTTGTGACGGCTGATTTGACGTCCCTCTTTGAAATGGACTTGGGAGAAAACTACCTGGCTGCTGCGCCATCTTGTTTTGGAGTTGGGGTTGGCTTTAATGCAGGTGTTCTCTTGATCAATAACAAAAAATGGCGGGCAGAAGCTGTGAGACAAGAGCTAGTTGAGTTGACAGAGCGGGAACACCAACATGTGAGTGAGGGAGACCAGTCCATCCTCAATATGCTCTTTCATGACAGCTATGCTCCTCTGGATCAGAACTATAATTTCCAGATTGGTTTTGACAGTGGGGCTGCCTCGCATGGACATGAGTTCATCTTCCAGATTCCCCTAGAGCCCCTGCCAGCCATCTTGCATTTCCTATCCCAAGACAAACCTTGGAACACTCATTCGGTTGGGCGTTTGCGTGAGGTTTGGTGGCACTATCATCTGATGGAGTGGTCTGCCATTAGTGAAAAATGGCGTCAGGCTGGAATTGACTATCCAGTCACAGTCTATCAGCCAGCTATGTCTTGTGTTAATTTGACCAACTCCTGGAATCTTGAGAAAATCGACTATCTGGTTCAAGCCCTACCAGAGGTGCATTTCTACATTGCAGCCTATACGACGATGGCACCGGAACTCATGCTCTTGTCACGTTTTGAAAATGTGACCCTCTATCCCAACACCTTCCCTCTCTTGGTCGAGAAACTGATCCAGCAGACAGATGTCTATCTCGATATTAACCACGATGACAAGTTGAGTGTCGTTTATGACTATATTTCACGCTTTGAGAAACCAATCTTGACCTTTGACAATACCCAGTCGCGGGAACTGCCTGAAAGTGCCTATGTGGGTATTTTCTCAGTAGAAAGACCGGAAGAAATGGTGGTTGCTTTAACGGCTTATCTGGCCGAGAAAACTCACGAAAACTGAGATAGAGATTTGAAGAGGCTAAGATAAAAAGGCTGGATTGGCCCCATGTGACAGGACAGAAAGATAAAAAAGAAAAGGAGGAGCCAGTGAAAGAATTTCGTTCATCGATAGCAGTAAAAAAAGGGATGCACACACTGTTTTTGCTCTTTATTTATGTGCTCGGGAGTCGTCTGGCTCTTCCTTTTGTTGATCTCAATAGTCGGGATTTTCTCGGAGGAAGCGCAGCCTATCTGGACTTTTCAGTAGCCCTGACTGGTGGAAATCTTCGCAGCCTCTCTCTCTTTTCCATCGGACTTTCACCTTGGATGTCAGCTATGATCTTGTGGCAGATGTTTTCCTTTTCAAAGAAGCTGGGCTTAAACTCGGTTTCTTCGGAAGTTCAGGATAGACGGAAAATGTACTTGACGTTAGGGATTGCCTTGATTCAGGCCTTGGCCTTGACTACAAACCTTCCTGTCCAAGCTTCCTACAATCCCTTCTTGGTCTTTCTCCTCAATACCAGCCTTTTGGTTGCGGGGACCTTCTTCTTGGTTTGGCTGTCTGACATCAATGCGTCTATCGGAGTTGGAGGCCCAATCGTTATTTTATTGGCAAGTATGGTTGCTTCACTCCCTCAGGACATCATCCAATCGGTCCAAGTTCATAAGATCTCTCCCTGGTTGCTTTTCCTATTGGTAGTGCTTGGTGTCCTCTTTACCTATCTAGTCGTTCTCTTTTACCGAGCGCGATACCGCATCCCTATCAATAAAATCGGACTTCATTCTCGCTTTAAACGCTATTCCTATCTGGAAATCATGCTCAATCCTGCTGGTGGCATGCCTTATATGTATGTGATGAGTCTCATGGGCTTGCCTTCTTATCTCTTGCTCTTGCTTCAACATCTGGACAAGGGTAATCCTCTCTACCCTGCCCTACTGGAGCAGTATGCGATGGGGAACCCCTTGTGGATTTACGCTTATATCCTTATCCTCTTTGTCTTTAGCATTGCCTTTGCCTTTGTCAATGTGAGTGGCCAACAAATCGCAGATCGGATGAAACAATCAGGAGATTACATCTACGGGGTCTATCCTGGTGAGGATACCAGTCGCTTTATCAATCGCTTGGTTCTACGATTTGCTCTGATAGGTGCAGTCTTTAACGTTACCTTGGCTGGACTTCCAATCTTGTTTGTCTTGAAGGATGAGAGTTTGTTAAAAGTCAGCATGATTCCCGGACTCTTTTTAATTTTGAGTGGCATGTTATTTACGATTCACGATGAACTGCAAGCGCTCAGACTAAATGAAAGGTATCGGCCACTATTCTAGGAGGTTTTGATGTATTACTTTATCCCAGCCTGGTATGGCAAGGAGCGTCCCTGGCATGCTGATTTGACACCTTGGTATTTTTCTCATTTTAAGCTAGAATTTGATGACACCTTCAATCAGATTCGCCTGATGCAACACCAAGGGATTCCTGCACAGATCCTCCTCATGTCCTATCAGCCTCATCTTCGCTATTTTCTCCATCGCCAAGGTATTTTAGAAGCACCGGTTTATTCCTTATTTGATGAATTGCAGGATTTTCATGAGATTCGACCTCAGGTCTTGCAACTAAGAGATATTGAGTGGGAAGAGGACTGCGACTTTGTTTACAGTCCCTTTACTATTCTGGTGCTGAAGGATGGCAAGCCCTATGCCCAGGTAGAGCATGGGATAGAAGGTTTTATCAGTACGATTCAGTATTTCAAGGAAGATGGGCTTTTGTCTGCCAATTACCTAATGGATGATCGGGGGCTGGTTTCCAGTGTGATTTACTACGAAGAGGGCCAGGCTCTCTACCAAGACTACCTCAATCCCAAGGGACTGTGGCAGTTTAGAGAGTACTTGCAAGATGGGGGGCGTATCGAGGTCAATCCTATCTTTGCTTTTCGCTTCCAAAAAGAGTCTTACCAAGATATGGGAGAATTGATTGCGGAGTTTTTTGACAAGAAAATAGCTCAACTCCCTGAGGAAGGAGCGACCTATTTTCTGCCTGCATGTGATCAACACAATGCCTTCCTTTTAGAACGATTGCCTCACCAAACCACCAAGGTTCTCAGTCTTTTTATCGGACGAAATCCTCAAGAACAATTACCGCAACTGGCAGGTCTGCTGGATAAGGTGGACCTTGTTCTGGTCGACAGAGAGGACACCTTGCGCTTGGTTCAGTCTGTTTTTTCAGAACAAGCAACGAAATTTCGTCATTTATCGCCTTTTGATACCCGCTTGGAGCTGGGAAAGAGCCAGACTCGGAAGGAGTCGCTCCTCTACTATCAACTGGACTTTGAGCAGGGGATAGAGGACCAAGCTCTCTATCAGGTCTTGCGTTTCCTTTCTGAAAACAAGGATACGGAGCTGATCTTTGGAGCCTTTGCTGCTAATCAAGAAGAAATGAAGCAGCTGGAAACACGAGTTGCTAAGATGGTCTCAGATCAGTTTCAAGACCAGGAACTGGAGAAGGAAGTTGATTACCAAGGAGCTGAAAATCCACTTGAGGACAATCGCCATCAGAGCAAGCGCTATTCGTTTGTCAATATGAAGGATGAATCGGAGTTAATCAAGCAACTGGAATTTGTTCGTTTGATTGTCGATTTGAACAGGCAGCCTCTCCTCTATACCCAGATAGCGGGGATTAGTGCCGGTATCCCTCAAATCAATAGGGTCAAAACTGAGTATGTCAGCCATCAGAAGAATGGCTATCTGTTGGAAAACACTGCTGATTTTGCGCAAGCGGCCCATTACTATCTCGATAGCCTGCAGGTGTGGAATGATGCTCTGATCCATTCCATTGAAAAGATAAAGGAACACACTGGCGAGCAATTTCTGATTAAACTAGAGAAGTGGTTGGAGGAGGTGACTCATGGAAAAGAAGTATAAGATCTTGCAAATCGGTCCAGAGGATTGGCGAGATACACTTGCCCTACCAGCCCAACTTGACTGGTATCATGTTCCTCCCAACACACCGTCTGCTATCCAGAAAATCATGGATGAGAATGACTTGGAGCAATTTCATGCTGTCATTCTCACGGATGGGGCCTATCTAGTAGATTTGCTGCCTGTTACATCTAGCTTAGAACCCTATACGGTTTTCTATCCAGAACAGTTTGCAAGTCAGGATCAAGATCTTCAAAATCTCATCAAACAGCACTGCATGCAAGCGATGGACCTGTCAGACCGACAGGGCTTTGTTCGAGACCTTTCCACCTCCCTCTTTGAAGGCGGTTATGGAGACAAGCTGAGTCCAGCTACGATACGGATTCACCCGAGTTTTCAAGGCTCTGTCTCCTATCAAGGGTTTGAGCATCTGGAGTTAGAAGGAGACTTTGGGAAGGTCTATACCCAGCTGGTCTCTTGGGCCTATAATCAGACTGTCCAAGCCCATTCGCCAATCGAACTCTGGCTCGAATATGAAAAAACTGGACCCGTGGAATTGCGCCTGCGTTTGCGAAAGATCCCAGCAGGATCCGTTTCAGAGATTAGACAGGACATTCTCCTTGAGGAAGCAGACTTTGCCTCAGCAATCATAGTGGAGCAAGACTATGATGCTTATCTGAGCATTTCTCTTGAAGCGCGTGGCCAGGGAAAGGTCAACATCGGCAATCTCCACCAACGCTGGAGCCGGAAACAGTTTGGAAAGTTTGTTCTCGGAGGCAATATCCTGCATGACAAAAAACGTGAGGAAATCAACTATTTCTTTCACCCGGGGGATTTCAAGCCACCTCTAGCAGTCTATTTCTCAGGTTACCGTCCGGCAGAAGGTTTTGAGGGTTACTGGATGATGAAGAATCTCCAATGCCCCTTTCTCCTCTTTTCGGATCCCCGATTAGAAGGGGGAGCCTTTTACCTAGGAACTGAGGAATTAGAAGATAAAATTCAAGCAACCATCCAACATTATCTAGACTATCTAGGCTTGGATAGAAGTGACTTGATCCTATCTGGGCTGTCAATGGGAACCTTCCCTGCCCTCTACTACGGAGCCTACTTTGAACCCAAGGGAATCGTAGTCGGAAAACCCTTGACCAATCTAGGAACCATTGCACAGCGGGGACGGCTAGAGGCGCCAGGAGTCTTTCCAACTAGCTTTGATGTCTTGCACCTTCAGACTGGAGGAGTGAGTCAGAAAGACATGAAGGACTTGGATCAACGTTTTTGGACCCGATTTGAAAAAGCTGATTTTTCCCAGACGATCGTTGGTCTTTCTTACATGAAGGACGAGGATATGGATAGTGGTGCCTACGACCAGCTAGTGGAGACTCTTTGCCAGACAGGTGCCAAGATCTTGTCGAAAGGGACAGCAGGTCGACACAATGATGATACAGGAACAAATGTTGCCTGGTTTATTCATTTTTACAAGATGATACTAGAAGAATACGGAAGAGGTGAGACATGATTATCATCAAGAGAGAGGATATTAGGTGGGGCGAGATGGGAGCCACTTATCTTTATGGTAGCCAGATCACCTATCATGCAGACGGTCATGTTACCCTGAAAAATCCTTTGCTGGCTTCAGGTGAAACCCTTAAAACCTGGTTTTCCAGTGTCAACTACCAGGCTACTAGAAGTCAGCCTAGCCTCCCTCTTCTTAAGAAAAATCACACCTACCGTCTATCTATGAAGATGCAGGTTCAACCAGCCAATGGTCTCTATCTCAAACTGACCTTTTTAAACCGTTATGAGGAAATCATCGAGGAGAAGATTGAAAGGCAATTTTTCTTTAGCTTCACCTATCCTGAAGGGGCCTACACCTATCGCCTTTCCTTGATTAGTGCAGGATTTGAGGCTCTTGATTTTGTTTCGTTTTCTATTGAGGAGGATGCTGGTGTTTAATCGTTTGTATCAAGAAAGACAACTGAGAAAGGTCAAGAAGCTTTTAAGCCAAATCAACGCCCTCAAAGAAGAGATGGCAGCTCTCAGTGATGGGGAAATGGCTGCAAAGACAGAGGAGTTTCGCCAGCGCCTTGCCCAGGGAGAAACCGTGGATGAGCTATTGGTAGAAGCCTATGCCCTTGTCCGTGAGGTCGATAAACGGGTCTTGGGTCTCTTTCCCTATGATGTGCAGGTCATGGGAGCCATTGTGATCCACCAAGGAAATGTGGCAGAGATGAATACGGGTGAAGGCAAGACCTTGACTGCAACTATGCCTCTCTATCTCAATGCCCTAACGGGAAAAGGCAGCATGCTAGTCACGACTAATGACTATCTGGCTAGACGGGACGCAAGTGAAATGGGCCCAGTCTACCAATTTTTAGGTTTAACTGTCGGACTGCCCTTTTCAGATGATCCAAAAGAGGACTTGACTGCCGAAGAGAAAAGAAAGATCTATGCCTCAGATATCGTCTACACGACCAATAGTGTACTGGGCTTTGACTATCTCAATGACAATATTGCCTCCACTCGTGAAGGGAAATTCCTGCCTCTCTTTAACTATGTTATCATCGATGAGATCGATGGCATTCTACTCGATAGTGCCCAAACTCCCTTGATTATCGCAGGTTCTCCCCGTGTCCAGTCTAACTATTATGGGATGATTGATACCCTAGTGACGACCTTGGTCAAGGGGGAAGACTACATCTACAAGGAAGAAAAAGACCAGGTTTGGTTAACCCGAAAGGGGGCCCAGACGGTTGAAGCTTTCTTAGGAATTGATCATCTCTACAAGGAAGAGTACGCCAGTTATGTTCGGCATCTAGTCTATGCTCTCAGAGCTCATACGCTCTTTACCAAGGACAAGGACTACCTGGTTCGAGGGCAAGAAATGGTCTTGTTAGACAAGGGAACAGGTCGCCTGATGGAAATGACCAAACTTCAAGGAGGTCTCCATCAAGCCATCGAAGCCAAGGAACATGTGAAGCTCTCTCCTGAAACCAGAGCCATGGCTTCAATCACCTACCAGAGTCTCTTTAAAATGTTTCGCAAAATCTCAGGTATGACAGGAACGGGAAAGGTGGCAGAGAAAGAATTTTTCGAAACCTACCATATGGCTGTCATTCGCATCCCGACCAATCGCCCACTTAGGCGGATTGACCATCCGGACAATCTCTATGTGACCCTCCCTGAGAAAGTCTATGCCTCTCTGGAAGCAATCAAGACCTACCACGCCAAAGGCAATCCACTCCTGATCTTTGTCGGATCTGTAGAAATGTCCCAGCTTTATTCGTCCTTGCTCTTGCGAGAGGGGATTTCCCACAATGTCCTCAATGCCAATCATGCGGCGCGTGAAGCCCAGATCATTGCAGAGTCTGGACAGATGGGGGCAGTGACAGTTGCGACTTCTATGGCAGGTCGAGGGACAGATATCAAACTCGGTCCAGGAGTCGCAGAATTGGGCGGTTTGATTGTGATTGGTACCGAGCGGATGGAGAGCCGACGGATTGACCTGCAAATCAGAGGTCGTTCTGGCCGCCAGGGTGATCCAGGCATGTCTCAATTTTTCGTGTCGCTTGAAGATGATGTGATCAAAAAGTTCGGGCCGTCTTGGGTTCACGACCTGTATCAAAACTACCAAGTGGAAGATATTAGCAACCCCATACTACTCAAGGCTCGCAAGTACCGCAATCTCGTCAGAAAAGCCCAAGAGGCTAGTGATAGTGCCAGTCGTTCAGCACGCAGACAAACCTTAGAGTATGCGGAAAGCGTCAATATTCAGCGTCAGATGGTCTACCAAGAAAGAGATCGTTTGCTGGATGGGAGCCGTGATTTGGAGCATATCCTTGAGGATATACTGGCAGACTATACCAAACGAATCTCAGAAAAAGCCTATAGCAGCCCCCAAGAACTCTTTCACTTTATCGTGACCAATATTAGCTTTGGGATGAGAGAATCACCAGCTGATTTGGATTTAGCTGATGCAGATCAGATTCGGGAGTTACTAGAGGAAATAATAGCCAAGGAAATCGCAGCTAAAAAGGAAGTCCTCCAATCTCACCAGCTCTATGATTCTTTTCTGAGAATATCCATGCTCAAGGCTATTGATGACAACTGGGTTGAGCAAGTCGACTACCTGCAACAGCTCAGTCTAGCAATCGGGAGCCAGTCTGCTTCTCAAAAGAACCCTATCGTGGAGTACTATCAGGAGGCCTATGCCGGTTTTGAAACCATGAAGCAACAAATCCGTACAGATATGGTACGCAATCTTCTCATGGGGATTGTGGAAGTAACGCCCAAAGGTGAGATTCTCACCCATTTTCCATAAAAAGAGGATCATATGACAATTTACAATATAAATCTAGGGATCGGTTGGGCGAGCAGTGGTGTCGAATATGCCCAGGCTTACCGAGCAGGGATTTTTAGAAGTTTAGACCTAGCATCTAAGTTTATCTTTACCGACTTGATTTTAGCAGACAATATCCAGCACTTAACGGCCAATATCGGCTTTGCGGATGACCAGGTAATCTGGCTTTACAATCATTTTACAGATATCAGGCTAGCACCGACCAGTGTTACAGTTGACGATGTCTTGGCTTCTTTTGGTGGCCTTGAGAGTCATAGAGAGCAGGATGGCAAAGTCTTGCGCGTCTACTTTTCAGATGAGGATAAGTTTGTGACCTGCTACTTGGTAGACTCGGCTAAGAATCTAGTACAACATGCAGAGTATGTATTTGGGGGGAACTTGATTCGCAAGGATTATTTCTCCTACACACGCTACTGTACAGAATATTTCGCGCCCAAAGACCAAGTGGCTAGGCTCTATCAACGAACCTTTTTCAATGAAGATGGTAGCACTGCTTACGATATCTTACTGACTGAAGGACAGGAAGAGGTCTATCGATTTAAAGACCGGATTCTGTACGGAAAGCCAGCCCTTATGCGCTATTTTATGCAAAGTTTGAACTTGAGCAAGTCTGATTTGGTCATCTTGGACAGGGAAACAGGGATTGGTCAGGCTGTTTTTGAAGAAGCACAAAAGGCCCATCTAGCAGTTGTCGTTCACGCAGAGCACTATAGTGAAAATGCTGGCAACGAAGACTATCTCCTCTGGAATAACTATTATGAGTATCAGTTTACAAATGCGGACAAGGTCGATTGTTTTATCGTGTCTACGGATCGGCAGAAGGAAGTTCTCGAAGGTCAATTTGCCCAGTACAGTCAGCATCGTCCACGAATCGTCACGATTCCAGTTGGGAGCATTGATCAGTTGATGGAGCCTGCTAGGGAACGAAAGCCCTTTTCTCTCATTACCGCTTCGCGTCTGGCCAAGGAAAAACACATCGACTGGCTTGTCAAGGCGGTTATCCAGGCGCATCAAGTCCTTCCAGAGCTTACCTTTGACATTTATGGCAGTGGGGGTGAGGAGTCCCTTTTAAGGGAAATCATCATGGCTCACCAAGCGGAGAACTATATCCAGCTCAAAGGGCATGCAGACCTGGCTCAGATCTATCCCCAGTACGAAGTCTATCTGACAGCCTCAACCAGTGAAGGCTTTGGTCTGACCTTGATGGAGGCAGTTGGTTCAGGCTTGCCCCTGATTGGTTTTGATGTGCCTTATGGAAACCAGACCTTTATCCAGGACGGTCAAAATGGTTACTTGATCCCAAGTTCGGATGACCATGTTGAAATGGCGATTAAAAGGGCCTTCGCAGAAAAGATCTGCCAGCTCTATCAGGAAAATCATTTGCCAGCTATGCAAACAGCATCTTATGACCTAGCGAGAGAATTTTTAACAGATAAAGTAAGGGACAAGTGGAAGAAAACGATAGAGGAGGTCCTGCATGATTCAACTATTTGATCGATATGGCCAGGAAAGTCGAGATTTACATGAAAGTCTAGAAGTTGCTGGTCTGTCCCATGTCACAGTTGTGATCGAGCCAGATGACTTTCTCCCAGATGGGATTCTTTCTCCCTTTACCTACTATCTAGGTTATGAGTCGGGAAAAGCTCTTTATTTCAATCAAGTAGTCGTACCTGAATTTTGGGAGATTGCGGGCAATAACCAGTCTGCGCATATCCTAGAGGATTCTCGGGATAGGGGCGTGATTCACTATGTGGAGGCTCCTCAGGCTCGTTTGGTCAAGCAAGTCGACTGGAAGGACCTATCCGGTCGCATCTACCAAGCAGACCACTATAACCGATACGGAGCCTGCTTTGCCAAGACCACCTATAGTGCAGATGGGCAGGCTATCCTAACAAAGTACCAGGATGCGAAGGGACAGGAAATTGTCCTAGAAAACCATGTGACAGGCGATATCCTCCTAACCTTGCCCAGACAAGGTCTGCGCCATTTTAAAAATCGAGTGGAGTTTACGATCTTCTTTTTGCAAGATTTAGGAATCGACACTCGCCACCTTCTCTTTAATACTCTCGCCACCTCTTTCTTGGTCTCATACCATTATCCAGACAAGAGCGGACAGGATATCTTAATCTGGCAAGAACCGCTAGATGATTGTCTTCCTGGAAATATGCAGCTACTCTTGGAGCAAGAGGGGATGAGAGCCAAGCAGATCCTCATACCAGATAAAGCTACCTATGAACAGGCCTTGACCTTGACCAATCCTGCCTATCATGACAAGTTTGTCCATCTAGGTTATCATTATCAGTTCAAAAGAGAAAATTTCGTTCGACCAGATGCCTTGATCGTTACCAACTCAGATCAGATCGAGCATATCGAAACCCTGATTGAGTCCTTGCCAATGGTGACCTTCCGAATCGCGGCAGTGACTGAAATGTCGTCCAAGTTGCTGACCTTGCTTTCCTATCCCAATGTCGTTCTCTATCAAAACGCCAGTCCGCAAAAGATTCGAGAACTATTTCAGCTGTCGGATCTCTATCTAGACATCAATTACGGAAACGAGCTTTTGGAAGCTGTCCGTCAAGCCTTCGAGCACAATATGCTTATCCTAGCCTTTGATCAGACAGCTCATAACAGATCTTACACAGCTCCAGAACACCTCTTTAATGTGCAGGCTGTTGGAGATATGATTGCGAAGATTCAAGAAGATCTCAGCAGTCTTGACAAGATGGGCCGAGCCCTTGGACATCAAGGTCGTCATGCCAACTATGTGGACTTGGCTACTTACCAAGAGAGGATGGAAAGGATAATAGGGGAAGGACATGACTAAAAAAGATTTATTTTACAAGGATGTCGAGGGGCGAATGGAAGAGTTAAAGCAAGGAGCGCTTAAGAAAGAAAAGCCTACCCGAGGAGAAAAGATCAGTAAAACCTTCTCCATTTTACTCGGCTTGCTCATCCTTCTTACCCTGATCTTTACATTATTAGGAATCTTGAGGTGAAATTGATGGAAGTTTTGATGATTGTAGGAATAATCCTAGCCGTCGCCTTGATTGTCCTGGTTCTCATCCAACCTCGCCAAAGCCAACTCTTTTCCATGGATGCGACCAGCAATATCGGAAAACCAGGCTACTGGCAGAACAACCGCTTGGTAAAAATTGTAACCCTCTTGATTAGCCTAGCCTTGTTTGTCTTGCTTCTCGTTTTTATGATGGTAACCTATCAGTAAGAAGCGGAACCATTCACAGATAAAGGATACTAGAGACGGGGAAAATACATCTAAACCGGAGGAACATATGGAAAAACAGATTAATGAGAAAATTATCGAAATTGTGCATCAAGCTAACGATATGATTCCAGTTGAGTGGGATGATCTTTATATCAATTTTGAAGTAGATAGAACTTTGAGTGGGGGAATTAACTTTTTCTTTAGATATAATAGAGAGTACCATTATTTCTTTTACATTCCTCGAGATTTTGGTGTCTCTAAGTCGGAATTTTTTGATGAATATGATAAATTATTTGAACAGGCTCAGGAATTAAAAAAAGTATTCATAGATAATGAATTGAGTGATTGGTCGGCAGGGTTAATTCATGTGGATGAAAATAACAAGCTATCAGTGGACTTTGACTATACTCCATGGCTCGAAAGTGATTTTGGCCCAAGTGCTAGAACCTCTTTTTTCCAATATAAATACTTAGGAAAACAACCAGCTAATGAAAAAGAACTAGAACAGTTCAAAGCCATGGAAGACTTTCAGCAAAAATATAACGAAAACTAGTTTCATGGATAAACGGCCACCCTCGAGGTGGTCTTTTATGGTATACTGGGAGTGTAGAGCCAGTAAATTTGGTGATAACTTAGCATCGGTCAGAAAGCAAGCAAGAAATTTCCAAAAAAGTATTGAGATAAAAGGAGAATGGGGATGGGAAACAAACTGTTAATGCCAGGAATGTCGTTCGGTCACGTTAGTTCAGTAGTGCTTGAAGATTTAAAAAGGGGCTTACTTTCAGTAAATGATGAGAGAGAATGTGTATTGCTGATTGCTGAAATCTTAAAAAAGGGAGATTTTACAGTAAAAAACTTGCTGATTGACTTGATGAACCAGACAAAAGATGAAGCCGTGCTCAATCTTTGTATTCGATTGTTTTGTTCAGTTTGTACACATGATGATTTAAAAAAGGTTGAAAATTTTCATTTTTTAAGTTCGGCTTCAGAATTTGCGGTATTTACTTTTGTCGCTGGCGCTGTGGAAACAATGTCCTATGAAGTCGTTCCTTACCTTCTTACTCTGTGGGAGGAGTGGGAAGATACAGAAACCGATGTGGAGTACGCTATTCAAGATGCTTTGGATAGCTTTCTCAACTATCGTTTAATTATAGAGGAAAATGCAAGATTAGAAGAAGTTGGAAGTTTATATTTTGATGTAATAAAGAACAAGAACTTAGATTGCTATTATTACAAAACTCTTCAGGTTTTTCCTGGTGTGTTTACACAAGAAATTATGACTGCTCTATACATCGCTGCTCAAAAAGAACAGAAATACCATCTTTATCTTCAGGCATCCCTTCTGTCTATTTACACAGGCAAGCAGGTCCCAGTGGATACCAATACTCTTATTTCAAAAAATGAAATTGATTTGATGGTTCGTTATATTGATGACTTATCAGACAAAGACTGGACGGAAGGTATGAAATATTTTTACGGCCATCCAGTTGAGGAACTTGTAAAATAATGAAATGGACGATTGATAACAAAGGATACCTTCATGGTGGTCTTTTATTGTTTTCCAAACGCTAGTCCATAGGGTTTATGGTATACTGGGATTATAGAGTCAGTTAATTTGGTGATAATCTGGCAGAGGTATCATCAAACTCTAACGCCTTTTGTGAGAATTTCCATAAGAGTGTAGTGAAACTGAAAGATAACATAGCTCATGCTGGAGCAAACTTTAAGAGGAGAATCAAATGAAATACGATAAAATTAAAATTGCACAGGAAATAGCCAGAGCTGTAGGGGGAGTTCCTCAAGCCTATACATTTAGAAATCACGATAACAAATTAGATTTATTTATTGGAGAGAATCGTCCGGACGATGATTTAACAACTGCAGCAACAATCGGTTTATCAGAATATACCATTTATCGTCGAATAAATGATAAGCCTTTAAGAGTTGAAATCATTGGAGCAGCTGATGCAGAGCTGGAATATTTTCCAAATATTATAGCAGATTGTGGTTTTAATATCGTGAGGGGAGAGTACAGTATCTCTCCAGGTGCAGTCTATCCGAATATTATTAGAAATTACTATCCTAATGCGAAAGTAAATCATATATTTTTCACTCAGCCTTTCTTGTGGGAATTGGAGTCTTTTGATTTTGATGAAGAGTATGTTACGTGGCTACAAGCTATCCCTATTACAGAAGCTGAGCTTCAATTTATAGAAAAGCATGGAGCCGAAGTAGGAGCGCAGAAGTTGGAAGCATTGTTTGAAGAGCATCAGATAGATGTTTATGATTTTATGAGGCCTTCTGTAGTGTAATCAATTTTTTATCTTTTTTCAGGAGCAGGAGTAGAAACCTGCTTTTTTAAAACTCTTCAATATCCGTTGTAAGCCCGATCTTCCTTTCAGCTGATGTGCGAATTCCGTCATTGATGTAATCTACTACATATCTGATGGGAATGAGGCACGCAATTTGATAGAGTAGCTCTCCGAAAGGAGCTGGTAGTTACGATGAACACTCTATGGATTTGGATTTTTGCCTTACAATTTATTAGGTCAAAAAATTTTTTGCTCTAACCACCTTCGAGGTGGTCTTTTTGCAGTTTATCAAGGAGTGGGATATAGGGTTTATGATATACTAGGATTGTAGTGGAATAATGATAGAATCAATTGGAGGAAAATATGGAACAACAGATTAATGAAAAAATTATCGAAATCGTGCATCAAGTTAATGATATGATTCCAGTTGAGTGGGATGATTTGTATATCAACTTTGAAGTAGATAGAACTTTGAGTGGAGAAATTTATTTCTTCTTTAAATACAATGGAAAGTACCATTATTTCTTTTATATTCCTCAAGAATTTGGTATCTCTAAATCGGAATTTTTTGACGAATATCGTTTACTATTTAAAAAAGCTCAGGAATTAAAAAAAGTATTCATGGATCATGAATTGAGTGATTGGTCAGCGGGGTTGATTCATTTGGATGAAAATAACAAGTTATCGGTAGACTTCGATTATGCACCATGGCTTGAAAGTGACTTTGGACCAAGTGCTAGAACTTCTTTTTTTCAATATAAATATTTAGGTAACCAGCCAAGAAATGAAAAAGAACTAGAGCAGTTCAAGGCCATGGAAGCTTTCCAAAGAGAGCATAATCAAAAGTAGAGTAAGCTTGATTACATTTTGAAGAATGTGATTTTTTGAGCCTTGCTGTTATCGTGAAATGGAGGATAAAATGTTAGAAAACTTTGTTAAAGTGGCAGATATGCCACAAGAAGTGATTGAAAAATACCAGAATCAAGTTCCAGCTGAGTTGGTTCAAATTTGGCAGGAGGATGGTCTAGGAACTTTTTTAGACGGTTATCTAAAAGTCATTAATCCAGATGACTATCTTGAGCTTCTCCAAGATAGTTATTTCAGAGGAGACATTGCTTTTCCTATGTTCGTAACAGCATTTGGAGATATTATTACTTGGGAAAAGAATACCTATGTGGGAATTGTCCAATACAATATTCAGGATTTAGATATTATGATTAAGCGTATGGATCGTTTCATAGAGTATGTTGATGATAAAGATTTCAAAGATGATTATTTTGATATCCCACTCTATAAAAAAGCTGTTGCCAAACATGGTCAATTAGCCTACGATGAGTGTTTCGGTTTCGTTCCACTTTTGGCATTAGGAGGCTTTAAAGATGTAGACCACATGGATAAGGTAAAAGTCTTGGAGCACATTTACCTCATGTACCAGCTTACAGGCGGTGTGATGGACGACTAGGAGTTGCTATTTCTTTTTTGAGAATAGTACGAGAGGGAGAAATTTTCCTCCAAATGCAAAACACAAGAACCTCAGAGGAAGTCCTCTGAGGTTCTTTGCGTTCTAGTTTCCATATTTCTGGTAAAAATCGACCTTGACCTGGATAAAGGTTTCGGCTTCGCGTAGTAGTTGCAGGAGGGTGGCACGGGTTTCAAACTCCTGACGTGTTTTAGGGAGACTCCGATTGCGGAAAACTTGCAGATAGCGTTCGATGTCATCAAGTAGGTCATGAGCAGGATTGGTCTGGCTTAGCTGGGCAGCAATCTTTGAAAAGAGCTGGGCCAAGATCAAACTCTCACTTGCGGCCAGATGACAGGTATTGATCTGCTGGGCCATATTTCGCAGGATGCGACTTTGTCGCTGTCTCATCTCAAAGTAGTGGATGTGATAGTCCGTCTGGTGAAAGAGGTGGTCCGAGTGATCCAGGTAGACTAGTTTGAGGGCATCATCGAGGAGCTTGTCTAATTGGTCAACGAGTTGGGCTTGATTGCGTCCGTCTCCTCTTGACAGATAGTATTTAAAGCGAAGCAAGATGTCTTTTAACTTTTCTTCGACCTGAAGGTGGTAGCTTTGGATGGCTTTCTCACGAGAGGGCATATAAAGGTTGACCAACAGAGCAAAGCTTGTCCCGATGAGAAAGAGGAGCACTTCATTAAGCAAGAGATCTGGGGAAGTAGACTCCTGTACCAAGAGATGACCGACCAAGACACTGCTAGGGGTGATGCCGATTTCCCAGCCCATTTTGTAAGCAAGAGGGACATAGAGAGCCAGGTAGAGGCCCAGACTCCAGATGTGAAAGCCCGTCAGCTGAAAGGCTATAACACCGATAGCGAGCGCTAGGAGCATGGAAAAGAGGCGGTTACGTGCTAATTTCAGCGTGCTTCTGCGCGTGTCGGAGAGGCTTAAGAGAGCGATGATTCCAGCTGAAACTGCTGATGATAAATCTAAAAAATAAGCGAGAAAACAAGCGAGACAGGTCGCTAAGATCAGTTTTGTCGTGCGTTGAGTGAGGGACATGAAAATTTCCTAAACTAATAGAATCAAGAGTTTAACGAGGAGTCAGAGACTAGGGGCGAAGTTTTCGGTTTGTTGCATACTCGGCAACCGCTGTAAAGAGGACATCTGTTGAAGAGTTGAGGGCTGTTTCACATGAGTCTTGGATGACACCAATGACAAAACCAACTCCGACAACTTGCATAGCCAAGTCGTTGGAAATCCCAAAGAGGCTACAAGCAACAGGGATTAGAAGGAGCGATCCTCCAGCAATACCAGAAGCGCCACAGGCAGAGATAGCAGCAACTATACTGAGGACAACAGCGGTTCCAAAGTCTACTGAAATCCCTAGAGTGTTGACGGCAGCAAGAGTTAGGGTTGTAATAGTAACTGCTGCGCCAGCCATATTGACAGTAGCCCCTAGAGGGATAGAGACAGTATAGGTATCAGGGTTCAATCCTAAGTCTTTACATAATTTCATATTAACAGGGATGTTGGCTGCAGAACTACGGGTGAAAAAGGCAGTTACTCCGCTGATACGTAAACATTTCAAAACAAGGGGATAGGGATTTTTTCTCATAAAGAGAAAGGCGATAAGCGGGTTAATGACGAGAGCGACAAAGGCCATGGTTGCGATCAAGAGTCCCAGAAGGACACCATAGTTGGCAAGACTGGCAATTCCTTTGTCAGAGATGGTCTTGAAAACCAAGCCCAAAATACCAAAAGGAGCCAGATTGATAATCCACTCAACAATCTTTGAGGTGACATCTGCCATGGTTTTGAGTAATTCCTTGCTATTTTTGCTAGCTTCTCTCATGGCAAGTCCAAAGACCACAGCCCAAGAGAGAATTCCGATATAGTTAGCGGTAATGACTGCATTGACAGGGTTGTCAACGACGTTGAGTAAGAGATTCCCAAGAACTTGAGCAATACCGTCAGGGGCGGCGGTTGCAGTTGTACTTGCGTCGCTGAGGGTGATTTGGATAGGAAAGAGAAAATTAGCGACCACAGCGACGAGAGCTGCTGCGAAGGTTCCGAGCAAGTATAAGAAAATCACAGTTTTCATATTGGTATTTTGCCCCTTTTTGTGCTGGGAGAGGGCATTGGCAACAAGGGCAAAAACCAAAATAGGAGCAATCGCTTTAAGTCCACCTACAAAGAGATCCCCCAGCAGACTAATCCCTGTAAGGTTTGGAAAGAGCATCCCCAATGTAGCTCCCAAAATCATTCCAATAAGGATCCGTTTGATGAGGCTTGCCTTGGTCCAGGCTCTAATGATTCGTTTCATACATGTCTCCTTTAAAGTGTATTGTTTATAATTATAGGATAAATATGCTATATAGGCAAGTGTTTTTTTGAAAAAAAGAATAATAGATGAATAATTATGAAGAAAAAGAAGAGGCGTTTTATGGTATAATAGTAAAAAGGAGTTTTATATGCAAGATTTTTTTCAACGCTATTTTGATAGACTTGACTTAACAACTATTTTAGAGAATCTATTGACCAAAGTGATTTCTCTTTTGATTTTGTTTTTGCTATTTTATATAGCTAAAAAGATGCTTCATGCGACTGTACGAAAGATTGTCAAGCCCTCACTTAAATTTTCCAATCGAGATGCAGGAAGACAAAAAACCATTTCTCGTTTGCTGGAGAATGTCTTTAACTACATTCTTTATTTCTTTTTGCTCTACTGTATCCTGTCTATTTTAGGTTTGCCAGTTTCGAGTCTCCTTGCTGGTGCGGGGATAGCTGGGGTGGCCATTGGTATGGGGGCGCAAGGCTTTCTATCCGATGTCATTAATGGCTTTTTCATCCTTTTTGAACGTCAGCTTGATGTGGGTGATGAAGTAGTTCTCACAAATGGACCGATTACCGTTTCTGGAAAGGTCGTTAGCGTAGGAATCCGTACAACGCAACTGCGAGGTGACGATCAAGCCCTTCACTTTGTTCCTAATCGTAATATCACAGTTGTCAGTAATTTTTCCCGAAAAGACTAGGCCTGTCATTTTGTCTGAAATGTGATACAATAGAAGGAGTTTGGTGAAGGAGCAGATATGCTATTTGTAGAGAAAAAATTAGGTCACGATTGTACATGGATAGACCTTGATGTGGACAAGATTAAAAATATGGAAGACCTTTCTAAAGTCTATGGACTGGACAAGGAAACCATCGAGTATGCTCTGGATAGAAATGAGCGTGCCCACATGGACTATCACCGTGAAACGGGAACGGTAACCTTCATTTATAATGTTCTTGACTTAGAAAAAGATAAAGAATATTATGAAGCGATTCCGATGACCTTTATCGTTGAAAAACAACGGCTGATCACAATTAGCAATCACAAGAATAGCTATGTGATTAAACGTATGGCAACCTACCTTGAAAGCCATGAAGTTGTTTCAATCTACAAATTTCTTTTTGCCAGTTTAGAGATTATTAGTAATGCTTATTATCCAGTGATTGAAGAGATGGATAAAGGTAAGGATGAAATCAGTGCACTTCTTCGTCAAAAAACACTAAAAAAAATCTTTTTGCCCTCTCTGACTTGGAAACTGGTATGGTTTACCTGACAGCAGCTGCCAAACAAAATCGTCTCCTCTTGGAACACATCCAAGGGCATGCTCTTTATCGCAACTTTAATGAGGTAGAAAGAGAACAGTTTGACGATGCCATGATTGAAGCGCATCAGTTGGTTTCGATGACAGACTTGATTTCTCAAGTTTTGCAACAACTCTCAGCCTCTTACAACAACATCCTAAATAATAATCTAAATGATAATTTGACAACTTTGACAATTATCTCAGTCTTGCTAGCTATCCTTGCAGTTATTACAGGATTTTTCGGAATGAATGTTCCCTTACCGCTTGTAGATGAACCAAATGCTTGGATTTATATTTTGCTAGCTAGTCTTATTTTGTGGGTAGTCTTAGCCCAATATTTAAAGAATATTGCTAGAAATTAAAAAGAAAAGGAGCCAGAATGGCGATTGAAAATTACATGCCAGATTTTGCTGTGGAAGCAGTTTATGATCTGACAGTCACAAGCCTGCAGGCGCAGGGTATCAAGGCTGTTCTGGTCGATCTGGACAATACCCTCATTGCTTGGAATAACCCTGATGGAACGCCAGAGATGAAGCAATGGCTACATGACCTCCGCGATGCAGGTATTCGCATTATCGTGGTCTCAAATAACACCAAAAAACGAGTTCAACGTGCAGTTGAAAAATTTGGGATTGATTACGTTTATTGGGCCTTGAAGCCTTTCACATTTGGGATTGACCGTGCCATGAAGGAATTCCACTATGAGAAAAAAGAAGTGGTCATGGTCGGCGACCAACTTATGACGGATATACGAGCAGCCCACCGTGCAGGCATTCGCTCTATCTTAGTCAAACCCTTGGTCCAACACGACTCCATCAAAACGCAGATTAATCGAGCTCGCGAGCGCCGTGTCATGCGAAAAATAACGGAAAAGTACGGACCGATTACATATAAAAAAGGAATTTAACTATGGAAGAAATTCTCTGTATTGGTTGTGGAGCAACCATTCAGACGACAGACAAGGCTGGTCTTGGTTTCACTCCCCAATCAGCGCTTGAAAAAGGTTTGGAGACTGGAGAAGTCTATTGCCAACGCTGTTTCCGTCTCCGCCATTACAATGAAATCACTGATGTCCAGTTGACAGATGATGATTTCCTCAAACTCTTGCATGAGGTGGGAGATAGCGATGCTTTGGTGGTCAATGTCATTGATATCTTTGACTTTAACGGCTCTGTCATCCCTGGCTTGCCACGCTTTGTATCGGGCAATGATGTCCTCTTGGTTGGAAATAAAAAAGATATTCTACCTAAGTCCGTAAAGGCTGGCAAGATTAGCCAATGGCTCATGGAGCGTGCCCACGAAGAAGGTCTTCGTCCTGTGGACGTCGTTCTGACTTCGGCTCAGAATAAGCATGCCATTAAGGAAGTCATTGACAAAATCGAGCACTATCGTAAGGGGCGTGATGTCTATGTGGTTGGGGTAACCAACGTTGGAAAGTCAACCCTTATCAACGCCATTATCCAAGAAATCACGGGTGACCAAAATGTCATCACGACTTCGCGTTTCCCAGGGACAACCTTGGACAAGATTGAGATTCCGCTTGATGACGGATCTTATATTTACGATACACCGGGGATTATCCACCGTCACCAGATGGCCCACTACTTGACAGCTAAAAACCTCAAGTATGTCAGCCCTAAAAAGGAGATCAAGCCCAAAACCTATCAGCTTAACCCTGAGCAAACCCTGTTTTTAGGTGGTCTTGGACGCTTTGACTTCATATCAGGAGAAAAGCAAGGATTTACAGCTTTCTTTGACAATGAACTCAAACTCCATCGTACTAAGCTTGAAGGCGCTAGTGCCTTTTATGACAAACACCTTGGAACCCTTCTGACACCACCAAATAGCAAGGAAAAAGAAGATTTCCCAAAACTAGTCCAGCATGTCTTTACCATCAAGGACAAAACCGACCTAGTCATCTCAGGGCTAGGCTGGATCCGCGTAACAGGCACCGCCAAAGTCGCCGTCTGGGCACCAGAAGGCGTCGCCGTCGTCACACGAAAAGCCATTATTTAAACACAGAAAGGAAAGGGTTATCTGAATTCGGGCGAGCCCTGCGAGCCCATAACGAATACTTTTCGCCGTGGTGTCAGTTGGTACAAGGAGTTGTACCAACTGCGGAAAATTTGAGACCTTAGGCTCAAATTTTAGTCATGAAAGTCCGAAGGACTTTGCTGACGTCCGTCACCACTTCAGAAAAGTATAAAAAGAAACTCTTTTAAAGAAATTATGTCATTAACATCAAAACAACGTGCCTTCCTCAACAGCCAGGCACACACACTCAAACCCATCATCCAAATCGGGAAAAATGGACTCAACGACCAAATCAAAACCAGCGTCCGTCAGGCTCTTGACGCTCGCGAATTGATTAAAGTTACGCTCTTGCAAAACACAGATGAAAACATCCACGAAGTAGCTGAAATCTTGGAAGAAGAAATCGGTGTGGATACGGTCCAAAAAATCGGACGCATCTTGATCTTGTTTAAACAATCCAGCAAGAAAGAAAATCGCAAGATTTCCAAGAAAGTCAAAGAAATCTAAAACCCTACTCCAAACAACTGTTTTTACAGAGAATTAAAGGAAGACGAGCCTATGGCAATCGAATTATTGACTCCCTTTACCAAGGTAGAGTTGGAGCCAAAAATCAAGGAGAAAAAACGCAAACAGGTCGGGATTCTAGGGGGAAATTTTAACCCTGTTCACAATGCCCATCTTGTTGTGGCGGACCAAGTACGACAACAGTTAGGACTGGACCAGGTCCTGCTTATGCCCGAATACCAACCACCTCATGTGGATAAAAAGGAAACCATCCCCGAGCACCACCGTCTCAAGATGCTTGAGTTGGCGATTGAGGGGATTGAAGGCTTAGCCATTGAAACTATTGAGCTGGAGCGCAAGGGCATTTCCTACACCTACGACACCATGAAGATTTTGACAGAGCAACATCCTGACACAGATTATTACTTTATTATCGGGGCTGATATGGTGGACTATCTGCCTAAATGGTACCGAATTGATGAGCTGGTCGACATGGTTCAGTTTGTTGGAGTTCAGCGCCCACGCTACAAGGCAGGGACTTCCTATCCAGTTATCTGGGTGGATGTGCCTCTCATGGACATCTCGTCCAGCATGGTGCGTGACTTCATTGCCCAAGGTCGGAAACCTAACTTTCTCCTACCTCAGACAGTGCTAGATTACATCGAGAAGGAGGGGCTTTACTGATGGCATACCAAGACTATATCAACTCTTCCCGAGAGGCTTTGTTGGAAAGAATGGCAGAGCTTCTGCCTGAAAAACGTTTAACCCATTGTCTAGGTGTGGAGCGTGCAGCCATAGAACTGGCTCAGCGATTTGGAGTAGATGTTGAGAAAGCTGGTTTAGCTGGTCTCCTCCATGACTATGCTAAAAAGCTGTCAGAACAGGAATTTCTAGACTTGATTGACCGTTACCAACTAGACCCTGAACTTAAAAACTGGGGTAATAATGTCTGGCATGGCATGGTTGGCATCTACAAGATTCAGGAAGATTTGGATTTGCATGATCCAGAAATCCTGCGAGCCATTGAAATCCATACAGTCGGGGCTGGTCAGATGACTGATCTTGATAAGGTCATCTACGTCGCAGATTATATCGAGCACAATCGTGCCTTCCCAGGTGTGGATCAGGCGCGTGAGATTGCAAATCTGTCACTCAATAAGGCAGTGGCCTACGAAACAGCTCGTACCGTGGAGCATCTAGCTCATCAGGAATTCCCCATCTATCCCCAAACCCTTGAAACCTATAACGCCTTTGTGCACTATTTGAAAGAGGACTAAATGAACGAAAAAGAATTACTAGAACTAGTCGTGAAAGCGGCTGATGAGAAACGTGCGGAGGATATCCTCGCACTTGACGTACAAGATTTGACCAGCGTGACGGACTATTTTGTCATCACTAGCTCGATGAATAGCCGTCAGTTGGACGCTATCGCAGATAATATCCGTGAAAAAGTAGCGGAAGCAGGCTTTAAAGGCAGTCATGTTGAAGGCGATGCAGCTGGAGGCTGGGTCTTACTAGACCTAGGCGGTGTCGTCGTGCATGTCTTTTCAGAAGAAATGCGTGCCCACTATAACCTAGAAAAACTATGGCATGAGGCGGCTTCTGTAGATATTTCAGAAGCCTTGGCCTAGTAGATGAACTCAGTTGCAGTCAACTGGGTTTTATTTGCTTATGTTAGAAAAAATGGATAGAAAGGTGAGAGCGTTGTGTTTTGTTCATCTCGAAACTGAACACGAGCTAAAAACTGCGAGAAAAAGAGTAACTTCCTTTGTATCTGATGATACAGCAGAAAGTTTCCTATTTTCTCCTTGTTTTTAATGCTCTTTGTATCTTAGAAAGGATTTGAACCCGTCCTGTAATCGTCGGAAAATAGATAGCTTTCCTTGGAGCTCGGCTCCATCGTCAAGCTCCTAATTTTCATTCCGATTACGGGCGGACTTGGTATCATGAATATGGCTACTTATGAAACCTTTGCGGCTGTTTACGATGCTGTGATGGATGATAGTTTATACGATAAATGGACGGATTTTTCTCTGCGTCATTTGCCTAAGACCAAGGAGAGAAAGAAACTCTTGGAGCTGGCTTGTGGGACAGGTATCCAGTCTGTCCGCTTTTCTCAGGCTGGCTTTGATGTGACAGGACTTGACTTGAGCGCGGATATGCTGAAGATTGCTGAGAAGAGAGCGACTTCAGCCAAGCAAAAGATTGATTTTATTGAAGGCAATATGCTGGATTTATCCAAGGCTGGTAAATATGATTTTGTGACTTGTTACTCGGACTCTATCTGCTACATGCAGGATGAGGTGGAAGTAGGAGACGTCTTTAAGGAAGTCTATAATGCCCTCAATGAAGACGGAGTTTTCATCTTTGACGTGCATTCGACCTACCAGACGGATGAGGTTTTTCCAGGCTATTCTTACCATGAAAATGCGGAAGATTTTGCCATGCTTTGGGATACCTATGAGGACGAAGCTCCTCACTCCATCGTGCATGAGTTGACTTTCTTTGTCAAGGAGGCTGACGGTTCCTTTAGTCGCCACGATGAAGTGCATGAGGAGCGGACTTATGAGGTTTTGACCTATGATATTTTGCTGGAACAGGCTGGCTTCAAGTCTTTCAAACTCTATGCGGACTTTGAGGACAAGGAGCCGACAGAAACCAGCACCCGTTGGTTTTTTGTCGCGCAGAAGTAGGAGATGGATATGGTTCGATCAAAATATTCTTGGGAAGAAGTTTCGCAGTTTAATCGTATTCGTCAAAATGGAACGCTTTGGGAGAAAGATGGGCAATACTTCTATGTTCAGGAAGAAGGAACCGTATTTTCAGAGTTAGTCGTTTACGATATGTCTAAGAAACTTTTTGATATGTTAGTAAATGAAATAAAATCGGAGGATGATATCCGACATATGCTGATGTATGGAACATGGCCAATGACAGTTGCTGGATGCCATAGACCAACTATGTTGATAGCTTATCCTGAGTTACAAAAAAATTATAGTAATGAACAACTGGCAGAAATCCTTCCAGTAGGAGAAAAACAATGGCTTAACTGGAGAGGAAGATTGCCTGAGCGGTATCGTAGATTTCGTCATTAGAATAGGAGAACATCATGACCATCACAGGTATTATCGCGGAGTTCAATCCTTTTCATAATGGGCACAAATACTTGCTTGAGCAGGCGGAGGGACTGAAAATCGTTGCCATGTCTGGGAATTTCATGCAGCGTGGAGAACCTGCTATCGTGGACAAGTGGACACGGGCTCAGATGGCGCTTGAAAATGGAGCGGATCTGGTAGTGGAATTGCCCTTTTTAGTCAGTGTTCAGGCGGCAGATTTCTTTGGCCAAGGAGCTGTGGATATCTTGGCTCGCTTGGGTATTGATACTCTAGCTTTCGGGACAGAGGAAGTTCTGGATTATCAAAAGATATCTGACTTATACACAGAGCAAGGTACTGAGATGGAGAAATTTGTGGAAAATCTGCCTGATTCCCTTTCCTATCCCCAGAAAACCCAAGCCATGTGGAAAGAATTTGCAGGTCTAGATTTTTCAGGCAATACGCCTAATCATGTCCTTGCTCTGGCCTATGCAAAGGCGGTTGCAGGACGCAACATCAAACTGCATCCGATTCAGCGTCAGGGGGCAGGTTATCATTCTGTGGACAAGGATGTGGACTTTGCCTCGGCAACAGCCATCCGTCAGCACCAATCAGACCAAGATTTCTTAGAACGCTTTATGCCTTCTGCTGTCCTCTTTGAGCAGGCCAGTAAGGTGAGTTGGGATGACTATTTTTCCTTGCTCCGTTATCAAATCTTATCAAATCCAGACCTGACGACCATCTATCAGGTCAATCAAGAAATGGCTGTGCGCATCAAGGAAGCTATTAAAACAGCCCAGTCTGTGGACGAATTGGTCGAGGCAGTTGCCACCAAGCGTTATACCAAGGCGCGTGTCAGACGCCTCTTGACCTATATTTTGGTGCAGGCCAGAGAAAGCGACTTGCCAGAAGCCATTCATGTTCTTGGCTTTACCGAGAAAGGCAGACAACACCTCAAGTCTCTGAAAGGGCAGGTCCATCTAGTCAGTCGAATTGGCAAAGAACCTTGGGATGCTATGACTCAAAAGGCAGACCAGATTTACCAACTAGGATACCCAAGCATCGCAGAGCAGAATTTCGGCAGGGTTCCGATTAGAATAGAAACAAACTAAGTCTACTGAAAGGTAGGCTTTTTTATTGTATAATTTAATGAAAATACTATTTTAAAGATCTAGAAAGTTTGTTTTGCGATTTCAGAACTTTCTTCTAAAATTAACACAAAACTCTTCAATTTGGGTTTGTGAAAATCGATTTTTTATGATAGAATATTAAGGAATGTATGTCATTCGATAAACAAATTTAATGAGGTAAAAACATGGAAATCATGACACTTGCGATTGCTGTTTTTGCCGTCATCATTGGTTTAGTCATTGGATATGTCAGCATCTCAGCTAAGATGAAATCATCCCAAGAAGCTGCAGAGTTGATGCTTTTAAATGCTGAACAAGAAGCAACTAATTTACGAGGACAAGCTGAGCGCGAAGCGGATTTATTACTAAATGAAGCCAAGAGCGAAAGCAAGTCTCTTAAAAAAGAAGCACTATTGGAGGCCAAAGAGGAAGCCAGAAAATACCGTGAAGAAGTGGACGCTGAATTTAAGTCAGAACGTCAGGAGCTCAAGCAAATTGAAAGTCGTTTGACGGAGAGAGCTACGAGCCTTGACCGTAAGGACGACAATTTGACGAACAAAGAAAAAACACTTGAACAAAAAGAACAAAGTATTTCTGATAGAGCAAAAAACCTTGATGCACGTGAAGAGCAATTAGAGGAAGTCGAAAGACAAAAAGAAGCTGAACTTGAACGTATTGGTTCCCTTTCTCAGACTGAGGCTCGAGATATTATCTTGGCTCAAACAGAGGAAAACTTGACTAAGGAAATTGCTAGTCGCATTCGTGAGGCTGAGCAAGAGGTGAAGGAACGTTCAGACAAGATTGCGAAAGATATCTTGGTTCAGGCTATGCAGCGTATCGCTGGTGACTATGTAGCAGAGTCAACAAACTCAACAGTTCACCTACCAGATGATACCATGAAGGGGCGCATTATCGGTCGTGAAGGTCGAAACATTCGTACCTTTGAAAGTTTGACAGGGGTTGATGTGATTATCGACGATACACCAGAAGTGGTAACCTTGTCAGGATTTGATCCGATTCGTCGTGAAATTGCTCGTATGACCATGGAAATGTTGCTCAAGGATGGCCGTATCCACCCAGCTCGTATCGAAGAGTTGGTGGAGAAAAACCGTCAAGAGATTGACAATAAAATCCGTGAATACGGTGAGGCTGCTGCCTACGAGATTGGTGCGCCAAACCTCCATCCAGACTTGATGAAGATCATGGGACGCTTACAGTTCCGTACTTCATATGGACAAAATGTCTTGCGTCATTCGATTGAGGTTGCTAAGTTATCTGGTATCATCGCCAGTGAACTTGGTGAAAATGCAGCTCTTGCCCGTCGTGCTGGATTCCTTCACGACATCGGGAAAGCTATTGACCGCGAGGTTGAAGGTAGCCATGTTGAGATTGGTACGGAGTTGGCTCGTAAGTACAAGGAACACCCAGTTGTGGTGAATACCATTGCTAGCCACCACGGAGATGTGGAAGCTGAAAGCGTCATTGCAGTAATCGTTGCTGCAGCAGATGCCTTGAGTGCAGCGCGTCCAGGTGCTCGTAGCGAGTCTCTTGAAAGCTACATCAAGCGTCTCCATGACTTGGAAGAAATCGCCAACGGCTTTGAAGGAGTGCAAAATAGCTTTGCCCTTCAAGCAGGACGTGAAATCCGTATCATGGTTAATCCAGGACAAATCAAAGACGACAAAGTCACAATCTTGGCTCACAAAGTTCGTGAGAAAATTGAAAACAATCTCGATTACCCAGGAAATATCAAGGTAACCGTGATCCGCGAACTTCGTGCAGTAGATTATGCTAAATAAATAAGAAAGAGCAGTTGAAAAATTACTGCTTTTTTGTTACACTAGATAGAAAGACTGTAGAAGGATAACTGACGCGATTATCAGTATCCGAGAGAAATTTTACTTTATTTCACAGACTAACTAAAGGAGACATAATGGCAGACCGAGGCTTGCTAATCGTTTTTTCTGGTCCTTCAGGAGTTGGGAAAGGAACGGTTAGAAGAGAGATTTTTGAGAGTTCTGAGAATCAATTTCAATACTCTGTATCGATGACGACGCGTGCGCAACGTCCTGGTGAAGTGGATGGAGTGGACTATTTCTTCCGTACTCGTGAAGAGTTTGAAGAGCTGATCCGTCAAGGTCAGATGTTGGAATATGCAGAATATGTCGGTAACTACTATGGAACTCCGCTGACCTATGTCAACGAAACCCTAGATAAGGGAATCGATGTCTTTCTTGAGATTGAAGTTCAAGGAGCTCTTCAGGTTAAGAAAAAGGTTCCAGATGCTGTCTTTATCTTTCTAACGCCACCAGATTTGGATGAATTGCAAGATCGTTTGGTAGGTCGTGGAACAGATAGCGCTGAAGTGATTGCCCAACGAATCGAAAAAGCCAAGGAAGAAATTGCTCTCATGCGTGAGTATGATTATGCCATTGTCAACGATCAGGTGCCCCTCGCTGCTGAACGTGTCAAGCGTGTGATCGAAGCAGAACACTTCCGTGTGGACCGTGTCATTGGTCACTACCAGGAGATGTTGCCAAAATCTCCAACTACTCGATAAACTATAGGAAACAGGTACAAGCAAATGATGTTAAAACCCTCTATCGATACCTTGCTAGACAAGGTACCATCAAAATATTCACTCGTAATCTTGGAAGCAAAACGTGCCCACGAACTAGAAGCAGGTGCGCCAGCAACTCAAGAGTTTAAGTCTGAAAAATCAACTCTTCGCGCTTTGGAAGAAATCGAGTCAGGAAATGTAACCATTCACCCAGATCCAGAAGGAAAACGTGAAGCGGTTCGTCTCCGTATTGAAGAAGAAAAACGTCGCAAAGAAGAAGAAGAAAAGAAAATCAAAGAGCAAATTGCTAAAGAAAAAGAAGATGGTAGAAAAATTTAAGGTTGGGGGACTCAATCTTATTTTTTCTATTGCAAGAATGTACTGACAAGAAGGAGGTGAGAAGATGGTTATAGCAAAGATTATCGTGGATGTTCCCCTGATGCAGACGGACCAGCCCTATAGTTATAAGGTCCCAGAGGAATTTGTAGAGATGCTGGAAGTCGGTATGCGGGTCCATGTTCCTTTTGGCAAAGGCAATCGTTTGATACAAGGAATTGTTCTTGGCCTGGAGTCCCAGTCGGATGAAGAGGTGGCTGATCAGGACTTGAAAGAGATTGCGGAGGTGCTGGACTTTTCTCCTGTCCTCACGCAAGAGCAACTCTGGCTAGCTGAGGAATTACGAAAGTCCGTCTTTTCTTATAAAATCTCCATTCTAAAAGCCATGCTTCCAGGATTTTTAAACTCCAGCTATGATAAGATTCTCTATCCTCTGGAAGGTCTGGGTCAGGCAGACAAAGAGCGTTTGTTTGGTTCAGAAGATTCGCTAGCCTTTTCTTCTTTAGACCTTGCTAAGCAAGCTGAGATGATGCGCTTGACCAGGAAAGGTCTGCTCCGTTTAGAATACCAGGCAGTCGATCAAAAAAAGGTCAAGACCCAGTCTTGGTATGAAGTTGATGCCACTCAGCTAGAGAAGATCGAGATTTCTGCGCGTGCTAAGAAAAAAGCAGAGCTGAGAGACTATTTGCTGTCTCATCCTGAGAGTGCTCCTCTGGCTAGCTTGTTAGAGTATTATTCGCGGGAGCAAGTCAACTTCTTTGTGGAACAAGGTGCTGTGTCCATAGTCCAAAAGGAAGTGCAACGCTCAGCCGCTTATTTTGAAGGCATTGAAGCAAGTACACCTTTGGAATTGAATCCAGAACAAAGACAGGCGCGTGATGCCGTTGTCAGTGCTATTGGCAGTCAACAGCCTCCATTCCTCCTTCAAGGGATTACAGGAAGTGGGAAAACGGAGGTTTACTTACAGATCATCCAAGGAGCCTTGGACAAGGGTAAGACAGCTATTTTACTGGTTCCTGAGATTTCTCTGACGCCACAGATGACGGAGCGTTTCATTGCTCGATTTGGTGAGAAAGTAGCCATTCTTCACTCAGGCCTGTCCAATGGTGAGAAGTATGATGAATGGCGCAAGGTTGAACGCGGCGATGCCCAAGTTGTTGTTGGCGCTCGATCAGCTATCTTTGCTCCTCTGAAAAATCTAGGTGTCATGATTATCGACGAAGAGCATGAAGCTAGCTACAAACAAGACAGCAATCCCCGTTATCATGCTAGAGAGGTCGCCATTCTACGGGCCCAGTACAATCAAGCAGCCCTAGTCCTTGGTTCAGCAACACCGAGCTTAGAAAGCCGTGCGCGGGCTGGAAAAGGCGTCTATCAACACTTACGTCTGACCCAACGAGCCAATCCTTTAGCCACTATTCCTGAGGTTCAAGTGATTGACTTTCGGGACTATATCGGGCAGAATGAGACATCAAACTTTACGCCTCCTTTGCTAGAGGCCATCCAAGACCGTTTGGATAAAAAAGAGCAGGTAGTCCTCATGCTCAACCGTCGGGGTTATTCTAGCTTTGTTATGTGTCGGGAGTGTGGGACGGTAGATAGCTGTCCCAACTGTGACATTTCTCTGACTCTCCACATGGATACCAAGACCATGAACTGCCATTATTGTGGTTTTTCCAAGGGGATTCCTCATGTCTGTCCCAACTGTCAGAGTAGCAGCATTCGCTACTACGGGACGGGGACTCAGAAAGCCTACGATGAGCTAGCAGAGCTCTTTCCTCAGGCCCGCATTCTACGGATGGATGTGGATACGACTCGCAAGAAAGGCAGTCACCAAGCTATTCTTGACCAGTTTGGCCGAGGGGAAGCAGATATCTTGTTGGGAACTCAGATGATTGCGAAGGGCTTGGATTTTCCAAATGTGACCCTAGTCGGAGTTCTCAATGCGGATACGGCCCTAAACTTGCCTGATTTCCGTTCCTCTGAGAGAACCTTCCAACTCTTAACTCAGGTGGCAGGCCGTGCAGGTCGTGCAGAAAAGGCTGGGCAGGTCTTGATCCAGTCTTATAATCCTGAGCATTATGCTATTCGTTTTGCCAAAGACCAAGACTACGAAGGCTTTTACACTTATGAAATGGGCATCAGGCGCCAACTCGGCTATCCGCCTTATTATTTTACGATTGGGATTACCCTCTCTCACAAGAAAGAAGAAGAGGTTGTCAAACGTGCCTATGAAGTCATGGGGATTTTGCGCTCAGGTTTATCGGACACTAGTAAAATCCTTGGGCCAACGCCAAAACCCATCGCCCGTACCCACAACCTTTATCATTACCAGATTTTGATTAAATACCGTTTAGAAGATGAGCTGGGGCAGACTCTCAACCAGGTTCTGGCCTTGACTCAAGAAAGGGAAAATAGTGAGCTCCGTCTCAGCATTGACCATGAGCCGCAGCAATTTTTATAAGAAGGAGAAGATATGACAAAACTAATCTTTATGGGAACACCCGACTTTTCAGCAACAGTTTTGAAGGGGTTGTTATCAGATGATCGTTATGAGATTCTAGCTGTTGTGACCCAGCCAGACCGCGCTGTCGGCCGTAAAAAAGTCATCCAAGAAACCCCAGTCAAGCAGGCTGCCAAAGAAGCAGGCCTTCCTATCTACCAACCTGAAAAATTATCTGGAAGTCCAGAGATGGAAGCTATTATGAAGCTAGGAGCGGATGGAATTGTGACTGCTGCTTTTGGGCAGTTTCTTCCAAGTAAACTCCTTGATAGCATGGATTTTGCGGTCAACGTTCACGCCTCTCTTCTTCCTAAACACCGTGGTGGCGCCCCCATTCATTATGCCCTGATTCAAGGGGATGAGGAAGCTGGTGTGACCATTATGGAGATGGTCAAGGAGATGGATGCAGGGGATATGATTTCTCGTCGCAGTATTCCTATCACAGATGAGGACAATGTCGGCACCTTGTTTGAGAAATTAGCCATTGTTGGTTGTGACTTGCTTTTGGACACCCTGCCTGCCTATATTGCTGGGGAGATTAAGCCTGTGCCTCAGGACCCAAGCCAGGTCACTTTCTCGCCAAATATTAAGCCAGAAGAAGAGAAACTCGATTGGACTAAAACCAATCGCCAACTCTTCAACCAAATCCGCGGCATGAATCCATGGCCTGTTGCCCACACTTTCCTTAAAGGCGACCGCTTTAAGATTTATGAAGCTCTACCAGTAGAAGCTCAGGGAGCTCCAGGAGAGATTCTATCTATTGGAAAGAAGGAATTGATCGTCGCTACGGCAGAAGGTGCTCTATCTCTCAAGCAAGTGCAGCCAGCTGGTAAACCTAAGATGGATATCGCTTCCTTCCTCAACGGAGTGGGACGGACATTGACTGTAGGAGAACGATTTGGTGACTAAAGTAGAAACGGCTAGAAGTCTAGCTCTAGCAGTGCTAGAGGATGTTCTAGTCAACCAAGCATATTCGAATATTGCTTTAAACAAACACCTTAAGGGGAGTCAACTCTCTGCCCCAGACAAGGGGTTGGTGACAGAGATTATCTACGGAACGGTAGCCCGAAAACTCACTCTGGAGTGGTACCTATCCCACTTTATCGAAGATCGGGATAAGCTAGATAACTGGCTCTATATCCTGCTCCTTCTGAGCGCCTACCAACTTCGGTATCTGGATAAGATTCCTAATCACGCTGTTGTTAATGAAGCGGTGGAACTAGCCAAAGCCCGTAAAAAAGGCAGTGAGAAATTGGTCAACGCCGTCCTGCGTCGTATCTTACGAGAAGGCTGGCCAGATATTGACAGCATTAAGCGAAAAAATAAGCATGATTCCATTGCCTATTCTCTCCCAGTTTGGCTCGTGTCTAAACTCAAGGAAGAATACGGTGAAGAGCGAGCACAAGCCATCTTTGAAAGTCTCTTGGTACGCAACAAGGCTAGCATCCGGGTGACCAACTTGAGTCGAAAAGAGGAAATCAAAGCCTTGTTAGAGGCGACTGATTCCCCTTTGGCTGCCACTGGTCTGGTCAAGGAGCAAGGCCACTTTGCAGGACATGATTTGTTCGCAGAAGGGGCTATAACCATCCAAGACGAGTCCAGTCAACTGGTTGCTCCGACTCTTGATCTACAAGGTGATGAACAGGTCCTGGATGCCTGTGCCGCTCCGGGTGGAAAAACAGCCCATATGGCTTCTTACCTCACATCCGGTAAGGTGACAGCTTTGGACTTGTATAATCATAAGTTGGATTTGATCCAAGAAAATGCGGAGCGTTTGGGTGTGGCAGATCGGGTTCAAACACAAAAGTTGGACGCCAGAAAAGTGCATGAGTTTTTCGGTCGGGACTCTTTTGATAAGATTTTGGTAGATGCCCCCTGTTCTGGGATTGGACTTTTACGTCGCAAACCAGACATCAAATACAATAAAGAAACAGCAGATTTCACATCCTTACAGGAAATTCAGCTGGAAATATTAGGTAGTGTTTGTCAAACGCTACGAAAAGGTGGTATAATAACTTATAGTACCTGTACTATTGTCTCTGAGGAGAACTTTCAAGTCGTTGAGGCGTTTTTAGAAAGTCATCCCGAGTTCGAGCAGGTTAAACTAGAACACGAATGTAAAGATATCCTGAAAGATGGCTGCATCCTGATTACTCCTGAATTGTATGGAAGTGATGGATTTTTTATCAGCCAATTTCGTAAGATATCCGAATAGGAAGGAACTGACACAATGGAAATAGCATTATTAACAGATGTTGGTCAGAAACGGACAAATAATCAGGACTATGTCAATCACTTTGTCAACCGAGCAGGACGCACTATGATCATCTTGGCTGACGGGATGGGAGGACACCGTGCAGGAAATATCGCTAGTGAAATGGCGGTAACAGACCTCGGTGTGGCTTGGGTGGATACCCAAATTGACTCAGTCAATGAAGTTCGTGAGTGGTTTGCCCATTATCTGGAGATTGAAAATCAAAAAATTCATCAACTAGGTCAGGACGAAGCCTACAGAGGCATGGGAACAACGCTAGAAGCTGTTGCGTTTATTGACAACCAAGCCATCTATGCTCACATTGGAGATTCTCGTATCGGTTTGATTCGTGGAGAAGAATACCACCAGTTGACAAGTGACCATTCTTTGGTCAATGAATTGCTCAAGGCTGGTCAATTGACTCCAGAAGAAGCAGAAACTCACCCTCAAAAGAATATCATCACCCAGTCTATCGGACAAAAAGATGAAATCCAGCCAGATTTTGGGATGATTACACTGGGGTTAGGAGATTATCTCTTGCTCAATAGTGATGGTTTGACCAATATGATTTCGGCAAGCGAGATTTATGATATCGTAACCAGTGATATTTCCCTAGCAGACAAGGCGGCAACCCTCATTCGCTTCGCTAACAATGCAGGAGGTTTAGACAACATTACGGTTGCCCTTGTTTACATGAACGAGGAGGCAGCAGAATGATCCAAATCGGCAAGATTTTTGCCGGGCGGTATCGGATTGTCAAGCAGATTGGTCGAGGAGGCATGGCAGATGTTTACTTGGCCAAGGATTTGATCCTCGATGGGGAAGAAGTAGCAGTTAAAGTTCTTAGAACCAACTACCAAACGGACCCTATAGCTGTGGCACGTTTCCAGCGTGAAGCGAGGGCCATGGCGGATCTGGACCATCCTCATATCGTTCGGATAACAGATATTGGTGAGGAAGATGGTCAACAGTACCTAGCTATGGAATACGTAGCAGGCCTTGACCTTAAGCGTTATATCAAAGAACACTATCCTCTTTCAAATGAAGAAGCAGTTCGGATCATGGGGCAAATCCTCTTGGCGATGCGCTTAGCCCATACTCGAGGAATTGTTCACCGTGATTTGAAACCTCAAAATATCCTCTTGACACCTGACGGCACAGCTAAGGTCACGGACTTTGGGATTGCCGTAGCCTTTGCGGAGACTAGTCTGACTCAGACAAACTCAATGCTGGGTTCCGTTCATTATTTGTCACCTGAACAAGCGCGTGGTTCTAAAGCGACCTTCCAGAGTGATATCTATGCAATGGGGATTATCTTCTATGAAATGCTGACGGGACATATCCCTTATGATGGGGATAGTGCGGTGACCATTGCCCTCCAGCATTTCCAGAAGCCACTTCCGTCCGTCATTGCTGAAAACCCATCTGTCCCTCAGGCTTTAGAAAATGTTGTCATTAAGGCAACTGCTAAGAAGCTGTCAGATCGTTATCAGTCTGTTTCGGAAATGTATGTGGACTTGTCAACTAGCTTGTCTTATAATCGTCGGAATGAGCCGAAACTGGTCTTTGACGATGCGAGTAAGGCAGACACTAAGACTTTACCTAAAGTTCCACAAAGTACATTGACATCGATTCCTAAAGCTCCGGCGCAAGAAGAACGCCCTCAGCCAAAGAAACCAACTCAACCGGTGACAGAGCCAGCTCCAGCGCCAAAGCCAGCCAAGAAACGGAAGTTTAAGGCTCGCTATATGATTCTTTTGGCTAGTCTTCTATTGGTTGCAGCCTCTTTGGTCTGGATTTTGTCAAGAACACCAGCAACGATTGCTATTCCTAACGTGGCTGGACAAACTGTTGCAGAGGCTAAGGAAGCTCTGAAGAAATCCAAGTTTGAAGCCGGTGAAGAAAAGTCAGAGGCCAGCGATACCGTAGCAGAAGGACGTGTTATTCGAACGGATCCAGAAGCTGGTAGTGACCGAAAAGAAGGAACCAAGGTCAATTTGATTGTTTCTTCTGGTAAGCAATCCTTCCAATTGAGCAATTATGTCGGACGCAAGTATACGGATGTCGTGGCTGAACTCAAGGAAAAGAAGGTTCCAGAAAATCTAATTAAGATGGAAGAGGAAGAATCTAGTGAAAGTGAACCAGGAACCATCCTTAGACAGACCCCTGCTTCGGGTACGACTTATGATCTCTCGAAAGCAAACACGATTACCTTGACGGTTGCTAAGAAGGTAACTAGTGTCAGCATGCCGAACTACATCGGTTCAAGTCTCGAGTTTACAAAGAATAACTTGACTCAGATTGTCGGTGTGAAGGAAGCAAATATTGAGGTTGTAGAAGTATCGACTGCTCCTGAAGGAACGGCAGAAGGAACTGTTGTAAGTCAAACGCCAAGAGCAGGTGAAATGGTTGATCTTGCAAGTACGCGTATCAAACTTTCCATCTACAAACCAAAAACACCACCATCAACTTCATCCTCTAATCCTGCCCAACGTGGGAACCAGGGTTCCACAACCACTCCAAACCAGGGGAACCAACAAGGAAATCAACAAGGGAACACTCCTTCTAGCAGTTCATCCAATAGTGAAGGAACTCACGAAAGTTCTCGAGATTAAACGAATCTTTGTCATGATTTCATGACAAAGATTTTTTTTCACAAGATTTTGTGATAAAATATAGGAAGTAGAAAAAGGAGGAGAAAATGGACGAATCGAGAGAGTTGAATGCCGTCATTGATGTGATTATGCTAGCAGGAACCATTCTCCTGAAAAGTGGCTCAGAGATTCATCGGGTTGAGGATACGATGATCCGTATTGCCCATTCGCAGGGAATAATGGATTGCAATGTTCTTGCCATGCCCGCAGCTATTTTCTTTTCTATTGAAAACACCAATATTTCTCGGATGAAACGGGTGACCTCATCCTCTTATAACATTGAAAAAGTCTGTGATGTCAACCAAGTATCACGGGAGCTTGTCGGAGGGCAGATTGATCTCTTGACAGCCTTTAAAAAGCTGAAAGAAATCGGCAATCAAACCCTTCCTTATACCAAGTTTCAAGTGACCGTAGCAGCGACCCTCAGTGCCCCTTTCTTCTCGATTATGTTTGGGGGTAATGTCTATGACGCTTTTGGCGCAGCTATTGCGACCTTATTTGGTTTTACCTTCTCTCTCTATGTAGAGAAGTTTGTCCGCATTCCTTTTGTAACGGCCTTTGCGGGTGCCTTTGTTTTCGGATTGATTGCCCAGTTCTGGGCCCGCTATACTGGATTTCCTTCGACAGCAGACCTGATTATAGCAGGAGCCGTCATGCCCTTTGTTCCAGGGATTGCTCTGACAAATGCGGTACGGGATATCATGACTAACCATATCAACTCTGGTATGAGCAAGATGTTTGAATCCTTGCTCATTACCCTCGCTTTAGGGGCAGGCACCTCTGTCGCCCTGGTTTTGATGACATAAGATGACTCTAACAAGTATTTTGCTCCAAGCAGTGGCGAGTTTGCTCGCCATTATCACCTTTCTAATCGTACTGAATGTCCAACGATCCATGCTCTTACCTGGTGGTATTTTGGGAATGGGCGTTTGGCTCCTCTATCTCGTGCTCAAAGAACCAACCAATGTTATTGTCGCGACCTTTATCGCAGCGGTGGTTGGCTCTTGCATCAGCCAGATTTTAAGTATTGTCTATAAGACACCAGCGGTGGTCTTTGTCTTAGCGATTCTTGCCCCCTTGGTGCCGGGTTATTTATCCTATCGAACGACAGCTTTCTTTGTGACAGGCGATTACAGCCATGCTATTGCCAGCGCGACTTTGGTAGTTATGTTAGCTCTGGTCATTTCTATCGGAATGGCAAGTGGAACAGTGATTCTGAAGCTTTATTACTATATCCGAAAGCAGCGAGGAATCTCTTCCTAATGCAGTCAAAGCAAAGACTTGATTTGGTGAATCAAGTCTTTTTTCTCTCTTTTGTCCCTATTTATGATAAAATAGAATGAAACGATTTTTTACAATGAATGAAAAAACAGAGGTAAATATGACAATCGGTATTGATAAGATTGGTTTTGCGACCAGTCAATATGTCTTGAAATTACAAGACTTAGCAGAAGCAAGGGGAGTTGATCCCGAAAAATTTAGCAAGGGACTCTTGTTAAATGAAATTAGTATTGCGCCACTGACTGAAGACATTGTTACCTTGGCAGCTAGTGCAAGCAACTCTATTTTAACAGACAAAGAAAAAGAAGAAATCGACATGGTCATCGTGGCGACCGAGTCAGGGATTGACCAGAGTAAGGCAGCGGCAGTCTTTGTTCATGGCCTATTAGGTATTCAGCCTTTTGCCCGCAGTTTTGAAATCAAAGAAGCTTGTTACGGAGCGACAGCTGCCCTCCATTATGCTAAATTGCATGTAGAAAATTCTCCAGAGTCTAAGGCTTTGGTCATTGCCAGTGATATTGCCAAGTATGGTGTGGGGACTCCAGGTGAACCAACTCAGGGTGCTGGAAGTGTAGCGATGCTAATCACTCAAAATCCGCGCATCATGGCCTTTAACAATGATAACGTTGCCCAAACGCGAGACATCATGGATTTCTGGCGTCCGAACTATTCAAGCACTCCTTATGTAAACGGCATGTACTCGACCCAACAGTATCTTGATTGCCTGACAACGACTTGGGATGAATACAAGAAACGCTATGATTGGACTATGGATGACTTTGCGGCTATCTGCTTCCACTTGCCTTATCCTAAGTTGGCCCTAAAAGGCTTGCGCAAGATGATGGACAAAACTTTGTCTAAAGAAAAACAGGATAGTTTGCAAGAGAACTTTGATAAGTCCATTCTCTACAGTCAGATGATTGGGAATATCTACACAGGTTCCCTTTTCCTTGGTCTCCTTTCTCTTTTGGAAAATGCAGAGACTTTGAAGGCTGGAGATAAAATTGCCCTCTACAGTTACGGAAGTGGAGCTGTTTCAGAGTTCTTTAGTGGTGAATTGGTAGAAGGTTATGAAACTTACCTTGATAAGAATCGTTTGAGCAAACTCAAACAACGTACAGCATTGTCTGTTGCAGACTATGAAAAAGTCTTCTTCGAAGACTTGCAGTTGGATGAGTCTGGCTCAGCTCAATTTGTAGGTTATGAACATCAAGACTATGCCTTGGTTGAAATTGTCGACCACCAACGCCGTTATAGCAAGGTTGAAAAATAATGAAGTTAAGTTGGAATGGATTTTCTAAAAAATCATACCATGAGCGCCTTGAGTTGCTGAAAGCTCAGGCGCTCCTTAGTCCTGAAAAGCACACGAGTCTCGAGCAGGATGAACAAGTCAGCTTGGCAGTTGCAGACCAGCTGAGTGAGAATGTGGTAGGAACTTTTTCTCTGCCTTATTCTATCATTCCAGAGCTTGTGGTGAATGGCCAGGACTACACAGTTCCCTATGTGACAGAAGAACCCTCAGTGGTTGCTGCGGCCAGCTATGCCAGCAAAATCATCAAGCGAGCAGGTGGCTTTACTGCTCAAGTACGTGAGCGCCAGATGATTGGGCAGGTAGCCCTTTATCAAGTTGCTGAACCTGAACAAGCGCAAGAGAAGATTGCCAGCAAGAAAGCCGAACTCTTGGAACTTGCCAATCAAGCCTATCCTTCTATCGTTAAACGTGGTGGTGGGGCGCGTGATTTGCATGTAGAACAGATCAAAGGTGAAACAGACTTTCTCGTTGTCTATCTCCATGTCGATACCCAGGAAGCCATGGGAGCCAATATGCTCAATACCATGCTGGAAGCCTTGAAGCCAGTCTTAGAAGAACTCAGTCAGGGACAGAGCCTTATGGGAATTTTGTCCAACTACGCGACCGATTCTCTGGTGACTTCAAGCTGTCGTATCGCCTTTCGCTACTTGAGCCCTCAAAGGGATCAAGGACGAGAAATTGCGGAGAAAATAGCCTTGGCTAGCCAGTTTGCGCAGGCTGATCCCTACCGAGCAGCGACTCACAATAAAGGGATTTTTAATGGTATTGATGCGATTTTGATTGCCACTGGTAATGACTGGCGTGCCATCGAAGCTGGGGCCCATACCTTTGCAAGTCGGGACGGACACTATCAAGGTCTCAGTCGATGGAGTCTAGATAGGGACACAGAAGAATTGGTCGGTGAGATGACACTACCTATGCCCGTAGCGACCAAGGGTGGCTCTATCGGACTCAACCCTCGTGTAGCCCTCAGTCATGAACTACTAGGAAATCCTTCAGCCAAGGAATTAGCTCAGATTATCGTGTCCATCGGTCTTGCCCAAAACTTTGCGGCCCTGAAAGCCTTGGTCAGTACGGGCATCCAGCAAGGTCACATGAAACTACAGGCCAAATCGCTAGCTCTCCTAGCTGGTGCTAGTGAGTCTGAAGTTGCTCCCCTAGTTGAGCGCCTCATAGCAGATAGAACCTTTAACTTAGAGACAGCCCAGCGCTATCTGGAAAATTTACGATCATAAAAAACTCAGACGAATCGGTCTGAGTTTTCTTGTGTTTAAATACTTTTCCCTGGTAATAATGTAACCGGTAAGAAGTAACCGGTTGTTGCGACTTCCTTGCCTTCAATCTTCTGTAAGAGGAGATCAACAGTGAGTTGGGCAATCTCTTTCATAGGCTGCTTAATCGTTGTCAAGTGAGGATAGTAGTTCTCGATAAAGTAGGTACCATCATAGCCGATGACCTTGAGCTCCTCAGGAACAGAAATTCCCAGTTCTTGAGCAATTTTAATGACCAGAATAGCTGTCAAATCATCCGAAGCAAAAATCGCATCTGGTTTTTGTTTGGTCAAGATATTCTTGATTTCCATTTCTTTTCTGACGGGAGAGAAGTCACTCGAAACATTGATAATGGGCGCTTTTGGGAGAATAGAGGCAAAGCCAGCGTGGCGCAGTCCAGTCGGTGAGTTCGAGTTGTCATTTCCTGTAATCATGATGATAGACTGTGCTCCTGTCTTGACTAAGGTTTGGGCGGCGAGAACCCCGCCACCGTAGTTGTCAGAGGAGACGACAGGGATGTCAGGTGATAGATTTCGGTCAAAGGAAATGATTGGGGCTGTCACACGATTGTAGTCTTCGATTCCCAAGTTGTGACTCCCAGAAATGATACCGTCTACCTGGTTGGCCTCCAGCATTTCAATGTACTCCCGTTCTTTTTCGGAGTCATGTTCGCTGTTACAGATGATGGTCTTGTAGCCATTCTTGAAGAGTTGGTGTTCCAACTTGTCAATCAACTCCGCATAAAAGACATGACTGATGTTTGGGAAAATGAGTCCAATCAACTTGGCAGACTTTCCTTGGAGACTGCGAGCCAGATTGTTGGGCTTGTAGCCCAATTCTCGCATGGCTTCATTGACCTTTTGAATAGTTTTTTCAGATAGATAACCCTTTTTATTGATGACCCGTGAGACGGTAGTAGGGCTGACGCCTGCAAGTTTTGCGACATCAGTTAGTTTTGCGACCATAATCTAATTCATAGTAAGTTCCAGTTGGGTTTCCAGACTTGATGAGGATACCATTTTGGTCCGCATGTGGGAAGACACGACCAGAAAATACTTTTTCTCCTTTATTGATGAAAATTTCAAAGACTGACTTGTCGATGAAGATAGTGGCAGTAGTAGTTTGGTTATCGATAGGGCAAGAACGAGTTGTCCCAAATTCTTGGGCGTACTGTTCACCAGCCAGACTACGATCCACTGTGACTTGACCATTTACAAGGTCAAAGTTGATTGAAAGCCCCTTGCCTTCTTTGTCAGCGAGCAAGACAATTTCGCTTTGGCTATTGGCCTCCAAGTTGAGCTCCAGTTCATAGGTGTTTTTGGTTTGAGTACGATTTGAGAAGACCTCTTCAGAAGAACGAAGTTCTTTGACGGCTGAGACAGGATATTGGTAGAGTTTGCCATCTTTGATAGTGAGTTCTTTGACCAATGAGAAGGTTCCTTGGTGGTCAAAACGATCAGATGGATAGGAAACATCTGGCAGTCCAAGCCAACTTACTGCTAGTGCACGCCCATCCGGAGCGTTGAAGGCTTGAGTTGCATAGGCTTCAAAACCATAGTCTAGATTTTGCAATGGAGACACATCTATCATTTTAGCATTCTCAGGATCAAAGGATGCTCCGATTTTGTACATATTTGGATAGATATTGTCGTAGTCTAGAACAGCTTTATCCAATCCTTGTGGACAGTAGAGAAGGACAGGGTGCTCGCCTACAAATACCAGATTTGGACATTCCATCATATAGGCAGTACGGTCGTTAGCAAAGTCAAGGTCGCCAACTGTTTGCCAGTTTGTGTAATCATTGTTCACAGCCTTGTAGAGACGGACGAAGCCTTTTTTCTCCAAGTCCTGTCCACCGACGATAGCATAATATTGTCCCTTAAAGTTAAAAATTTGCGGATCGCGGAAGTGGTCAGTAGCGTCTGCGGGCTGGTCAATCAAGACTTTGTCAATCTTTTCAATCTTCCCAGTCTTGTCCATTAAGGCGCCAATTTGGTAGGGGTGACGGATCCAATTTTCATCACGGACATTTCCAGTATAAAATAGGAACAACTGATCGCCAAACTGCATGGCAGAACCAGAGTAGGCACCGTGGCTATCTAATGGAGTATCTGGCAAAACTTTGACTCCAGTTTCTGTAAAGTGCACTAAATCATCACTTTCAAGCTGCACCCAAGACTTCAGCCCATGGGCTGCACCAAAGGGGAAGTTCTGGTAAAAGAGAATCCATTTGCCATCAAAATAAGAAAAGCCATTCGGGTCATTGAGAAGCCCCATTTTAGGCTCGACATGGTAACGAGTATGCCAAGGAGATTGTGCCATATTTTCCTTAATTTGCTTGATTTCATCATTAGACCAGTCTTCATAGCGTCTATAACGGCGCTCGGTTGTCCATTCCATTTTATCTTTCCTCCATAAGTTCTATTCTATAATAATAGTAAACGTTTTCGGGAAAAAAAGCAAGTCTTTTATGTCAAAAAAGAGAAAAATATGTCAAACGTTCGTTATAAATTAAGTAAAGGAAATCTGGCAAATTTTCACGAAAAAATGAAAGAAAATGTAAACAAAAGCCTTAGTTCTTCAAATATAAAGATATTTTTTTGAGAAAAAAGAGAATATCCCTCAAAAACGAGCAAAAATAATCAGAGAAAAAAGAAAGGGAATAAAAATTTCTGCAAAACGCTTGACATATTTTAGAAACGTGATAAAATAATAGTCGTAGGGCGAATAAAATCGCTTTCAAACAATAACAAAAATTTTATAAGGAGATTTTTGCAAATGAACAATCAGGATATTGCAAAAAAGGTCATCGAAGCCTTGGGTGGACGTGAAAATGTCAACAGTGTAGCCCACTGCGCGACTCGTCTACGTGTTATGGTCAAAGATGAAGGGAAAATCAATAAGGAAGTGATTGAGAACTTGGATAAAGTTCAAGGAGCTTTCTTTAACTCAGGTCAATACCAAATCATCTTTGGTACTGGAACAGTAAATAAGATGTACGACGAAGTCGTTGCACTTGGTTTGCCAACATCTTCTAAAGAAGATATGAAAGCAGAAGCTGCTAAACAAGGAAACTGGTTCCAACGTGCTATCCGTACTTTCGGTGACGTCTTCGTGCCAATCATTCCAGTTATCGTAGCGACTGGTCTCTTCATGGGTGTTCGTGGTCTCTTGAACGCTCTTGGAATGACACTTCCAGAAGATGTTACCATTTACAGCCAAATCCTCACAGATACAGCCTTCATCATCTTGCCAGGTTTGGTGGTATGGTCTACCTTCCGCGTATTTGGTGGTAACCCAGCTGTTGGTATCGTCCTCGGTATGATGCTGGTTTCTGGCTCACTTCCAAACGCTTGGGCAGTAGCATCAGGTGGTGAAGTAACAGCTATGAACTTCTTTGGCTTCATTCCTGTTGTTGGTTTGCAAGGTTCTGTTCTTCCAGCCTTCATCATCGGGGTGGTCGGAGCTAAGTTTGAGAAGGCTCTTCGCAAAGTAGTTCCAGATGTCTTGGATCTTTTGGTGACACCATTCGTGACACTTTTGGTCATGTCTATCCTTGGACTCTTTGTCATCGGACCAGTCTTCCATGTTGTTGAAAATTACATCCTTCTTGGAACAAAAGCTATCCTTGGCTTGCCATTTGGTCTAGGTGGTTTGGTCATCGGTGGGGTTCACCAATTGATCGTCGTATCAGGTGTACACCATATCTTTAACTTGCTTGAAGTGCAATTGCTTGCTGCTGACCATGTGAACCCATTTAACGCTATCATCACTGCAGCGATGACAGCTCAAGGGGCTGCAACTGTTGCCGTTGGTGTTAAAACTAAAAATCCTAAACTGAAAACACTTGCTTTCCCAGCTGCTCTTTCTGCCTTCCTCGGTATTACAGAGCCTGCTATCTTCGGGGTTAACTTGCGCTTCCGTAAACCATTCTTCCTTTCATTGATCGCTGGTGCTATCGGTGGTGGATTGGCTTCTATCCTTGGACTTGCTGGTACTGGTAATGGTATCACCATCATCCCTGGTACAATGCTTTATGTTGGTAATGGTCAATTGCTTCAATACCTTCTTATGGTAGCTGTATCATTCGTCCTTGGTTTTGCTCTTACTTACATGTTTGGTTATGAGGATGAAAAAGAAGTTGCAACTGAAGTAGCGACAGAACGTTTGGTTCAAGAAGAAACAACTGGCGACCTTCCAGTAGCTCGTCAAGATGAAACGATCTTAACTCCAGTTGAGGGGGAAGTAGTTGCCCTTAGCGATGTAAATGATCCAGTTTTCTCTAGCGGTGCTATGGGGCAAGGAATTGCTGTAAAACCAAGCCAAGGTGTGGTGTATGCTCCTGCTGATGCCGAAGTAACGATTGCTTTTGCGACAGGACATGCTTATGGTTTGAAAACTGCAAACGGAGCTGAGCTCTTGATCCACGTGGGGATCGATACAGTCACTATGAACGGTGAAGGATTTGACCAAAAAGTTGCTCAAGGCGACAAGGTTAAAGCTGGAGATGTTCTTGGAACCTTTGATTCAAGTAAGATTGCAGCAGCAGGACTTGATGATACGACTATGATCATCGTAACTAACACTGCTGATTATACTTCCGTAACTCCGGCCGCATCTGGAACAGTTACTAAGGGAGATGCAGCAATCGAAGTCAAAGCTTAATTTCTGACGAACTAGAAATGAAAACGAACAAATGTGATGTTTGTTCGTTTTTGCTTGAATGATATGATTTACAGAGGAAAATCTAAAATCTAGAGTCATTTCTATCTAGAAATTATGCTATAATAAAAGAAATAATTAAAAGAGGTTTATCATGACAAAATTATATGGAAGCTTAGAAGCGGGCGGTACAAAGTTTGTCTGTGCTGTCGGAGATGAAAATTTTAACATTGTAGAAAAGACACAGTTTCCTACAACAACTCCTATCGAGACTATCGATAAAACCATTGAGTTCTTTTCAAAATTTGACAATCTTGCAGGTCTTGCCATCGGTTCTTTCGGTCCAATTGATATCGATAAAAACTCAAAAACCTATGGCTTTATCACAACGACTCCAAAACCTCACTGGGCAAATGTAGACTTGCTAGGTAGTCTCCGTCGTGCCCTAAACGTGCCGATTTATTTCACAACAGACGTAAATAGTTCTGCCTACGGTGAAGTCGTTGCTCGTAACAATGCTGGTGGCCGTATCGAAAACTTGGTTTACTACACAATCGGTACAGGTATCGGTGCAGGTGTCATTCAACGTGGTGAGTTTATCGGCGGTAGCGGTCACCCTGAGATGGGTCACTACTATGTGGCTAAACACCCAATGGATATTGAAAAAGAATTCAACGGTGTTTGTCCTTTCCACAAGGGATGTTTGGAAGGTTTTGCGGCTGGTCCAAGTCTGGAAGCTCGTACAGGTATTCGTGGTGAAAACATTGAACTGAACAGCTCTGTCTGGGATGTTCAAGCCTACTATATCGCTCAGGCTGCGGTCAATGCTACCGTGACGTTCCGTCCAGACGTCATCGTCTTTGGTGGTGGCGTTATGGCCCAACAACACATGCTGGACCGTGTGCGTGAGAAATTCACAGCTCTCCTCAACGGCTACCTACCAGTACCAGACGTGCGTGACTATATCGTGACTCCAGCAGTCGCAGGGAATGGTTCTGCCACACTTGGGAACTTTGTCCTTGCTAAGAGTGTCGCAAAATAAAACAAAGAAAATATCCGCTTGGGAAACCAAACGGATGTTTTGTTTGACGAAAATGTTTTTGAGCCTTTCCTTAAGTGATGACGGACGGTAGCGACTTTCTTCGAAATTCCATACCTAAACTTTGAGCCTAATGTCTCAAAGTTTCCCAACACCTGAAACCATTAAATTTCAGGTGTTTTTATCACGGCGGAAAGGCTAGGTACGTCCTCGATTCACTATCAAAAAATAGGCATGATTTCCATACCAAAGTATATTTAGTATCAGGCTATAGTCTATCTATGATCTAAAAATCCGTTTGATTTCCCAAACGGATTTTTCTATTCTCAAAACATCTGCCAGAAGAAATCAATAATATAAGTCAAACCATAAGTATAAACCACTAGGGTAAAGGGCTTGGTCAAAACAATGATAATCATATAGCGTTTGAAGGTCATCTTGGTCAGGGCAGCCAGCATACAGAGAAAGTCAGCTGGGCTAACTGGCCAGATCATCATAAAGATAAAGAACCGCTCGAAACGATTGCCCTTATCTAGCCAACCGATGTACTTGTCATAGGTGCGCTTGCTGACGACGGACTGGACAAAGGCAGCCCCATAGAGACGGACGAGGTAAAAGATAATGGCACAGCCAATCACGATGCCGATATAGTTATAGATAGTTCCGATGATGTGGCCGTAAATAAAGACCCCAGCCACCGAGGTCAATGCTCCAGGAATGATCGGAACGACGGTTTGTAGGATCTGTAAAAAGATAAAGAGTGGTGGCCCCCAAACCCCAGCTTGCTGGATAAAGGCCGATAGGGTTTCCTTGGACTGTAACACTCCTGCCTGATAGGCCCAAATACAGAAAATCAAGGTGCCGACTCCCCCGACGATAGATGAAATATTGATGACTTGCTGTAGAAGGGGAGAAACAGCTTTCATTTGCTTATCCTGTGACATGTAAACTCCTCATAGATAGTATGATTCTACTATACCATATTTCATGGAGAAAAACTATCTGGATTATCTGACTGGTGAAATAAGTGTGGTAAAATGAGAATAAGAAAATGATGGTATAGAATAAGGGGTATCATGTTAGGTTTAAACTTTAAAGGAAGCTGGCGCCAATATCAAAAACAGGTCTTGGATCGTTTTCAGGACTATCAAGCAGACGGTCATGTTCATCTAGTGGCAGCTCCAGGGTCTGGAAAGACAACCATTGGTATCGAGCTAATCGCTCGTTTTGGCAACCCAGCCCTCATCTTAGTTCCAACTGTCACTATTCGTGAACAATGGGTAGATAGGATTCAAACTGCTTTTCTAGGGGAGGGTCAGAGACTTTCAGATCTCGTTTCCCAAAACTTAAAGGAGATGAAGGCATTAACGATTGTGACCTATCAGGCTTTTCATAGTGCCATGAACCAATTGCAATCACAAGAAGATGGAGAAGCAGAGGATTTTGTGGGGTTTGATTTGCTTGCAAGCCTAAGAGCTCAGAAAGTTGCGACTCTTTGCTTGGACGAATGCCACCACCTGCGCAATGAATGGTGGAAAAGTCTGGAAGCCTTTCGCAAACAGTATGAACCGCTGCAAGTCATCTCCCTGACAGCGACACCACCATATGACAGCGAGCCAGAACTCTGGGAACGCTATATCCGAATGTGCGGGGAGATCGATCAAGAAATCACGGTACCTGAACTAGTCAAGGAAGACACTCTTTGCCCTCATCAGGATTTTGTCTATATGTGTTCACCAACAGCTGAAGAGGCGGAACGTCTCAAACGGTTTGAGGAGACTAAGCGGGACTATATTCATCACCTTATAGTCAATCCTGATTTTCAAACATTTGTAACAGGGTCTAAGGTACTCAAAGGAAACATTTCATCCGATGTTCTACTAGAAGACCCCAAGTACTTGTCTGCTATGTTGATTTATATGCATTCTCAGGGGTTAACGATTCCTCCCTCTTTACAAAATTTACTGGGAACCCAGAAGCTTCCAGCATTGACCTCCTACTGGCTGGAGACGCTGTTGCAGAGTATACTCTATCAGACACCAGATTGGTATGAGGAACCAGATGGATATAGGAAAAAGTTAGAGGCTGACTTGAAGGCGCGTGGGTTGGTGGAAAAACGTCAGGTTTATCTAGTTAAGTCCAAGGCTTCCGATCAGCTTTTAACCCAATCTCTGGGGAAGTTGTCTGCCATTGCCGATATCTTCTGGGCAGAGTATGAGAGTCTAGGTCAGGAACTGAGACAGTTAATACTAGCTGACTATATTCGCAAGGATTTTGCCGCCTATCTGGGAGATGATCAGGCAACCATTTCTCAGTTGGGGGTTCTCCCTTATTTTGAAAGCATTCGTCGAAAAGCTCAGGAGCAAGAGATCCCTGTATCTTTGGCTGTCTTGTCAGGTAGTGTCGTTATTTTGCCTACCGATGTGGCAGCAGAGTTGAAGGAACTCTTGCCTCAGGTTCCTCTTAGTTTCTCATCTATTGGTCAGTTAGACCAAGAGGATTATGTGCTGGTGGGATTCCCTAGTACGGCTAAGGGTATTGTAGGGGCGGTGACGGAGCTTTTTCAACGAGGGCGGATTCAAGTCCTAGTCGGAACCAAATCTCTCCTCGGAGAGGGTTGGGATGCTCCTTGTGTTAATTCCCTAATCCTCGGAAGCTTTGTGGGGAGCTTTATGCTGAGTAACCAGATGCGCGGGCGTGCCATTCGTATCTGGCCGGGGCATCCAGAAAAGACCAGCAACATCTGGCATCTGGTAGCCGTTCAAGCGCAAGCACTTATCACTCTTCCTGGTGAGGAGCCTAGACCAGAGAGCAATCAGGATCTGCAGACCTTGTCGCGACGGATGGAGCATTTTCTTGGACTGGCCTATAATCAGGAGAGTATTGAGACCGGTTTGGATCGTTTGGATTTTCCAAAGCCCCCTTTTAAGAAAAAGCAAATCAGAGAGTATAACGAACGGATTAAGATGTTATCCAAGGATCGAGCAGGCTTGAGACAAAAATGGCAAGATGCTCTTGTCGTAGCGGATCAGTTCGAGATAGTTACAGAAGTCGCAACTCAAAAACAGAAAATCCCAGTCATTCTCTTGCTTGATGCATTAAAATGGGTTCGCATGTTATTGCTCTTGTTGGCAGTAGATTTGTTGGTCTTGCTATTTAGATTGAGATTGATCGGTGTTTGGTGGCTTACAGCAGCCTGTCTCCTCTTTTTGGTCTTTGCATCTTGGCGCTACCTCCGCTATAAGAGTCCCTATAAACGCTTGCAGTCTCTGGGTGAGCAGATCCGAAAGGCTCTGCTAGATTCGGGGCATCTAACGGATGATCAATCCCGTGTTCAGGTAGAGGAGAATAAGGAAAATTACATGGTCTTTGCCTATCTCAAGGGAGGAAGCATGAGGGACAAGGAGCTGTTTGCGCAGACTGTGGGAGAGTTCTTTGCACCAGTGGACAACCAGCGCTATCTCTTGAAGGCAGAGAAAATCCGACAAGGTCAGTCACCTTACTATGTCGTGCCTAGTCTTTTTGACAAGCGCAAGGAAGAAGCACAGAAATTCCTCGACTTTCTGACGCCGACTATCGGACGTTATCATCTCGTCTACACACGAACAGAGACCGGACGGAAAACCCTTCTAGAAGCTCGTATCAAAGCTCTCTCCAATCAAAACGACCGTACCTTGACTAAGAAGAAAGTTAAAAGCCGATTGGAGTAGGGGAGGTAAAATATTACCCCTCTAGAAAATAAAAAAGCAAAGGGAGAAAATATGGCAGATACTATTCTAATTCTGGGTAATGGTTTTGATATTGCTATGGATCGAAAAACAAAGTATACCGATTTTATTGACTTTGAAAAACAATTATTCTCTAATCCAAATGAGGAGTTACTGGAGTTCCTAAAAGTTAAAAATATAAGGATTGAGAAATACAAAGATAATCTATATTTGAGATTTATTAATGAAAACGAAGAAACTCTAGGGATAAATTGGTCGAATATTGAACTCATTATTTCAAGACTTTTAGATGCTATTATATATTTTAAAAACAACAGTGATGTGTTATTTGAAAGTATTGGCTATTTTGATACTTATGAATTTGATAATGTTTTATTAGATAGAAGAAATTATATTGCAAAATATTATGTTGTTAAAGTGATTGCGGAGAATTTTGGTCAGATTGAGTTTGATAATAAACAAAAAGAGCTACTAATAGAGAAACTTGATGAGTTATTTCTTGATCAACTTGATTTACTAATTGAACTATTAGAAATCTATCTGTCTTATTTGGACTATCTTGATTTTAGTGTTCGAAATATTCAGGTAAGACCAACGGCTTTGGATGCAGTACCTCATTTATTAAGTTCTTATGTTTTAAATTTTAATTATACTAACACGTCAGCTTATTTATTTGGAACTGTTGAAGAAAGAACTCATTTCATACATGGGCGAATTGATTTAGATAGAACGTTTAATAGGATCAATACCATGGTCTTTGGAATAGAGGATAAAGAAAATGATGTCAACAGTGATTTGATTCCTTATCAGAAGTATTACCAAAGAGTTGTTAAAGAGAGTGGAAATCAATTTGAAGAATTTTTCAAACCAAAAGACAAGTATTCAAATGAGGGAGTATCTAAATCACTATCAAAAAATATCATTATTTATGGGCACTCAGTAGACCCCTTGGATAAAGAGATATTTCAAAAATGTTTTGAATTAGCAGCTCTTGGTGGGTATCCATATCGATTTATTTTTACTTATTACGATGAATTAGCTAAACGATCAATTATTAAGAATCTCGCAATCATCCTTGGGAAGGAAAAACTGATAGAGTTAACAGGTAAACGGAATGTCGTATTTGTAAAGAGTGATGATAAGGACCGTATGAACAAAGAGCTACTACCTTAATAAAGTTAAGAATAGTTTATAGCCCACTCGCTCTAGTCAGGTCGAGTGGTTTTTCTTGAAATATGATAAAATAGAAAAGATAATACATTAATTAAGGAAAGTAAAAATGGCAAGTAAAGAAAATGCAGAACGCAAGGAGCTGCATCGTAAAATTTGGGCGATTGCAGACGATGTTCGTGGAGCTGTAGACGGTTGGGATTTTAAGCAATATATCCTAGGAATCCTGTTCTATCGTTTTATTTCAGAGCACATGGCAGACTATTTTGACCGTGCGGAGCATGAGGCTGGTGATTTAGAATTCCGTTATGTTGACTTAAGTGACCAAGAAGCTGAGCAAGATTTCAAACCAGGGACAGTTGAGGATAAGGGGTTCTTTATCCTTCCAAGTCAATTATTTGAAAATGTCGTCAAGAACGCCTCGCAAAATGAAAATCTAAACGAAGACTTAGCCAATATTTTCCAAGATATTGAGAAGTCGGCGATTGGATTCAAATCAGAAGATGATATCAAAGGTTTGTTTGATAACTTGGATACCCGAAGCAACATCCTTGGTGGAACTGTTCCAGAAAAAAATAAACGCCTTTCTGACATTCTAAATGGTATCAATAGTATTAACTTTGGAAACTTTGAGGAAAATGACATTGATGCCTTTGGGGATGCCTATGAGTTCTTGATTTCCAACTATGCGAGCAATGCTGGTAAAAGTGGTGGGGAATTTTTCACTCCTCAGACAGTTTCTAAATTACTAGCTCGTTTGGTAATGGTTGGTAAGGACAAGATTAACAAAGTCTATGACCCAACATGTGGTTCAGGCTCTCTCCTTCTTCAAATGAAAAAACAATATGAAGAGCATATCCTAGAGGATGGATTCTTTGGTCAAGAAATCAACATGACCAACTATAACTTGGCTCGTATGAATATGTTCTTGCACAATATCAACTACAATAACTTTGATATTAAGCGAGGAGATACCCTTTTAAATCCTCAGCATTTGGAAGAAAAGCCTTTTGATGCTATTGTTTCTAACCCTCCTTACTCTGTCAAATGGGTGGGAGATGGAGATCCAACTCTGATAAACGATGACCGTTTCGCTCCAGCAGGGAAACTAGCTCCTAAGTCAAAAGCTGACTTTGCCTTTATCATGCACAGTCTCAACCACTTGTCTAATAAAGGTCGAGCAGCTATTGTTTGTTTCCCGGGCATTTTCTATCGTGGAGGTGCTGAAAAGACCATTCGTCAGTATCTGGTAGATAACAACTTTGTTGAAGCGGTTATTGCCCTTCCAGACAATCTCTTCTTTGGCACTTCTATTGCGACTACAATCTTAGTTCTGGCGAAGAATAAACTAGAAAACAAAACCCTCTTTATTGATGCGAGTAAAGAATTCAAAAAAGAGACCAATAATAATGTCTTGACAGATAGTAATATCGATTATATCGTTGAATTATTCACTAATTATCAAAGTGTAGACTATAAAGCAGCTCTTGTTGATAATCAAATGATTGGTTCAGAGCAGGACTATAACCTTTCTGTCTCTACCTATGTTGAACAAGAAGATACACGTGAGAAGATTGATATTGATGAGCTCAATAAAGAAATCGCTGAGACTGTTACTAAGATTGACTACTTACGTGCAGAGATAGATAAGATTGTAGAGGAGCTTAGCCATGGCAAATGATGTGATTCTCTATAGAACTGATGACGGGGAGTCCTCTATTGAACTCCACTTGGATAATGGAACAGTCTGGCTGACCCAACAAGAACTAGCTGAGCTTTTTCAGACTTCCAAGCAAAATATTAGCAAACATATCAAGGCTATCTTTGAAGATGGTGAATTATCAGAAGAGGCAACTGTCAACTATAAGTTGACAGTTCAAAATGAGGGTAATAGAAGTGTTCAGCGAAATGTCGCCTACTATAATCTCGATATGATTTTGGCGATTGGTTATCGAGTTCGTTCTCCTCGTGGAATCCAGTTTAGACACTATGCTTCGACAGTCTTGAAAGAGTATCTGATCAAAGGCTTTGCTATGGATGATGAGCGCTTGAAAAACTTGGGTGGAGGCTCTTACTTTAAAGAACTCCTGGAAAGAATCCGAGACATTCGCTCCAGTGAAAAAGTCTTTTACCGTCAGGTTTTGGATCTTTTTGCGACATCAAGTGACTACAATGCAAATTCACTAGAGGCAAAGAAATTCTTTGCGACAGTTCAAAACAAAATGCATTATGCTATTCACCACAATACTGCCAGTGAACTCATTTATAACCGTGTTGATAGTGAAAAGGAGTTTATGGGCTTGACCACTTTTAAGGGCGATCTCCCTACTCTATCTGAAGCAAAAGTTGCCAAGAACTATCTGACAGAGAAGGAGCTTCGTGGGCTTAATCAGCTTGTATCGGGATATCTAGACTTTGCTGAAAGGCAGGCAGAGCGAGAAGAAGTCATGACCATGGCTGACTGGGTGGTTCACGTAGATCGTATTCTTCAGGCTACTGGCGAAGACTTGCTGGATAATAGTGGTTCTATCTCTCGTGAACAGATGAGGCAGAAGGTAGATAAGGAATATAAGAGTTACCAAGCCAAGACCCTTAGTCAAGTTGAAAAAGATTACCTCAAAGAAATTAAAAGCATTGAAAATCTAGCCAAGGAAGGAGGTAACTGATGAACATCCTAGAAGAAATACAAAACTGTCCTGTTGAATGGAAAGAGTTGGGGGAAGTGGTTGAATTTCATAGAGGGAACGGGTTGCAAAAGAAAGACTTTGTTGATGAAGGAAAACCTGTAATACATTATGGTCAAATATATACAAAATATAAATTTTCGACAAAAACCACTGTATCTTTTACTGATGATAGTGTATTTTGTAAGTTAAGAAAAGCGAAGCCTAATGATATTATTATGGCGACGACGTCAGAAAATATAGAGGATGTAGGGAAATCCATTGTATGGGAGGGAGATGAGGAAATAGGCATCTCTGGAGATTCCTATGTTTTAACGACTAATCAGAATTCAAGGTATATCAACTATTATTTTAGAACTTTTCAATTTCAAAAGCAGAAAGAGAGAAAAGTGACAGGGACTAAAGTAATTAGAATTAATTCTAAAGATATGGAAAAATTTTTAATTCCAATCCCACCTCTAGAAATTCAAGAAAAAATCGTGCAAATACTTGACAAATTTACCAATTATGTTACAGAATTGACCTCAGAATTGACCTCAGAATTGACCTCACGTAAAAAGCAATATTCTTTTTATAGAGATAAACTGTTATCATTTGATGATGAGGTTTATCAGGTTGAGTGGAAGAAGTTGAACGAATGTCTTAAAAAAGGAAAAGGAACTAAAATTACAGCTAGTCAGATGAAATTACTTCACAAAGATGGTGCGCCAATCCGTATCTTTGCAGGAGGAAAGACTTACGCTGATGTGAACTATGGAGATATTCCCGATAAAGATATTCACACAGAAGAGGCAATTGTTGTAAAATCTCGTGGAATTATTGATTTTGAATACTGCACAGAACCATTTAGTTTTAAAAATGAATTTTGGTCATACAGTTCAGACAATGAAAATATCAACTTAAGATATATTTATCATTACTTAGTTCATAATAAAGAACATTTTCAAAACATCGCTAATAATATGCAGATGCCACAAATTTCTAGTAATGATACTGAAAAATTCAAAATTCCAGTCCCTTCCCTCGAAATTCAATCTCGCATTGTTCAAGTTCTAGACAACTTTGATACGGTTTGTAACGACTTAAACATCGGACTTCCCAAGGAGATTGAACTACGCCAAAAACAGTATGAATATTTTAGAGAAAAACTCTTGACATTCGTCGCCGAAGGCGAGTACACTGAGAGTAGAGTAGAGTAGAGGAGTGGGACAACTCCGCTATTATCAAGCTTTTACAGTGGGTATTTGGTCCAATTCGAGTGAAGTTGGGAGTAATTTGTGATTTTGTAAGAGGAAATGGACTTCAGAAGAAGGAGTTTACAGAAAATGGGAAATCTGTTATTCACTACGGACAAATTTACACTAAATACGATTTTATAGTTGTTGAAACTCTTTCTAAAACTAGTGAAATAGTATTCGAAAAGTTAAAAAAAGCCTATCCTAATGATTTGATAATGGCAACAACATCTGAAAATGTTGAAGATGTTGGGAAATCAATTGTTTGGGAAGGAAAAGAAGAAATTGGAATTTCTGGAGATAGTTATATCATTCGTACGAGTCAAAATTCACGGTACTTGAATTATTGGCTAAGATCGATTTCGTTTCAATCTCAAAAGGAAAGAAAAGTGACCGGGACAAAAGTTGTCCGAATCAATTCGAAGGATATGGAAAAATTTAAAATTGTTCTGCCTCCTCTCACTGAACAAAAAAGAATTGTCTCCATTCTTGACAATTTCAACACCTTAACCAACTCTATTTCTGAAGGTCTTCCAAAAGAAATCGAACTAAGACAGAAACAGTATGAATACTGGAGAGACAGAATATTAGATTTTGATGAAAAGGAAAAAGAGAATTATGACGGATTATAAAAGTTTTAAATCACTGGAAGATGTTGCAAATGATCTTATTTTAAGAAAATCTAAGAGTTCTCTTCTATATGCTTTCAATGGAAGTGGAAAAACTAGACTTTCCATGGTAGTCAAGCAAATTTTAGATGATAATCGAGATAAGGTAGAACAAGAAATATCTATCAAGGACAAGAAAATTTTTTACTACAATGCTTTTACAGAAGATCTTTTTTCTTGGAATAATGATTTGGATCAAGATGAAGTTAGAAGTCTAAACATTAATCCCGATTCAAAATTTGTAAAGTATATTATTGAGGAACAAGGATTGGATAGAAATATAATTAATCTGTTTCAAGATTACCTAGGCATTTATCCAGTAGGTCATGTTAAAAGAAACCACCAGCAGATAATTGAGCCAAGATTTAATGATTATACAAATGTTTCTTTTTCAAAAACTTATACTGATAAAAATGAGAATGGAACATCTACTAGAATTACAGAGAACGATATAAAAATTTCTAAGGGAGAGGAAACAAATTTTATATGGAGTCTTTTCTATACTTTTATAAATGAAGTTATTGAAAGTAAAAATGATGATCCAGATTCTTTTCCAGAACTTAAATATATTTTTATTGATGATCCTGTTTCTTCATTAGATGATCGGAGAATCATTGAAATTGCTGTTGATTTAGCTAGTTTAATAAAGAAAAGTAATTTTAAAAAAGAAACATCAGAAGCATCTATATCAGCGGGTTTAAAATTCATTATTACAACACACCATCCTTTATTTTTTAATGTATTGTTTAATGAACTTAGAGGAGATTCACTTACAAGATTGGTATTTGAGCACAGAGTATCATCAAATGATGGTAGAGAAACATACTATCTAAAAGAGACTAATGATTCTCCATTTGCCTATCATTTGAAGGTAATTGACATTATTGATGAAGCAATCCAACAAGAACAATTGGAAAAATATCATTACAATTTATTAAGGACAGTTTTTGAAAAAACTTCTACTTATTTAGGGTATAAAGAGTGGAAAGGACTTTTACCTGTTAACGAAAATACAGCTATTTATAATAGATACTTAAATTTATTTAGTCATGATAAGCAGTCCTCCGAGGAATTTCCAGAGTTGACAGAGGATGATAAAGTATATTTTAAAGAAATATATAAAACGTTTATTGAAAAACTATATTTTAACAAAGATATTAATCATTTAAACTAGAATATACATAGAATAACGAGAGATTATGATTATGGTTGATTATTCAAAAGTACATGAAGTAATTGCGGAAACAAATGAAGGGATTCTCTTGGCTGAGTATCAACCAGAGTATCGCACAGATAGAGAATTTCAGTCTGAGGCAGATTTGGAAAGACAATTGCTTACGGATTTGGTCAATGGTCTCAATTATGAACGATTGGATATCCATACTCCTTCAGAGCTTTTAGCGAATGCAAAGGTTCAAATTGAAAAGCTTAATAAGGTGAGCTTTACGGATGCTGAATGGCAACGTTTTGTAGTCGAGTATTTAGACTGTCCCAATGAAGGTTTGGTTGAAAAGACACGAAAAATCCAAGAAAATCATATCTATGACTTTGTCTTTGATGATGGACGGATTAAAAATATTTTCATCCTCGACAAGAAAAATATTCACAACAACAGCATGCAGGTCATCAACCAAGTGACGCAAGTGGGGAGTCATACCAACCGTTATGATGTCACTATTTTGGTAAATGGTCTTCCGCTAGTTCAGATTGAATTGAAGAAGCGTGGAGTTAGTCTACAAGAAGCCTTTAATCAGGTTCACCGTTATAGTAAGGAAAGCTTTAACAGCGAAAATTCTTTGTATAAGTATGTTCAGATTTTTGTGATTTCGAATGGCACTTATACACGCTACTTTGCAAATACGACAGCTCAAAATAAAAATCACTATGAGTTTACCTGTGAGTGGGCAGACCGTAAGAATAAGACTATTCACGAATTGGAAGATTTTACTATTACTTTCTTAAGTAAGCGTGTCCTCTTGGAAGTCTTGATCAAGTATTGTGTTTTTGATGTGGATAATACCTTGCTCATCATGCGCCCTTATCAGATAGCAGCAACTGAAAGTATCTTGCGCAAGATTCATTCTTCCAATGAAATGAAGAATTTTGGAACCATCAATGCTTGTGGTTATATCTGGCATACGACGGGTTCAGGGAAAACCTTGACCAGCTTTAAGACTGCACGCTTGGCAACAGAGTTGGACTATATTGATAAAGTAATTTTTGTGGTGGATAGAAAAGACTTAGATTATCAAACCATGAAGGAATATCAAAAATTCCAACCAAATTCAGTCAATGGTAGCAATAACACAAAAGAACTACAACGCAGTATCGAAGAAAATGATGATCGAATTGTTGTCACAACTATTCAGAAGTTAAATAAATTTATAACAGCAAATCCAAATCATGAAATCTACAATAAAAAATGTGTTTTGATTTTTGACGAGTGTCACCGCTCCCAGTTTGGGAAGGCGCAAAAGCGTATTAAGAAGGCCTTTAAACAGTACGCCTTGTATGGATTTACAGGAACACCGATTTTCCCAGAAAATAGCTTAACGGGAGAAACGACCCAGGAAGTTTTTGGAGAACAACTTCATAACTACGTTATCACAGATGCTATTCGAGATAAAAAAGTATTGAAGTTCAAGGTTGACTATAACTATATCAAGCCTGAAATCAATAAATATAGAGAAGCTGAAAAAGCAGTTGGCCAAGAGATTGATGAGAAGAAACTCAAAAAGATGGAGAAGGAACTCCTTTTGCATCCAGAACGGATCGCAACTATCACAGAGTATCTGTTGAGAGTTTATAATGACAAAACGCATCGAAATCAACATTATACTCATAAGCAAAAACAACTGTTTGGATTTAATGCCATGCTAGCTGTACAAAGTATTGAAGCTGCTAAACTATACTACGACGAACTCCAGCGACAACAAGCAACTTTACCAGAAGCTAAACGCTTGAAAGTTGCAACCATCTTTAGCTTCGCACCAAATGAAGAACAGTCAGCTTATGGGGAAATTCAAGATGAAGAGCTCGAACCGCAAGATACAGCCATGCCACAATCTTCTAAAGAGTTTCTGGAAAAAGCGATTGATGACTATAATCACATGTTCAAGACTAACTTCTCAACTGATGGGAAAGAGTTTCAAAATTACTATCGTGACCTTTCTAAACGAGTTAAGTCTAAAGAAGTGGATTTGCTGATTGTAGTTGGTATGTTCTTGACGGGATTTGATGCCCCGACTATGAATACACTCTTTGTCGATAAAAATCTACGTTATCATGGTTTGATTCAGGCATTCTCGAGAACCAATCGGATTTTTAACAAAGTTAAACCTTTTGGGAATATTGTTTGTTTCCGTGATTTAGAAAAGGCTACGCAAGAAGCAATTAAGACTTTTGGGGACACCAATAAGCTTGAAATCATCTTAGAAAAAAGCTTTAGTGAATACATGGATGGTTTCGTCGATCAAGTAACGGGTATCGAGGTCAAAGGATATACTGAGGTTTGTCAGGAAATTCTGGAAAGATTCCCGAACCCGCAAGAAATTGAGACAGATCATGAGAAAAAAGAGTTTGTTAAGTTATTTGGTGAGTTGTTGAAACTTGATAATGTTCTTCGAAATTATGATGAATTCCAAGAAATCGACAAACCTATTTCAGAAGGTTATCTTCAAGATTTAAGAAGTGCCTATGTGGAAATTCGAGATGAATTTTTGAATCTTAAAAACTATGAAAAGACTAAGGATTTGGATGTTGACCTTTCAGATGTCGAATTTGAAATTGAGTTACTAAAAACTGATGAGATTAACCTAGACTATATCTTGGCGTTAATTGTTGAAAAATCGAAGAATTCTGAGTCTAAAGAAGTAATGAAAGCAGAAGTTAGTCGTGTAATTCGTTCTAGTATCGATATTCGTGCCAAAGAAGAGTTGGTTATCGGATTTATCAATGACACCGATTTGCAAAAATTGAAAGACCATGATGGGATTATCAATGCTTTCTATGAATATGGCAAGGAGCGCAAGAAAATCGCGATTCACGACCTAGCCGAGGCTGAGAAACTTGTAGCTGATTATCAATTGTTTATCGACAAATCAATTCAACGAGGTTATGCTGAAAATAGTGGGACTGATTTAGATTCGATTATTCCACCAACTTCTCGTCGACAGGGAGCGCGTGAACGGAAAAAGCAAGAAGTTTTACGTAAGATTCAGTTGTTAGTAGAGACTTATTCAGGTATTTAAGGGGTTGTCGAACAAGGTTTATTAGAAAAATCAGGAACCACACCAGAAGCCGATGCTGAACTTAAAGAGTTTTTGAAAAACTTTAAAGGGTGATGGAGTAATTGATTCGCTCATTTTATAGAAATAACTTTGTTTCCATATTTCCCGGAAACGGATAGAAAACAAGGAGAAAGATGGAACAAACTAACCCAAAATCCCAGTGTCAGCAACTCTGGGCTAGAAACAAATACCTCGTTTTGAGTCATTCTAGCAATATTTACAATGAGATTCGCCAGTATCTAAAGCAAGAAGTGGTGGAGCTGAGTCGGGTTCAAGAGATGATTGATCGTGCTTGCCGGATTCCAGAACATAGAGGTCAGGTTTGCAATGCCTTTCAGCATATTTGGGGCTATTTCAAAAAGAAAGCGACAGATGCTGAGCGCAGAGACTATATGCTCTTGCTGGATCGCTACCGCTTTGGTCAAGCTTCTAAGGAAGATGTGATTGCTAAGACTCGAGTGTTGCTGGATTGCTATCCCAATACCTACTTGCAACATTCTACCTTACTGAAAGGAGACTCCCATGAGACTTTGGCATGAAGCTTTGATTTCACAACTTCCCCGTCCTCAGCTCTTGGGGCAACATCGAGAGTGTTGCGCCCTTCGTGGCAATGGCTGGGGCAGAAAGCATGCGACGGTGAACTATGTCTTTACCCACTCGCCCTATCGTCTCTATGCCTATCATCGCTTGATCATGGAGGAGATGGCTAACCGTGGCTACAATGTCAGTCAAGAGTGGCTGGACAAGAACTACCGTGGCAAAACCTGTCCTCCTTATGAAGACTTGCCTGAGGAAAAGTTGGGGAATCCCGTCTATAGTGAGCATGATGCAGAATACTATGAGGAGTGTCTGGCTAATCTCCGAGAGAAAAGCATTGAGCTGGAGTAAGAGTCAGGCTTAGCTCCACATTATAACTCTTCTCGTAAATTTTTCGAATAATAAAGATGAGACCTTTAGAAAATGATTCTAAGGTCTCCTTTTTATGAATATTAGAATTTACTTTTAATAACTTTTGAGTTATAATTGAGTTAGAAAGAGGGTACTTGGTGCATACGATTTACTTCTATAAGGAAAAAATGGAAATGAGCCAGTCTTAGATTATATGAGAGAATTGGCTAGAAAGAAGAGTAAGGACAAGTCGCATCAAACTCAATAAACTAAATGACTATATCGAGTTGCTTAGTCAGCATGGGACTAGAGCTGGTGCAAACATTTGGAAGATGAGATTTGGGAACTAAGACCTCTGAGGGATAGGATATTATTTGTGCCTTGGCTTGATGGGAGTTTTGTTCTCTTACATCATTTTGTCAAAAAGACTCAGAAAACTCCTAGGAGAGAAATTGAAAAAGCCAAGCGTGGACTGAAGGACATAAAAGAAAGAGGGTTAAGTGATGAAGAATAGTGCCATTGGAAGTAATTGGAAGGATGTCCGAACAGAACTCTTTACCAAGGAAGAAATTCTTGAAAGTGATATGCGAGTGGCTATTATGAGTGAGTTGATTGAGGCTAGACATGAGCAAGGTATCAGTCAGAAAAAACTAGAAGAACTCAGTGGAGTAAGCCAGCCTGTCATAGCTAGGATGGAAACAGGAAAGACTAGTCCTCAGTTGGATACGGTCTTGAAAGTCTTAGCCAGTTTAGGAAAGACACTAGCAGTCGTCCCACTTGAACAGGAAAAAAGTTGATAGAGATGAGATTACTTGGTTGGCTAAAATCATCCACAGAACAATTTTACCTCCCGTCCGCACTTTTTCAGGGAAATATCAAAAATACCAAAGGAAAATCAACCTATAGTCTTTTCTAATAGCAAGCCATAGTCACTTATAAGAATTGTCAATGGCTCGTTTGAGCATTTCAACTAAAATACAGCCATAAAACTAGCAATACAAAGGATTTGAGACGCAGGTCTCAAGTCTTTTTTTGTTACCCAAAGAGTGATATAGTTTCAAACTATATCAAAGCCTAATTATTTACAATTATACAGACAGTCTCTTTTCTGTTAAGATAGTTTCAACAACAAATTTTGGAGGACACATCATGTCAACTACGATCATCGGTTTCCCTCGTTTGGGCGAATTCCGCGAATTAAAATTTACAACTGAAAAATACTTTAGAAAAGAAATCTCAGAAGAAGAACTTTTGGCAGCAGCTAAAGACTTGCGCGCAAAACACTGGAACATTGTCAAAGAAAAAGGCATCACTGAAATCCCATCAAATGACTTTTCTCACTATGACAACTTCCTAGATGCAGCCTTCCTTTTCAACGTGGTCCCTGCATCTGTTCAAAACTTGGACTTGTCTGAGCTTGAGCGTTACTTTGCTTTGGGACGTGGTTACCAAGGAGAAAAAGGGGATGTTCGTGCCCTTCCGATGAAGAAATGGTTCAACACCAACTATCACTACATCGTTCCTAAATTTGAAAAAGACACTCAAGTTAAATTGGCTGGTCACAAGATTTTTGATGAGTTCCAAGAAGCAAAAGAACTTGGATTGAACACTCGTCCTGTTCTTGTAGGTCCATTCACTTTCCTTCAATTATCAGACTTTGAAGAGGGCGTGAAAGCAGAAGACTTCGTAGACAGCTTAGTAGCTGCTTACCAAGAAGTTTTTGCAAAATTGGCTGAACTTGGTGCGACTCGCATCCAACTCGACGAAGCGGCTCTTGTCAAAGATTTGACAGCTGAAGAAAAATCTCTCTTCTTGAATATCTACAACAAACTCTTGGCTGACAAAAAAGGTCTCGAGGTCTTGATTCAAACTTACTTTGGTGATGTGCGTGACGTTTATGTTGATCTTGTGAACTTGCCAGTTGATGCCATCGGTCTTGACTTCGTTGAAGGTAAGAAAACTCTTGAACTCGTTAAAGGTGGTTTCCCAGCTGACAAGACTCTTTATGCAGGTATCGTCAATGGTAAAAACATCTGGCGCAACAACTACGAAAAGAGCTTGGCTGTTCTTGAGCAAATCCCAGCTGAAAACATCGTATTGACAAGCTCATGCTCACTTCTTCATGTGCCATTTACAACTGCTAACGAAGAATTTGAACCAGCAATCCTGAACCACTTTGCCTTTGCAGTTGAAAAATTGGAAGAACTTCGTGATTTGGATGCTATCCGCAATGGTCAAGGTGCAGAAGCACTTGCTGCTAACAAAGAACTCTTTGCTACTGAGCGTGTGGGTGAAAATGCAGAACTTCGTGCGCGCATCGCTGGTTTGACAGATGCTGACTACACTCGTTTGCCAGCCTTTGCTGAACGTGAAGCCATCCAAGAAGAAGCTTTCAAACTTCCAGCCCTTCCAACGACAACGATTGGTTCCTTCCCTCAAACTAAGGAAATCCGTGCCAAACGTTTGGCTTACCGTAAGGGTGAATTGTCACAAGAAGAATACGATGCTTTCCTTGCTGAAACGATCGACGAATGGATCAAATGGCAAGAAGAAGTTGGATTTGACGTGCTTGTACACGGTGAGTTCGAGCGTAACGACATGGTTGAGTACTTCGGTCAAAACTTGTCAGGTTACCTCTTCTCTAAAAATGGTTGGGTACAATCATATGGTATGCGTGGGGTGAAACCACCGATCATCTGGGGTGATGTCACTCGTCTCAACCCAATCACTGTCAAATGGTCTAGCTACGCACAAAGCCGTACAAACAAACCTGTTAAGGGTATGTTGACAGGACCTGTTACCATCCTTAACTGGTCATTCCCACGTGAAGACATCTCTATCAAGGACTCAACTCTTCAAATCGCTCTTGCCATCAAGGATGAAGTTCTTGATCTTGAAGCTGCTGGTGTGAAAATCATCCAAATCGACGAGGCTGCTCTTCGTGAGAAATTGCCACTCCGTCGTAGCGACTGGTACGAAGACTACCTTGACTGGGCAATTCCTGCCTTCCGCTTGGTACACTCTACAGTTGCGCCAGATACTCAAATCCACACTCACATGTGTTACTCAGAATTTACAGATATCATCCCAGCTATCGACAACATGGACGCGGACGTTATTTCCTTTGAAGCAAGCCGTTCAAACCTTGAAATCTTGGACGAACTCAAAGCGAAAAACTTCCAAACAGAAGTGGGACCTGGGGTTTACGATATCCACTCACCTCGTGTGCCAAATGAAGGTGAAATTGACCACACAATCGATGCTATTCTTGCCAAAGTTCCAAGCAAGAAAGTTTGGATCAACCCTGACTGTGGTTTGAAAACACGTGGTATTCCAGAAACAAAAGAAAGCTTGATTCGCCTTGTCGAAGCAGCAAAAGCTGCGCGTGAGAAATTATAAGATAAGATTTCTCTCTTGACCCTGGCTGATCAAGGAACTGCTTGGCCCAAGCCGGCTTAGCAATCATGAAATCAAAAAGAAAAGGATAATGACTATGTCACGCCAAACGCCGTCACTTTCATTTGAAGTGTTCCCTCCAAACCCAGCTGTGGGTAATGATAAAATTATTTCAGCTTTGCAGGATATGCGGGAGCTGACGCCGCACTTTATCAGTGTGACCGCCAGCAATAATAAATTTAATATCAAGGAAACAACGGTTCGGTTGGCTGACTTTATCCAAAATGACTTGGAGATTCCAACCATTGCCCACTTACCAGCCATCTATTTGACTAAGGACAAGGTTGCTGAAACCATTGCAGACTTGGATAAGGTTGGGGTACAGAAAATCTTGGCCTTGCGTGGGGATATTATCCCTGATGTGGAACCACAAAGGGATTTCCGCTACGCAACAGATTTGATTGAGTTCATCAAGGAACAAGCTCCTCACTTTGATATTATTGGCGCTTGTTACCCAGAGGGGCATCCTGACTCGCCAAACCAAATCTCAGATATTCAAAATCTCAAGAAAAAAGTGGATGCTGGCTGCTCTAGCTTAGTTACCCAACTCTTCTTTGATAATGAGCGCTTCTATGATTTCCAAGACAAGTGTACCCTGGCTGGGATTGATGTTCCTATTCATGCAGGGATTATGCCTATTCTGAATCGAAATCAGGCTCTCCGCCTCTTGAAGACTTGTGAGAATATCCACCTTCCACGTAAATTCAAGGCCATCTTAGACAAGTATGAGCATGACCCTGAGTCGCTCAGAGCAGCAGGACTTGCCTATGCAGTGGATCAAATCGTGGACTTGGTAACCCAGGATGTCGCCGGTGTACATCTCTATACCATGAACAATGCTGAAACAGCAAAATACATCCACCAAGCAACCCATGCCTTGTTTAACCATCAGTCTTTAGGATAATAAAAAGCAAACCATTCTTCTCAAGTGAGGGGAATGGTTCCTTTTTAATAGAAAAGCCCGCACTTTTTAAGAAAAATATGATAAAATAGACTCTGTACGTACTTGATACAAAGATGAGGGTATAAAAGTTTTAAAGGCTTTGTCGATTCTCGATTTTATGACAGAAATTTTTTCATAATTTGTTCTTTTTAGCATTTAGTTGAAGCGACACGAACGAGTCAAATCGATAATATTTGACGAGAGAGCTAGCAAAGCATTTAGTTAATCGTCTGATAGCGATTAGCGTGAAAGGATTAGATGCTTTAGCATCAAACCTTTCTAATGATTTGTATCTTGAAAGTTGAACACGGGCTAAATCCCTAGTGAAAAAGATAGGTTTCCTGGTGTGCATCGCACACTGCGTCAATCTCCTATTTTCATACGGGATTCTTTACGCCCTTTGTATCCTGATTTTTGTAGGCAAGACGTATAATATAATCAATCCAAAGGGGATTTTAATGACAAAACAAGTGTTTCAAACGACTTTTGCGGGTCGTGAGTTAATCGTAGAGACTGGTCAGGTTGCTAAGCAAGCAAATGGCTCTGTTGTCGTGCGTTACGGTGAGTCAACTGTCTTGACTGCTGCCGTTATGTCTAAGAAAATGTCAACTGGGGATTTCTTCCCACTTCAAGTCAACTACGAAGAAAAAATGTATGCGGCTGGGAAGTTTCCTGGTGGCTTTATGAAACGTGAAGGACGTCCTTCGACAGACGCAACCTTGACAGCGCGTTTGATTGACCGTCCCATCCGTCCTATGTTTGCGGAAGGTTTCCGTAATGAAGTGCAAGTCATCAACACAGTGCTTTCTTATGATGAAAATGCCTCTGCACCAATGGCAGCTATGTTTGGTTCATCCTTGGCGCTTTCTATATCAGATATTCCGTTTGACGGACCAATCGCTGGGGTACAAGTAGGTTATGTTGATGGCCAAATCATCATCAACCCAAGTCAAGAGCAAGCAGAACGTTCACTTCTTGAATTGACAGTAGCTGGTACCAAGCATGCTATCAACATGGTTGAGTCTGGTGCCAAAGAATTGTCAGAAGAAATCATGTTGGAAGCCCTTCTAAAAGGGCATGAAGCCGTTAAAGAATTGATTGCTTTCCAAGAAGAAATCGTTGCAGTAGTAGGTAAGGAAAAAGCAGAAGTCGAATTGCTTCACGTAGATGCTGAATTACAGGCTGAAATTATCGCAGCCTATAACAGCGACCTTCAAAAAGCCGTTCAAGTCGAAGAGAAATTGGCGCGTGAAGCTGCGACTCAAGCGGTTAAAGACCAAGTAACTGCAGTTTACGAAGAAAAATACGCAGACCACGAAGAATGTGACCGTATCATGCGTGATGTAGCTGAAATCTTGGAACAAATGGAACACGCAGAAGTGCGTCGTTTGATCACAGAAGACAAGGTTCGTCCCGACGGTCGTAAGGTCGATGAAATCCGTCCTTTGGATGCGGTTGTTGACTTCCTTCCTCGTGTGCACGGTTCCGGTCTCTTTACTCGTGGACAAACGCAAGCCCTTTCTGTCTTGACCTTGGCTCCGATGGGAGAAACTCAAATCATCGATGGTTTGGACCCAGAGTACAAGAAACGCTTTATGCACCACTATAACTTCCCTCAATACTCTGTAGGGGAAACAGGTCGTTATGGTGCGCCAGGTCGTCGTGAAATTGGTCACGGTGCTCTTGGTGAGCGTGCTCTTGCTCAAGTTTTGCCAAGTTTGGAAGAATTCCCATATGCGATCCGCTTGGTAGCAGAGGTCTTGGAATCAAACGGTTCTTCATCTCAAGCCTCTATCTGTGCGGGAACTCTTGCCCTTATGGCTGGTGGTGTGCCAATCAAGGCGCCAGTAGCAGGGATTGCCATGGGTCTCATCTCAGATGGAAATAACTATACAGTATTGACAGATATCCAAGGGTTGGAAGACCACTTTGGAGACATGGACTTTAAGGTTGCCGGAACTCGTGACGGGATTACAGCCCTTCAAATGGATATCAAGATCCAAGGGATTACTGCAGAAATCTTGACTGAGGCTCTTGCTCAAGCCAAGAAAGCGCGTTTTGAAATCCTTGATGTGATTGAAGCAACGATTCCAGAAGTTCGTCCAGAATTGGCTCCAACTGCTCCGAAAATTGACACCATCAAGATTGATGTGGACAAGATCAAGATTGTTATCGGTAAGGGTGGTGAAACCATCGATAAGATTATCGCTGAAACGGGCGTTAAGATTGACATCGACGAAGAAGGAAACGTCTCTATCTACTCAAGTGACCAAGACGCCATTAACCGTACCAAAGAAATCATTGCCGGTTTGGTTCGTGAAGCTAAAGTGGATGAAGTTTACCACGCTAAGGTGGTTCGTATCGAGAAATTTGGTGCTTTTGTCAACCTTTTTGATAAGACAGATGCACTTGTGCACATTTCTGAAATGGCTTGGACTCGTACCAACCGTGTCGAGGACTTGGTAGCTATCGGTGATGAAGTCGATGTTAAGGTTGTCAAGATTGATGAAAAAGGCCGTATCGATGCCTCTATGAAAGCTCTTCTTCCTCGTCCTCCAAAACCTGAGCATGATGAAAAAGGTGAAAAGTCTGAGCGACCTCACCGTCCACGTCATCACAAGGACCACAAACCTAAGAAAGAAGTTACAGAAACACCAAAAGATTCAGAATAAGAAAAGGAGAAATGTATGGGATGGTGGCGCGAAACCATTGATATTGTAAAAGAAAATGATCCAGCGGCACGCAACAGTTTGGAAGTTTTGCTGACTTATCCAGGTGTTAAGGCCTTAGCGGCTCACCGTCTCTCGCATTTTCTCTGGAAGCACGGCTTCAAACTCCTAGCTCGGATGCACAGTCAGTTTTGGCGCTTTTGGACCCAAATCGAGATTCATCCGGGTGCCCAGATTGACTCAGGTGTTTTTATCGACCATGGTTCAGGTCTGGTGATTGGAGAGACGGCTATTGTTGAAAAAGGCGTTCTTCTCTATCATGGAGTAACACTTGGTGGGACAGGGAAAGATGTTGGCAAACGCCATCCGACTGTGCGTAAAGGAGCTCTCATATCAGCCCATGCCCAAGTCATCGGACCGGTAGAAATCGGTGAAAATGCCAAAGTCGGTGCTGCTGCAGTAGTCGTGGCAGACGTACCTAGTGATGTGACAGTTGTCGGTATTCCAGCTAAGATTGTTCGCGTTCATGGACAGAAGGATGAACCAACGATCCACGAAGTCGAAGAAAAACGAGAGTACTACGTCAATAAACTCGAGCAGGCTAGAGAAGCCAGCCACAGATCGTCTGGTTTGTAGAGGATACCTATATGATTCAAGCAAGAAATAAGTTGAGCCAAGAAGAGTTATTTGAAGCGAAAAAACTAATTGACTGTTGCCAAGCCTATGATGGAACTTATCGTGCTCCTTATCTCTCTAACATGCTTAATTTTGACCCAAACATGCCCGCCTTTTTCCTTTATTATGAAAAAGGCGAACTTGTTGGTCTATTAACTGTCTATGCTGATGACCAAGATGTGGAAGTGACGATACTGGTTCATCCAAATCATCGCCGTCAGGGAATTGCGCGTGCTTTGTTTACGAGTTTTGAGAAAGAAACGGCTTCTTTCCCTATTCGTTCAGTTACTTTTCAGACAGAACGTATTTTTCTAGATCGTCATCCTGATTTTGTCAGCAACTGGGGATTAGTCGAGGATGAAGATACAGAAACCTGGTTAGGTAAGGATAGAAGACCTTATCCGTTAGTAAAACTTTCCAATCTTGAAGTTTTGTTAGCAGATAGTTCATATCAGGAGCAAATTAGCCAGTTAAATTTTCAGGCATTTTCAGAGGAACATGAATCGAGAGAAGTTGCAGATAGATATGTTGCTGAAGCTCTAAAAGATCCAGAAAGTCGCCTATATATTTTATTAAAAAACGGTCAGGTTATTGGGACTTGCACGGTAGATTTATCGACTAATACGAATTACTTCTACGGTTTAGCAATATCGGAACCTGAACGTGGAAAAGGCTATGGAAGCTACTTAGCAAAATCTCTTGTCAACCAACTGATTGAGCAAAATGATAAGGAATTTCAGATTGCAGTAGAAGATAGCAACGTAGGTGCCAAGCGCTTGTATGAAAAAATTGGCTTTGTCAAACAGACCCAGGTGGTTTATCTGAATGAGAAAGGGTAGAAAATGCTCTTGGAAGAATTCGAAAATGTACCTGCTGTTATCGAACCAACTGATCCAAGTCTTTGTGGTGGTGGAGAAGTCTGTGAGACGATTATTTTATCTTTTAATGGAGAAATCCTTGAAGGAGTCAAGCAGTGTGAAGGTGTTTATGAAGCTGGCTATCTCACCAATCTAAATGGTAAATTTCCATGGTATATCTATAAAGTAGCTGGTCGTAAACTTGCAGTAGCCATGATTGGGATTGGGGCTCCGATGGCTGTAGGACTCTTAGAAGAGCTCAAAGCGAGAGGGTTTAAAAACTTTATCATTTTAGGATCTTGTGGCGTTCTGGATCAGTCTATTCAGGCGGATAAGATTATCCTACCAAGTTCAGCTATACGTGATGAAGGTACAAGTTACCACTATGCTCCTGCAAGTGATGAGATAGCTTATGACGAAACTTTGCTCTTGACCATGGAAGAAGCTTTGAATAAATCTGGTATTGAGCATATCCGCACCAAAGCTTGGACGACGGATGCCTTTTATCGAGAAACGCCTGATAAGGTCAAGCGTCGCTTGGCTGCTGGAGCCAAAGTGGTGGATATGGAAGCTTCAGCTATCATGGCTTGGAGTCAATTTCGACAAGCAAAAGTCTATCAGTTCTTCTACACAGCTGACTATGTGGATCATCATAACCGAACCTGGGATGCCCGCCGTGAAGAGCGGACAGCTGATGCCATGACTTTTTTCACTATCGCTTTGACAATAGCAAAGGAACTAGAAAGGTAACTACAAGAATGGCAGTATATTTTTACGGCTGTATTACCATGGATGGCTACTTGGCAGACAGCCAGCACAGGATAGACTGGTTGCATCAGCTTGGTTCTGTAGAGGATACAGGATATGATGCCTTTTACAGGCAAATGGATATCACCATCATGGGCAAGCGGACCTTTGAGGAAATCCAAGATTTGCAAGATGTAGAAAGTTTTTATCAAGCTACGGAAAACTATGTCTTTACGCATGATAGGCACCTGCCTGTCAGCCATTACCAGCCAGTAGCTGGGGATGTGGTGGACTTTGTTCGCCAGATTGACAAAGGCAAAAATGTCTTTGTGATTGGTGGTAATTCCTTGGTAGGACCGCTCTTGGATGCGGATCTTTTCGACCACCTCATTATTCAGATAGCGCCCCTTATCCTAGGAAAGGGGGTTCCCCTCTTTACCCAAGAGGAAGGGCAGCGCTTTTACCAACTGGATAGCCTCAGACAATTTGGTCCTTTTGCAGAGCTGGTTTTCAGCCGAAAAATTCAGAAATAGAGAAGGGAGTGGACCACATGATTAAAATTTACGACACCATGTCTCGTGATTTACGAGAATTTGTCCCAATCGAGGACGGCAAGGTTAAAATGTATGTCTGTGGACCGACAGTCTACAACTATATCCACGTGGGGAATGCCCGTTCGACGGTGGCTTTTGATACCATTCGTCGTTACTTTGAGTACCGTGGCTACGAGGTTGCCTATATTTCCAATTTTACGGATGTAGATGATAAGATCATTAACCGTGCCAAGGAAGAAGGCATCACGTCTCAGGAGGTTGCGGATAAGTACATCGCAGCCTTTCGGGAGGATGTAACGGCTCTAGGTGTCAAACCTGCGACCCGCCATCCACGAGTGGTGGAGTTTATGGATGACATCATCCGTTTTGTGGAAGACTTGATTGAGAAAGGCTTTGCCTATGAGAGTCAAGGGGACGTTTACTTCCGTGTGGAAAAATCCCACAACTATGCTAAGTTGGCTAATAAAACCTTGGAAGATTTGGAGCTGGGTGCTTCAGGTCGTACTGATGAAGAAACAGCTCGCAAGGAAAATCCTGTAGACTTTGCCCTTTGGAAAGCTGCAAAACCAGGCGAGATTTCTTGGGACAGTCCTTGGGGACCTGGTCGTCCGGGTTGGCATATCGAATGTTCAGTCATGTCGACAGAGATTTTGGGAGATACCATTGATATCCACGGTGGGGGAGCCGATCTGGAGTTTCCGCATCATACCAATGAAATTGCCCAGTCAGAAGCCAAAACAGGCAAGACTTTTGCCAACTACTGGATGCACAATGGCTTTGTCAATATCGACAATGTCAAGATGTCTAAGTCCTTGGGCAACTTTATCACCGTCCATGATGCCCTCAAAACCATTGATGGTCAAGTGCTTCGTTTCTTCTTTGCGACTCAGCATTACCGTAAGCCTATCAACTTTACTGAAAAAGCAGTGCGAGACGCCGAGACTAACCTCAAATATCTGAAGAACACTTACGAACAACCATTTACAGAAAACGTGGATACCCAAGAGTTACAAGCCTTTAAAGACAAGTTTGTAGCTGCTATGGATGAGGATTTCAACTCTGCCAACGGTATCACAGTCGTCTTTGAAATGGCCAAGTGGATCAACTCCGGCAACTATGATGCAAGTGTTAAGCAAGCTCTTGCGGCGATGTTGGAAGTCTTTGGGATTGTCTTTGTTGAGGAAGTTTTGGATGCAGACATTGAATCCTTAATCCAAAAACGCCAAGAAGCGCGTGCTAATCGTGACTTTGCGACAGCGGACCAAATCCGTGATCAATTGGCTGCTCAAGGAATTAAGCTCCTTGATACCAAGGATGGAGTGAGGTGGACTCGTGATTGATGTCAATCTCATTAACGGGATTGCGCTGGCTTTTGAAGGAGATGCGGTTTATTCCATGTATATTCGTCGCCATCTCATTCTCAAAGGCATGACTAAACCCAACAAGCTCCACCAAGAGGCAACTAAGTATGTGTCAGCCAAGGCTCAAGCTCACTTGATTGCCCTCATGTTGGAAGAGCAAGTCCTGACGGAAAAAGAAGAAGAAATCTACAAACGAGGTCGCAATACCAATAGTCATACAAAGGCTAAAAATGCAGATGTGGTGACTTACCGCATGTCTACTGGCTTTGAGGCGGTGATGGGCTATCTCCATCTGACTGAAAATGTGGAGCGCCTAGAGACCATAATTTCTTGGTGCATCCAAAAAGTGGAGGGCTAGAATATGATTGCAAAGGAATTACAAGACTGGTTTCCTGAAGCTCAGATTTCAGATCAGCCAGTAGAGAAACCAGGCTATCTCACTCTCCCTTTAGCTTCTCAGCAGTGGATTTTACTGGAGGAAGATGGGCTCAGCGAGCGTGAAAAGCAGCTGGTTGCCCTTTTGACCCAGCAAGAGCAGGCTCGTTCGCTCAATCCTTGGTATCCCTATCTGATTGAGGGGAAGGGGCAGGCACCGCAAGCATTTAAAAAAATTCAGCTGGTTTATTGCCATCTTTCCTATTTCCAACAGGAAAGTCTATCCTCTTGGCTAGACATGATGCGGACTCTTTTTCCCAACTGTCAGACGGTACTTCAGGTCGGTGCTCAGGATTATGTATTTGTGCTTCAACAAGATAAATATACCTCTGTTCGCTCAATCTTATCTGATACGATTGAAGCGGTTGAGTATGACTTTGGCCTTCGTCTGTCTATCATGTTAGGCCAGGTTTGGTCTCAGACAGGTCCTCAAGCCCTGTCAGACCTAATCAAAACGGAGCGAGATTTGTTTAAGACTTGGTGGCGTCAGGGACATCAAGGTGTACACACCTTTTCACAACTCTATCTGTGGAGTATGGGAGAAAGACTAGTGGACCTGAAGGTAATCAAGGAATGCCTGCACCAGATGATCTTGGATCAGGATCAGATTCAGGAAATTATTCTCTCCCTTTGGGAAAACAGTGCTGTTCTGACTAAAACAGCCCAGCAACTCTATCTGCACCGCAACTCTCTCCAATACAAGATTGACAAATGGGAAGAATTGACAGGACTTCAGTTGAAGGAGTTAACGGATCTCACCTTGTGTTATCAGTTGATTTTACCAGATATTCTTTAAAGTTTTGTGCAAGTTGCACAGAACTTTTTTATTTTTTTGGTCACTTTGCCATAGAAAAGTAAAGCGTTTTCATTTATAATAAAACTATCAAAAGACAAAAGGAGTTCACCTCGATGGTAGAATTAAATCTTAAAAACATTTACAAAAAATATCCAAACAGCGAACACTACTCAGTTGAAGACTTCAACTTGGACATCAAAGACAAAGAATTTATCGTTTTCGTAGGTCCTTCAGGATGTGGTAAATCAACAACTCTTCGTATGATTGCTGGTCTTGAAGACATTACAGAAGGTACTGCATCTATCGATGGCGTGGTTGTCAACGACGTAGCTCCAAAAGACCGTGACATCGCCATGGTATTCCAAAACTACGCTCTTTACCCACACATGACTGTGTATGACAACATGGCTTTCGGTTTGAAATTGCGTAAATACAGCAAAGAAGACATCGACAAACGTGTGCAAGAAGCGGCAGCAATCCTTGGTTTGAAAGAATTCTTGGATCGTAAACCTGCTGACCTCTCAGGTGGTCAACGTCAACGTGTTGCCATGGGTCGTGCCATCGTCCGTGATGCAAAAGTATTCTTGATGGACGAACCTTTGTCAAACTTGGATGCCAAACTTCGTGTATCAATGCGTGCTGAAATTGCGAAAATCCACCGTCGTATCGGAGCTACAACTATCTACGTAACGCACGACCAAACAGAAGCGATGACACTTGCGGACCGTATCGTTATCATGTCAGCAACTAAGAACCCTGCTGGTACCGGTACTATCGGACGTGTTGAACAAATCGGTACACCTCAAGAAGTTTACAAAAACCCAGTTAACAAATTTGTAGCAGGATTCATCGGAAGCCCAGCTATGAACTTCATCAATGTGAAATTGGTTGGTAGCGAAATTGTTTCTGACGGTTTCCGCTTGAAAGTTCCAGAAGGTGCTTTGAAAGTTCTTCGTGACAAAGGCTACGAAGGAAAAGAATTGATCTTCGGTATCCGTCCAGAAGATGTGAATGCAGAACCTGCTTTCCTTGAAACATTCCCAGAATCAGTTGTCAAAGCTACTATCTCAGTATCAGAATTGCTTGGTTCAGAATCTCACCTTTACTGCCAAGTTGGTAAAGACGAATTTGTTGCAAAAGTGGATGCTCGTGACTACTTGCAAACAGGTGCAACAGTTGAACTTGGATTTGACTTGAACAAAGCACACTTCTTCGACGTAGAAACTGAAAAAACAGTCTATTAAGCAAATGAAATGTCAAAACACTGCTAGAGAAATCTGGCAGTGTTTTTGGTGGTTAAAAAGAAGCAGGACGAGTCTCGCCTTGCTTCTATTGTGTTATTCTTCCTTTTTCTTGAGAGAAAGTCCAAGCCCTGCTAGAATGACACCTAGGAAGGTTAGGATAGACGTTTTCTCACCTGTATTTGGTAGGGTAGTAGCTACTGGATTATGAGCGCTTGGTAAAATAATAGTTTGACCACCGTTTGCAAGAGTGATTGCATCGCCTTGATTTTGTCCCTGCGTATCTTGGAACTCGTGGTGATTTGTTTCTGCAGGTTCAGTCTTAGGCTCTACATAGAGAAGGCGGTATTCGCCAAAACCTTCTTGGTCAGAGCTTGCTAGATATTGAATGTCACCATCTGTGCCGACCAAGTCTTTGGCTTTATCAGCTGTCAAGAAACGCACATCCAACCCTTTTATGCTGTTTGTGAAGTGCCAGTTTTTATCTGCACTTGGGTTGATATTTTTTACATCGAGGATATAGTTGATGATAACTTGGCGATTTTCAAGTCCGAGGAGACGATTGAGGCTAGCATCACGAACACCAGGGAATTTACCATTTGCGCGATAATTGTTGGTTACCACGATGAATTCCTGATCTGGACGGACATCTTTTCCTTGGTATTTTAGATTGCGGACACGACTAGCATCTGGGTGGATCAACTTACCTTCGCGATCGTATTTATTTGGTTGGGTGACGTCGTACTCATAGGTTACACCGTCAATCACATCAAAATTATAAGTACGGTAGCTTGGATTGATGAGCTGTTGCGCTTCTTTTTTAGTTGGATCAATCGTGTTGAACTGACCAGCAGACATTTCCAACCATTCTTTGAGTTGAGCTCCAGTGACTTTTAGGATAGCCGTGACATTGTCGTAGAGGTAGAGATCGGCTACATTTTTGATGGCGATTGGGCCAGCTGGAATATCTGTATAGGCAGTAGCATCTCCACGGGTTCCCGCCTTAAATGGTGCCGCAGCCGAGAGAATAGGAAGATCTCCTTCAGGAGTTCCTGCTAGTTCTTTCTTAGCATACCAGATTTGCGCGTTATTGACGATTTGAACAGATGGATCATCCTTGACAAGGGCAAAATAACTTGTGATTGGTGCAGTTGTTGTTCCGACTTGTTGGCGAACGTATTGGATGGTTCCTTCGTGGGCTGTTTTGGCAATTTCCTTGATTCGTTCATCAGCGTCTTTGGACTTAGTGTGAATCTTGCGAATAGAGCCTTTGCTGTTGGCAACAGTCCATTTTCCATTTTTGTAGATAAGGTTGAGGTCGATAATGCCGAGGTGATCCCCATATTTTCCAGCCATGGTTACAGGAGTACCATTAATCTTACCATTTACGCCATCAACACCAGCATATTTTTCATAAAAGCCAGTGCCATTTCCACTTGGAAATTCAGCGTGAGAATGCCCTGTTACGACTGCATCCACACCAGGTAGGCTTGCAATTTGATAGCCTTCGTTTTCTTCCCCTTTTTCGTACTTATCATCTCCGATACCTGAGTGAGAGAGTACAAGAGTGATGTCTGCACCTGCTTTGCGCATTTCAGGGATTATCTTTTGGATAGCTTCTACGGAGTCATTGACCTGAATTTTTCCTTCGAGGTTGGCCTTATCCCAGCTGAGAATTTGAGGGGGAACAATTCCAGTCACCCCAATTTTGACGGTCGTTTTGCGACCAGTTTTATCAACAAAGGTTTTGCTGATGATTTTATAGGGATCGTAGACATAAGCGCCCGTTTTAGGATCTACAACATTGGCGTTGACAATTGGCATTCCAGCTGTATCAATGACACGTTTGAGGTAGTCTAAACCATAGTTAAACTCATGATTTCCTAGTGTACCAGCTTCAAAACCGAGCTTTTGAAGGGCTGCATACATAGGGTGTTGTTCTCCTTCTTTGACCGGGTTAACGATGGCCTTGTAAGTTCCAAGTGGCGTTCCTTGGATGGTGTCTCCATTATCTACGAGAAGTGTATTGCTATTTTCTTTTTTAGCTTCCTCGATGAGAACAGCTGTCTTTGCTAGTCCAACGTTCTCAGCAGGTTTGTCTTGGTAATAATCATAGTTAACTAGATTGGTGTGAAGGTCAGTTGTTGCAAGGATGCGGACATCGACTTCCTGTCCTTCTGTTGGTTGAAGGGCTTTGTCTTTTGCAAGGTTAGAAGGGGGTGTTGCAGTACTTGCTACTGGAGTAGCATTTTCATCTTGTTTAGCAGGAGCGTCCGTTTTTTCAGATGCCGTTTCCTTCTCATTTCCAGTAGCTGCAACAGTTTTTTCTGATTGGTTTGCTACTGGTGTAGGTGTTGTGCTAGTATCTAGATTTGTAGCTTTTTCATCTGCTTGTGCAGTAGAAGCTGCAAATACAGCTGCAGTCAGACCTAAAAGGACTGCTTGTTTACGAAATGATGACATAAAAATCTCCTCAAAAATAGTTTCACTCTATTATACAGGATGGAAGCCAATCAATCAAGTTAGATACGAATGTTTTTATAAAATTTATTAAAAATGATAAGAAATAGCTAGTTTGTTTATAAAATCCACTCATTAATTATAAAAGTAAATAGAAATAATAAAACAGTTTAAAGTTTATTGTTCTTTTTGAGATCCTTGTAAGGAATGGAGTAAATTATAGAACTGCAGAGCTTTTCTAGTTTTCATATCCTTAAAAAAGTGATAAAATGGTAGGAAGAATTGGAGAGTATAGATGCCGAAAGAAGTGAATTTGACGGGCGATCAGGTAGTCGCTTTAACGAAAGAATATTTGACAAAGGAAGACGTTGCTTTTGTACAAAAAGCATTGATTTACGCAGTTGATTGTCATAGTGGGCAGTTTCGGAAATCAGGTGAGCCCTATATTATCCACCCCATTCAGGTAGCAGGCATTCTGGCTAAGCTCAAGCTGGATGCCGTAACCGTTGCCTGTGGTTTTTTGCATGACGTTGTTGAGGACACAGATGCGACACTGGATGATCTGGAGCGGGAATTTGGTCATGATGTTCGGATTATCGTTGATGGGGTGACCAAGCTTGGTAAGGTTGAGTACAAATCACTTGAGGAACAATTGGCTGAAAATCACCGCAAGATGCTCATGGCCATGTCTGAGGATATCCGTGTTATCTTGGTTAAATTATCGGACCGTTTGCACAATATGCGGACTCTCAAACACCTACGAAAGGACAAGCAAGAACGGATCTCCAGAGAAACCATGGAAATTTACGCACCACTTGCTCATCGTCTAGGGATTTCCAGTGTCAAGTGGGAGTTGGAAGATCTATCTTTCCGTTATCTCAATCCAACTGAGTTTTATAAAATCACCCACATGATGAAGGAAAAACGCAGAGAACGTGAGGCTTTGGTCGATGAAGTCGTAACCAAGTTGGAAGAGTATGCTACCGAACGCAATCTCAAAGGGAAAATCTATGGTCGTCCTAAGCATATCTATTCGATCTATCGCAAGATGCAGGATAAGAAGAAACGCTTTGAGGAAATTTATGACCTGATTGCCATTCGCTGTATCTTAGATACCCAGAGCGATGTTTACGCCATGCTGGGTTATGTACATGAACTTTGGAAACCTATGCCAGGCCGCTTCAAAGACTATATCGCCAATCGTAAGGCCAATGGTTACCAGTCTATCCATACAACCGTTTATGGGCCAAAAGGGCCGATTGAATTTCAGATTCGGACCAAGGAAATGCACGAAGTGGCTGAGTACGGGGTTGCGGCTCACTGGGCTTATAAGAAAGGCATTAAAGGGCAGGTCAACAGTAAGGAATCTGCTATTGGGATGAACTGGATCAAGGAGATGATGGAGCTCCAAGATCAGGCTGATGATGCCAAGGAATTTGTGGACTCTGTTAAAGAGAACTATCTGGCGGAGGAGATTTACGTCTTTACTCCAGATGGTGCGGTTCGCTCCCTTCCAAAAGATTCAGGACCGATTGACTTTGCCTATGAAATTCATACCAAAGTCGGTGAAAAAGCGACTGGTGCCAAGGTCAATGGCCGTATGGTTCCACTGACAACCAAGCTCAAGACAGGGGATCAGGTTGAAATTATCACCAACCCCAACTCCTTTGGTCCGAGTCGTGACTGGCTCAATATGGTCAAGACCAGCAAGGCACGCAACAAGATTCGTCAGTTCTTTAAAAATCAAGACAAGGAATTATCCGTTAACAAGGGCCGTGAGATGCTGATGGCCCAGTTCCAAGAAAACGGCTATGTAGCCAATAAATTCATGGACAAGCGTCACATGGACGAGGTCCTTCAAAAGACCAGCTACAAGACAGAGGAAGCCCTCTACGCAGCCATTGGTTTTGGAGAAATTGGCGCTATTACCGTCTTTAACCGTTTGACCGAAAAGGAACGTCGTGAGGAAGAACGTGCCAAGGCTAAGGCGGAAGCAGAAGAGCTTGTCAAAGGTGGCGAAGTTAAAGTCGAAAACAAAGAAACCCTCAAGGTTAAGCATGAGGGTGGTGTGGTCATTGAAGGTGCTTCAGGTCTTTTAGTGCGGATTGCTAAGTGTTGCAATCCAGTTCCGGGTGACGACATTGTCGGCTACATTACTAAGGGACGCGGTGTAGCTATTCACCGTGTGGACTGTATGAATCTCCGTGCCCAAGAAAACTATGAGCAACGTCTCCTTGATGTGGAATGGGAAGATCAATTCTCAAGCAAGGAATACACTGCTCACATCGATATCTATGGTCTCAACCGCACAGGGCTTTTGAACGATGTTTTACAAGTTCTCTCAAACACGACCAAGAATATCTCAACTGTTAATGCTCAGCCAACTAAGGATATGAAATTTGCTAATATCCATGTCTCCTTTGGTATTTCCAACCTCTCTACACTGACCACAGTCGTGGATAAGATTAAGAGTGTGCCAGAGGTCTACTCTGTCAAACGGACCAACGGCTAATTCTCCCTTCAGTTACTAGAAAGGCTATTATGAAAATCATTATCCAACGGGTTAAAAAAGCCCAAGTCAGTATCGAAGGTCAGGTTCATGGAAAAATTAATCAGGGTCTCTTATTATTGGTCGGTGTTGGCCCAGAGGACCAAGAGGAAGATCTGGACTATGCTGTAAGAAAGCTTGTTAACATGCGAATTTTTTCAGATGTGGAAGGGAAAATGAACCTATCTGTCAAGGATATTGAGGGGGAAATTCTCTCTATTTCTCAGTTTACCCTCTTTGCGGATACCAAGAAGGGCAATCGTCCAGCTTTTATAGGAGTAGCTAAGCCGGATATGGCAACAGATTTCTATGATGCTCTCAATCAAAAGCTAGCACAGGAAGTACCTATTCAGACAGGTATCTTTGGAGCGGATATGCAGGTGGAGCTGGTCAATGACGGACCAGTCACCATCATTCTTGATACTAAAAATAGATAAGAAAACCAAGCCCAGCTTG
>NZ_KQ969521.1:1019189-1051798 GCF_001578935.1 Streptococcus oralis | reverse complement strand
GCTGGCTTGGTTTTTGTTTAGAGACACTCCCAGAAAGAGATGTGTTTGTCGTAAAAGTCGGGATAGTTTTCTCTTAGGTGGCTAGCCGTCATATAATATAAAGTAGAATGACAGGAAGTAAAGACTGGAGTAAGAGAGTAGAAATATTGAAGGCCAGTGATGGCTAAAAAGAGAAATAACAGAAGGTCAACAGAGAGAATCCCTAAGTAGTAAAGGCGAATTTTTTTGTTCATCTGAGGATCAATCTCAGAGAAATGTTTTTTGAGTCGATTGACCAAGCGAAATAGTAGTAGTCCCTGAGCAAGGATGAAAATGAAGCAAAAAAACGGGCCTCTTTCCAAAGAAAGTTCGTATCGGGGTCTGAAAGTTACCAACAGTAGCAAATCGCTGACTACGATGGCTGCAAAATGGGTTCTAAAGAGCTTTTTCATAGGAAGACCTCCCTCTTTTATCTAGCTTCATTCTACACCAAACGAATGGAACTTACAACTAAAATAATAAAAAATCCCTAAAAGGAATTTCTTTCAGGGATAAGGTCTTAGTTGATTTTTTCGACATAGAGTTGTTTGGCGATATCGATGCTAACTTGGAGATCTTCACCTTTGTTGACCAGTGTAAAGGTATTGGAAAAATTATCAAACTGCTTGACTTTGACTTGGTCACCGATATGAATCTCATGCTTTTCTAAGTATTTGAGCAGATCAAAGCTATCGTGAACCCGAGTCAGAAGATAGGTACCGGTTTCTTTGGTATCTGCTAGAGGTAGGTTGTTGATTTCGACCAGGAGCTCTCCCTTGGCAGGAATAGTCCCTCCGTGGGGGCAGGTCTTGGGAAAACCTAGCATGGAGTCTAGTCGTTCCACAAAAAAATCTGATACACTATGTTCTAAAACTTCGGCTTCCTCGTGGATTTGGTCGCTAGTATAGTTGAGGTGATGAACTAGAAAAACCTCGATTAAGCGGTGTTTACGGTAGAGCTCTGAGACCAGTTTTAGCCCTAGGTTAGTCAGTTGATAACCACATTCCTTGTCCTTGAGGATGAGGTTTTCACTCTTCATCCGCTTAATCATTTCTGTCACAGCAGGAGGAGACACCTGCATGCGCGCCGCAATTTCTTTATTAGTGATTTTACGAGAAACGATGCTAATCTCGTAAATGCACTTAAGATAGTCTTCTTTATTTGGAGTTAGTCTATTATTTTTATTTATCATTACCTTTAGTATAGCAAAAAAAGCTAGATTTCTCTAGCTTTCAGTCATAAAAATCCTTGTTTTAGTCTAATGCTTTAACGGCAGCGATTGCTTTTTCAAAGTCGGGTTCTGTGTTGATATTGTCTACATATTCGACGTAACGGATGATGTTATCAGTATCAAGGACAAAAACTGCTCGGGCAAGGAGGTGCCACTCATTGATGAGGAGAGCGTAGTCACGGCCGAAGGAATGGTCAAAGTAGTCTGAAAGCATGATGGCATTGTCAAGGCCTTCAGCCCCACACCAGCGTCCTTGGGCAAATGGTAGGTCCATAGAAACAGTAAGAACGACGGTATTGTCGAGGTTAGCTAGTTCTTGGTTGAATCGACGTGTTTGTGTTGAGCAGATGCCTGTATCGATAGAAGGGACAACACTCAAGACTTTTTTCTTTCCATCAAAGTCAGCTAGCGTTTTTTTAGAGAGATCGGTTGTTGTAAGAGAAAAGTCAAGTGCCTTGTCTCCGACTTGCAGTTGTTTACCTGTAAAAGTTACAGGATTTCCGAGAAAAGTGGTCATGAAACTACTCCATTCTTTTTCTTTTATTTTATCGAGAATTGTCAGATTTTTCCAATGATTTGACTGGAAATTGAGGGCCAAAAAAACGCCTGTTCACGTGGGAACGACGTTTTTAATGGATTACTTAGACAAACCTTCAGCGATCTTGTCAAGGTTGTATTTCATCATGCTGTAGTAGCTGTCGCCTTCTTTCCCTTCTTCAGCGATTGAGTCAGTAAAGATTTGTGCGTAGATTGGGATATTTGTGTCTTGTGAAACAGTCTTCATTGGACGGTCATCGACACTTGATTCAACAAAGAGGGATGGAACTTTTGTTTGGCGAAGTTTTTCAACCAAAGTCTTGATTTGGTCAGGAGTACCTTCTTCTTCAGTGTTGATTTCCCAGATGTAGGCACTTGGAACTCCGTAAGCCTTAGAGAAGTATTTGAAGCATCCTTCGCTGGTTACGATGAGTTTCTTCTCAGCAGGGATATTGTTAAATTTCTCTTTGGCTTCCTTGTCCAGTTTGTCTAGTTTTTCAGTATAGTCTTTGAGATTTTTTTCGTAGAATTCCTTGTTGCTAGGATCTTTAGCGATGAGCTGTTTAGCGATATTTTTAGCATAAATCATCCCATTTTCAAGGTTGAGCCAAGCGTGTGGGTCTTCTTTGCCTTTCTCGTTTTGGCCCTCAAGGTAAATGATGTCTACACCGTCGCTGACTGCAAAGTAGTCTTTGTTTTCAGTTTTTTTGGCATTTTCGACTAATTTGGTAAACCAAGCATTGCCACCTGTTTCAAGGTTGATCCCGTTATAGAAAATCAAGTCAGCTTGGGAGGTTTTCTTAACGTCTTCAGGAAGTGGTTCGTATTCGTGTGGGTCTTGACCAACAGGAACAATACTGTGAAGATCAATCTTGTCACCTGCAATATTTTTAGTAATATCAGCGATGATTGAGTTAGTGGCAACAACTTTTAGTTTTTGACCAGAAGCAGCATCTTTTTTTCCGCTAGTACATGCGACAAGAGCAATAACAGAAAGAAAGAGAACAAGCAATGTACCTAATTTTTTCATTAGATTCCTCCAGAAAGGGTCTCCCCTTATTTATTGATTTTTTTATGTTTCAGTTTCAAATATCGTTGTTTTGGAGCGATAAAGAAGCTAATGAGAAAGAAACTGGCAGATGTGAGCACGATGCTGGATCCTGCTGCGAGATTGAAGCTATAGCCGATAAAGAGTCCCACGACAGAAGCCAGGGCTCCGAGACTTGATGAAAGGAAAATCATGCTCTTTAGGCTATTAGCATAGAGATAAGCCGTTGCAGCTGGGGTGATCAGCATGGCCACGATAAGAATGGTTCCAACACTTTGCATGGCGGTGACGGACACAAGGGTCAAGAGCACCATGAGCAGATAGTGGTAGAAATTGACAGGCATTCCCATGGCTTTAGCCAGGAGCTCGTCAAAGGATGTAATCAATAGTTGTTTAAAGAAAATCCCGATAATCAAGAGAATGACTGCCCCCACACAAATGGTAATCCACATGTCCATGTCTTGGACAGCGAGGATATTCCCAAAAAGGATATGGAAAAGGTCTGTTGAACTCTTGGCAACACTAATCAAGATGACACCTAGGGCTAAGAAAGATGAAAAGGTAATACCAATGGCAGTGTCACTCTTGATGATAGAGTTTCCCTTGATATAGGTAATGATGATGGAGGCCATCAAGCCAAAGATAATGGCTCCAATAAAGAAATCAATTCCCAGGATAAAGGAAAGGGCTACGCCGGGCAAAACTGCGTGAGAGATGGCATCTCCCATGAGAGACATCCCACGTAGGATGATAAAACATCCCACGGCTCCAGCAACAACTCCGATGACAATAGAGGTTATCAAGGCATTTTGTAGGAAATGGAAATGTTGCAATCCATCGATAAATTCTGCTATCATAGGTCACCTCCATTGAAAAAGAGTTTGCTACCGTAGGCCTTCTTAAGATTGGCTTCGGTAAAGGTTTCTTTAGTCGGACCAAGGTCTATTAATTCTCGATTGAGAAGCAAAACTTGGTCGAAATAATGGGGGACTTTGCTGAGGTCATGATGGACAATGAGAACTGTTTTACCAGCTTTTTTAAGGTCTCTCAGCGTGTTCATGATAATCTCTTCACTAACCGAATCAATCCCGACAAATGGCTCATCTAGAAAAATGTAGTCAGCTTCCTGCACTAAACAGCGGGCAATCAACACACGTTGAAATTGACCACCTGAGAGCTGGCTGATTTGGCGATCAGCATAGTCTGAGAGCCCAACGATTTCAAGAGCATCTGCCACTTTTTTCCAGTGGTTGGCCTTTAAGGTGTGAAAGAGTGGGATGGATGGATAGAGTCCCAGGGAGACGCATTCCTTGACCTTGATAGGGAAATTGTAGTCGATATGGATTTTTTGCTCGACATAGGCAACCCGATGTAAAGATTTCTTGAATTCTTTGTCATCAAGAAAGGCCTGACCTTCATGTGGGATAATTCCCAACATACTTTTTAATAAAGTTGATTTTCCAGCACCGTTTGGACCAATAATTCCGGTAATCGTTGGTCCTTGGAGCACTAGTGAAATATCCTTTAGTGCCAACGTTTCTTTGTAGGAGACACTGAGGTTTTCGATACGTATCATACAGTTGTATTCCTCCTGTCTTTTAATATACCTTAAAAAAAAATTAAGTCAAGTTAATTTTTAAAAAATTTAAAATAATAACTGAAAAATGAAGTGAAAAGAGAAACCGTTTTTAATTGCATTCCCAAGTGTTTTTTGCTAAGCTAAGAATAAGTGAAAAAATGAAAGCGAGAACAAGATGACACGTTATCAAGACGATTTTTATGATGCAATTAATGGCGAATGGGAAAAAACAGCTGTCATTCCAGCTGACAAATCTCGAACAGGTGGTTTTATTGACCTTGACGAGGAAATTGAAGAGTTGATGCTGGCGACTACGGACAAGTGGTTGGTCGGTGAAGAGGTCCCAGAGGATGCTATCCTCGCAAACTTTGTTAAGTACCATCGCATGGTACGTGATTTTGACAAGAGAGAAGCAGATGGGATTAAGCCTGTTTTGCCAATGCTCAAGGAATACCAAGATTTGGAGAGTTTTGCAGATTTTACTAGCAAACTGGCAGAATTTGAACTAGCAGGAAAGCCAAACTTCCTTCCATTTGGTGTATCACCAGACTTTATGGATGCCAGAACCAATGTTCTCTGGGCAAGTGCACCAGGGACGATTTTGCCAGATACAACTTACTACGCTGAAGACCATCCTCAGCGTGAGGAGCTCTTGACTCTTTGGAAGGAAAGTACAACGAATCTACTCAAAGCCTATGATTTTTCAGATGAGGAAATCGCAGACTTACTTGAGAAACGATTGGAATTGGACCGTCGCATTGCGGCTGTGGTGCTTTCTAACGAAGAAAGTTCAGAGTATGCCAAACTCTACCATCCATACGCTTATGAAGATTTCAAGAAATTTGCTCCTGCTGTACCTTTGGATGATTTCTTCCAAGCAGTTCTTGGACAGACTCCAGACAAGGTTATAGTAGACGAGGAACGTTTCTGGCAAGCAGCAGATCAATTCTATAGTGAAGAAGCGTGGCCTCTACTCAAAGCAACTTTGATTTTGGGTGTGGTCAATCTCTCAACCAGCTACCTCACAGACGAGATTCGTGTCTTGTCAGGTGCTTATGGCCGTGCTCTTTCAGGTGTTCCAGAAGCTCAGGACAAGGTCAAGGCAGCTTATCACTTGTCCCAAGGTCCTTTCAAGCAGGCTCTTGGTCTCTGGTATGCGCATGAAAAATTCTCTCCAGAAGCTAAGGCAGACGTAGAGAAAAAAGTAGCGACTATGATTGACGTTTATAAGGAACGCTTGGCTAAGAACGACTGGCTCACGCCTGAAACACGTGACAAGGCCATTGTCAAACTCAATGTCATCAAGCCTTATATCGGTTATCCAGAGGAATTGCCAGAACGCTACAAGGACAAAGTAGTGGTTGAAACTGCCAGTCTCTTTGAGAATGCCCTAGCCTTTGCGCGTGTGGAAATCAAGCACAGCTGGAGCAAGTGGAACCAACCGGTTGACTACAAGGAGTGGGGTATGCCAGCTCATATGGTCAATGCCTACTACAATCCTCAGAAGAACTTGATTGTCTTCCCAGCTGCTATTTTACAGGCTCCATTCTATGACTTGCATCAGTCGTCTTCGGCCAACTACGGCGGTATTGGTGCTGTTATTGCCCACGAGATTTCTCATGCCTTTGACACAAATGGTGCATCTTTTGATGAAAATGGTAGCCTCAAGGATTGGTGGACAGAGAGTGACTATGCTGCCTTTAAAGAAAAAACACAAAAAGTTATCGACCAGTTTGATGGCCAAGAATCTTACGGAGCAAGAATCAACGGAAAACTAACTGTATCCGAAAACGTTGCAGACCTAGGAGGAATTGCTGCAGCCCTTGAAGCAGCCAAGAGAGAACCAGACTTCTCAGCTGAAGAATTCTTCCACAACTTTGCTCGTATCTGGCGCATGAAAGGCCGTCCTGAGTTGATGAAACTCATGGCCAGTGTTGACGTGCACGCGCCTGCCAAACTCCGTGTTAATGTCCAAGTACCAAACTTCGATGACTTCTTTACAACATACGATGTCAAAGAAGGCGATGGTATGTGGCGTTCACCAGAGGACCGTGTGATTATTTGGTAAGACAAAAACCAAGGAAATCCTTGGTTTTTTGCTTGCTAGAAAAAGGGATTAAAGGTCTTTTCGTGAGCGATGGTCGTAGCTGGACCATGTCCAGGATAGACATCGTAGTTAGGAAGAGTGAAGAGTTGCGTCTGAATGCTATGGAGGAGTTGTTCCGTGCTACCGGTAGGAAGGTCGGTCCGTCCGATGGTTTCTCGGAATAGAGCATCTCCGGTCAAGACTAGATGGGCATCAGGAAAGACTAGGGAAACACCGCCAATAGAGTGTCCTGGGGTCGGTAGAACGGTAAAACGAAATTCCTCAAGCCGGTATTCTTCATGAAAGACAAAGGTGTGTTCTGCTGGCTTTGCGACCACATCTGCCATATCATCGTGACGAGGAAGACCAGAGAGATTATCTACAGGAGTGTAAAGCCAGCTAGCTTCGCTCTCTGCTACATAAACTGGAGGATTTCCAAAAGTATCACGAACCAAGTCCAGACTCATAATATGGTCGTAGTGGGTGTGGGTCAGGAGAATCGCACGGACTGGTTTGTTGATTTTTTCAATAGTCTTGCGGATAGCTTCCCAATGGCTACCTGGGTCAACCACAATCAGGTGTTGGTCCCCTTCTAGATAATAAGTATTTTCATAGGCAACGGGATTCACGGTTTTATGGATTTTCATACTGGCTCCAATCTCAAAGAATGTACTAAACTAAGTATAGCATAGAAGAGGGAAATAAAGTGAAAAGAAAATCCCTCTTTTTGTGTTAGAGGGACAATGATCTTATTTAAACTTGAAACCTTCGTAAATGAGTTTTGCTTTGGGATTCTTTTTCTTGATTTGCTTGGCAAGGGCCTTCATCATAGGAAGAGGTCCACACATATAGACCGTAGTCTGGTCAGGGATTTCTTCTTGATCCAAAGTCAGGTATCCTTTTTCATTGCTATCGATCAACTGCAGGTCAAAGTTAGCATTTTGACGGGCGTAGTCTCGAAGTAGATCTAGGTAGACAGCATTTTCCTCTCCACGGAAACTATAGTAGAAGCGGACGCTCTTGTCTAGGATAGGATGCTCCCGGATATAAGAGATGAAAGGTGTCATTCCAATTCCACCTGCGATCCAGATTTGCTGTTTTGGACCGTGTTTCATAGTCATATGACCATAGGCGCGATCAACAGCAACTTTGCTACCAACTTGAAGATTGTCATAGATATTCTTGGTGTGGTCACCAGAGTTTTTTATCGTAAAATAAAGAGTTCGTCCTTGACCTCCTGAGATGGAGAAAGGGTGTGGAGCAGTCTCAAAACCTTTTTGAAAAATTTTTAGAAAGGCAAATTGTCCATATTCGTAGGTGAAAGGATGACTGAGCTCTATTTCAATTTCAGTCGTATCGTGGTTGAGGCGTTTGATTCCTACGATTTTTCCAAGATAGGTGAAACCGACTTTTTGATAAAGGAAAATAATATAAAAACCTGCAAGCAAGCCTAAAAGAGCATAGATTCCAAAGATAAGACCTAGGAAACTAAAGGAGAGGAGGCGATTTCCCATAATCATCAAAACATGGAAGAGGCCAAAGATATAGGCTAGATAAACCAAGCGATGAATCCATCTCCATGCTTCATACTGGATATATTGTCCCAGATAGGCAACCAGAACGATGCTGATAAAGATATAGATAGCGATATTTCCAAACTGGGCGGCCAAATGCGAACCCCAGAGACCGCCCATGCTAAAGTTGTGTAGGGTTAGTAGGAGAATGGATAGAAAAGCCGTGAATTTATGAGCTAGATACATCTTTTCAAGTCCGTTGAACCAAGCCTCAAGCAGGGGTAAACGGCTAGCTAGTATAAAAGTAAGTGAGAGGGTAGTGAGAGCTAAACCAGGGATTAGAAACTGACTAGCACCTGAACTGAGCCAAGCTAGGATGGTCAGAAGCATACTAAACCCGATAAATAAAATACCTTTTAATGATTTCATGGTAGAAGTCCTTTCATGGATTATCTTGCATTAGATGTAATAATATTCATTACATTCTAACAAAAAATGAATCTGTCGTCAAGGTTTGTGATTTAAACTAACTTTTCTGACACTTTTTTCTAAAAAAGCCAACGAATCGGGTGATTCATTGACTTTCTTATCTTAACGATTTCTCCAAGCTTGGTAGCGAGTGTCAATCAAGAGTTGGGTTAAGCGTCCCATGGTTTCTCTTTCTTCGGGAGTGAGGGATTGGGCTTGGACAAAGAGATGGTGAATGTGTTCAATGACCTTGAAGGAAGAGAGGTCGTTGATAGAGGAGATGCCTGCATCGAGAATGATTCCAAAAAAGAGGTCGAAGTAGAGTTGCAGTTCTTCGTCAGGAACGGTTTCAACCCATTCCTTGAAGGTTGTATCGACTTGCTGACTATCACTATTGGTCTCGTCCAGTTGGACAAAGTGTTTGTCTTCAACCTGCCAACTAAAGGTATCGTGCTGGGCGATGCCACCCAAGGCAGTGCTTCGAACGACGATTTTTTTATCCGGAATTTCCAGCATCATCCCGATGATAGAACCTTGTGGGATAAATACTTTTGTTCTGTCTATCATGTTTTGATAGCCTAGTGTTTCAGTTAGTTCCTTGTGAAGCCCAGGTGCATCAAAAGTATAGACAGCGACAATGTTTTTCTGCAAGTTTGGATCAAGTTGACTGGCAGCATAGACAGCTAGATTTCCCCCTTTTGAGTGTCCTGCTAGGATAAGCTTTTGCTTGGGGTGTTGAGCAAAAAAATTCTCTAAATACTGGAGGGCATGTTTTTGAGCAGGGATTTCCCTCATATAGGTCATATGGAAATCTTCTTTCCAACCAATGATACTGTCATCTGTTCCACGATAAACAAGCAAATAGGTATCGAGACTGATACGATAAGTCATGGCTGCAAACTGTTTTTGCAATTCAGGATCAATATCGTTGATAAAGTCTGAGAGCTTGCAATTTTTAAACCGTTTGTGTTGAGCGAGCTGATCCAATAACTGGAGACGGTTTTTATTGGTCAACATCGTCGTTTCTCTAGGAATTTGGGGTGTTAGATCTATGAGACGCTTTGGTTCTTGGGTGACTACATCATCGAAAGGAAGATAGGTTAATTCAGTCAAGGCAAGAACATCTAACTCATTCACGAGGAGGTCATAAAAGGAATCGTATGCTACATCATTGAGGTAGTCAAAAATATTGGCCATAAAAGCTCCTTTCTCTATGTTTATCCTATCACATTTATCTAGAATTAGCTAGTGGGCTTGTTCGAATGACCTAGTAGGGTTTGATTCAGATACATAGAAGACAGGCTGCTCCTATTTCAAACCTCTAAACGAGCTTACTTGAATATTTTTGCTATCAATCCCATTTTCCTTTAAAAAATTCTTCATTTCATTTACATCATCAGGCTGACCTGTGATGAGATAGCTGGCTTGATTGCCGTATTCATCAATAGCACGTTTTAAAAATTCTTGACTTTGAGAAAGTTCCTCGCTAGTTTTATAAGTAAAATTCGGTGTTTTTTGAGCCAGTTCTTTCATCCCTTTATCAAAAATAGTTACTCCTTTGTCAAAATGATTGAGTATAATCGGGCATTTACCAGCCCACTCTTTGACAAGAGGGCGTAGAGCAGAAATACCGACATCAGATGCAAAGCAAACTAGTGGCTGATTTGTATCTTTAACGGCCAAAGAGGAATCCAGCCAACTCATCTCAATCTCACTGCCAGCCGGTAAATGTGTCAAGGTGTTCTTAAAGTTGCTACCACTATTATGAGTCAAAATGAGAATTTCATCTTCATCAGGTGTGGAGGCAATGGTTAGCCATCGACTGGTCTGCTCACCCTTAGCTTCGTTTTTCCTAGAAGCGGACGAGGTATCAGGGAGTGTAAACTTAGCATAAGCTCCAGCTTTCCAGACTTGATGACTCGGCTTTGTGATGTGAATTAAATACAGATCTTCGGTGGGATTTTCGATGGATTTTATCGATAATGTTTGACTTCGTCCAAGATAGGCGATGGCACCCCAAGTTAGAAGGGCTAGTAATCCAAGTGTTGATAGAATGATAATAAACATTTTTTTACCTCTTTTCATTTTTTATGACTCCTGTTCTTAATTTTATGAATGAACTAGAAAATAATTCATTCATGTCTTTTCAAAAAATAAAGAAATCCATCTTCTTTATTTTAGAACTCCTTTTATGAAGTTGGTTGCAAGTATTTCGACAGTTTTGCTAATATCTGGAAAATCTTTTTCCGTGATATGCATATCCATATAGTAAAACAGATTATAAACCTGTAAAATATCTTGAATCTTTTCTGGCGAGTACCCTTCAGCCTGCATACGATTTGTAAAAGTTTTAACTAGAAACTGATGAAATGGATTTGCGACTTTGCCTTCTTCCGAGGAATAGTAGCTGTGCAACTCATCTGCTATGGCAGGATTGTACCATTCTGCAAGGATTTTATTGGAAGAAATGAGAGTTCTGGACTGAGCAAATAGTTGACCAATGAGGTCGATCATGTCAATTTCCCAATCCAGTTCTTCGATCATAGCTTGGCGAACACGGTTGTTTTCATCTATATAGATGTCTAGAAAAATGGCTTCTTTACTTTCGTAATAGTTATAAAAAGAGCCAACTGCCACCCCAGCTTGCCTAGCAATTTCTGAAATTCCTGTCGCCTTGTAACCTTTTTTCGAAAAAACTTCATAGGCCGCTGTCTTTAAAGATTGTTTTTTGTCCAATATGATTTAACCTCCTTCACTTAATGAATGAATAAATTTATTTGTTCATTCATATTCTAACAAATCATGGCTAGCTTGTCAATAAGAAGGCTAGATCTGTTAAATAAGTTAAAGAAACGCTAACTAAATGAGCACAAAAAGGAAAATATAGGATAAGGCTGGAACTATAATTAAAAATAAGGTATGATATCAGTGGGAATGTTCTCTATTTATCATCTGTTTTCTGATTTGGATTTGGGAAATAGGCTACTAAACAGTATGAGATACTGATCCGTAAATCTGATATGAAGGTTTTGATACTTTGAGAAATAACAAAGGAGGAGCGCATGCACAAGATTTTACTAGTAGAAGATGACCAAGTTATTCGGCAACAAGTTGGTAAACTACTCTCCGAGTGGGGGTTTGAGGTCGTTTTGGTAGAAGATTTTATGGAAGTATTGAGCCTTTTTGTTCAGTCGGAGCCTCATTTGGTTCTCATGGATATTGGCTTGCCACTTTTCAATGGTTATCACTGGTGTCAGGAGATTCGCAAGATTTCCAAGGTACCCATTATGTTTCTGTCTTCGAGAGATCAAGCGATGGATATCGTCATGGCGATCAATATGGGAGCAGATGACTTTGTGACCAAGCCTTTTGACCAGCAGGTGCTCCTTGCCAAGGTTCAGGGGTTGTTGCGCCGTTCCTATGAATTTGGGCGGGATGAAAGTCTGCTGGAGTACGTGGGTGTGATCCTCAATACCAAGTCTATGGACCTGCACTATCAGGGGGAAGTATTGAGTTTGACCAAGAATGAATTTCAAATTTTGCGGATTTTATTTGAACATGCTGGCAATATCGTGGCGCGTGATGACCTGATGCGGGAACTCTGGAATAGCGACTTTTTCATCGATGACAATACCTTGTCTGTCAATGTTGCTCGTTTGCGTAAAAAGTTGGAGGAACAAGGCTTGGCAGGATTTATCGAAACCAAGAAGGGAATAGGATACGGACTGAAACATGCTTGATTGGAAATCATTTTTTCTAGCCTATCTGCGTTCTCGCAGTCGCATCTTTGTCTATATTTTTTCATTAGGCTTTCTCGTCCTTCTCTTTCAGTTTTTATTTGCTAGTCTAGGAACTTATTTTCTTTATTTCTTTCTGCTCAGTGGTTTTCTGACCTTCTTATTTTTGGCTTGGGATATATTTGCAGAAGCTCAGGTTTACCGGCAGGAAATACTCTATGCAGAGAGAGATCCCAAGTCTCCTCTGGAATGTGCGCTAGCAGAAAAGCTCGAAGAGCGTGAATCTGAATTGTATCAAAAGAAGTCAGAAGCCCAGAGCAAGCTGACGGATTTGCTTGATTACTATACCTTGTGGGTTCATCAGATCAAGACCCCCATTGCGGCTAGTCGACTTTTAGTGGCAGAAGTCTCTGATCGTGAGGTCAAGCAGCAACTGGAACAGGAAATCTTTAAGATTGACTCCTATACCAATCTGGTATTGCAGTATCTGCGTTTAGAGAGTTTTCACGATGACCTGGTATTTGAAAAGGTTCAAGTGGAGGACTTGGTGAAGGAAGTGGTTCGTAAGTATGCTCTTTTCTTTATCCAAAAGGGACTGGCGGTCAACCTACACGACCTTGACAAAACTATCGTAACCGATAAGAAGTGGCTGTTGGTCGTCATTGAACAAATCCTCTCAAACAGCCTTAAATACACCAAGGAAGGTGGCTTAGAGATTTATATGGAAGGCCAGGATCTCTGTATCAAGGATACGGGAATCGGGATTAAAAACAGCGATGTGATCCGAGTCTTTGAGCGTGGCTTTTCAGGCTATAATGGGCGTTTGACCCAGCAGTCATCTGGACTTGGACTCTATCTATCTAAGAAAATTTCTGAAGAACTGGGGCATCAGATTCGCATCGAGTCTGAGGTCGGGACAGGAACAACAGTACGCATCAAATTCGCTGAAGTGAAGCTCGTTATTGAGTAAACATAAATGAGAAAAAGCCTCCGAATGGAGGCTTTTATGCTAGTTTTTTATTTCTCAGCGCGTGATTTGTTGGCGATATCAGCTAGGATAGTTTGAACAAAGTCATCAACTGAGACAGTGTGTGTTTCTTTTTGACCATAACGACGAACGTTGACAGTTCCGTCTTCCATTTCCTTGTCACCAACGATCAATTGGTAAGGAATCTTGCTGGTTTGTGAAGCACGGATCTTGAACTGCATTTTTTCATTGCGCTCATCTACGTCTGCACGGACACCACGATCACGGAGTTTCTTAGCCACTTCCCATGCGTAGTCCACATGTTTTTCGTTAGAAACTGGGATGAGAGTTACTTGGTGTGGTGCAAGCCATGTTGGGAAGGCGCCCTTGTAGTTTTCGATCAAGATAGCTGTGAAGCGTTCCATAGTTGAGATAACCCCACGGTGGATCATAACTGGACGGTGCTCTTCACCGTCAGCTCCAATGTATTTGAGGTCGAAGCGTTCTGGAAGCAAGAAGTCAAGCTGGATAGTCGAAAGGGTTTCTTCTTTTCCGAGAGCTGTCTTAACTTGGATATCCAATTTTGGTCCGTAGAAGGCTGCTTCCCCTTCAGCTTCAAAGTAGTCAACACCCATTTCATCAAGGGCTGCACGAAGCATAGTTTGGGCATTTTCCCACATCTCATCGTTGTCAAAGTACTTGTGAGTATCTTGAGGGTCACGAAGAGAGAGACGGAAGCGGTATTCAGTCAAGTTGAAGTCTTCATAAACATCGATAATCAACTGAAGGGCACGTTGGAATTCTTCTTGGATTTGTTCTGGAGTAACAAAGAGGTGACCGTCGTTGAGAGACATTTCACGCACACGTTGAAGACCAGTAAGGGCACCAGATTTTTCGTAACGGTGCATCATCCCGATTTCGGCGATACGGATTGGCAATTCACGGTAGGAGTGAACATGGTGTTTGAAGACTTGGATATGGTGAGGGCAGTTCATTGGACGAAGAACAAATTCTTCCCCGTCCCCCATGTCCATGGTTGGGAACATATCTTCTTGGTAATGATCCCAGTGGCCAGAAGTCTTGTAAAGCTCTACAGAAGCAAGTGGTGGAGTGTAAACGTGTTGATAGCCAGAAGCCAACTCTTTGTCGACGATGTAGCGTTCCAATTCACGACGGATAGTCGCACCGTTTGGCAACCAGAATGGAAGTCCTTGACCAACTTCTTGAGAAATCATGAAGAGGTCAAGCTCTTTACCAAGTTTACGGTGGTCACGTTCTTTAGCTTCTTCACGCATTTGAAGGTAGTTTTTCAAGTCTTTCTTGTCAAACCAAGCTGTACCGTAGATCCGTTGCATCATCGCGTTGTCGCTATTTCCACGCCAGTAAGCACCTGCTACATGAAGAAGGTGGAAGATTTGGATACGGCCTGTTGATGGGACGTGAGGTCCACGGCAAAGGTCCACGTATTCCCCCTGACGGTAGATAGTCAAACCGCCTTCGTCCTCAGAGTGTTCTTCAATCAATTCCAACTTGTAAGGGTCGTTCTTGAAGATTTCACGCGCCTCGTCTTTCGTCACTTCTTCACGGATTGATGGGAAGTTTTCTTTAACGATTTTTTGCATTTCTTCTTCGATACGAGGAAGGTCTTCATTGGAGATTTGGCCAGCAGTATTGTCGGTATCGTAGTAGAAGCCATCTTCGATAGCTGGACCAACTCCCAAGTGAATGTCTGGGAAAAGGCGACGAGCTGCTTGGGCGAACAAGTGGGCAGCTGAGTGACGCAAGATTGGAAGGGCATCTTCGTGATCAGGTGTCACGATTTCGATGCTTCCATCTTCAGTGATAGCACGAGTAGTGTCGATGAGTTTGCCGTTGAATTTACCAGCCAAGGCTTTTTTAGCTAGGGAATTGCTGATGCTTTGTGCAATTTCAAAAGTAGTAACGCCAGATTCGAATTCACGAACAGCGCCATCTGGGAAAGTAATCTTAATCATGGTTTTCTCCTTAAATATTTATTCTATTTTTGTTGGACAATTTTAAGAGCCGAGCAACTTCTTCCGCAGTCTGATTTTCTGGTTGACTACCATCTGTTACGAGGCTAGGATAGCCTAATTTCATCGCTTCCTTACGAACTATTTGGGCAAAAAGAATGTCTCGTTGCATCCAGTTTTCAAAAGCTTGTTCAGGATTGGTTGTACCCTCTACGACATAAGGAACCCATTCTCTCTGTATATAATGCTTTTTTTGAAAATCAGCTGTCGGAGTCAAGCATAGATAGGATGATGCTTGACATTCAAGCTCCTTTACCAAGTGAGGCAAAAGTCCTGCTCCCTCTACCAAGAGAGGTCTGTTTTGATTTTTTATCAAGTAAGATTTCACATAAGGAAAAATCTCTTCATAAAAGCGCCATTCTTCATCTGCCATCTCTTCTGGATTTCTCATCCAGATTTGTTCTGGACTTCTATCCTGTCTAAGAAGGCAAATTGGCTGTGAGTCTGCACTTGCTTGACTCATCATCTCGTCTACCAAATCATCCAATTTGATATGAAGTAGCTGATACTGTCTAGCAAGAAGTGAAGCAACTGTTGACTTTCCACTACAAGGCGATCCGCCAATCATATAAAGCATCATTCTTCCTCCTTCTGACAAAATAAAAACGACATCCTCGAAAGGACGTCGCAACGTGGTTCCACCTTCATTTATGTTCCTCAAAAAAGAGGGACACCTCTGATTGGCTCTAACGTGGCCACCGTTTTATGTTTGCATAAAAAAACTCACGAGTAGTATCAGTTTAGACTCTCTATGCGTTTTCAGCAACCACGCACTCTCTAGTAGAAAGGGACTAAGTGACTTGTCTCTATGCATTATTATAGCATGATTGCGAGAATTTTCAAGGATTTTGTGAAATTTTTTTGTTTTTCCCTTGCTGGAGCATGTATTTGATACCTGAACCAGAAGCCATACCAAGTAGGGCAAAGAGTTCATAAGCTAGGAAATAAACGAGAATGAATTCATTGAAAGTGATGATGGTAAAGCAATAGAGAAGAGCAATACCGAGCAACCACCACAGTGAGAATTGGAAACGGTAGCTATAAAGAAGGGACACGATGAAGGTTGCCAAAGGTGAAAAGAGGATGATGTTGTAAATGTAAAGCCCTTTCAGCGTATAAGGATCAGATATCAGCAGCAAAAGCAACTCATAGAGGGGCCAGTAAAAGAAGAAAATGACAAGGCAGTAGGGGATATACTTAAGATATTTCCGCATGGCAATAGTCCTCCAATCTGCAAAAATAGAGAGATGTTGAAGATCACATGATCCTAAATGAAGGGGAGCTCTCTACCTATATTATAGCACGATTTGGAAGCTCTTACAAATTAATCAGGTAAGTAGTGATAGTGATTTTTTGGAGTGTTTTCTGCTATAATACTAACAAAAGAAGTAAGAGGAAATGAGGAGAAAGAATGACGAAAATAGCAGTTCTTTCAGACATACATGGGAATACAAGCGCCTTGGAAGCTGTACTGGCTGATGCTAAAGCGGCAAACGTAGACCAATACTGGCTTTTAGGGGATATTCTTATGCCTGGAACAGGACGTAGAAGGATTTTGGACCTCTTGGCTAGCTTGCCCATCACTGCTAGAGTGCTGGGAAATTGGGAGGATAGTCTCTGGCGTGGTCTGCATCGCAAGTTAGATCCTACAAAAGCAAGCCATCGTTATCTCCTGCGTCAAAGTCAGTACATCTTAGAGGAGGTCAGCCCTGAAGAAATCGAAGACCTCAATAATCAACCCATGCAAGTTCATCGTCAGTTTGGTGATTTGATGGTGGGAGTCACTCACCATCTCCCCGATAAAAACTGGGGTAGAGAGTTGATTCATACGGGAAAACAAGAAGATTTTGATAGATTGGTGACGAATCCACACGCCTCTATCGCAGTATATGGTCATATCCACCAACAGTTGCTTCGTTATGGAAGTGACGGACAGTTGATTCTCAATCCAGGTTCTATTGGGCAACCCTTCTTTTTAGATGCGGGATTACGTAAGGATCTGCGAGCCCAGTATATGATCTTAGAGTTTGATGAAGCAGGTTTGGTTGATGTTGATTTTCGTCGAGTGGATTATGATGTAGAAGCTGAATTGCAGTTGGCTAAGGATTTGAAGCTCCCCTATTTTCAGGTCTACTATGAAAGTTTAGTAAATGGAATTCATCATACTCATAATCACGAATTGTTAGGTCAAATCAGTGAACAAGAAGGTTATGATCAGGATGTTGAACTCTGGATGGAAAGAGACAAGAAAGATTGGTTTTAAGAGGACTTCTAGCTAGGAATCAGATAGTCTAGTGACTGCTGTTTCGCGATAAGTCGAACTGGATACGAATTGACGGCTTCTCAAATTTATGTTAGAATAACGGAATATAACTAATTTGAATCTCATACTAATTGATATTCAAAATAAGAGGAGACAGATAATGAAACCAGAAGAGTTACACGCTATTGCCTCGGAGTTGGGCTTGCAATTTGACGAAGATTCGCGTAGTATTTATGGCACGCAGTCAGGCTATTTACTTTTCCTGCAAGAAACTGATGTGAAAAATCAGTTTCGACTTTGTGTCAGTGTGAGTTTGAATGGCAATCCTGCGGATTCGGAAGAAAATGAATTGGTTTGGGATGAGTTTAAGAGTGAATCTCTTCCAAACTTGTCGACCTTGTCTATCAATCAGTACCTTGTTTCTTTTGTCGTAAAAGGTGCCATGCGCAAATCAAAAACAATTGAAAAGTTACAGACGCTCATAACAGACCTCGTTGCATTCCTTGAAACCCATCATTTCGTCCAAGTGTGTGGCTATAGCGGTCAGGAGGGTCCCGTTGGTCTCTATCAATTAGGTGATTCAATTTTCCTTATCAACGAGGAAAGCTATCAATTGCTGAAGAGCAATCTTCAGATTGAGGTAGATTCTTATCAAAATCAAAAGGAAAATGTTCTTCTTGGAGCAGTCGGTGCTTTGCTTGGAGCCTTGATTGGTGGAGCAGTTGCTCTATTTATCGCTCGTCTAGGTTATGTGGCTATGGTAGCGGGTATTGTTCTGGGGATTTGTACCATTAAAGGATATGAAATCCTTGGAAGAAAGGTATCTCGAAAGGGGATTGTGATTTCCTCTATTTGGATGGTGATTACTGTCTTTCTAGTGAATCAAATTGATTTGGCGATGGAAGTCGTTTCCAAACTAGGGGTTGAGTTTGCCTTTGCTTTCCGAGTGGTGAATGAATTGATCTTTAGCGGTGATTTCCCAGATGACTATTTTTATAATCTAGCTATGTTAGCTGTGTTTACCTTAGTTGGTGCTGGGGTGTCTATCAGCTCGGTTTGGTCAAGTCATAAAACAAAAGGGATTGTCCGTAAAATTGCATAAAAAAATAAGTCTTTGTATGTCCTCCGCTGTTCTGGGTACCAGGAGGGATACAGGACTTTTTGCATTGAGAAGATAATCAGTCGTTAGTATTTGACAGGAAAACCAAAAACGGTATAATGTTTATACGGGAAAAGATGAATAAAATATCAATGAAAGGAGAAGAAGATGCAAATTTCAAGTCGATTTACCATTGCGACCCATATGATGATTATTATTGCAATGCAGGATACAGAAAGTAAAGTAACCAGCGATTTTCTTGCGGCTAGTGTTGGAGTCAATCCAGTCATTATCCGTAAGACTTTATCGCAACTCAAAAAAGCTGGATTGATTTCAGTTGCTCGTGGTACGGGAGGAACTGAAATCATAAAAGACCTTCAGGAGATCAGTTTGTTGGATGTCTACCAAGCTGTAGAGTGTTTAGGAAAATCTGGAAAGCTCTTTAGTTTTCATGACAATCCAAATCCTAATTGCCCAATTGGTGCTAATATCCATGCAGTTTTGGACCAAAAGCTGTTTGATGTTCAAGCAGCTATGGAAAACCAACTGCGTCAGACAAGTCTGGCTCAGATTGTAGCCGATGCTCAGAATAAACTGTCTAAGTAAGAGGACTAAGGTTCTCTTTTTCTATTGCCGCTCTTTTTATGAGTTGGGCAAGAAGAATTGTGGTAAAGTGTACTAGATGCTTTACGGTAAACTATAAAGAAAAATGTGAGCCTCAGTTTCAGGTTCACATTTCATTTTTTACTCATGGCAAAATGGCCTTTAGTTGGTTCAGAATGGTTTGTAAGGTTACAACCGCTTGTTCTCCTTGTTGTGGTTGGTAGAGTAGTTGGAAATACTTGCGAATAGTTTCTTCAAATTGCTTAGGGAGGAGTGTACAATTGGTCTTTGCGTACTCCAACATTCGTTTTTCACCAGGATGGGTTTGCTCATTGAGCGCAAATAACAAGTCAAAGTAGGAAGCAAAAAACTCACTCGTACGATGATTCATGCTGAGAAGATCTTGGCGTTTGATAGCTTTTTCTATTTGGTGAGAGAAGGCAGGCATGGCTTGCTCTAGCAAAAGGAGTTGCCTTTCGATGATATGCTTTTTGAGTTCTTGTGGATAGGGAATCTGGTAAGTCTTTTGGAGAGAAGCATAGTGTCCATTCGGGTCGTATAAAATCTTGCTGTGGAGTAGATTGTGCCACATACAGGTTGTATAAGAGTTTTGGGCTTGATGCTGAAAAACGGTTGAGTTCAATTCCTGTTCAAACGACTCCATCGAACGATAAATCAACTCGATTTCGATACCGTTGTTTAGTACGCAGTCATCCTCTAACTCCCAAAACTGGTTTCCAATTTCCATATAGGAGCAATAGTTGCTAAGAATGATTTGACGAGTTTTTTCGTCAATAGGTGAGTTAAGATAGACATAGACATCATAGTCAGAATTTTGATCGTAGGTTTGTCCTGCACGAGAACCACCAAGAGCAATAGCTTCTACTTGTTCCAGTTGAGAGAATTCTTTGCAAAGTTCGTGGATCATGATTTTTCTCCTTGCTTTATGGTTTTAAAGTCATTTTACCAAAAAGTAAAACGTTTGCATAGCATTGAGTTGCTCTTTTTCATTTATAGCAAAAAATGTGAACCCTTGTTTCGAGTTCACATTTCGTTTTTATTCTGCAGCTTGTTGCCAACGTTTTGCTAGCTTATGAGACAGGCTAGAAATGGCAAAGTTAAAGATAAAGTAAATCAAGGCAATCAGGATATAAAGACTGAAGACCTGCTCTGGTTCGAAATAGCGTCCCATGAGAATTTGGCTGGCTCCAAAGAGTTCTTGTAGGGCGATAACAGAGTAGAGAAGACTGGTATCCTTGATTACAGTTACAAACTGTGAAATGATAGCCGGTAGCATTTTGCGGATTGCTTGTGGGAGAATGATGTGGTAGAGGATTTGCACTGAAGTGAATCCTTGCGACATTCCTGCTTCGTACTGGCCTTTGTCCACGGCATTGAGACCGCCTCGGATAATCTCAGCTAGGGCTGCTGAGGTAAAGAGGGTAAAGGCAGTAATACCAGCTGGTGTGGACTTCATCTTAAACACTAAAAAGATGGTGAAAATCCAGAGGAGGTTGGGAACGTTACGTACAAACTCGATATAAATGCTGGAGATGATCCGTAAAACAGGATTTTTCCCATTTCTCATGACCGCTAGAACTGTACCGATAAGGGTAGAGAGGACGATGGCAATCAGAGAAATATAGAGGGTCAAGCCAAATCCTTTAAAGATAAAGATTAGGTTATCTGGGGTTAAAACTTCTAAAATGGATTCCATAGTAACCTCCTAAAGTGAATAGGCTTTTTTGTTGGCTTGCTCCATCTTGCGACCAAACTGGGCAACAGGGAAGCAAAGAGCAAAGTAGAGCAGGGCAGCACCTAAAAAGGCTGGAATGTAATTTCCGTTGAGAGCTGACCAAGATTTGGTCACAAACATCAAGTCTACTCCAGAGATGATAGCGACTGTCGAAGTATTCTTGATGAGGTTGACGATTTGGTTGGTCAAAGGTGGGAGAATGATACGGAAGGCCTGAGGCAAGATAATCAAGCGCATGGCACTGATATAGGTAAAACCTTGCGACAAGGCGGCCTCCATCTGACCACTAGGAATAGACTGAATCCCTGAACGAATAACCTCAGCAATATAAGCTCCGTGATAGAGTCCCACGCAGAGTACAGCTGTCCAATAAATCGGAATCATGATGGTGTGTTCACTGATAAGAGGCAAACCATAGAAGACGATGACAAACTGCACCAAGAGGGGAGTATTTTGATAAAATTCGACAAAGATACGAGCCAAAACACGCAAGAATGGGCGTTTACTGGTTGACATGGCCCCAAAGAAGATGCCCAAAACCATAGCGAGGATAAAGGATCCGATTGCTAGGGCAAGGGTGAAGAGGAAACCATTGAAAAATTGTCCAAAATCCTGAAAATAGGCTGTCCAAGATGATAAATCTGTCATGGGGTGTCCTCCTTAATCTGCGGTATGGCTAGATGGTTTGAGCTTGTAACGGTCATAGAGTTTCTGCAAACTACCATCCTTGCTCCATTTAGTGACCAAGGTATCAAGATAGTCGTTTAGCTCGGTATTTGATTTCTTGGTGACGATACCGTAGTCAGATGGCTTGAAACTATCATCTAGTAGTTCAGTCCGTTTACTAATGTAGCCAGACAGGATAGAGCGATCCACGGAAAAGGCATCAATACGATGAGCGTGAAGGGAAGTAATCAATTCTGGGTAGGAACCAAGCTCGACGAATTTAAAGGTTAGACCTTTCTTTTTGCCCAGTTCAGTGATCAAGCGCTGGGTGATGGAGCCTTGGGCAACCCCAATCGTTTTACCGTTTAGGTCCTCAATGCTTTTGATGTTGGCGGATTTATTGACCAAAAAACCAGAAGCGTCCGTATAGTAGGGACTGGTGAAGTTATAGAGTTTTTTACGTTCGTCTGTGATGGTGAAGGTTGCGATATCCATGTCGACCTGTTCATTGTCTAGTAGTGGACCGCGGGTTTGAGCGGTAACAGGAACGTAGCGAACCTTGACCTTGAGTTCGTCTGCAATCATCTTGGCTAAGTCGGTTTCGATACCAGAATAGGTCCCTGTCTTGGGGTCCTTGTAGCCAAAATTGGGAACGTCTTGTTTGACACCGACAACCAGTTCGCCTCTTTTTTGAATGTCTGCGACATTGGTATCAGCCTGAATTGGTTTAGCAGCAGCAAGGCTGAAAAGGCTAATCAATAATGCGGATAAAAAGAATTTCTTTTTCATAGGCGCCTCCTTATTTGACTTTGTCACTTTCGTGGTTGATAATTTTGCTGAGGAATTGTTGGGCACGAGGTTCGCTTGGATTGTCGAAAAAGTCATCGACATCTGTCGTATCTACTAAAACCTCTCCGTCGGCCATAAAGATAATGCGATCTGCAACCTCTCTAGCAAAGCCCATTTCGTGGGTAACGATGATCATGTTCATCCCGTCATGTGCCAGTTTTTGCATAACTGCTAGAACATCTCCGATGGTTTCAGGGTCGAGAGCAGATGTTGGTTCATCAAAGAGGAGGAGTTCCGGATGCATGGCAAGACCACGAGCGATGGCGATCCGCTGTTTTTGTCCACCAGATAGCATAGCGGGATAGGAATCTTTCTTGTCCCACATATTTACAAATTCCAGATATTTTTGGGCTGTTTTTTCAGCTTCTTTTTTATCAATTCCTAGAACTTTAATGGGCGCAAGTGTCACGTTTTCTAACACTGTTTTGTGTGGATAAAGGTTAAAATGTTGGAAAACCATGCCGACTTCCTTACGAAGAGGAACTAAATCCTTCTGACTGGCACCTGCTACTTGGTGTCCATTGACCAGGAGACTTCCTTTGTCAACAGCCTCCAAACCATTGATTGTACGGATAAGAGTGGACTTCCCAGAACCAGAAGGTCCAAGCAGGACAACAACTTGTCCTTTTTCAAAACGGAGATTGATGTCGCGGAGTGCGTGGTAGTTTCCGTAATATTTTTCGACGTGTTTAAATTCTACTAAAGCCATGAGAGATCTCCTTCTTGTGTTAGATTTTATAACATGATTCTACACTAAAAGAATGTTCTTGTCAAATCATATCTGAAAAAAATTCACTAGAATGTTATAAAAAGCAATCTGGATAGAGAAAATACTTAAATCATGTTATAATGAAACGATAGAATTCTTAGAAAGAGTGGATGTTTTTTTGATAGCTCCTACTTATGAATGGCAGTTTGCCCCGCAGGTAGAAGATGCGGATTTTACAAAGATAGCCAAGAAGGCTGGGCTGGGTCCTGAAGTGGCTCGGTTATTATTTGAAAGAGGGATTCAGGATGAAGAAAGTCTAAAGAAGTTTTTAGAACCTTCTTTAGAGGACTTACATAATCCCTATCTGCTCCATGATATGGATAAGGCAGTGGCTCGTATTCGTCAGGCGATTGAAGAAGGGGAGAATATTCTCGTCTATGGAGACTATGATGCGGATGGTATGACTTCGGCTTCGATTGTGAAGGAAAGTTTGGAACAGCTTGGCGCCGAGTGCCGTGTTTATCTGCCAAATCGTTTTACCGATGGCTATGGCCCTAATGCCAGTGTCTATAAATACTTTATCGAGCAAGAGGGTATTTCCTTGATTGTGACAGTGGATAATGGGGTTGCAGGGCACGAAGCCATTGAATTGGCCCAGTCTATGGGAGTGGATGTCATTGTGACTGACCACCATTCTATGCCGGAAACCTTGCCAGATGCCTATGCGATTGTTCACCCTGAGCATCCAGATGCGGATTATCCCTTCAAATATTTGGCTGGATGCGGAGTGGCTTTCAAACTGGCTTGCGCTCTTTTAGAAGAAGTGCAAGTGGAATTGCTTGATTTGGTCGCTATCGGTACCATTGCAGATATGGTGAGCCTGACAGATGAAAACCGTATCCTGGTTCAATACGGTCTGGAAATGTTGGGGCATACTCAGCGCATCGGTCTGCAAGAAATGCTAGACATGGCTGGGATTGCTGCGAATGAAGTGACAGAAGAAACGGTTGGTTTCCAGATTGCCCCTCGTTTAAATGCCTTGGGGCGATTGGATGATCCCAATCCTGCCATTGATTTGTTGACTGGCTTTGACGACGAGGAAGCACATGAGATTGCCCTCATGATTCACCAGAAAAATGAAGAACGTAAGGAGATCGTTCAGTCAATCTATGAAGAAGCTAAGACCATGGTGGATTCTGAGAAGAAGGTCCAGGTTTTGGCCAAGGAAGGCTGGAATCCTGGCGTTCTGGGTATCGTTGCTGGTCGTTTGTTGGAAGAGCTAGGGCAGACAGTCATCGTTCTTAATATAGAAGAAGGTCGCGCCAAGGGTAGTGCTCGTAGTGTGGAAGCAGTCGATATTTTTGAAGCCTTGGATCCCCACCGAGCTCTCTTTATAGCCTTTGGCGGCCATGCTGGTGCAGCAGGAATGACGCTAGAAGTTGAGAAACTTTCAGATTTGTCTCAAGTCTTGGAAGACTATGTCCGTGAAAAAGGTGCAGATGCTAGTGGTAAGAACAAGTTAAATTTAGATGAAGAGTTGGACTTGGAGACTCTTAGCTTGGAAACGGTTAAAAGCTTTGAACGCTTGGCACCCTTTGGGATGGATAATCAGAAACCTGTTTTTTATATCAAGGATTTTCATGTCGAAAGTGCTAGAACCATGGGAGCAGGCAATGCCCACCTCAAACTAAAGATTTCCAAGGGTGAGGCGAGTTTTGAAGTGGTGGCCTTTGGACAAGGTAGATGGGCGACAGAGTTTGCTCAAACAAAAAACTTAGAATTGGCAGTCACCCTGTCTGTCAACCAATGGAATGGGCAAACTGCTTTGCAGTTGATGATGGTAGATGCGCGTGTGGAAGGCGTTCAACTTTTTAACATTCGTGGGAAGAATGCAGTCTTGCCAGAAGGGGTTCCAGTTTTGGATTTCTCTGGAAAAGTGCCAAATTTGGCGAATAGTGAGGCGGTTGTTGTGAAAAATATTCCGGAAAATATTACCTTGCTGAAGACCATTTTTCAGGAGCAGCATTTCTCTGCGGTCTATTTCAAAAATGACATTGACAAGGCCTACTACCTAACAGGTTATGGAACTAGAGAGCAGTTTGCCAAATTGTACAAGACTATTTACCAGTTCCCAGAGTTTGATATTCGCTATAAGTTGAAAGATTTAGCAGCTTATCTCAATATTCAACAAATCTTGCTGGTCAAGATGATTCAAGTCTTTGAAGAACTAGGTTTTGTGACAATCAAAGATGGTGTTATGACAGTTAATAAGGAAGCGTCAAAAAGGGAAATTGGTGAAAGTCAGATTTATCAAAATCTCAAACAAACTGTCAAAGACCAAGAAATGATGGCGCTGGGGACAGTGCAAGAAATGTATGATTTTTTAATGGAGTAATAGATAGAAAGGGACTGAGATGACCTATCTCGGTCTCTTTTTGTTGGATAAATGCTTGATGTGGGAGTGGTTGATTAGATAGTCTTTTGGATGGTCTACTGATATAAAGATTGGGGGAAACGATTCATTTTTTATTCTCTTCTATCACTTTATACGATGTCTGCTTTTAAACCTTATGTAGTAAAAGTATAAATTTTTGTAACACGACTAAAATATAACTCTAAACGAACTGACATGTAAATCAAGTATGATTTTCTTATCAAGAAAATATAAGGGGAATCTAGTTATGAAAAAAACAGTTACGAAACTGACTCTGGGTTTGACTTCTACCGCTATTTTGGCTACAGTTGGGGCTCAAACTGTGCATGCAAACTCTTACGTTGTCCAAGATGGTGATTCATTTTATGCCATTGCAACTGCAAACGGAATGGATCCGTATGAGTTGGCAACTTTGAATGGAAAAACCATCTTTGATACTATCCACCCAGGCGATGTATTGGAAGTGAGTGGTTCCGCTCAGGCTAGCTCTACCTACAGTGCTCCAGCTAGCACTGCGAACGTGGTATCAGATACAGAGGATGTTGTCGAAAAGACTCCGACAAACTATGGAAACTCTTATCCTGTTGGTCAGTGTACATGGGGCGTGAAAGAATTGGCGCCTTGGGCTAGCAACTGGTGGGGAAATGCCAACACGTGGGCAATCTACGCGAGTGCTCAAGGCTATAAGACAGGAAGTGTTCCAGTAGTAGGAGCAATCGCCGTTTGGGATGGTGGTGAATATGGACACGTTGCTTATGTAACAGATGTTCAAAGTGAAAACTCTATCCAGGTATTGGAAGCAAACTACAGACGTCAAAAGCAGATTGCGAATTACCGTGGCTTCTTTAATCCTCATGAATTTTTAGGAAACGTCACTTATATCTATCCAAATTAAAGATGATAAAAAGATTTAGAATTTCTAAGTCTTTTTTCTTTTTGAAGAAGTTTCCTATCGTTAGCCTCCATCTTAATGACTAATTGCTGAAATTTTTAGATTCTGTAGCGAACAGGAAATTCTTGCTTTTGGATGTAGATAAACCATGTCTTTGTAGAAAATAGTTCTCAAGTCGATAGGTAAAGGGCAAGAATTTAACTTGTTTTGAACTAAAAGAGAAATTTAGAGTTCGAAAAAGGTATCTGAAATTAAATTGATTCAGAAAATCCATATTTTTGATGGTACAATCCTTCCATTATCTTAGATGAAGCCTCCAAAAGAGAAGTCAAAGTAAAAGAATTCGATTCACAGTAGTGACTAATCTCTAGTTAAAAACCAATCTTCGTTTTGAAAATCATCAAAAAAATGGTATAATGGTAGGAAAAGATTCGGCTGAAAGTTTGAGAACTTTTAGAATAAGAGGGTGAATTCGCCCTATAATCAAGATAAATGAAGTTTCGGAGGAAAAATGAGTAATATTAGTTTAACAACACTAGGTGGTGTACGAGAAAATGGTAAAAATATGTACATCGCTGAAATCGATGGTTCTATTTTTGTTTTGGATGCAGGGCTTAAATACCCTGAAAATGAACAACTAGGGGTTGATGTCGTCATTCCAAATATGGACTACCTTTTTGAAAATAGCGATCGTATCGCAGGGGTCTTTTTGACCCACGGACATGCGGATGCCATTGGTGCCCTGCCTTATCTTTTGGCAGAGGCTAAGGTGCCTGTGTTTGGTTCGGAGTTGACCATTGAGTTGGCCAAACTCTTTGTCAAAGGAAATGATACGGTTAAGAAATTCAATGATTTCCATGTCATTGATGAAGATACGGAGATAGACTTTGGAGGAACTGTGGTTTCCTTCTTCCGTACAACTCACTCTATCCCAGAAAGTTTGGGAGTAGTCCTAAAAACAACTGAAGGTAGCATCGTTTATACAGGGGACTTCAAGTTTGACCAGACAGCTAGCGAATCCTATGCGACGGATTTTGCTCGTTTGGCAGAAATTGGTCGTGATGGTGTCTTGGCACTCCTCAGTGATTCAGCCAATGCAGACAGCAATATCCAGGTGGCGAGCGAGAGTGAAGTTGGAGACGAAATTACCCAGACCATTGCAGACTGGGAAGGTCGTATCATCGTTGCCGCAGTTGCCAGCAACCTTTCTCGTATCCAGCAGGTTTTTGATGCTGCAGCAGATACAGGTCGCCGAGTTGTTTTGACTGGATTTGATATTGAAAATATCGTCCGCACTGCGATTCGTCTCAAAAAATTATCTCTGGCCAACGAAAGTCTCTTGATCAAACCCAAAGAAATGTCTCGTTTTGAAGACCATGAGTTGATTATTCTAGAGACAGGTCGTATGGGTGAACCCATCAATGGACTTCGCAAGATGTCTATTGGACGCCACCGCTATGTGGAAATCAAGGATGGGGATTTGGTTTATATCGTAACGACTCCATCTATCGCCAAAGAAGCCGTCATGGCGCGTGTTGAAAACATGATCTACCAAGCTGGTGGTGTGGTGAAACTCATTACCCAAAGCTTGCGAGTATCCGGACACGGGAATGCGCGTGATTTGCAGTTGATGATCAATCTTCTGCAGCCAAACTACCTCTTCCCTATCCAAGGGGAATATCGTGAGTTGGATGCGCATGCTAAGGCTGCCATGGCGGTTGGAATGTTGCCAGAACGCATTTTCATCCCTAAAAAGGGAACGACCATGTCTTATGAACATGGGGACTTTGTCCCAGCTGGAGCAGTTTCTGCAGGTGATGTCTTGATTGACGGAAATGCTATCGGAGATGTTGGAAATGTGGTCCTTCGTGACCGAAAAGTCTTGTCAGAGGATGGTATTTTCATCGTCGCAATCACTGTCAACCGTCGTGAGAAGAAAATTGTGGCCAAGGCTCGCGTCCATACACGTGGATTTGTTTATCTCAAGAAGAGCCGTGATATTCTCCGTGAAAGTTCAGAATTGATTAACCAAACGGTAGAAGAGTATCTTCAAGGCGATGACTTTGACTGGGCAGATCTCAAAGGCAAGGTTCGTGACAATCTGACCAAGTACCTCTTTGATCAAACCAAGCGTCGCCCAGCAATCTTGCCAGTCGTGATGGAAGCAAAATAATCAGCAGAATACCTACAGAAAAAGTCGAAATTCGGCTTTTTCTTATAGAATAGTAAAAGGAGACAACCATGGCAGTTATGAATATTGAGTATTACTCAAAAGTTTTGGATATGGAGTGGGGCGTTACCGTACTCTATCCAGATGCTAGTCGGGTGACTGAACCAGATTGCACAGATATTCCTGTGCTTTACCTTTTGCACGGAATGTCAGGAAACCAAAATAGCTGGCTCAAACGTACCAATGTCGAACGCTTGTTGCGTGGAACCAATCTCATCGTTATCATGCCCAATACTAGCAATGGCTGGTACACAGATACCCAGTATGGCTATAACTACTATACAGCTCTAGCAGAAGAACTCCCCCAAGTCATGAAACGTTTCTTCCCCAATATGACCAGCAAGCGAGAAAAGACCTTTATAGCAGGTCTATCCATGGGAGGTTATGGTTCCTTCAAACTCGCTCTATCGACGAATCGTTTTTCTCATGCGGCTAGTTTTTCTGGTGCGCTCAGTTTTCAGGAATTTTCTCCTGAAAGTCAGGATCTGGGGTCACTTGCCTACTGGCGAGGAGTTTTTGGAGAGATTAAAGACTGGACAGCTAGTCCTCATTCGCTTGAAAGCATGGCTGCAAAATCCGATAAAAAGACTAAACTATGGGCTTGGTGTGGAGAGCAAGACTATCTCTACTCTGCCAATAATCTCGCAGTGAAAAACCTCAAAAAGCTTGGTTTTGAGGTGACCTATAGTCATAGTCCAGGTAAGCACGAGTGGTACTACTGGGAAAAACAATTGGAACGTTTTTTGGCTACCTTACCAATTGACTTTGTCTTGGAAGAACGTTTATTTTAGTTTTAGGTTTCTTTCAGCTTTCTTCAGTAAAATAGAGAATCTATCTTGATCAAGGAAAATGTGATTTCAAGATAGGTTCTTATTTTTATGAAAGGTGGGGCGTCATGTTCTGGATTATTCGACTATTCTTCCGATTTCTTTTGGGAATTTGGCGTTTCTTCTGGCGTCTGGTTTGGACTGTGGTCATTCTACTGCTCATTGCTTTTGGAGTGGTTTGGTATCTGACAGGTGATTTTCATTCTGCGGTCAATCAGGTTGAAAAAATGAGTAAGATTGGTCAAGGTGGCTGGAATCAGTGGAAGGAGACGGGAACGCTGGAAGTCTTGTCTCAGACAGATAGTCACCAACATGCAGAAGGTAAATGGGCTCAGGCCTCGGCTCGCATCTATATTGAACCTCAAATGGATGAAACCTTCCAAGGTGCCTATGCAGAAGCTATAAAAAATTGGAATCAAACGGGAGCCTTTACCTTTGAGGTGGTTGCGGATCCTAGTCAGGCAGATATTGTGGCAAGTGAGATGAATGATGGATCGACCGCTGTAGCAGGTCAAGCCGAGAGTCAAACCAATTTGTTAACCAATCAATTTATATCTGTAACGGTTCGCCTGAATCACTATTATCTATCCAATCCAAACTATGGTTATTCTTATGAACGGATCGTGCACACGGCGGAGCATGAGCTGGGGCATGCTATCGGATTGGATCATACCAACGAGACTTCTGTCATGCAGCCGGCAGGTTCCTATTATGGAATTCAGCCTCAGGATGTGACAGCTGTTCAAGAACTCTATACCAGTAGCGACTAGATGAAGTCGGTAGAAATCAAAGCTCCTCCAACAAGTGATTGGTGGGGCTTTTTGTTCGTCCTGTTACGGCCTTTTTGCTATAATGGAACTATGAATAACTTGATCAAATCAAAACTAGAGCTCTTGCCGACCAGCCCTGGATGCTACATTCACAAGGATAAAAATGGCACTATTATCTATGTAGGAAAGGCTAAAAATCTGCGCAATCGCGTGCGGTCCTATTTCCGTGGCAGTCATGATACCAAGACGGAGGCTCTGGTATCTGAGATTGTAGATTTTGAATTTATCGTCACTGAGTCTAATATTGAGGCCCTTCTCCTAGAAATCAATCTTATCAAGGAAAACAAGCCCAAGTACAACATCATGCTTAAGGACGACAAGTCTTATCCTTTCATCAAAATCACCAATGAGCGCTATCCTCGATTGATTATCACCCGTCAGGTCAAAAAGGACGGTGGTCTTTATTTTGGTCCCTATCCAGATGTGGGGGCAGCCAATGAAATCAAGAGACTATTGGATCGGATTTTTCCTTTTCGCAAGTGTACCAATCCTCCGTCTAAGGTCTGTTTTTACTACCATATCGGCCAGTGTATGGCCCATACCATCTGTAAGAAAGATGTGGCTTATTTCAAGTCCATGGCTCAGGAGGTTTCTGATTTCCTAAAAGGGCAGGATGACAAAATCATCGATGACCTTAAGGGTAAGATGGCAAAGGCAGCTCAAAGTATGGAGTTTGAACGTGCGGCGGAATACCGTGACCTGATTCAGGCTATTGGAACACTTCGGACCAAGCAACGGGTTATGGCAAAGGATCTCCAAAATCGGGATGTCTTTGGCTACTATGTGGACAAGGGTTGGATGTGTGTCCAGGTTTTCTTTGTTCGTCAAGGCAAGCTCATTGAGAGGGATGTCAATCTCTTCCCCTACTACAATGATCCGGATGAGGACTTCTTGACCTATGTGGGACAATTTTATCAAGAAAAATCTCACCTGGTTCCCAATGAAGTATTGATTCCGCAGGATATTGACGAAGAAGCCGTCAAGGCCTTGGTGGATACCAAGATTCTCAAACCCCAGCGTGGAGAGAAAAAACAACTGGTCAATCTAGCTATAAAAAATGCCCGTGTTAGTCTGGAGCAGAAGTTCAATCTGCTAGAAAAATCTGTTGAAAAGACCCAAGGAGCTATTGAAAATCTGGGACGCTTGCTCCAAATCCCGACTCCGGTTCGTATCGAGTCCTTTGACAACTCTAATATCATGGGAACTAGCCCTGTTTCAGCCATGGTGGTCTTTGTCAATGGCAAACCGAGTAAAAAAGACTACCGAAAGTACAAGATAAAAACGGTTGTTGGACCAGATGATTATGCTAGTATGCGAGAGGTTATTCGCAGACGTTATGGCCGAGTTCAACGAGACGGTTTGACTCCTCCTGATTTGATTGTCATTGATGGGGGACAAGGGCAAGTCAATATTGCTAAGCAGGTTATTCAAGAAGAGCTAGGTTTGGATATCCCAATTGCAGGTCTGCAAAAGAATGATAAGCACCAAACCCATGAACTGCTCTTCGGAGATCCGCTTGAGGTGGTGGAGTTGTCTCGCAATTCTCAGGAATTTTTCCTCCTCCAACGCATCCAAGATGAGGTGCACCGCTTTGCGATCACCTTCCACCGTCAACTGCGCTCAAAAAATTCCTTTTCTTCACAACTGGATGGGATTGAAGGATTGGGACCTAAACGCAAGCAGAATCTCATGAAGCACTTCAAGTCTCTCACTAAAATCAAGGAAGCCAGTGTGGATGAGATTGTCGAAGTTGGAGTGCCAAGAGCAGTCGCAGAAGCTGTTCAGAGAAAGTTGAACCCTCAGGGAGAAGTGGAATTGGCTCAAGTGGCAGAAGTGAGTGTAGATTACCAAACGGAAGGAAATCATCATGAACCATAAAATCGCAATTTTATCAGATATTCATGGCAATGTGACTGCACTAGAAGCAGTGATTGCGGATGCTAAAACTCAAGGAGCCAGTGAGTACTGGCTTCTGGGAGATATTTTTCTACCTGGTCCAGGTGCTCATGACTTGATTTCCTTGCTGAATGACCTTCCTATCACGGCAAGTGTTCGAGGCAATTGGGATGATTGTGTCCTTGAGGCTTTGGATGGCGAATATGGTTTGGAAGATCCACAAGAAATCCAATCAATGCGAATGACCCAGTTTTTGATGGAGCGAATGGATCCTGCAACGATTGTCTGGCTACGAAGCTTGCCTTTGCTGGAAAAGAAG
>NZ_KQ969521.1:1011561-1017930 GCF_001578935.1 Streptococcus oralis | reverse complement strand
CAGTTGAGGGACTGAGTTTTTCTCTCTCTCATAATTTACCTGACAAAAATTATGGAGGTGACTTGTTGGTTGGGAATGATACAGAAAAATTTGACCAACTTTTAGATGAGGAAACGGACGTAGCAGTCTATGGTCATGTCCACAAGCAGTTGCTTCGTTACGGCAGTCAAGGACAACAAATCATCAATCCAGGGTCGATTGGCATGCCCTATTTTAATTGGGAGGCGTTAAAAAATCACCGTGCCCAGTATGCCGTGATAGAGGTCGAAGATGGGGAATTGGTAAATATTCTATTCCGAAAAGTTGCTTATGACTATGAAGCAGAGTTAGAATTGGCTAAGTCCAAGGGTCTTCCTTTTATCGAAATGTATGAAGAACTACGTCGAGATGACAACTATCGGGGGCACAATCTAGAACTCTTAACTAGTTTAATTGAAAAGCATGGGTATGTAGAGGATGTGAAGGAGTATTTTGATTTTTTGTAAGAGTTCCCTAAACAACCAATACAAATTAAAAACGATTGGCTGGTCCAATCGTTTTTAATATCTCTTATGGTAACTGAGATTGATCTGGAAGGTAAGAACCACCTAGATAGATATTACTGAGTTTTTCCAAGGTTCCATCTTGGTAGAGACCTTTTAAGGCAGTGTCAAATTCTTTTTTGAAGTCCTCTTGGTCGGAGCCAAAAACGATATAGTTGTTAGGATTGTTGCTGCTCTCCAACTCGACAACGGCTAGGTCTAGTCCCCGATCTTTGATAATCTTTTCAACTGAAATTTTATCAAAAATCAAGAAATCAAATTCCCCGTTGGCCAGATCAAAGAGGCGTTTACCAACATCCTCACCAGAATAGTCGATAGTTGCTGGGGTACTCGCATGCTCTTGATTCCAGTCGGTTACCAGTTTGGCAGTGGATGTACCGGTATCGTCTTGAGTCGTTTTTCCAGCGATTTGATCAAGTGAGGTGAGGGATTGGGATTTTTGGCTGACCAGTACTAATGGATTTTTAGCAATTGGGAGGGAGTAGAGATATTTTTCAGCTCGTTCCTTGGTGTAACTGAGGTTATTAGCAGCTGCTTGGTAGCGGCCTGCATCGATTCCTGGGAAAATACTCTCCCAAGCAGTTTTTTGGAACTGTACCTCATAGTTGGGCAATTTTTCATCGATGGCCTTTAAAACTTCTACATCATAGCCAGTTAGGTTTCCATTTTCTTCGTAGTCAAATGGAGGGATGTCCCCCGCGGTAGCGACGACAATGGTTTTGGTCGTAGACGGTTCAGTCGTTGAATTTCCCTGACTGCAAGCAACCAATAATGGAGTTAATAATAGGGTTAATAAAGCTTTTTTCATGTTATTCTCCTTCAAGATGATGCTCTAATTGCTAGCATATCAGAGAAGAGGAAGCTTTTCCAATATAAATTTTTTATGGCGTCGATAAAGAAAAATTATCAAGAGGGAATTATTGGGGCAGGTCTGCACGGCCAAGCCTTTAAACCAGAATGCTTCTGGTTGATGAGGGAAGCTCCTGTCCGTCACAGACAGATTCGCTGAATGTATTCCTATCACTGGCTAAGAGGAGGCCTTATTCCTATGAAAAATCTCTGCAAGCTCTTTCAAATTGTGGTAAAATGGAAGCAGTAGAATTAGAAAAGGAAATCGATTATGAAATTTCTTGAATTAAATAAAAAACGTCATGCGACTAAGCATTTTACTGATAAACCAGTAGATCCCAAAGATGTGCGTACGGCTATCGAAATCGCAACCCTGGCCCCAAGTGCCCACAACAGCCAACCTTGGAAATTTGTGGTTGTTCGTGAGAAAAATGCTGAATTGGCAAAATTGGCTTATGGTTCGAACTTTGAGCAGGTATCATCAGCACCTGTAACCATTGCCTTGTTTACAGATACAGATCTAGCCAAACGTGCTCGTAAGATTGCCCGAGTTGGTGGTGCTAATAACTTTTCTGAAGAGCAACTTCAATATTTTATGAAGAATCTGCCTGCCGAGTTTGCGCGTTACAGTGAACAACAAGTCAGCGACTACCTTGCCCTCAATGCAGGTTTGGTTGCTATGAACTTGGTTCTGGCTTTGACAGACCAGGGAATCGGTTCTAACATTATTCTTGGATTTGACAAATCAAAAGTTAATGAGGTTTTGGACATCGAAGACCGTTTCCGCCCAGAACTCTTGATTACGGTAGGTTACACTGACGAAAAATTGGAACCAAGCTACCGCTTGCCAGTGGATGAAATCATCGAGAAAAGATAGAAAGAAGAAAAAATGACAGCAATTGATTTTACAGCAGAAGTAGAAAAACGCAAAGAAGACCTCTTGGCTGACTTGTTTAGTCTTTTGGAAATTAACTCAGAACGTGATGACAGCAAGGCCGATGCTGATCATCCATTTGGACCTGGTCCAGTAAAAGCCTTGGAAAAATTCCTTGAAATCGCAGACCGTGATGGCTATCCAACTAAAAATGTTGATAACTACGCAGGACATTTTGAGTTTGGTGAAGGAGAAGAAGTTCTCGGAATCTTTGCTCACATGGACGTAGTGCCAGCTGGTAGTGGTTGGGACACAGATCCTTACACACCAACTATCAAAGACGGTCGTCTTTATGCGCGTGGAGCTTCAGACGACAAGGGGCCTACAACAGCTTGTTACTATGGTTTGAAAATCATCAAAGAATTGGGCCTTCCAACTTCTAAGAAAGTTCGCTTTATCGTCGGAACAGACGAAGAATCAGGCTGGGCAGACATGGACTACTACTTTGAACATGTAGGACTAGCAAAACCAGACTTTGGCTTCTCTCCAGACGCTGAGTTTCCAATCATCAATGGTGAAAAAGGAAACATCACTGAATACCTCCACTTTGCAGGTGAAAATACAGGTGCTGCTCGTCTTCACAGTTTCACAGGTGGTTTACGTGAAAACATGGTACCTGAGTCAGCGACAGCAGTCGTTTCAGGTGACTTGGCTGACTTGCAAGCTAAATTAGATGCCTTTGTTTCAAAACACAGACTCAGAGGAGAACTCCAAGAAGAAGCTGGTCAATACAAGGTGACTGTGATTGGTAAATCTGCCCATGGTGCTATGCCTGCTTCAGGTGTCAATGGTGCGACCTTCCTTGCCCTTTTCCTCAGCCAGTTTGACTTTGCTGGACCTGCAAAAGACTACCTAGACATCGCTGGGAAGATTCTCTTGAATGACCATGAAGGTAAAAACTTGAAAGTAGCTCATGTGGATGAAAAGATGGGCGCTCTTTCCATGAATGCGGGTGTCTTCCGCTTTGATGAAAAGAGTAGCGATAATACCATTGCGCTCAACTTCCGTTATCCAAAAGGAACCAGTCCAGAGCAGATTAAGTCAATCCTTGAAAACTTGCCAGTTGCTTCTGTTAGCCTTTCTGAACACGGTCACACCCCTCACTATGTACCAATGGAAGATTCGCTTGTGCAAACCTTGTTGAATGTCTATGAAAAACAAACTGGTCTTAAAGGTCACGAGCAAGTGATCGGTGGTGGTACTTTTGGTCGCTTGCTGGAACGTGGAGTTGCCTACGGTGCGATGTTCCCAGACTCAATTGACACTATGCACCAAGCCAACGAATTTATCGCCTTGGACGATCTCTTCCGAGCAGCAGCAATCTATGCAGAAGCTATTTATGAATTGATCAAATAAAACGATAGAAGTCTGAGATGTTATGCTTGGACTTCTTTTTGGAGGAAAAACAGATGTCTCAAATCGAAAGAATCAAGCAGGCTATCATGGCGGATCCGCAGAATGTCAGTTATACAGAACGCGGAATCGAACCTCTCTTTGCAGCGCCAAAGACAGCTCGCATCAATATTGTCGGTCAGGCTCCGGGGCTTAAAACCCAAGAAGCAGGGCTTTACTGGAAAGATAAGAGCGGCGATCGCTTGCGTGAGTGGCTAGGTGTTGACGAAGATACTTTTTACAATTCAGGTTATTTTGCGGTGTTACCCATGGATTTTTACTTTCCAGGACATGGCAAGTCAGGAGATCTTCCTCCTCGTAAAGGTTTTGCCGAAAAATGGCATCCCCAACTCTTGCAAGAGTTGCCCGATATTCGATTAACTCTCTTGATTGGACAGTATGCCCAAGCCTACTATCTTCATGAGAAAGTTAGTGGCAAGGTAACAGAGCGCGTAAAACACTACAAAGACTATTTACCAGAGTATTTTCCTTTAGTTCACCCTTCTCCTCGTAATCAAATCTGGATGGCTAAGAATCCTTGGTTTGAGACAGAAGTGGTGCCAGATTTGAAAAAAAGAATTAAAACAATTTTATAGCCAATGAAAATCAAAGAGCAAACTAGGAAGCTAGCTGCAGGTTGCTCAAAGTACAGCTTTGAGGTTGCAGATAGAACTGACGAAGTCAGCTCAAAACACTGTTTTGAGGTTTGTGGATAGAACTGACGAAGTCAGCTCAAAACACTGTTTTGAGGTTTGTGGATAGAACTGACGAAGTCAGTAACCATACCTACGGTAAGGCGACGCTGATGTGGTTTAAATTTGATTTTCGAAGAGTATTAGGAGAAAAAGAATGAAAGAAATAGCCTTCGATGCATTTTACCAGCTTTATCAAAATGAGAAGCTTTCTCTAGTAGACGTGAGAGAAGCAGAAGAGTTCCAGACGCTTCATTTAGAAGGTGCTCAGAACCTACCACTTAGTCAATTAGCTGATATCTATGATCAAATGGACAAGGACCTCTTGCATTATGTCATTTGTAAATCTGGGATGAGGTCAGCGCGTGCTTGTCAATTTCTAGCTGAACAGGGTTATGACGTTATCAATGTTCAAGGTGGAATGACGGCCTTTGAAAATCTTTAAACCTCTATTGCGATAGATCCTAATCTTCCCTTGCTCAGTTCTAACTGAGTGAGGGATTTTGTTTTTAGATAATTCTTATTTTTAAAAATATTGAAAACATTCAATATTTACTTCGTGATGCTTTTTTCATACTCTTATTCGTGATATACTAGGTCAGTATTTTAGAAATATGAAGGAGATTCTTTATGGCTAAAAAAGGTGCCCTAACAGGTTTGCTCCTGTTTGGAATATTTTTTGGTGCGGGGAACTTGATTTTTCCGCCTTCTCTAGGTGCCCTATCTGGAGAACATTTTCTTCCTGCCATTGCAGGTTTTGTCTTTTCAGGCGTCGGTATCGCCGTTTTGACTCTCATTATTGGAACACTAAACCCGAAAGGATACATTCACGAGATTTCTAAGAAAATTTCACCTTGGTTTGCGACACTTTATCTTGCAGTCCTCTATCTATCAATTGGTCCCTTCTTTGCCATTCCACGTACAGCCACAACGGCTTACGAAGTCGGGATTAGCCCCCTCTTGTCGGATGCCAATAAAGGACTTGGCTTGATTGTTTTTACTGTACTGTATTTTGCAGCAGCTTATTTGATCTCGCTCAATCCATCAAAAATCTTGGATCGAATCGGACGTGTTTTAACGCCAGTCTTTGCCTTGTTGATCGTTATCTTGGTTGTACTAGGTGCCTTCAAATACGGTGGAACAAGTCCTCAAACTGCGTCAGCTGCTTATCAAGCTTCTGCCTTTGGTACAGGATTCCTAGAAGGTTATAATACCTTGGATGCCCTTGCCTCAGTTGCCTTTAGCGTAATCGCAGTTCAAACCTTGAAACAACTTGGATTTTCAAGTAAGAAAGAATACATTTCAACTATTTGGGTTGTTGGTATCGTTGTTGCCCTTGCCTTCAGCGCTCTTTACATCGGTTTAGGTTTCCTTGGAAATCATTTCCCAGTACCTGCTGAAGCTATGAAGGGTGGAACACCAGGTGTTTACATCTTGTCACAAGCCACTCAAGAAATCTTTGGCTCAACAGCTCAACTCTTCCTTGCAGCTATGGTTACCGTAACCTGCTTTACAACAACAGTTGGTCTGATTGTGTCCACAGCAGAGTTCTTTAATGAACGCTTCCCGCAAATCAGCTACAAGGTTTATGCGACAGCCTTTACCTTGATTGGATTTGCGATTGCCAATTTGGGTCTTGATGCGATTATCAAGTACTCAATCCCTGTATTGGTTATCTTGTACCCAATTACGATTGCTATTGTCATGATTGTCATCGTGAACAAATTTGTGGCTCTTTCAAAACCAGGTATGCAGTTGACAATTGCTGTTGTTACAGCTATTGCCATTGCAAGCGTCCTAGGAAGCTCATTTAAGGTTGAGTTTCTTGCAAATCTTGTCAGCGCTCTTCCTTTTGCAGCTGCCTCTCTTCCATGGCTAGTGCCAGCTATTATCGGAATCTTGCTTTCATTGGTCCTACCAAACAAACAAGAGAGTGACGTTTTTGAGATGGAATAAAAAA